>NZ_JBICUF010000018.1:0-137391 GCF_043198035.1 Micromonospora sp. NPDC048898
AAAAGAACCAACCCCCCACCCCCCCCCCCAAACCACCCCCCCCCCCCCCCCCCCCCCCCCCCCCCCCCCCCCCCCCCCCCCCCCCCCCCCCCCCCCCCCCCCCCCCCCCCCCCCCCCCCCCCCCCCCCCCCCCCCCCCCCCCCCCCCCCCCGCCCCGCGCCGCCCCCCCCCCCCGGCCCCCCCCCCCCCCGGCTGTCCCGGTCGCGCGGTGCGGGCCGGGAGGGCTTGTTCGACTCGGCTTTCGTGAAGTCGGCCTGTCTTCGCCCCGGGGACCCCCCGATTTTCAGGAACGCGAGTGGATCACTCAGACGTCGAATGTTATCGATAACACCGGCCCGTCTCGGGGCCGTGCGGTGGGCCGGCGGCCCTCGGGGGCGCTCGCTCATGAGCCATCGCGGCGACCGGCGGCCGTGCCAGAGGCCCGACCACGGGAGCCCGACGGTTCGGTGATGTTATCGCCAACATCATCCCGGCCCGGCGACTGGCCGCCGGCAGGCGGGCGTCCCGTGGCGGGGGAGGTGCGGCACCCGTCGCCCGGCCCGTCGCGGGACGATCGGTCGGCGCCCGGTCCGTGCGGCAGTCCTCGCCCCGAGTGCCCGATCGGTGCACGACACCGGATTCACGTGCTTTGTGGCGGTCCGCCATTGACGCGCCCGAGTCCGCCCGGCTTCCGCGTTCCGTTACGGAGCTGTTGCGCCTAGATGTCTTGACGAGGCTGGATGTGAGCGTTAACACTATCCCCGTTAACGGTGGAGGTGAACATGAACCGTGTGGATGGAGCTGACGACCGCTACGTCGTCGGTGTCGACTTCGGCACCCTGTCCGGGCGAGCTCTGGTGGTCCGTGTCGGTGATGGTGCCGAGTTGGGGACCGCGGTGCACGAGTACGGCGACGGCGTCATCAGCACGACGCTTCCGGGAGGCCGAGCGCTGCCCCCGGACTGGGCTCTGCAGAACCCGGACGACTACCGCGACGTGCTGCGGAACGCCGTCCCGGCGGCGGTGTCCGCCGCGGGGGTGGACCCCACCAGGGTGGTCGGCATCGGCATCGACTTCACCGCCTGCACCGTGCTGCCGACGCTCGCCGACGGCACCCCACTGTGTGAGACGCCCGAGCTGCGCGACCGACCGCACGCCTGGGTCAAGCTGTGGAAGCACCACGCCGCGCAGCCGCACGCCGACCGGATCAACGCGTTGGCCCACGAGCGGGCGGAGCCGTGGATCGGCCGGTACGGCGGCAAGATCTCCGCCGAGTGGCAGTTCGCCAAGGGCCTGCAGATCCTGGAGGAGGACCCGGAGGTCTACGACCGGGCCGAGCGCTTCGTCGAGGCGGCCGACTGGATCGTCTGGCAGCTCTGCGGCACCGAGACCCGCAACGTGTGCACCGCCGGATACAAGGGCATCCTGCAGGACGGCCACTATCCGTCCGAGGAATTCCTGACCGCGCTCAACCCCGACTTCGGCGACTTCGTGGCCAAGCTGGACGGTCCGTTGCTGCCGCTCGGTGCCCGGGCCGGCGCGCTCACCGCCGAGGCGGCCGCCTGGACCGGCCTGCCCGAGGGCATCGCGGTGGCCGTCGGCAACGTCGACGCGCACGTCACCGCGGCGTCCGCGCAGGCCGTGGAGCCCGGTCGGCTCGTCGCCATCATGGGCACCTCGACCTGCCACGTCGTCAACGGCGCGGCGGTCGCCGAGGTGGCCGGCATGTGCGGGGTCGTGGACGGCGGCATCAGCCCCGGCGCATGGGGTTACGAGGCCGGGCAGAGCGGCGTCGGCGACATCTTCGGCTGGTTCGTCAAGCACGCAGCCCCCGCCGGCATCGACTCGCACGAACAACTCACCGAGCTGGCCGCGAGCCAGCCCGTCGGCGCGCACGGCCTGATCGCCCTGGACTGGTGGAACGGCAACCGTTCCCTGCTTGTCAACCACGACCTCAGCGGGATGATCGTCGGCATGACCCTGGCCACCCGGCCGCAGGACATCTACCGGGCGCTGCTGGAGTCCACCGCCTTCGGCACGCGGATGATCATCGAGGCGTTCGTCGAGGCCGGCGTCGCCGTCAACGACCTGGTGATCGCCGGTGGCCTCACCAACAACGCCCTGCTGATGCAGATCTACGCCGACGTGACCAGGCGACCGCTGAACATCATCGCCTCGGCACAGGGGCCGGCGCTCGGGTCGGCGATCCACGCCGCCGTCGCCGCCGGTGAGTTCCCCTCGATCCACGAGGCCTCGCAGGCGATGGGCCGGGTGCACGAGGCCGTCTACCGCCCCGACCCGGAGCGGGCGCGCGCCTACGACGCCCTCTACGCGGAGTACCGGACGCTGCACGACCACTTCGGTCGCGGCGGCAACGACGTCATGCTCCGCCTGCGGTCGATCCGCAACGCGGCGGTCGAGACCGCCGCGGCCACACCCGAGCCCGCGCTGGAAGTGGTGGCATGACCGCCATCAGCGAGCTGCGCGAGACGGTCGCCCGCCTGCACGCCGAACTCGCCCGGTACCGCCTGGTGGCCTGGACGGCCGGCAACGTCTCCGCGCGGGTGCCCGGCCGCGACCTCATGGTGATCAAGCCGAGCGGCGTGGGCTACGACGACCTGTCGGCGGCCACGATGGTGGTGTGCGACCTCGACGGCGTCCTCGTCGAGGGAGATCTCGCCCCGTCCAGCGACACCGCCGCCCACGCGTACGTCTACCGGTCCATGCCCGAGGTCGGTGGGGTCGTGCACACGCACAGCTCGTACGCCACCGCCTGGGCCGCGCGGGGGGAGTCGATCCCCTGCTACCTCACCGCGCAGGCCGACGAGTTCGGCGGGGAGATCCCGGTGGGTCCGTTCGCCCTGATCGGCGGCGACGACATCGGCAAGGGCATCGTCGGCACGCTCGCCGGGCACCGCTCACCCGCGGTGCTGATGCGCAACCACGGCGTCTTCACCATCGGCCCCGACGCCCGCGCGGCGGTCAAGGCCGCGGTCATGTGTGAGGACGTGGCTCGCACGGCGCACCTGGCCCGCGCACTCGGGCAACCGGTGCCGATCGCGCAGGCGGACATCGACGCCCTCCACGACCGTTACCAGAACGTCTACGGTCAACAACCAGTCCCACCGGCGGGTTCCTGACCTCTGGCCACACCCGACCCGCCGGTCTGCACCACCCCGAAGTAGCAGCACGCAACACCCCGCGTACGCCGCTCCTTGCACATCGGCGGTTGGCGCGGTTCCCCACCACACCGAGCCAAGGAGATTCGATGCGAAAGATGCGAATGCACTCCGCTCCGTGGCGCGCTGCCACGGTCCTCGCCAGTGTGCTGCTCGTCGGCAGCATGGCGGCCTGCGGCAACAGCGACACCGGCAGCGGCGGCGGCACCAAGGACGACGGCAAGATCACGATGGGCTTCTCGCAGGTCGGCGCGGAGAGTGGTTGGCGTACCGCGAACACCGTCTCGATCAAGGAGGCCGCCGCCGCGGCCGGGATCGAGCTGAAGTTCGACGACGCGCAGCAGAAGCAGGAAAACCAGATCAAGGCGATCCGCAACTACATCCAGCAGAAGGTCGACGTGATCGCCTTCTCGCCGGTCGTCGAGTCCGGTTGGGACACCGTGCTCAAGGAGGCCAAGGACGCCAAGATCCCGGTCATCCTGACCGACCGCTCGGTCGACTCGGCCGACAAGTCGCTCTACAAGACCTTCCTCGGCTCGGACTTCGTCAAGGAGGGCCGGCTCGCGGGTGAGTGGCTGGTCGAGCAGAAGAAGACCGCCTCGGGTCCGGTGAACATCGTCGAGCTGCAGGGCAGCACGGGCGCCGCGCCGGCGAACGACCGCAAGAAGGGCTTCGGTGAGGCCATCGCCGCCAACCCGAACCTGAAGGTCATCGCCTCCCAGTCGGGTGACTTCACCCGGGCCGGTGGCAAGCAGGTCATGGAGCAGTTCCTCAAGGCCAACAAGCAGATCGACGTGCTGTTCGCGCACAACGACGACATGGGCCTGGGTGCGCTCGAGGCGATCAACGCCGCTGGCAAGGTGCCGGGCAAGGACATCACCATCATCACGATCGACGCCGTCAAGGATGGCATGCAGGCCCTCGCCGACGGGAAGTTCAACTTCATCGCGGAGTGCAGCCCGCTGCTCGGCCCACAGCTGATGGACCTGGCCAAGAAGGTCAAGGCCGGCGAGGAGGTGCCTGCTCGGATCGAGACCGAGGAGACCACCTTCACCCAGGCGCAGGCCAAGGAAGCTCTGCCCAACCGTAAGTACTGATCGACGACGGGGTCGCCGCGCTCGCGTGGCGGCCCCGCCGCGTCGCTCTCATACCCGCAACGGACCGGGCTCGGCCCGCGAACACCCCCGTACCACGCCCGCCCGAGCGACCCCCAGGGGCGACCGGGCGGGCGCTGCGGGCGCGTAGCGGCCCTTCCGTGTCGACAACCCAGAAGAGGTCTGATGGGATGACGGATAGCCGTCCGGTCCTGACGATGACCGGGATCAGCAAGTCCTTCCCCGGGGTGCGCGCACTCCACAACGTCAACTTCCAGCTCCTTCCCGGCGAGGTGCACGCCCTGATGGGCGAGAACGGCGCCGGCAAGTCGACCCTCATCAAGGTGCTGACCGGTGTCTACGACACCGACGAGGGCACGATCACCCTGGACGGGGAGCCGGTGTCCTTCACCGGCCCGATGCAGGCGAACGCCGCCGGGGTCAGCACCGTGTTCCAGGAGGTCAACCTCTGCACCAACCTCTCGGTGGCGGAGAACATCTTCATCGGCCGCGAGCCCCGGCTCCTCGGCGCCGTCCGCTGGGGTGAGGTTCGCCGCCGGGCCCGCGCCCTGCTCACCCGCCTCGACCTCGACCTCGACGTCAGCGCGCCGCTCGGCTCGTACTCCCTGGCGATCCAGCAGATGGTCGCCATCGCCCGCGCCATCGACATCAAGGCCCGGGTGCTGATCCTGGACGAGCCGACGTCCAGCCTCGACGCCGGCGAGGTCGCGCAGCTGTTCCGCATCATGCGGCAACTGCGCGACGAGGGCATCGCGATCCTGTTCGTGACCCACTTCCTCGACCAGGTCTACGAGATCGCGGACCGCATCACCGTGCTGCGCAACGGTGGGCTCGTCGGCGAGTACCTGACCCCCGAGCTGCCCCAGCTCTCCCTCGTGGAGAAGATGATCGGCAAGGAACTCGACATCCTCGATGGCATCGAGGAACACTCCCGTCGCGACCTGGCCAAGCTGGAGGAGGGCACCCCGCTGGTGGCGGTGTCGGACTTCGGCCGGGCGGGGGCGGTCCAGCCGTTCAGCCTCACCATCCACGCCGGCGAGGTGGTGGGCCTGGCCGGCCTGCTGGGCTCGGGGCGTACCGAGGTCGCGCGGTTGTTGTTCGGTGCGGACCGGACCGACGGCGGTCAGGTCACTGTCGACGGCGCGTCGAGCAGCCTGCGCACCCCCGCGCAGGCCATCGACCACGGCGTCGGCTTCTGTTCGGAGAACCGCCGCGCGGAGGGCATCGTCGCCGACCTGTCGGTCCGGGAGAACATCATCCTCGCCATGCAGGCGGCCCGCGGCTGGCTGCGGCCCATTCCGCGCCGTCGTCAGGACGAGCTCGTCGACAAGTACATCAAGGCACTCAACATCCGGCCCGCTGACCCGGAGGTGCCGGTTCGCAACCTCTCCGGCGGCAACCAGCAGAAGGTGCTCCTGGCCCGGTGGCTGATCACCGAGCCACGGCTGTTGATCCTCGACGAGCCGACCCGGGGCATCGACATCGGCGCGAAGACCGAGATCCAGAAACTGGTGACGCAGCTGTCCGACGGAGGCATGGCGGTGCTGTTCATCTCCGCCGAGTTGGAGGAGGTGCTGCGCCTCAGCCACAAGGTGGCAGTCATGCGGGACCGTCAGATGGTCGCGCAGCTCCCCAACGACGACAGTCTCAACGCCGACCGCATCATGCAGACCATCGCGAGTGGATCCCACCGCGAGGAGGCAGACCGATGAGCGACACCGTGAGCCGCTACCGGACGATCACCGGTCACCGGCTGTTCTGGCCCGCCGCCGTGCTGGTCGTCATGCTGGCCGCGAACACGATCTACCGGCCCGGGTTCCTGTCCATCGAGCTCAAGGACGGGCACCTGTACGGCACGCCGATCGACATCCTGCGGCTGAGCGCACCGTTGATCCTCGTCGCGTTGGGCATGACCCTGGTGATCTCGACCGGCGGCATCGACCTGTCGGTCGGCTCGCTCTGCGCGATCAGCGGCGCGATCGCCTGCATGTACATCAGCAAGCAGCCCGACCAGAACAACCTCGGCGTGGTGCTGACCGCCCTCGCGATGGCGTTCGGGGTCGCGCTCGTGCTCGGCGCCTGGAACGGGGTGCTGGTGGCCGTGATCGGCATCCAACCGATCATCGCCACCCTGATCCTGATGGTGGCCGGCCGGGGTCTGGCCCAGCTGATCACCGAGGGTCAGATCATCACCATCAACTCCGAGCCGTACCGGGCGATCGGCCTGGGCCACGCGCTGACCCTGCCGCTTGCCATCTTCATCGCTCTCGCCGCGGCCCTGCTCGTCGCCGCGTTCACCAGGCGCACCGCGCTCGGCATGATCATCGAGTCGGTGGGCGGCAACGCCGTGGCCAGCCGGTTGTCCGGCATCCGGTCCGGCCGGGTCATCTTCCTCGTGTACGTGATCAGCGCCGCGTGCGCCGCCGTCGCCGGCTTCATGATGACGGCCAACGTCTCCAGCGCCGACGGCAACGCCGCCGGTCTCTGGGTGGAGCTGGACGCGATCCTCGCGGTCGTCATCGGCGGTACGTCCCTCGCCGGCGGCCGGTTCTTCCTCAGCGGCACGATCATCGGGGCACTGATCATCCAGACCCTGACCACCACGGTGTACGCCATGGACATCTCGCCGCAGACGTCGCTGCTGTTCAAAGCGGTAGTCGTCATCGCCGTCTGCCTCATCCAGGCACCGGCCTTCCGGGCCCGGTTCGCCCGCCGCAGGCGCAGTGTTCCGCCGTCCGCCCCCATCGCCGACAAGCCGAAGGAGCAGGTGCCGGCATGACCACTGGAACGCTTACCGCCGGTCGTAACCGGTTCCGGCTGCCGAGGAAGCAGATACCGGTCCTGGCGACGCTCGCCCTGCTGCTGGTCATGTACGCCATCGGGGTGTCGCAGTACACGGCGTTCTCCAACGTGCAGGTCATCTTCAACGTCTTCATCGACAACGGCTTCCTGCTCGTCGTCGCGGTGGGCATGACCTTCGTGATCCTCACCGGTGGCATCGACCTGTCGGTCGGGTCGGTCGTCGCCATGACGGCGATGGTGTCGGCCGCGCTGCTACAGGACGGCATGCCGGCGGCACTGGTGCTCGTCATCGCCCTGCTCATCGGCCCGACGCTCGGTCTGCTGATGGGTTGCGCCATCCACTTCTTCGAGATCCAGCCGTTCATCGTCACGCTCGCCGGGATGTTCTTCGCCCGGGGCATGTGCACGTTCATCTCCGGTGCGTCGATCCCGATCACCGACGGCTTCTGGACCTCGATGTCGCAGGAGCGGATCGGCAACCCGCAGGGCAACTTCGTGTCGATCAGCGTGCTGATCGCCTTCGTCGTGGTCGCCGTCGCCGCGTACACGCTGGCCTACACCCGGTTGGGACGCAACGTGTACGCCATCGGCGGCAACCCCCAGTCGGCCCTGCTGATGGGTCTGCCGGTGGGGCGGACCCGAATCGCCGTGTACACGATCAGCGGCCTGTGCTCCGCGATCGGTGGGATCCTGCTGTCCTTCTACACCCTCTCCGGTGCGCCACTGATCGCCGTCGGCATGGAGCTGGACGTCATCGCCGCCGTCGTCATCGGCGGCACGGTGCTCACCGGGGGCGCGGGTTACGTCTTCGGAACGGTGCTGGGCGTGCTGGTCCTGGGCGTGATCCAGACCCTCATCACCTTCGATGGGAGCCTCAACTCCTGGTGGACCAAGATCGTGATCGGCGGCCTGCTCTTCGCGTTCATCCTCCTCCAGCGCCTCATCGGAATCCGTTACAAGTGACAGTTCCTCTCGCGGAAGGCAACCCCATGGCACCACAAACCCAGCCCGAGATCTGGTTCCTCACCGGCAGCCAAGGCATGTACGGCGAGGAGACGCTCCGCCAGGTGGCCGAGCAGTCCCGCCAGATCGCGGACGCGCTCGACGACTCGCCGCAGATTCCCGCCCGCGTGGTCTGGAAGCCCGTCCTGACCAACAGCGGTGAGATCCTGCAGGTCTGCCGGGACGCCGCCGCCCAGGGTGCCGTCGGGGTCATCGCCTGGATGCACACGTTCTCGCCGGCCAAGATGTGGATCTCCGGTCTGGACGCGTTGCAGACGCCGTTGCTGCACCTGCACACCCAGGCCAACGTTCTGCTGCCGTGGAACGACATCGACATGGACTTCATGAACCTGAACCAGGCCGCCCACGGCGACCGGGAGTTCGGGTACATCCAGACGCGTCTCGGTGTGGCCCGTAAGACGGTGGCCGGGCACGTCAGCGACCCGCGGGTGGCCAATCGGATCGGGGCGTGGGCCCGCGCCGCGCTGGGCTGGTCGGCGATGCGGTCGCTGCGTCTGGCCCGCTTCGGTGACAACATGCGCGACGTCGCGGTGACCGAGGGCGACAAGGTCGAGGCCGAGCTGCGGTTCGGGGTCTCGGTCAACACCTACGGCGTCAACGACCTGGTCGAGGTGGTCGGCGAGGTCACCGACGCGCAGGTGGACGACCTGGTCAAGGAGTACGAGGACACCTACCGCATCGTCGGCGCACTGCTGCCCGGCGGGGAGCAGCACGACTCGCTGCGGTACGCCGCGCGTGTGGAGTTGGGCATGCGCGCCTTCCTGGACGCGGGCGGGTTCCGGGCCTTCACGACGAACTTCGAGGACCTCGGGGGGCTGCGTCAGCTGCCGGGCATCGCCGTGCAGCGGCTGATGGCCGACGGTTACGGCTTCGGCGGTGAGGGCGACTGGAAGACCTCGATCCTGGTCCGCACCCTCAAGGCGATGTCGGTGGGCGTGAGTGGCGGCACGTCGTTCATGGAGGACTACACCTACGACCTCACCCCGGGTAACGAGCTGGTGCTCGGTGCCCACATGCTGGAGGTCTGCCCGACCATCGCCTCCGACGTGCCCAACGTGGAGATCCACCCGTTGAGCATCGGTGGCCGGGAGGACCCGGTCCGGTTGGTGTTCGACGCCGCACCCGGTCCGGCCGTGGTGCTCGGGCTGTCCGACATGGGGGAGCGCTTCCGGCTGGTGGCCAACGAGATCGACGTGGTGGCCCCGCCGCAGCCGCTGCGCCGGTTGCCGGTCGCCCGTGCCGTCTGGCGTCCGCGCCCCGACCTGCCGGTCTCGGCCGAGGCGTGGATCACCGCGGGTGCCCCGCACCACACCGTGCTGTCGCAGGCGGTGGGCGTGGAGGAGCTGCACGACCTGGCGGAGATGAGCCGCACCGAGCTGGTCGTCATCGACGCCGACACGGAGCCCCGTCGCTTCGCCGACGAGCTGCGGTGGAACCAGGCCTACTACCGGCTGGCCCGCGGCTTCTGACCCCTGCGGTCGGAGAACGGGTGGTCCATCCCTGCCTACGGGCGGGGGTGGGCCACCCGTTCGCGTGTGTGCCAGCAGGTCCACGAGGCCGTTGTGTTACGCCTTGACTAAGAGCATGTTATCGCTCACAGTCTATAGCCAAGATGGTCGATGTCGTTGGCTGGTCCGGCCGCGCGCGCGTCCTACCCCGCGGTTTCGGCACCTCGTCACCGTGACGGTCGGGCGATCGGTGTTAGCGATCACATGGCCGGGCCTGGTCAGCTCGGCGCCCCGCCCGGTGCCGCGGACGCCGACCCAGACCGCACGGTTCGCGTCAGCAGAGGAGGATCATGCTTTCCATCGGTCGGGTTCCCCGGGGTGCGCCACGGCGGCGCGGGTGGCTGTCGAGACTCGCCGTCGCCGCGATGGTGCTGGTGGTCGGTGGCGCGGCTGCGGCCGTCGCCTCGTCGCCCGCGTCGGCGGCAACTGTCGACACCAGCGCCTGGTACGTGTTGGTGAACCGCAACAGCGGCAAGGCAGTGGACGTGTACAACATGGCCACGAACGACGGCGCGCGGATCACCCAGTGGACGCGCAACAACGGCAATCAGCAGCAGTGGCAGTTCGTCGACTCCGGCGGTGGTTACTACCGGCTCAAGTCGAGGTTGTCGGGCAAGGTGCTGGACGTCTCCGGGCGCTCCACCGCAGACGGCGGGCCGATCGTGCAGTGGTCCGACAACAACGGCACCAACCAGCAGTTTCGGTTGGCCGACTCGGACGGCGGCTACGTCCGGCTGATCAACCGCAACAGCAACAAGGTGATGGAGGTGCAGGGCGCCTCGACCGCCGACGGCGGCAACATCGTGCAGTACGCCGACTGGAACGGCACCAACCAGCAGTGGCAGCTCGTCCGGGTCGACGGGAGCAACCCCACCACGCCACCGCCCACCTCGCCACCCCCGTCGAACGGCACGTACGCGAACCCGGTGGTCTGGCAGGACTTCGCCGACGTCGACATCATCCGGGTGGACAACGCCTACTACATGTCGGCGTCCACCATGCACTACTCCCCGGGCGCCCCGGTGTTGCGCTCGTACGACCTGGTCAACTGGGAGTTCGCCGGTCACTCGGTGCCCAAGCTCGACTTCGGCTCGAAGTACGACATGAGCGGCGGCAGCAACGCGTACGTCGACGGGATCTGGGCGTCGACGTTGAACTACCGGCCGAGCAACAAGACGTACTACTGGGCCGGGTGCATCGACTTCGCGCAGACGCACATCTACACCGCGTCCGCCGTCGACAGCACGTGGACCAAGCACACCACCATCCCCAACTGCTACTACGACGCCGGCCTGCTGTTCGACGACAACGACACCCCGTACATCGCGTACGGCAACGGCACGATCAGCGTGGCGCAGCTGTCCGCGGACGGGAAGTCCCAGGTCCGTGCCCAGCAGGTGTACCAGACGCCGTCGAGCATCGGCACGCTGGAGGGCGCCCGGTTCTACAAGCGCAACGGCGCCTACTACATCTGGCTCACCCGCCCGGCCAACGGCCAGTACGTGCTGAAGTCGACGAACGGCCCGTTCGGCCCGTACGAGCAGCGTCAGGTGCTGCTCAACCTGCCCGGCCCGATCTCCGGTGGCGGCGTGCCGCACCAGGGTGGTCTGGTGCAGACCCAGAACGGCGACTGGTACTACATGTCGTTCGTCGACGCGTACCCCGGTGGTCGGATGCCGGCCATGGCGCCGATCACCTGGACCGGCGACGGTTGGCCCGTGTTGCAGACGGTCAACGGCACGTGGGGCTCCTCGTACCCGAAGCCGAACCTGCCCGCGCCGCCACGAGCCGTCAAGCCGCTCACCGGCACCGACACGTTCGCCGGCACCACCCTCGGCCCGCAGTGGGAGTGGAACCACAACCCCGACAACAGCAAGTGGTCGGTCAACAACGGGCTGAACCTGCAGACCGCGACCGTCACCGGCGACCTGTACAAGGCGCGTAACACGCTGACCCACCGCATCCAGGGCCCCACCTCGACGGCCACCATCGAGTTGGACTACTCCACGATGCGCGACGGTGACCGCACCGGCCTGGCGGTGCTGCGCAACTCGTCGGCCTGGATCGGAGTCCGGCGGGACAACGGGTCGACCCGTCTGGTCATGCAGAACGGGCTCACGATGGACGGCAGCTGGAACACGACGAGCACCGGCAGCGAGGTGGCGAGCACCGCCGTCTCCGGTGGCCGGATCTGGTTGCGCGCCAACGCCGACATCAGACCGGGGTCCGGTCGGCAGGCCCGCTTCTCGTACAGCACGGACGGGGTCAACTTCACCTCGTTCGGCAACGCCCTGACGCTGGCGAACAACTGGCAGTTCTTCATGGGCTACCGGTTCGCCATCTTCAACCACGCGACGTCGGCACTCGGCGGCGCTGTCACGGTCCGCAGGTTCGACCTGACGACACCGTGACGCCAGTCACACGACTATCGGTTTGACCGGTGGCGCCGACGAGCGTTTGCCTGCCTGGCACGTGCGGTCGGCGCCACCACCCGGTGCCCGGTCGGCCTGCTCCGCGCTCTCCGAAGGAGCGTGGAGCAGGTTGTCGTGCCACCGGCGGCCCGCAACCGCGAGCCGGTCGCCCGCGTACGCCGGGTGGGAAAAGCCTTGTGCGGCTTCGATGCGTAGCACATCCGGGCACAGCCGTCCCGTAATCGAAGCGGATGCTGGCGTAGACTGACGGCGATCCAGCGCTGGTCACCTGGGATTCAGCACCGGCGTGGTGGCTGAGCGAGGGGGATCGGGCCGGGCCGCTCCAGTCGACGTCGACCGGGCCGCGGGCCCGAGACTTAGCGGGGAGAGTGAAATGGCCGTCCACGGTCCCGCGATGACAGATGTCGCTCGTCTGGCCGGTGTCTCCCATCAGACGGTGTCGCGGGTGCTCAACGGGCACCCCAATGTTCGTGAGCAGACCCGGCTCCGGGTGCGGGCGGCGATCGCCGAACTCGGCTACCGCCCGAACGGCGCGGCTCGTGCCCTGGTGACCGGCAGATCCCAGGTCATCGGTGTGGTCGCACAGAACACGACCCTCTACGGTCCGGCGTCGCTGTTGGCCGCCCTGGAGCAGACCGCCGCCGAGGAGGGTTTCGCGGTCAGCGTCGGCAGCGTGCGAAACCTGGACCACCGCTCCATTTCGGCAGCCGTCGAGCGGCACCTGTCGCACCGGGTCGCCGGCATCGTGGTGATCGCGCCGGTGGAGTCTGCCGGTGAGGCGCTGGAGCGCCTTCCCCAGGACGTCCCGCTGGTCACCGTCGACGGCGACCCGAGTCGGCCGGTGCCGTTGGTGACAGTCGACCAGGTGGCGGGTGCCCGGGCGGCGACCCGGCATCTGCTCGACGCGGGGCACCGCACGGTCTGGCACGTCTCCGGGCCGTTCGACTGGTTCGACAGCGTCGGCCGGATCGACGGCTGGCGGGAGGCCCTGCTGGCGGCCGGTGTGGACCCGCCGCCGCTGATGCCGGGGGACTGGTCGGCCGCGTCGGGTTACCGGTGCGGGCAGATGCTGGCGAGGATGCCGGAGGTCACCGCCGTCTTCACCGCCAACGACCATCTCGCCCTGGGTGTGCTGCGGGCGTTGCACGAGTTCGGCCGTCGGGTGCCGGACGACATCAGCGTGGTGGGTTTCGACGACGTGCCGGAGGCGGCGTACTTCATTCCACCGCTGACCACCGTCCGCCCGGACTTCGACGCGGTGGCGCGGGCGAGCCTGCAGATGCTGCTGGCCCAGATCGAGACGGGCACCGGCGGGGCGATGCGGCAGACGGTCGCCCCGGCCCTGGTCGCCCGCGAGAGCGTCGCCCCACCGCGGCGCTGACGTCGGCCCCAGCCGGAGGGCCTCGGCGTCGCCTGCACCTCGCCGCCTGCTGGCTCGTCACCCTCGGTAAGACGCCGGTCAATCGAAGCCGGGCTTTTTTCATCGACCGGGGACAATGCAACTGCCCGGGAGGTATTGAACCTCGTGAAATGTGGCCGTAACATGATGGACGTCTCTGTTAACGCTAACAAGAATCGGCGTCCAGCTATCGTCCCACCTCTGATCGTAGTCACCGGCGGGCGCCACCGACAAGGAGGCTCGATGAACCGCATCACCCGAGGTCGACGCTGGGGGAGCGTGCTGGCGGCCGGAGTGCTCGTCGCCGGTGCTCTGGTCGGCCTCCGCGCCCCAGCGGCGCAGGCACTGGACAACGGGGTGGCGCGTACTCCCCCCATGGGTTGGAATTCGTGGAACCAGTTCGGCTGCAACATCAACGAGGCGCTGATCCGGCAGACGGCGGACGCGATCGTCAGCAGCGGCATGCGGGACCTGGGCTACAACTACGTCGTGGTCGACGACTGCTGGTTCAACCCCAACCGGGACAGCTCCGGCAACATCCAGGGCGACCCCACCCGGTTCCCCAGCGGGATGAAGGCGCTCGGCGACTACCTGCACGCCCGGGACCTGAAGTTCGGCATCTACCAGGTGCCTGTCGACAAGACCTGCGCGCAGTACTTCGGCGCCTACCCCGGAGCCACCGGCAGCCGGGGCCACGAGGTGCAGGACGCCCGCCAGTTCGCCGCCTGGGGCGTCGACTTCCTCAAGTACGACTGGTGCTCGCCGGAGGGCAGCATCAACGACCAGGTGGCCACCTTCGCCAAGATGCGTGACGCGCTGGCCGCCACCGGCCGGCCGATCGTCTACAGCATCAACCCGAACAGCATCCACGCCAAGACCGGCCCGCAGCGCAACTGGGGCGACGTGGCCAACATGTGGCGTACCACCGAGGACATCACCAACGCGTGGGACACCGGCCAGACCAACGGCTACCCGATGGGCATCCAGAACATCATCAACGTGACGGTTCCGTTGGCGTCCTACGCGCGGCCGGGTGGGTTCAACGACCCGGACATGATGGAGATCGGTCGCGGCGGCATGAACGACACGGAGATGCGCAGCCACTTCGCCATGTGGGCGATCATGGCGTCTCCGCTGATCGCCGGCAACGACATCCGGAACATGAACTCCGCGACGCAGACCATCCTCAAGAACGCCAACCTGATCGCGATCAACCAGGACTCGCTCGGGTTGCAGGGGACGCAGGTGTCGTTCGACGGCACCCGCCGGGTGCTGGCCAAGCGGCTCGCCAACGGTGACGTCGCCGTCGCCCTGTTCAACCAGGGTGGCTCGACGACGACGATCTCGACCACGGCCGCCGCCATCGGCAAGTCCGGCAGCTCGTTCACCCTGGTCGAGGCGTGGTCCGGCGCCACCACCTCCTCCACCGGGGCCATCAGCGCCAGCGTTCCGGCGCACGGCACGGTGGTCTACCGGGTCAGTGGTGGGGGGACGACTCCTCCTCCGACGACGACCCCGCCGCCGAGCACGTCGAGCGCGCTCGCCAGCGCCGCCTCCGGTCGCTGCCTGGACGTTCCGAACAGCAACACCACCAACGGCACCCAGCCGGTGATCTGGGACTGCAACGGCGCCGCCAACCAGCGCTGGACCGTCAACGGTCAGACCCTGCAGTCGCTCGGCAAGTGCCTGGACGCGCCCACGAACGCGGCGGCCGGCACCAAGGTGCAGATCTGGGACTGCAACGGTGGGGCCAACCAGCGGTGGACCATCAACGCCAACGGCACGATCAGCGGCGCCCAGTCCGGGCTCTGCCTCGACGTCAACGGCAACGGCACCGCCAACGGCACCACGGTGATCCTCTGGAACTGCACCGGGGCGGCCAACCAGCGGTGGACGCAGCGATAGCCGACCGGGTTCGTCGACCGACCAGGTCGCGGCAGCCCACCTGATCCGACCGCACTCCCGGTGCCCGCGGACGACGCCCGTCGTCCGCGGGCACCGTCGCGTCCGCCGGCCGTCTGGACGGTGGTTCGGCGCGGTCGACGGGCCCCGCCTGGCGGCCGTCCGCTCCGGTGCCGGTCACCGCCGTGCTCCCAGGTCCGGGCCCCTCCGGGTGCTGGCCTCGCCGCTTGGGACGCCTCCGTTACGAGACCGTGACACCGGTATTTCGGATCTAGTGTTGACGTGCCGTATGTGAGCGCTAACACTACCCCGAAAGGTGACAGTTTTGGCCCCGGCACTCGACGGGGGAGTCCAGAGAGGAGAGGCCCGTGGGCAGGAGATTCCTGGTTGCTCTCGGCGGCGCGATGCTGACGCTGAGTATGGCGGCGTGCAGTGGCGGGGGTGCCGGCAGCGGTGACGACAAGAGCAGTGCCAAGCCTGGCGACCTGACCATCGGTGTGTCGATGCCGACCCAGACCTCGGAGCGGTGGATCGCCGACGGCAACGCGGTGAAGTCCAAGCTTGAGGCGAAGGGCTACAAGGTCGACCTCCAGTACGCCGGCGACGACATCCCCACCCAGTCGCAGCAGGTCGACCAGATGATCACCCAGGGTGCCGACGTCCTGGTCATCGCGGCGATCGACGGCACGGCGCTCAGCAGCCAGTTGCAGGCCGCCGCGTCCGCGAAGATCCCGGTCATCTCCTACGACCGGCTGATCCGCGGCAGCAAGGACGTCGACTTCTACGTCAGCTTCGACAACTACAAGGTCGGCGTCGCCCAGGGCACCGCGCTGCTCGTCGGTCTCGGCCTGCTCAACAAGGACGGCTCGAAGGGCACCGCCAAGGGGCCGCTGAACGTCGAGCTCTTCGCGGGGTCGCTGGACGACAACAACACGCAGTTCTTCTTCAGCGGCGCGATGGACACGCTGAAGCCGTTCGTCGACGACGGCACCCTGGTCGTCAAGTCCAAGCAGACCACGCCCGAGCAGGTCGCCACCCTGCGGTGGCAGCAGGAGACCGCGCAGAAGCGCATGGAGAACCTGCTCACCTCCAGCTACAACGACGGCTCGAAGGTCGACGGTGTGCTGTCGCCGTACGACGGCATCTCCCGGGGCATCATCACCGCCCTGCAGAACGCCGGCTACGGCACCGGCGCGAAGAAGCTCCCGGTGGTGACCGGCCAGGACGCCGAGATCGCCTCGATCAAGCTGATCAACGACGGCGTGCAGAGCTCCACGGTCTTCAAGGACACCCGCCTGCTGGCCGACCAGGCCGTGAACGCCGCCGAGGCGTTCCTGCAGAAGAAGGAGCCGCAGGCCAACGACACCAAGACGTACAACAACGGTGTCAAGGTCGTCCCGTCGTACCTGCTCCCGATCGTCACGGTCTACAAGGACGACATCAAGACCGCGCTGATCGACTCCGGCTACTGGACGGCGGAAGAGGTCGCCGCCGGTCAGGCCAAGAAGTAAGCCAATCGTCGGGCCCGGCGGTCGCCGCCGGGCCCGACGTCTGGGCGTACCCGTCCAGACCTGACGGAGGACAGTGACCATGGACGACACCATCCTCGAGATGCGTCGCATCACGAAGACCTTCCCCGGCGTGACCGCGCTGGAGGACGTCACCCTCGCAGTACGCCGTGGTGAGATCCACGCCATCTGCGGTGAGAACGGCGCCGGCAAGTCCACCCTGATGAAGGTGCTGTCCGGCGTCTACCCGTCCGGCTCGTACGACGGCGAGATCCTCTTCGACGGCAAGCCGATGCAGTTCCGTGGCATCCGCGACAGCGAGGCCAACGGCATCGTCATCATCCACCAGGAGCTTGCCCTGGTGCCGTACCTGTCGATCGCGGAGAACATCTTCCTCGGCAGCGAGCGGCGCAACCGCCTCGGGCTCATCGACTGGAACCTGGCCAACGCCGACGCCGCCAAGCTGCTGGCGTCGGTCGGGCTGCACGAGAACCCGGTCACCCCGGTCATCCAGCTCGGCGTCGGCAAGCAGCAGTTGGTGGAGATCGCCAAGGCGCTGTCGAAGAAGGTGCGCCTGCTGATCCTGGACGAGCCGACCGCCGCTCTCAACGACATCGACTCGGCTCACCTGCTCGACCTGTTGCGGGCCCTGAAGGACCAGGGCATCACCTGCATCATGATCTCGCACAAGCTCAACGAGATCACCGCCATCGCCGACTCGACCACGGTCATCCGGGACGGGCGCGCGGTGGAGACTCTCGACATGCGCTCCGACGAGGTGACCCAGCAGCGGATCATCCGGGGCATGGTCGGGCGCGACCTGGAAAGCTTCTACCCCGACCGCGAGTCGTCCCCCGGCGAGGAGGTCCTCCGGATCGAGGACTGGACGGTGCGGCACCCGGTGCAGGACCGGATGGTCGTCGAGGACGTGGCCCTGTCCGTCCGCGCCGGCGAGGTCGTCGGCATCGCGGGCCTGATGGGCGCGGGGCGCACCGAACTGGCGATGAGCGTGTTCGGTCGGTCGTACGGGCGCGACATCCGGGGCCGGCTCTTCGTGCGCGGTCGGGAGGTGCAGGCGCGTACCGTCGCCGAGGCGATCGACAACGGCATCGCCTACGTCACCGAAGACCGCAAGAGGTACGGCCTCAACCTCATCGACGACGTCCGCCGCAACGTGTCCGCCGCCGCGCTGGACCGGCTGTCCCGCATGGGCTGGGTGAACGGCAACGAGGAGATCAAGGTTGCCGAGGCGAGCCGGCGGGAGATGAACATCCGGACGCCGAGCGTCATGGCGGTCGTCGGCAAGCTCTCCGGCGGCAACCAGCAGAAGGTCGTCCTGTCGAAGTGGCTGTTCACCGACCCGGATGTGCTGATCCTGGACGAACCCACCCGGGGGATCGACGTCGGCGCCAAGTTCGAGATCTACACGATCATCAACCGGCTGGTGGCCGCCGGCAAGGCGGTGATCGTCATCTCCTCCGAGCTGCCGGAGTTGCTCGGGATGTGCGACCGCATCTACACCCTCTCCGCCGGCCGGATCACCGGTGAGATGCCGGTGGCCGAGGCAACCCAGGAGAGCCTCATGGAGCTGATGACCAAGGACAAGGAGCTCGTCGCGTGACCAGCATCAAGACCCCTCCGACGGAGAGCCCGGCGACTCCGGACGGCACACCCGCCGCCGCTCTGCACAGCGGGACGAACGACCTGCGGGCGCTGGTGTTGAACAACCTGCGGCAGAGCGGGATCTACGTCGCCCTGGTCGTCATCGTCGCGTTCTTCGCGATCCTGACCGACGGGGTGCTGCTCAGCCCCGGCAACATCACCAACATCGTCCTGCAGTACTCGTACATCCTGGTGCTCGCGATCGGGATGGTCATCCTGATCATCGGCGGGCACATCGACCTGTCGGTCGGATCGGTCGTCGCGCTCACCGGAGCGGTCTCCGCCGTTCTGGTGATCCAGCAGGGCTATCCCTGGTGGGTCGGCGTCGTCGCCGCGATCGCCGTCGGCATCGCGGTTGGTGCGTGGCACGGCTTCTGGGTGGCGTACGCCGGCATTCCGGCCTTCATCGTCACCCTGGCCGGCATGCTGCTGTTCCGGGGTCTGACCCTCCGGGTGCTCGACAACATCTCGCTGTCGCCGTTCCCGGCCGAATACCAGAAGGTCGCGGCGGGCTTCCTCAACGGCCTGCTCGGCGGGCAGGGTTTCGACGCCTTCACGCTGCTGATCGGCGCGGTCGCCGTGGCCGGGTACGCGGTGAGTGGCTTCCGCACCCGCGTGGCGCGCATCCGCTACCAGCAGCCCGTCGAGTCGTTCCCGCTGTTCGTCGCGCGGGTCGTGTTGGTCGGCGCGGTCATCATGTACTTCGCCTGGCAGCTGGCGCACGCCCGCGGCCTGCCGATTGTGCTGATCATCCTGGCGGTGCTCGTGCTGGTCTACGGCCTGCTCACCCGGCGTACCGTCTTCGGTCGCCAGGTCTACGCGATCGGCGGCAACCTGTCGGCGGCGGCGCTGTCCGGGGTGAAGGTCCGCACCGTCAACTTCTGGATGTTCGTCAACATGGGCTTCCTGGCGGCGGTGGCCGGTGTCATCTACTCCTCGCGGTCGAACGGCGCCCAGCCCGCCGCCGGCAACATGTTCGAGCTGGACGCGATCGCCGCGGCCTTCATCGGCGGCGCGGCGGTCACCGGTGGGGTGGGCACCGTGGTCGGCGCCATGGTCGGCGGTCTGATCATGGCGGTGATGAGCAACGGCATGCAGCTGATGGGCATCGACCAGTCCACCCAGTCGGTGGTGAAGGGCCTCGTCCTGCTCGTCGCCGTCGCCTTCGACGTCTACAACAAGCGCCGGGCCGGCACGGCTCGCTGACGCTCGACCGGTACGCACGTGCCCCCTGCCCGCCTCGCGGACAGGGGGCACGCGTTTGTCAGTGGCAGGTGGTGGTGCCGCTGTCGGTGTAGGTTTGGCCGGCTACCGGTACGAACTGCCAGTCGTAGCTGTTGGAGTGCAGGGTGAACTTCAGGACTCCCCAGGCCGAGCTGTTGCGCGCCTCGCTGTTGGGCTGGATGGTGCCGAAGCCGTAGTGACTCGCACCGCCCATACCGGCGACGAAGCTGCGCAGGCCCCGGCTGGAGTCGGCGCCACCGGACGGGTTCATCGGCGCGAAGCGCTCGTACACGTGGTTGTGCCCCCACACCACGACGTCGGCGTTGTAGTCGTAGAGCGCCTGGTACAGCGGACGCGTCGACGTCGACGGCGCGTGGTTGGAGCTGGACGTGAACAGCGGGTGGTGCCAGTAGGCGAGCGTGCACGGCTTGCCGCTGGCGGCCAGGTCCGCGCGCAGCCACTGCTCCTGCGTCGAGCCCGCCGACATGCTGATGTTCGAGTTCAGCGACACGATGTGCCAGTTGCCGAGGTCGAACGAGTAGTAGCCGCGGCCGCTCGGGCCGGCGGACGTACCGAAGTAGTTGTAGTAGCCGGTCGCGCCCGACGTGTTGTAGTCGTGGTTGCCCGGTGACGGGCGGGTGCGGCTCTTGTGCCGACCCCAGGTGGGCTCGTAGTAGCTGTTGAACTCGGACGCGGTGCCGTTGTTGTAGACGTTGTCGCCGGTGGTGAAGACCGTCCCCGGGATGCTGTCGAGCAGCGTCGCGGTGGCGCTGTCGCCGGAGCCGGAGGTGGCGATGTCGCCGGCACCGACGAACACCGGGTCCCCGGACGGCGGCGTGGTGGTGCCGGTGGTGACCACCAACTGCGGGGCGTCGGCACCACTCTCGCGCGTGTCGTAGTAGGCGCCGTCGCCGCTGGCGGAGGTCGCACCGAAGCTGTACGTCCCGTTGCCGGTGACGGCGGCCGAGACGTCGACCTCGTACCAGGTGTTGCCGCTGACCGCGCCGATGGTGCCGAGCGTGGCCCCGTCGATGGCCGGCTGGTTGTTCCAGGTGGTGCCGGTCTCCGACCACGTCGTGTTGGACATCCGGCGGAACGTGCCACCGGCGTCGCTGCCGCTGTTTCCGCTGATCGTGCGCAGTCGCAGCTTGGCACCGGTCACCGTGCCGCTGACACCGCTCACCGTGAAGCGCAGGAACGAGCGCCGCACGGGCGAGTTGTCGACAACGACCTGCGTGGACGTGCCGTAGTTGGTGGACGCCGCGTCGCTCTGGACGTAGGTGTCGGCGACCGGCGTGAACGTCACGCTCGCCGCCGACGCCGCGTCGGCACCGGTCACGACGACGGCGGCGGTCGCGGCGACGAGCACCAGCACCGCTCCCGACGTGATCGACGGACGGGGGAATCGCATGTCCATCCAGGACTCCTCTGTTACGGGTGTGAAGCGCAAGGAATGTAGGAGCGTCGATCGGCCGGTGGGCGACGGGCGGATGAACACCGCGTCCCGGCAGGCGAACACCTCGATGTTCGCGACGCGTTCACCCGCACCTCGCCTCGCTGCCGCGCACGGTCCGTTGTGCCGGCTCCGATGAGTACGGACGATGGCTGACCGGCAGTCGTCGACCCGAGGAGCTGCTCGTGTACCTGTCGACCGTCTCCCGACCGCTCGCCGACCCGCCCGACTCCGACCCGCCCGAGCCGGGGCCACGGCGTCGACGGTTCGCCCTGGTCAGCGGCAACGTCGTCGCGCTCGGCACGGTCAGCCTGATCACCGACGTCTCCGCCGAGATGGTGGCCGCCGTCCTGCCGCTCTACCTGGTGCTGGGCCTCCAGCTCAGCCCGGTGGCCTTCGGTGTGCTCGACGGTGTCCACACCGGTGCCACCGCGCTGCTGCGGGTCGTCGGTGGGTTCGCCGCCGACCGGTTCCGCCGGCGCAAGCTGATCGCCGGCATCGGCTACACCCTCTCGGCGGTCGCGAAACTCGGCCTGCTGCTCGCCGGCCGGTCCATACCGGCGATCGGTGCGGTGATCGCGGTCGACCGGCTCGGCAAGGGCGTGCGCAGCGCTCCGCGCGACGCGCTGATCACGCTCTCCACGCCGCCCGAGGCGCTGGGCCGGGCGTTCGGGGTGCACCGGGCGATGGACAGCGTCGGCGCGTTCCTCGGGCCGCTCGCCGCGTTCGCCGTCCTGCTCGTCGTCGGGCAGTCGTACGACGCGGTCTTCGTCACCAGCTTCTGCGTCGCCGCCCTGGCCGTCGTCGTCCTGGTGCTCTTCGTCCGGGAACGTCCCACCGACCAGACGACGGACGGCCCGCACGTCTCCGTACGCGAGGCCTTCGGTCTGCTGCGCGGCGGGCCTGCCCGTCGGCTCGTGCTGGCCGCGGCGCTGCTCGGGCTGGCCACCATCGGCGACGGTTTCGTCTACCTGCTCCTGCAACGCCGCGAGGACCTCGGACTGCGCTGGTTTCCCCTGCTCGCGGTGGGCACCAGCCTGGCCTACCTGCTGCTCGCCGCCCCGCTCGGCGTACTCGCCGACCGGATCGGCCGGCTACCGGTGGTGCTCGGCGGCTACACCGCCCTCGGTGCGACGTACCTGCTGCTGGCCGGGCCGGTCGACGGCTGGCCGCTGATCGCGCTGACGCTTCTGCTGTACGGCGGGTTCTACGCCGCCACCGACGGGGTGCTCATCGCGCTCGCCGGCCCGATACTGCCGGCGCGGCTGCGGACCACCGGGATCGCGCTGGTGCAGACCGGGCAGGCGCTGGCGTACCTCGTCTCCTCGGTCCTGTTCGGTCTGGCCTGGCAGGCGTGGGGGCCGCAGGCCGCGATCCGGGCGGCGGCCGTGGCCGTCGCCGGTGTGCTGGTCCTCACCCTGCTCCTGCTGGGCGCCCCGTCCCGTCTCGTCACCCGGAGGGTGTCCCGATGACCGTGTTGTCGACCCGAGCGAAACTCGGCGTGGTGGTCGCCTCGGCCGTGCTGCTGGGCAGTGTGGCGGCCGGCTACGTGGCCGTGGCCGCGGAACCCGCCCGGACACCGCCAGCCGCCGGCGGCGACCAGGCGGTCACCCTGGCACCCGGCCCACGCCTGCTGGCCATCACCGACCGGCACCTGTCCACCGTCGCCACGGCCGACCCCACCGGGCCGCGCACCGTCTCCGCCCTGGAATGCCTGCGGGTGTACGCCGCCGCGGGCACCGGTGTCTGCCTGAGACCGGAGACCGCCTGGTCGTACCAGGTCGTCGTGCTCGACGCGGCGCTGCGGCAGACCCGGGCGGTCGGCGTACCGGGGCTGCCGAACCGGGCCCGCGTCTCGGCCTCCGGCCGGATGGTCTCCTGGACGACGTTCGTCGGCGGCGACTCCTACACGGCCAGCGGCTTCTCCACCCGCACCGGGATCCTCGACACCACCACCGGCGCCACGGTGGCCTCGCTTGAGGAGTTCGCGATCACCCGGGACGGGCGGAGCTACCGCAGCCCGGACGTCAACTACTGGGGCGTCACCTTCACCGCCGACGACAACCGCTTCTACGCGACCATGTCGACCGCGGGCAGGCGCTACCTGGTCCGGGGTGACGTCGCCGCCCGGACGGTCGAGACACTGACGGAGAACGTCGAGTGCCCGTCGCTGTCACCCGACGGCACCCGGATCGCCTTCAAGGAGGCGATCGACGCCGACCCGGCGAAGGGCTGGCGCCTGTCGGTCCTGGAGTTGGCGACCATGCGGGTGACACCGACGGCCGAGACCCGCAGCGTCGACGACCAGGCCGCCTGGTTGGACGGCGGGACGCTCGCCTACACACTGCGCCAGGACGACGGCCAGCCCGACGTGTGGAGTGTCCCGGCCGACGGGTCCGGTGCGCCGAAGCTGACCATTCCCGGCGCGGAGTCCCCGGCACCACTGGGCTGACGGCGACTGCCGGGCGGCCGGGACACCTGACCGCCTTGGTGCGGACAGCCTTCCGTCATGTGGGATTACGCGTCGCACCCATCGCCGTTCATCGACGTTCTCAAGGCTGTTGACCATGACAAGGCTGAGCCGTCGCATCTTCGTCCTCGGTGGACTCGTGGCCGCCGGCGTCGCGGTGACACCCCGCCAGGGTGCCCGCGCCGCGGTGCCGTACCCCTTCAAACTCGGTGTGGCGTCCGGTGACCCGGCGCCCGACAGCGTGGTCCTGTGGACCAGGCTGGCACCGTCGCCACTCAACGCCGACGGACAGGGCGGCATGGCCAACGCGGACGTGACAGTGGAGTGGCAGGTGTCCACCACCGACCGGTTCACCTCGCTGGTCGCCTCCGGCTCGGTGACCGCCCGCTACGCCGACGCGCACTCCGTGCACGCGATCGCCGGTGGGCTCGCCGCCGACTCCGACTACTACTACCGATTCCGGGCCCAGGGTCAGATCTCCCCGGTCGGGCGGACCCGGACCGCCCCGGCGCCCGGCACCTTCGGCCGTGACCTGGTGATGGCCTTCGCCTCCTGCGCCCACTACGAGGCCGGCTACTACACGGCGTACCGGCGGATGGCCGAGGAGAACCCCGGACTGATCCTGCACCTCGGCGACTACATCTACGAGGGTGGCGTCAACACCTCCGCGGTCCGGCAGCACGTGGGTGCCGAGATCGTGTCGCTCGCCGACTACCGTCGCCGGTACGCGCTCTACAAGTCCGACCCGGACCTCCAGGCGGCGCACGCGGCGGCACCCTGGCTGGTGGTGCCGGACGACCACGAGGTGGAGAACAACTACGCCACCATGGTCCGCGCCGACAGCAGCCCGACGCTGACCGCCGCGCAGTGGACGGCTCGGCGCACGGCCGCGTACCGGGCGTACTACGAGAACATGCCGCTGCGGCCCGCCTCCGCCGCCAGCGGCAACAGCATCCCGCTGTACCGGCGGGTGCGCTGGGGACAGCTCGCCACCTTCCACATGCTCGACACCCGGCAGTTCCGCGACGACCAGGCCTGCGGTGACGGCTGGAAAGTCTGCGCGGACGCCGACCTGGCCTCCCGGTCCCTGACCGGCGCGAACCAGGAGGCGTGGCTGCTCGACGGGCTGGCCCAGCGCTACGGCACCTGGGACATCCTCGGCCAACAGGTCTTCTTCGCCCGCCAGTTCGACGCGAGCGGCGCGGCGAGCATGGACGCCTGGGACGGCTACCGGGCGTCGCGCGGCCGGATCCAGACCGGCTGGCAGCAGCGCGGGGTGCGCAACCCGTTGGTGCTCACCGGGGACGTGCACCGGTCGTGGGCCAACGACCTCAAGGCCGACTACGCGAACCCGTCGTCGGCCACCATCGGCACCGAACTGGTCTGCACCTCGATCAGCTCGACCGGAAACGGCACCGGCAGCACCACCATCCCGAACGCGGCGACGAACCCGCACCTGAAGTTCTACTCGGACCGGCGCGGCTACGTGCGTACCACGATCAGTCGCAGTCAGGTCCGCGCGGACTTCCGCGCGGTGAACACGGTGACCGAGCACGGCGCCGCGGCGTCCACGGTGCGCTCGTTCGTCATCCTCGACGGCCAGCCCGGCCTGCAGGCCGGGTAAAGGAGAACCACCATGACCGCAATCACGTCACTGCTCGCCGCGTCCCTGCTGGTCGGAAACCTGGCAGCGGCCCCGATCGCCGTCACCGCCGAGGCGGTCACCTGGACCACCGCGAACAGCGTGGCCACCGGCGACCAGGACCTGCCCGGCATCGCCATGAACCGCAACGGCCAGGTCGCCGTGGTCTGGGAGGACGACCGGGACAGCACCGCGCCCGAGGACGACACCCACAGCGAGATCTACCTGCGCCTGTTCCGCGACGGCACGCCCGCGTACGAGCTGAAGCTCTCCGGCGGGGGCACCAGCGGGGCCGCCTGGCGGCACATCAGCCCCGACGTGGGGCTCGACGACCGGGGCAACGCCGTGGTGGTCTGGGCCGCCGACGGCGACGGCAACGGCGTCTACAACATCCAGTACCGGGTGGTGTCGCCCAGCGGCGCGGTGCTCGGCTCGGGGCAGGCCAACGCCAGTGACGCCGGGCAGCAGATCTGGCCGAAGGTGGCGGTCGACCCGGACGGCGCGCCGACCACCGCCGGGGTCGGCTTCACCGTGGTCTGGGAGGACGTCCAGGGGACCGCCCCGGCCACCGTGAACGCCGCCGGCTACACCGCGGCCACCACCAAGGGGTACGAGGTGACCGCCTCGCAGACGACGGGCGCGCACCACCGCCCCGACGTGGCGGTGTCCGCCGCCGGTGAGGCACTCGTGGTCTGGGACGAGGACGCCGACGCGAACGGGTCGTACAACATCGGGTTGACCCGCCTGGCCCGGTCCAACGGCGCCGTGGTGCTGTCGCGGCGGACCGCCAACGCGCAGAGTGGCGGGCAGCAGCAGCGCGCCTCGGTCGCGGCGAACGTCGCCGGGGACTTCACCGTCGGGTGGGAATCCGACCACACCGGCACCCGAGGTGTCTGGGCGCGGTCGTTCACCTCCGCCGGCACCGCCCGGCACGACGAGGTCCAGGTCTCCACCGGTGCCGGGGCCGGCACTCCTGGTGTCGGCATCGACGACCAGGACAACGTGGTGGTGGGCTGGACGGTGTCGGGCACCAACCCGGACGTCTGGGCGCGGGGCCTCAACCCGGACGGCACGTCCACCGGTCGCCTGGCGGCCCAGGCACTGAGCCAGACCACGACCGGCCGGCAGGAGCAGTTGGCCATCGCCGCGTCGCCGTGGGGAGAGGTGAGCGTCTGCTACACCGACGACAACGACGGCAACGCCTTCGACCAGGTGCTCCTCGGGTTGGGGGCGACGAACTCGACCTGGTTGATGTCCGCCGACGAGCTGCGCCGGCTGAAGGCGCGGGGAAGTCCGGCGGTGGGCTGAGGCGGGCAACCACGGCCGGCGTGATCCACTCGGGTTCGGTGACGTCGCGGTGTCCCGCTACCGGGGACACCGCGACCTCGGCACAACCGAGTCGATCACGTTCCGGCGGCGCGGTCGGGCTCGCCGCTGACGCGGGCCGCCTCGTCCCGGGAGGACGACGAGGACGTGACGGCGCGCAGAGTGATCGACTGGTCGGCGTGGTCGACCTCGAACAGCGTCCCGGCCGGGAAGGCCGCCAACGTCTCGGGCGGCAACTGGATGGTGCCGTCGCCGGCCACCACGGCGAAGTCCCGGCCGTCGCGCCCCTCGGCCCCGACCCGGCCGTCCCGGATGGTGACCGCTCGGCCCAGCCGGGCACCCACCTCGCCGTCGTGGGTCACCACGACCACAGTGGTGCCCCGCTGGGCGTTGACGGTGGCCAGCGCCGCGAGCACCTCGTCCCGACCGGACGCGTCGAGCTGGATGGTCGGCTCGTCGACCAGGAGCAGCCCGGGCCCGGCCGCGAGCCCCTGCGCCAGCGCGGCCCGTTGACGCTGCCCCGGGGTCAGGTCGCCCACCCGCCGCGCGCCGGCACCGGCGAGGCCGACCAGTTCCAGGATCGCCTCCGGCGGATCGAGCCGGCGCCCGGCGAGGCGTGCCGCGGGTCGCTGCGCCAACCAGACGTTGCGGGACAGCGACACGTACGGCAGCAGGTTGCGCTCGGCGCCCTGCAACACCGTGCCGACCGTGGCCCCGCGAAGGGCGGCCAGGCCCTTGGCGGAGAGTCGGGACAGCTCGTGGTCGCCCACGTACACGCGCCCGGCGGACGGCTGCATGAGCCCGCCGAGGATCGCCACCAGAGTGGACTTTCCCGAGCCGGACGGGCCCACCATCGCCAACATCTCGCCGGGAGAGATACGCAGGTCCACCCCGGAGAGGGCCACGACATCGCCGCTGGCGGTGGGGTAGATGTGGATGAGCCGGTGGCAGGTGACGGCCACACCCGAGCGGGTGGCGGTCGTCGGCTCGTCGTGCGGCTCGGCGGTCACCGGCCGCTCCGGCGGCTCGGCGGTCATTGGCCGCTCCGGCGGCGCACCGAGGCGGCGACGACCCGACCGAGGACGACCGCGGTGAGGGCGAACAGCGTGACCGTGGGCACCACGAACACCAGCAGACGGCCGATGTCCGGCGAATCGGGGATCGGGACCGGGGAGCGGCCGTCACCGAACAACCGCTGCCCGCTCCGGGTGAGCAGCCAGATCACCACGGTGACGAGACCACCCGACACGGCGGCGACCGCGACCGGTAACCCGTAGCCGCCACGGACGGCGCGTGACGACAACCCCTGCCGTCGCAGCGCCACCAACATGGCCACCCGGGTACGCTGCTCGGCCGCCGCCATCGCGATCAGGCCGGCCGCTCCGATCAGCACCCCGGCCAGCGCGGCGAACAGGTTGAAGCGCAGCGCCAACGCCGGAGCCTGTCGATCGAAGTCCTGGCGAACCCCGGTGATCGTCCGCTCATCGACGATCGCCAGACCCTGGGCGCGAAGCCGGTCGAGGACGTCGGCGGGTGCGGTCGCGGCCAGCCACACCTCCGTGGTGCCGCTCTGGCCGGAGACCGCGAGTCGATCAGCGTATTCCAGGTCGGCGATCAGACCCGCGCCACCGAGCTGCGGCAGACCGTCGGCCACGCCGTCGACCCGGGCCGTGGTCGGCGCCCCGTCGACGCCTTCGTACGGATGAGCCTGGCCGAGTGGCGTCCCCTCCGACCGGGTCAGATGGACGGGCAGCGGGAACGGCGAGTCGGCAACACTGATGCCGGCCGTCCCCGGACGCCTCTCCCACATCTGCAGGGCCAGCGCCGGGGACGCACCGCCGGTGGCGCTGAACTCCGAGTCCCTCGTCGAGCCTCGCCACCGCCTCAGATCGGCGAACTGCGTACCGGTCAGCACCACCGTGTCGGTGCCGTCATCGCCGCTGCGCAGCTCCTCGAAGTGGACCGTCAGGTCCTGCCACAGCACCTGGGCGACGACCTCTATCTTCACCAGGCGGCACTGCGCCACGCACTCGGGCACCTGAAGGACGTACCCGTCGCGGCCAGGCGCGATGCCTGCGCCGGTGCCGACCACCCGGGTGCCGTTGGCGCTGGAGACGGTCACCGCGAGGCGCGGCTGGTTCCCCCCGAAGAGATCCGGGTCGAAGCTCGTCGACAGAACAACGGTGAGCAGTCGCCCCCGCAGCAGCACCGGCTCCCCGGGTGGAGCGGGGCGGATGGTGCGCGCGACGTCCGCGAGGGACACTCCGTACGACGGATGCGGCACGGCCACCGTCGCCAGCCGGGCGGAGTCCACGGCGAGCACCGGTGCGCCGCCGTCGGGGAGTGTTCTCGTCACGACCGCGGCCATCGCGAAGCGACCCTCGGGATCAGCCTTCCGCACGGCCGTCAACAGGTGCGAACGGGACGTCGCGTCGACCTCGACCACGCGCGGCGCGCCGACCTCCACGACCGCCCGATCGTCGTAGGCGGCCGAGGCGAGCTCGTTCATCGCCGCCGTGAAGGCGAGCATGGCGACAGCGACGGTGAGCAGCGCGATCAGGGGCCGGAACCGCGGTTGCCGGGCCACCTGCACCAGGGCGAGGCCGACGGCGGTGCGGCCCCGCCCCAGCAGTGCCGCACCCACCGCGGCACCGGCCAGCATCGCGACCCGTGCCAGCAACACGGCCGCGGCGAGCGCCCCGGCGACAGGTGCCACGAGTGCCAGCCCGCTGGGCGACCCGCCGGAGCGCAACTGCACCACGGCGGCGACCGCGATGGACACCGCGACGACGTCGCCGACTGTGGCCCGCCATCCCCGTACCCGCGCCGGCACCCGACGGAGCAGGTCGACGACCGGTGCGGACAGCATCCGAGCCTGGGCCAGCAGCACCGCGGCGAGCGCACCGGCGGCGCCGATGGCGGCGAAGGCGACCACCACTGTGGCGTCCAGCGTGACGTCGGCGTGGGCCGGGAGGGTGTGCGCGGCGAGCAGTGTGGCGGCGGCGACGCCACCCAGGCAGCCGAGGGGGATCGCGACCAGCGCGGGTACGGCGTGTTCGCCGATCGCCAGTGCCCACAGGCGTCGGCGTTGCACCCCGCGGAGCAGGAGCAGGCCCTGCTCCGGTCGCCGCTGGTCCGCCGCCGACCCGACCGCGACGAAGAGCACCAGCCAGCAGAGCAGCACGAGCAGCCCGGCGCCCAGCGTGACGCCGTCGGCCAGTTGCCCGCGTTGCCGCTCGATGCGGTCGAACAGGCTGGTCGTGGTGGTGCCGGCCCCGAAACCCTCGTGGTTTCCGTCCCGCTGCAGCTTCATGACCGCGGCCCGCAGCTCCGGCATGGACCGGCTGTCCAGCAGCTTCTCGGTGACGTAGAGGTCGGCCGTGGACCGGTGCAGGATGACATCGTCATCGCGCAGGGGGGCGGCCTCGGCGGTGAAGATGGCATCCTCGGCGCTGCCCGGGATCGACGTGCCGGGGGAGCCTCCGGAGGCCTGCCGAATGAGTTCCCCGCCGAGCCAGAACGGATCTGTCACGTCCAGCGGTCGGTAGATGCCTGTCACCCGTACCGGCACCTCGGCGAAGGTGAAGCGATCGCCGACGGCGACACCGAGCCGCGCGGCGGTGTGCGTGCTGACCATGACCTCGGGGAGCTGACCCCTCGAATTGGCCCGGGGGCAGGCGCCGGTCACCGCGACCCGCTCACACACCCCCGCTCGGAAGATCAGGCTGGTGGTCACCTCGCCGGCTCGACCGGCGGCGACGCCACCGCTCTGCGCGCCCAGGACGACGTCGAACCCGGCCGGCGCCAGCCGCTTGACCGTGGTGGTGAAAACGGTGTTGGTGGGGTCAGCGGGCAAGCCCGGATATTCGACGCCCTCGGCGAGCCGGATGCGCAGCTCGTTGGGCTCCGCGGTGGACATCTCATACCGGGCCAGTGCCTGCCCGGCCGCGGCGACGTAGCTCGGTGCGGCCGCCGCGGCGGCACTGGCGAGCACCGCGAGCAGGAGCACCGCCAACGCGTGTGCCCGGCGGGCCGCGAGCGCACCCCAGATGACGGTCAGCATTGACGCCGAGGCTATCGACCCGGCCGCCGGCCCGCCGCCCCGCGCGGGTGGACCGAGACCTGCCGGTTATCGCGGGCCTCAGTCGCGGAGGATCTCCACCCGCCCCTCGACGAGGTGCACCTCCGCTTCGCAGGCGGCGGCCACCTCCGGGTCGTGGGTGGCGAACACGACGGCCGCGCCCCGCCGCGCCTCGTCGTGCAACAGGTCCAGAACCCGCCGCCGGTTACCCGCGTCCAACTCGCTCGTCACCTCGTCGGCCAGCAGCACGCCGCCGCGCAGGGCCAGGCCGCGGGCGACGGCCGTACGCTGCTGTTGGCCACCGGACAGCTCCTCGACGAGTTGGTCGGCCTGACTCGCAAGGCCCAGCAGGTCCAGCATCGCGGCGGTCTGCCGCCGGGCCTCGGGTGGTGTGACGCCGTCGGCCACGAGCGCCACCTGAAGGTTCTCGGCGGCGGTGAGGATCGGGGCCAGGCCGTTGTCCTGTGGGATGAGCACGATCCGGTGCGCGACCGCGTGATCGCGGTCGCGCAGTGGCTGCCCGTCGACAGTCACCGACCCGTCCCGTGGCCGCAGCAGCCCGGCCAGGGCGTGGAGCAGGGTCGTCTTGCCCGCGCCCGACGACCCGGTCAACGCCAGGACCCGCCCCGGCCGGACCGTCAGCGTGATCTCCCGGAGGACGGCCGGCGCGGCGCCGTAGCCGACGGACACCCCGTGCGTGCTCAGCATGTGCCACCGCCCCTTTTCCGGCACCCAAGGATCCGCAGACTGCCACGGCGGGCGGACCCGCACAATCCCGTCGATCCGCCAGCGATCCGACGTGGTCAGTCGACCCGGGGTCGCCGCTCGTGGCCGACCAGGGCGACGAGGAAGGCCGTGAGCAACCCGAGAGCGGCCAGCACGGGCAGGGTCCGGGCGAGGGGCATCAGGAGGAGGACGAGGCCGATCGCCACGAGGTGGCCCGGCGAGCTGTGTACGGTCAGCCGGAGGAACAGCAGTCGGCCGGTGAGATAGAGCGCGGCGCCGCCGTAGAGCACGAGGATGGCCGACCAGCTCATCGGCTCCCCGCCGAAGTGCCGGGGTCGTGTCTGCTCCGTCGGGTTCGCGAGGATCAGGTGGATGCCCAGGGCGAAGTAGACGGCCCCGGCGACCAGCGGTAGGTGCGCCAGCGTGTAGGCGTCCGACGCCAGTTGCTGGCGGCGGCGGGAGCGCGGCGAGGCCGAGGTCAGCACCTTCGCCGCGGCCGGTGCGACGCCCACGAAGTAGAGCCACCACAGGCAGACGGTCGCGGCGAAGCCGAACACCGCCGCCAGCAGCACCGGCCAGGCGAGCATCGACAGACCCGCGCCGGCCCCGGCCGACAGCAGAGACTCACCGAGCACGATGATCAGTACCAGACCGTGGCGTTCGGCGAAGTGCGCCCCGCTGCGGACCTCCCCGAAGCTGGCGGCGGTGGCGATCCGGCCGCCGCCGTAGTCGACGAGGAACGCCACAGTCCACAGCACCGTCTGCGTGGTCCCGCCGAGGACGGCGCCCACCAGCAGTGGGACCCAGGCGAGCGTGGTGGACACGGCGAAGCGCAGGGTCTGCCGGCGGTACTGCGGGTTGCCGGACGAGGAGTAGGTCATCAGGCCGAGGTGCAGCCCGCGCACCACGACGTAGGCGATGGCCAGGGTGAGCGGCGGGCTCAGCGCGCCGTCGTGGCGCTGCCACGCCTGCGGGATCACCAGCGCGGCCACGAAGATGGCGGCCATCGCCGCGAGCATCCCGGCCAGCACCGGGCCGTTGTCCGCACGGACCTGATTGCCGAGCCAGGCGTAGCAGCTCCACGCGTACCAGAACCAGAGCAGGAGCAGTAGCCCCTGGTAGAGGGTGAGCGGCCCCAGCGACTCCGCCATGAAATCGATGAGCCGCGTCAGCGCGAACACCAGAACCAGGTCGAAGAAGATCTCGAAGGTGGTGGCCCGGTGTGCCTCCTCGACCAGCACCGGCCGGGACCGGTGGACGCGGCTCATCCGCTCATCCTGGTCTGTTTCGCGGCTCGTCGGAGGCCAACGCCCGGCTCCGGCGGAATCAGTCGAAGAGCAGGTCGAGGTGGGCGTCCAGCGCGCCGAGCGCCTGCTCGGCGGTGTACTGCCCACCCAGCAGGTACAGACCGAGACCTTCCATCAACGCCAGCAGGCCGGCCGCGGCGGCGGCACCGTGACCCTCGGGCAGGACACCGGCGATGAAGGCGGTGAACTGCGCGGTGTCCTCGCGCAGGCGGGGCTCGGCCGACGGTCGCACCGCCGTGTAGGCGAGGAACGCGAGGGCCACCCGGCCGTCGTCGCGGGTCTTCTCGTCCAGGGGCAACAGGGCGGCGAGCATCGTCCGTAGCAGCAGCCGAGGCGGCGGGGCGTCGCCCAGTGGTGCCAGCGCCTCGGTGATCCTGACCTGGCTGCGTTCCCGCACCACACTCAACGCGAACGCCATCATCTCGTCCTTGGTGCGGAAGTAGTGCTGGACCATGCCGGCGGACACACCGGCCTGGGCAGCCACGTGGCGGAGGCTGACCGCCTCCAGGCCCTGATCCGCGGCGACCCGCATCAGCGCGTCCGCGATGAGGGTGCGTCGCTCCTGGTGATCGACCTTCTTGGGCATGGCCTCGATCGTTTCACAGTGGGTGACCCGGACGTCCCGCCAGCGGCGGTGGTTACCGGCTGGCGGTGGTGCTCGCGGGGGTGCCCCGCGCGCTGCGCAGGAGGCCGTCCGGGTCGTCGGCGTACAGCCGCAGCTCGTTCACCGGCAGGGAGCCGGTCTTCGACAGGTCGACGGTCAGCGGCCGGCGCAGCAGGACGTCGATGCTGGTCTGGCTGCCGACCGCGATGGACACCACCCGGCGGTCGCCCTCCTGCTCGACCTGCACCGACCTGCTCGACGGCAGCGACCGGTAACGCTTGCGCAGGGCCTCGATGTCGGTCCAGGGGATCTGGATGTCGATGCCCGAGCTGAGGCGTACGCGCAGACCACGGTCGCCCACCACGTGCGGATGGATGGTCATGCTGGCGAAGAGCCCGATCATCCAGAGCAGACCCCAGACGCCGAGGCCGAGGACGATCCAGCGGGCCGGTCGCCACGGCACCACGTGGGTGACGACGACATCGAAGATGGGGATCTCCACGACCGACAGGCCGATGAAGATGCCCAGGATCGGCTTGACCACACCGAGGTAGCCGAACGGCTCGTCGCCGGGTCCCAGCGGCAGGGGGCGGCGCCGGGCCCAGACGTACAGGCTGCGCCAGGTCGCGGCCTCGGCCTGGGCCGCCCGGCGCAGCAGCGAGCCCACGCGAGCCGGGGTCGGTGCCTTCGTGTCGGTCATGGTCGTCCTTCTCGGTAGGGTGCCGACGGTCAGTGCGGCGTGACGGTTCCGGCGCCACCGTCCACGGTGACGAGCTGCCCCGTGGCGATCGTCCGGGTGGCGTCCGGCACGCAGATGACCGCGGGAATGCCGTACTCCCGGGCCACCGTCGGGCCGTGCGCCATGATCGCGCCGGTCTCGGTGACCACCGCCGCGGCGGTGAGGAACAGCGGGGTCCAGCCCGGGTCGGTGGTCGCGGCGACCAGCACGTCCCCGGGCTCGACGTGGGCGGTGGCCGGGTCGTGGACGACCCGGGCGGGGCCGGTCACCCGGCCCGCCGACGCGCCCACGCCAACGAGCGTCCCGTCGCCGGTGGGTGCCGCCGGCAGGACGGTCTCGACGTCGGTGCCGTCGGAGAGCAGCGCCACCGGCACGCTTCGGCGGCGCAGCTCCCGGCGGTGCACGGCACGTCGGGCGGTGACGGTGCCGCGCAGATCAACACCCTGGTGTACGAGGGTGTGCACCTCGTCGAGGGTCAGGAACATGATGTCGTCGGGCTGGTCCAGCAACCCGGAGCCGTGCAGGTCGGCGCCGATGAGCAGCAGTTGGCGGCGCGTCTCGCGCAGCGGGTACAGCCCGGCGAACTTGCCGGCCTCGCGCAGGCCGGCAAGGGACCGCGCCCGGCGCAGCAGGAACCCGGCGATACCGCCCCGCACCGGCCGCCGACGGCGGGCTCGCCCGACCAGCTTCTCCAACGCCGCCTCGGCTGCCGCGCTGGCCCGCTGGAAGCGTTGGTCGGGGCCCTGCCGTGGATCGGCGACCCGCAGGTAGTTGGCGACCGCGGCGAAGACCGGTGTCGGATCCTCCGCCCAGCGCGGCACGCCGAGGTCGACCTCGGCGATGCCCCGGTGGCCGTAGACGTCCAGGAAGGCGGTCATGCCGATGTCGGGCAGCGTGCCGCGCAGGTGGCGCGCGGCCAGCTCGGCCGGCGGGGTGTCGAGGAGGAGTTGGCGGTGCTCGCCGGAGGCCTGGGCGAGCCGCCACAGGGCCAGGTCCATCTCGATGGTGACGTTGTGCGGCATCCCGCCCAGCACGGCGTGGATCTCGTCCGGGCCGGCGATCCCCTTGAGCAGCGTGGTCGGCAGCGCGGCGGCGAGCATCCCCGCGACGATCGGCCACATGATCGCGTCGGCGCTGTCGTCGGCGTCGTTGGCCTGCACGAAGCGCAGCCGGTCGGCGGCGGTCCGCAGGTCGGCGGGGGCGGCCGAGCGTACTCGGAGCTGCTCGATCGCCTCGAACATCCGCATCCGCGCGGCCTCGGGGCGGGCCAGAGCCCGCAGGATCCCCACCACCGCGCGGCCGGCCGTCCGCAGCGACGCGGCGCCCTGTGCCCGGCCCCGCGTGGTGCGGCCACCGGTCGGGGCGAACCGGGGATCCGCAAGCACGTGCCGCATCACCGCCTGGGCGCGCGGGCCGAAGTCGACAGCCAGGAGCTTCACCAGTCGCCTGCGGGCCGAGGAGTCCCGCGCCAGGTCGGTCAGGTCGCCGTAGAGCCGGCCACCGATGTCGACGATCTCGACGCGGATGCCGAGCGCGGCGAGCATCCCGGCGATCTGCGTCCGCAGGGTCGACATGCCCATCGGCGTGACCGGTTGCAGCATGCCCTGGACGTGACCGAACTCCAGGTAGACGCGGGGGAGGGGCTTCTGCGTCTCCGGTGGGAGGGGGAACAGGCTGGTGATCGGCCGGGACTGCAGAAGCCACCGGACGCCGTCGGCGTCGATCGCCCACTCCACGTCCTGTGGGCAGCCGAAGTGGGCCTGCAACCGTTCGCCCGTGGCGTGCAGGTCGGCCAGCTGCGCGGACGTCAGGCAGCCCGTGTCGTCGCGCGCGACGCCGTCGAGGACGTAGTGGTCCACGCTCGCCGCCCCGTCCACCACCGTCGTGCCGAGGCCCGCGGCGGCGTCGACGGCCATCTCGTCGCGGCGGCCGGTCAGCGGGTTCGCGGTGAACAGCACCCCCGCCACCGTGGGCGTGATCATGCGTTGCACGACGACGGCCATGTGCACCGTCTGGTGCTCGATGTCGCGAGCGTCGCGGTACGCCCTCGCGCGCTCGCTGTGCAGCGACTCCCAGCACTTCTCGATGGCGGCGATCAGCTCGGCGGTGCCCGTGACGTTGAGGACGGTGTCCTGCTGCCCGGCGAAGCTCGCGTCCGGCAGGTCCTCCGCGGTGGCGCTGGAGCGCACCGCGACCGGGCCCGCCCCGAGTCGCTCGTACGCGGCGACGACCTCGGCCGTGGGGAGGACGCCGAGTCGGTGCGCCTCGGCGGTGACGCAGAAGCCGTCGGGCACCCGTTCGCCGCACCGGATCAGCTCGCCCAGCCCGGCCGCCTTGCCACCGACCAGGTCGACCAGGTCGGCGGTCGCCTCGGACAACGCGATCACCCGCATCGGAGCCTTCTCTCGTTGCAATTCACTCGTATTGCTTCCCACCGTAACGCCTTTACGATGCAACTGCAATGTCACCCGGTCATGGTGTGACCGGCGGTGGCGAGGCGTTGTCGGCGTCTGTCATCCTCGGGACGGTGACGACCGGCAGCCCGACCACAGCCCGCTCCCACCGCCGCGCTCTTCGCGTCCTCATCGGGGTCGTCGCGGCGGCGGCCGTTCTCGGTGTCGCGCTCGTCGTCGTGCCGATGCTGCGACCGGCCGGGCCGCGCCCGCTCTTCCAGTTGCCGGTCACCTGCGGCGAGACGTGGCAACTCGGCACCTACCCCGGCCACGACGACTACGACGTCGACCTGTTCCCCGTCGAGGGGGAGGCGTGGGGGCGGCCGGTGCTCGCGTCCTACGGCGGCACGGTCACCGAGGCGGGCATCAACGGGTCGCTGGGCGGCCGTAACCCGGAGAACCCGGAGGGTCCCCGCGGGCGCGGCGGCGGCTACTGGGTGAAGATCGACCACGGCGGCAAGTGGGAGACGCAGTACCTGCACCTGCTCGAAGCGCCGCTGGTCGAGGTCGGGCAGCAGGTCGCCCAGGGCGATCAGCTCGGGCTGGTCGGCAGCACCGGCAACTCCGGCGCACCGCACCTGCACTACGAGCAGCGGCGCGGCTGGGAGAAGGTCGAGACCCACTTCGACGGGGAGCCGTCGGGCATCACCACCGACGAGCGCGAGTACACGGTCCAGCGCACCAGCGGCAACTGTCCCCCCGGGGTCTCCTGAGGACTGCGGTTTGCCCGGCCCGGTTCGGGGCACTGATATCCGAGGAAGATTTCGGACGCAGGGAGGAGCCGGCCATGGTCAAGGGTGACGTCGACACGTACCACGAGAACGGGCAGTGGAAGAACAAGGCCGAGGGCAACGAGCGGGCCAGCAGCACGCATGACGTGAAGGCCGACGCGCAGGCCCAGGGCCGGGACATGGCGGCCGACCGTGGCGTCGAACACGTGGTCAAGAAGCAGGACGGCACGATCGGGGAGAAGAACACCTACCCCCGCAGCCGGGATCCCCGCGACATCGAGGGCTGACACCCTCCCACCCGCAGCCGCGCTGGCCCCGTCGACTCCGCGTCGACGGGGCCAGCGCGTTCGGCTCCCCGTTGCCGCGGGATACCCGGCCATCCACGCCGATTGTCCGATAAAGTCCGAATTGGGACTGAAGTGGGTGTGGGAATGAGGTGGGCATGGTGGTACCGAGCCGGCGCGGATCATCGCTTGTCGTGCTGGTGCTCGCCCTGACCGTGGGTGCCGTGGTGGTCGCGCCCCGGCCGGCGGCGGCCGTCGGGTCGGTCCTGTTCGACCAGCCGTTCCACAACAACACCGCGAACGGCATCGGCGCGGTGGCGGTGCCCGGCGTGCCGGCCGCGAACGCCAGCAACGCCGCCTGCCTCAGCGCGGCCGGCAACTCGACCACCGGCCCGTTGCTGAGTTGCACCACGTCCACCGATCCGCAGGGCGCGGGCAAGCTGCGCCTCACCCCGGCCGTCGCGAACCGGCAGGGCGGGGTGTTCGGTGCGGTGAGCGTGCCCACCTCCCAGGGACTGCACGTCACCTTCAACACCTACCAGTACGGCGGCGTCAGCACCGGAGCGGACGGTCTGGCGTTCGCTCTGGCCGCGGTCGACCCCGCCAACCCGCGGTCCCCGACGGTGATCGGCCAGTCGGGTGGATCACTTGGCTACTCCGCGGCGTTCAACGGCGCCTCGGTGGGTCTGTCCAACGGCTACCTGGGCATCGGGCTGGACGTCTTCGGCAACTTCAGCAACAGCCTCTACCAGGGCACCGGTTGCACGAACCCGCCCTACATCTCGACCACGAACACCCGGGTGCCCGGCCAGGTCGTGATCCGCGGACCGGGCCGCAACGGGGTCGGCTACTGCGCCATCAACAGCACCGCCACCACCACCTCGTCCCCGCCCGTGGCGTTGCGAGCCACCACCCGGGCCGCCTCGGTGGTGCCGGTCGAGGTGGTCGCCAACACCACCTCGTCCCCGTTCACCACCGACACCGGTATCGCCGTACCGGCCGGGGAGTACCGGGTCCGGTTCACTCCGGTGGGCGGCGCGGCCCGGACCCTGGCCGGTAGCCTCCCGGTCGTCTCGCCGAGCCTGTACCCGTCGCCGACCTGGCTGAACGCCAACGGCTACCCCCGCCAACTCGCCTTCGGCTGGGTGGGCTCCACCGGCTCGGTCACCGACTTCCACGAGGTCGACAACGCCCGCGCGGTCACCTTCGACCAGGTGCCGGACCTGAACGTGGCACAGACCAGCTCGGTCGCGGCCAGTCCCCAGCCCGGTGACCCCGTCACCTACTCGATCACCGCCGGGGTCGATCCCGGCGCGACCGAGACAGCGCCGATCTCGGTCACCCAGACCGTGCCGGCCGGAGTCGTGCCGCGGGCCGCCTACGGCACCGGCTGGGTCTGTGCCGCACCCTCCGGACAGAGCATCACCTGCACCAACAGCAACGGCCCGTTCGCCGGCGGAAGCTCGCTGCCGCCGATCACCGTCGTCGCGACGGTGACCGGAACCCAGGTGACGCCCGCACTGATCCAGACGGCCACGGTGGCGACCTCGTCCTCGATCGACGCGAACCCGGGTTACTCCGCCGGCACCACACCCGTGGTGCCGGCCACCGCACCGAGCGGCGTCACCGTCACCCCGGCGCAGAGCGCGATCTCCGGGGGCATCGCGGTCACCGTCGGCGGGAGCAACCTCACCGGCGCGACAGCGATCACCATCGGTACGACAGCCGAGCAGCAGGCCGGTACCTCGGTGCTGCTGGTGCCGTGCACGTCCGGCCCGGCCGCCGGCTGCTTCACCGTGAATCCCGACGGCACACTCGGCATTTCCGCCATGCCCGCGCGGTCCAGCCCGGCGACGGTCACCGTCAGCGTCGTCACCCGAGGCGCCGCCGGATCGGCGAGCTACGTCTACGCCGCCGCGCCGGGCATGCCGGCCACGCCCACCGCTGTCGCGGGCGTCACCAGCGCCACCGTGAGCTGGACCGCGCCCGCGAGCAACGGCAGCCCGATCACCGGGTACCTGATCACGCCGATCCGGGACGGGGTCACCCAACCCACGCTCTCCTTCGACGCCTCCACCACCAGCCGCACGGTGACCGGGCTGACCGCCGGCTCGTCGTACGCCTTCCGGGTGGCGGCGGTCAACGCGTACGGCACCGGGACGGCGAGCCCGGCCTCGGCGGCGGTGGTCCCGTACACCCTGCCGGGCCCACCGACGATCACCTCGGCCACCGCCGGCACCAATGCCGCCACGCTGAGTTGGACCGCCCCGGCCAACGGCAGCTCGGCGATCACCGGTTACACCGTGACGCCGTACCTCGACGGTGTGGCGCAGACACCGCAGACCTTCACCGGGGCCGCGACCACCCAGATCGTCACCGGCTTGACCGGCGGCGCCACCTACACCTTCCGGGTGGCCGCGACCAACGCCGCCGGGACCGGCCCACAGTCGCCGCCCTCCGCGTCCGTGCCGGTCAACCCGTCGCCGACGCTGACGTTCGCGCCACCCCCGCCCGGCCGGGCGTACGACCCGTACCAGTACCAGTTGACGGTGGCCGGTGGCACGAGCCCGTTCGCCTGGTCGATCAGTGCCGGGAGCCTGCCCGCCGGGCTGACCCTCGACCCGGTCACCGGCCTGCTCTCCGGCACGCCCACCGTGGCCGGGACGTTCGCGTTCACCGTCCGGGTGACCGACTCGTTCGACCAGGCCGCGACCCGCCCGGTCGAGCTGGTCATCAGCCCACTCGGCGGGCTCTCCATCAGCGTTCCGGCGCTCTCCCCACTCGGGACCGTCACCTCGGATTCGACAGGCGTCTCGGGTCACCTCGGCCCGGTGACCGTGACCGACGACCGCGGCCCGTTCTCCGGAAACTGGGTCACCGTCGTCTCCAGCACGAACTTCACCACGGGCTCCGGCACGGGTGAGGAGACGATCCCCAACAGCAACATCACGTACGCCTCCGGGCCGGCCCTCGCCACGACCGGCGTCGGGACGTTCCTCCCCCAGCCGGGCGTGGTGTTGGACATGCCGCGGACGGCCGCCGGCTGGTCCGGTCCGGCCGGTGACCCGAACTCCGTCACCTGGGACCCCACGCTGTGGCTGGCGATCCCGTCCGCGGTGGTGGTCGGCGACTACGTGGCAGTCGTGACGCACTCGGTCATCTAGCTACCGCTACCGCTGTCGCACCGAGACCGGCGCACACGTCGCTGCCCGGCCGTCCCTCGGGGGGACATGACCGGGCAGCGACGTGCGGGCTGTGCGAGTCAGGCCAGCCGGGTGCGTTGCCGGCGGACGAGATACCAGCCGGCAAGGGCGAGCAGCGCCAGCAGGGCGATCCCGCCGGACGCGTAGACCAACCACCGCGGCCCGGTGGGCGTCGCGACAGCCATCGGCGCCGCGACGGGCAGGCTGATCGTCCCGGTCGCGGTGCGTTCCACGGTGCCGCTGACGAGCTTCGCGTGCACGTCCCAGACCCCCGCGGGCAGGGCCTGGTCGACCTCGACCCGGACCTGGCCGCTCTGGCCGCTCTGGCCGGGCAGGATCGTCACACCGTTCGTCACCTTGAACGGGCCGGCCCGCACTGCCTCCTTCTGCAGCGTCACGGTGCCGGTCATGTCCAGCGCGCGTTGGCCGGTGTTGGTGACCTTCGCGGTGACGACGGGAAACTCACCGGAGCCGGGTTCTGCCGCCAGCCCGTCGATGCGGAAGTCCGTCGGCGGCTCGCCGCCGGGACCGACGTCGAGGTAGACCCGGATGCCCACCCGATGGATCTGGGTGACGTTGCCGGTGCGCTCCTTCGCGCTGGTGACCTGCGCCCAGATCGCGGCGTACCGCTCGCCCCTGGACGCCTTTCTCGGCACGGCGATCTCGACCTCGACCGGCCGCCGCTCGCCCGGTTCCAGGTCCATCGTGGCGGTCTTCAACCGGATCCACCCGCTGAGTTCGTTGCCGGTGCGCCCGTCGGGCACGGTGAAGGCGTTGTCCTCGACCGACGCCGCGCCGGAGTAGAACTCGATCTTCTGCGACTCACCGGAGGTGTTCCGCACCTCGACCCGGCGGTTGATCGTCGTCCCGGGCGTGAGGTGGTCCACGATGTAGACCCGGGCCCGGGGATCCTGCATCCGGCTGGCCGGGATGTCCAGCATCCGGATGCTGATCGTGGCCTCGTCGGCGGGCTCCTGTCGCTGCTCCCGCACGGCAACGGCTGGCGCCGCCGAAACCCCGAGCGCCACGAGGGCGACCGAGGCCAGCAGCGCCAGCCGGCCGAGCGGCTCAGAACACCGAATGTGTCACCGTCCCGGTGTAGACACCCTGGACGGTGCCGTCCGGGATGACGACCGACAGGGTGGGGTTCCAGCTCGCGAAGTTGTTGCCCGTCCCCCCGGTGTGGCTCATCGCCGTCTGGGGAACGTTGATGATCACCTGCTGGGCCGAGGTGGGCTGGCCCGGCGTGAAGGTGCCGCCACCGGCGGTTCCCGTCGCGGGGCCGGACCAGTAGAGGACGTTGATGACCGGAATCGTCTCCCCGGAGGAGCCGCCGCCGGTGACGAAGTCGGTGGAGACGACGGAGGCGGTCCAGTTGGGGGTCAGCGACCCACGCTGGTCCAGCACGGTGACCGGGCCGAGTTGACCGGTGACGGTGGAGCCCTCGACGCCGTGCCCGATGTTCGCCGTGGCCGGCACGGTGATCGAGAGGCCGCCGGCGGCGTCGACGGTCAGGGTCACGATCGTGCTGCCGGTGGTGTCCGCGGCGGCCGGTCCGGCGAGCGCCACGACGGCGGCAACGCCGGCCAAGCCCGCGAGAATCTTTCTACGCATGAGTCTCCTCTGTCCTGGAATCGCCCTTCAGCGGCAGGTCAGAGCATATCTAGGATGAAAGCCTCATATCGGACGATCGGCGCGATCGTTGTGGCCGCCCGACCCGGCCGACCGCCGAGCCGGAGGTGACCGGTCAGGCCGGCACCACGTACGGGAAGCTGGCGGCGCGGGCAGCCCTGGTGACGTCGGGAGTGAGGCCGGACGTGGTGCCCGTGTTGAGCACCAGGGAGAACATCACCTCGGGTGCGTTGTCGGCCATGCCGCGGCCGTTGCGGACCGCGAAGCCGTAGTTGGCCGCCGTGCCGACCTGGTAGGACAGCAGGTCGGGGTACAGCTGCCGGGCGACGCTCCAGCCGTACGCCTGTGGGTCGGGGGCGGTGCCGTTCGCCTTGACAACGCCGGCGACGGCGGTGGCGATCTCCTCGCCGTCCTCGCTGAGGTCCCTGCTCGGGTGCCGGAAGTTGGCCGGGTCGGAGAAGTCGGTGTCGTGCGGCCAGAAGATCGGCCACATCATGGGGTGGCCGGCGCGGTTGACCTGCCGCCATCCACCGGCGTCGGTGGCCAGCATCGTGCGGCACCACACGCCGATCTCGGTGCCGTCGCGCAGCAGCGGCTCGTCGTGGGAGACCTCGAGGACTATCGACTCGACTGTCGTACCGGCGAAGCTGTTCTTGGCCTGGTCCACCCGCCACGCCGAGCGGTCGACAGGTGCGCCGTTGCGCACCGCGCCGTTGATGGTGGCGAGTTCGTCGAGGTCGACATAGAACGGGTCGGTGATCCGCCCCGCCCAGACCCGGACGTTGCCGCCGGTCGACACCTCGCCGGTGTGGCCCTCGGCGATGGGTGTGCCCATCGCGGCGTCGTCGCGGGCATCGGCTCCGGCAAGCTCGTACAACTGGAGGGCCTGCCTGCCGTCGCCGTCCGGCTCGCCGAAGGCGAAGCGGTAGGCCAGCCCCTCCACCTCCGCGCCATTGAAGTGAATCTTGATCTCGTAGCGCGCCTCGGCGTGGAAGCCGCGCCTGATGTCGGCCCTGGTCACCGAGCTGTTGACGTCCATGACGAACACCGTGGCGCGGTCGCCGTCGAAGACGTACAGGTCGTCGATGTAGAGCTGACCGCCCTGGGCGGCGAGGGGGGTGTCGAGATGGTGCGACATGAGCTGGCTCCCGAAATGCCGGATTCTGGACGTATCCGAACATAGCGGGGCGTCAGGCGGTCTTCGTCCTATCGGGGTAAACCCGGGTCGGGGACGGGGGTGGGCCGCCCGGAGTCGCTGTCGGACGGCCCACCCGCTCGTGCCGGCGTCGTCAGACGCGGGACCACTTCTGGTTGGCGGCGCCAAGGCAGTCCCACAGGTGCAGCTTGCCGCCGTTGTTGGGGTTGGCCTCGCGCACGTCCACGCACCTGTTGGCATTGAGGTTGACCAGGTCGCCAGCGGCGTTGAGGGTGAAGCGCTGCGCGGTGTTGCCGTTGCAGCTGACCAGGTTGACCTCGGTGCCGTTCGCGGTGCCGGCCCAGGCGGGGTCCATGCACTTGCCCATCGCGCGGACCGTCCCGTCGGAGGCGAAGGTCCAGGCCTGGGCGGCGGTCGTGTTGCAGTCCCAGATCTGCAACTTGGCGCCCTCGACCGGGTTGGCGCTGGGGATGTCGATGCAGCGCCCGCTCTGCGCACCCCTGATCCGGCTGGTGCCCGGTGCCGGGTCGCCACCACCGGGGGTGTAGCTGGAGACCCGGACGTAGTCGACGAGCATCTGCTGCGGGAACTGCGTGGAGCCGTCCGGGTAGCCGGGCCAGTTACCGCCCACCGCCACGTTGAGGATCATGAAGAAGGGGTGGTCGAACACCCAGCGGCTGCCGCCGAGTCGCGCGGGATCGACCCGGTGGTACTGGACCCCGTCCAGGTACCAGGTGATCACGTTCGGCTCCCAGTCCACCCGGTAGGTGTGGAAGCCATCGGCGAGCGGTGCCCCGATGGTGCGGCTGCCGGTGATGCCGCCACCGCCGGAGTAGCCGGGCCCGTGCACGGTGCCGTACACGGTGTTGGGCTCCCGGCCGATGTTCTCCATGATGTCGATCTCGCCGGCGTCGGGCCACCCGCCGCCGGTGCCGAGCATCCAGAACGCCGGCCAGATGCCCTGGCCACGCGGAATCTTGATCCGGGCCTCGAACCGGCCGTAGGTCTGGGTGAAGGTGGCCGCCGAGAGCAGCCGCGCCGACGTGTACTCGCAGCGCCCGTAGTGGCACTGGTAGTTGGCGGGATTGTCCCGGCGGGCCGTGATGACCAGGTTGCCCTGGCCGTCGTGCACGGCGTTGCTGGTGCTGTTGGTGTAGTACTGCCGCTCGTTGTTGCCCCAACCGCTGCCGCCGATGTCGAAGCGCCACTTCTTCTGGTCGACGGGTGTGCCGGCCGGCGAGTTGAACTCGTCCTGCCAGCTGATCGGGCCGATGGCGGCCTCGGCGCGGTCGGGGTTCGCCGGGACGAGCGCGCCGACCGTCGCGACCAGGGCGGCCGCCAGGAGTACGAGGGGGCGAGAGCGGAGGCTGGGGCGGGCTGTGAACACGGGAGGCTCCTCGGCGGGAAAGTGACGGGAGGCTGCACGGCGAGAGGACGGAGAGCGCTCTCCAAAGAGAAGCATGTCGATATGGAGACTTTCTGTCAAGAGTGTTTCCAATAAGCCCGCACGCTCCTCGTACGGCAGTCGTCGCGGGGCTCCCAGATGGACCGACGAGCGTCGGGTGGCCCGTCTGGCTGGCCCGCACCGCGGACGAGTGGTACTCGACAGCTGTCGAATCGACACTTCCTATTGCCGTGGGGCGTCCACCCGGGACAGGATGACGAGGCGTGCCGGAAACCTCCTCGTAACCCGCACGCTGCTGGTCTCTGTCACAAGGAAGTGGGAGTCAGTCATGAGTGACGCGTCGACGGCGCTGGGTGTGCGCCTCTACCCGGACCTGGTCGAGCGGGGTGGTCTGGCCCCCGCCCTCGTCGAAACCGGCACCCGACACGGGCTCGACCTGGGCCGGGTCACCGCCCCGGAGCAGGGGCGCGGCCGGTTCACCTGCGCCGAGCTGCACTCCGACCAGGGCGTGGTCTGCGTGACGCTGGGCTCGCAGGCCCGCTACTTCATGATCGACCTGCGGGTCTCGGGCGAGGTGCTGGCACGTGGCGACGTGATGGACCTGTTGCAGGTCGCCAGGGTGGCCGCGGCCTGGCGGGCCGGGCTGACCGTCGCCGAGCTCACCGCCCAGTTCCCGTTCATGGAGGAGATCACGCACCGCCCGGCGCCCGTGGCCCAGGTCAGCTAGGGCCTGGCCACGTCGGCGTCAGCAGCGCAGGCGGGGTGGCAGCGGCGTCTCGGCGCCGACACCGCGGTTGAGGTAGGTCGACTGGACGAAGGCGGCGAAGCGTTCCGCGTCGGTCGCGGTGGATGCCAGTCCGAACGAGACACGGACCGCGCCGCCGGTCGGCAGGCGTAGCGCGGCGAGGTAGTCGTCGATCGTGTCGACCCGCGCCAACAACCGCCGCCGCACCGACTCCCGGCTGATGCCGAACGCGCCCTCGCCCGCGCCCGGATTGCAGAAACAACCGGTACGCAGGGAAAACCCGGCTTGCGCCGACTCCCGCGCGACGAGCCGTTCGTCGACCAGGGTGCCGTCCGGGTCGCGGAGGTTGAACGTCACGGTGCCGCCGCGGCCCGCGCCCGTCGTCGGCCCGTACACCTGGACCAGGGGTTGGCCGCTGGCGTGCCGCAGCGTGGTCAGCCGCTCCAGCAGCCACTCGGTGAGCAGGCCGACCCGGGCGTGCACGAGGTCCACGCCGATCGAGCCCAGCCATCGCAGCCCGAACTCCACGTCCGGGATGCTCAGGAAGTTGAGGGTGCCGTCCTCGAACGCCGACTCGTCGTCCATCGACCGGTGCCAGTCGCCCTGCACGCTGACCGCGCGGATCGTGCCGCCGGCGAACCACGGCCGGCGCAGCCGGGCCAGCGCGTCGCGGCGGGCCAGCAACGCACCGACCCCGGTCGGGTAGCCGAAGAGCTTGTACCAGCTCAGACACACGAACTCCGGCCGGACGACGCTGAGGTCCAGCCGATTCGTCGGCGCGAAGGCGGCAGCGTCGACCAACACGTCGTACCCGCGCTGGTGGGCCGACTCCACCCACCCCAGCGGGTGCTGCACACCGGAGAAGTTGCTCTGCGCCGGGTAGGCGAACAGCCCTCGCCGACGCCGACCCCACCGCCCGCCCAGCCCACCACGGCTGGCATCGAGCACGGTGGCCAGGTCCGACTCGGCGACCCGCAACTCCGGCCCACTCAGCGGTACGTAGCGCACGGCCGCGCCGGCCGCGCGAGCGTACTCGCGGATGCCGTTCACCGAGTTGTGGTTGTCCCAGGTCAGCACGAGCGGAGCGGAGCGGCCGAAGTCGTACGCCTCGCCGACCAGCCGACACGCGCCAGTCGCGTTCGGGGTGAAGACGACCGCGTACTCGGACGGGTCCGCGCGGAAGAAGTCGAGCACGGCGCGTCGTGCCGACTCCACCAGGGAGCCGGCCGCCGCGCTCGTGGGACTCTCCGAGTGCGGGTTGCCGTACAGGCCGGCGAGCAGCCGATCGTGGTGTTCGCGTACCTGGGCGCGTGCCGCGACCCCGGCACCGGCGTAGTCGAGGTACACCTGCCCGGCGGTGTCCAGGTGCCGGTATTCGGTGGCGCGCAGTTCGTCGAGCCGGCCGGTGGCGGCGTATCCGGGCAGCGTCGTGGGGGAGGTGTGCGGTGGCGGCTCAGCTCGCACCACGGGTGTCCCGTCGGAGGAGCACCGCCCAGGCGGCAGCGAGGAACAGCACCGTGAAGCCGCCGAGCACCAGCCAGTTCACCCACACCGGCCGGGAGAAGCTGTCGCCGTACGTGGCCAGCAGCGGCGGGCCGAGCGGTGAGCCACCGTCGCGCCAGAGTCGTTCCACCCCGGCGGTGTGCCCCAACCCCTCGAACGCCCAGCGGTTCGACATCGCGAAGCTGAGCCACTGACCGCCGACCGCCATGGCCGGCACCGGCAGGATCGCGCCGACGAAGAGCACCTGCGGAAAGCAGAGCATCGGCAGCAGGAGCGTCGCCTGGGCCGCGTCGGAGACCGCCGCGGAGCACAGCAGGCCGAGGGTGAGCGCTGCCGCCGAGGAGAGCAGCAGGGTCGCGTACAGGGCGGCGAAGGCGCTGCCGTCGACCGGCGGCAGCCGGTCGATCCCCCGCAACACCCCGAGCAGGGCCAGGTCCACCAGGGCCAGCAGCGGCAGCAGCACCGCGACCTTCCCCAGCAGGTACGGCAGCAGCCGGACACCGGCCAGCCGCTCCCGGCGCAGGATCGGCAGCTCGGTGCAGATCTGGAGCAACCCGTAGGTCAGCCCGAAGAAGAAGCCGCCGAACGCGATCCAGAACAGGATCATCACGGTCACGGTCGGGCTCGGCCGGGTCGGCTCGAACGCCCCGGGCCGGAACAGCAGCGCGAACATGCCGAGCACCAGCAACGGCGAGCCGAGCAGGATCGCCAGGGTCAGCCGGTTGCGGACGACGATCTCCGCGTTGCGGGCGGTGAGGACGGCCCACTGGCGCAGCCGACCGACCCGCCGAGGCGGTGGCGCCGCGCGGTCACCGCCACCGGTCGCCGGGGCGGGCGGGCCGGCCGCGCGGTACGCGGCGAAGCGGTCGGGCCACTCGGCCGGGTGCGCCGCCTCGTCGAGCCGCGGGTGCACCTCGACGAGGGACCGCAGGTCGAAGAACTCCCGGGCGGCGGCGGGCGTGCCGGCGAACGCCAGACGGCCGTGTCGGGTCAGTACGACGACCTGGTCGCAGTGGTCCACGTCGGTGATCTGGTGGGTGGTGAGCACGACCGTGGTCCCCGTGTCGGCGAGCGTGCGCAGGACCCGGAGCGTCTCCACCGCGATCGCCGGGTCCAACCCGGAGGTGGGCTCGTCGAGGAAGAACACGCCGGGCCGGGCGAGCAACTCGACGGCGATGCTGGCGCGTTTGCGTTCGCCACCGCTGAGCAGGCCCACCGGGACGGCGGCCCGTTCGGTGAGGCGCAGTTCGGCGAGCACCTGCGCGACTCGGCGGGTCGCCTCGGCCGGCGCGGTGCCGGGTGCCAGGCGCAGCCGGGCGGCGTGGCGCAGGGTGCGGGCCAGGGGTAACTCCCGGTGGATGATGTCGTCCTGCGGGACGAAACCGATCGCGCCCGCCGCGGTCGTGCCGTCGAACGTCACGGTGCCCGCCGTCGGCCGTCGTACCCCGGCCAGCAACTCCAACAGGGTGGTCTTACCGGCACCGCTGGCGCCGATGATCGCGACCAGTTGGCCCGGTGCGATGGCCAGCGCGATGTCGTCCAGGATCTGGCGACCACCCCGGACACGCTGGCCCAGGCCACTGGCGGCGATGCCGACGCCGGTACGCGGAGGAGAGCTGGTCTGCTCGGTCGTCATGTCGGGTGCCCGATCCGGTCGGTGAGGGTCCGCCTGAACATCGTGCCCTGCCGATGCTACTGAGCGGGCGCGCGGTGCGCCCGAAGCGGACGGTCATCGACCGTCGTCCGTTCAGCCGGCGGTGGTCCGCGCCTGCGCCGGCACCTGGAGAAGATCAAGGCAGTTGCGCCACAGCATGTCCAGCTGGGTCGGATCGTTGAGCAACTTCGCGAGCAGGACCCGCCCCTCGATCTGCGCGACGATCGAGCGGGCGGCTTCCCGGCTGTCGACCGCGGGGCCGGCCAGGCCGCGTTCCTTCGCCTCGACGACGACCTGCTCGATGAGGCTGATCTGTTCCTCGAAGATCTCCTGGAGCCGACCGCGGATCTCCTCGGCCTGGTTGCTGAGTTCGAGGGCGAGGTTGCCAAACAGGCAACCGGCAACCACGCCGGCCTTCTGCTGACCGACGCTCTGGATTTCCTCGGTGGCCTCGAACAGGTCCCGAAGCCGCTGTAGCGGGTCGCGCTCGCCGCCGAGCAACTGCTCCCACTGCCGGCGCTGGGTGACCCAGTGCTCGTCGATGACGGTGCGGGCGAGCGCCTGCTTGGACTCGAAGAAGTAGTAGAAGCTGCCCTTCGGCACGCCCGCCGTCGCGCAGATCTCGGCCACCCCGAGCGCCGTGTAGCCGCGCTGCTCGATCAGCGCGGCAGCCGCGTCGAGGATCTTGTTCCTCGCGTCACTGGTCCGTCCCATGCTTTGACGATACACGACCGGTCGGCTAGCTTTTAGTCGACCAGTCGTCTAGTGAAGGTGATTTCCTCATGAGCAGCAGTCAGGGACAGAAGGTCGTTGTGATCACCGGTGCCTCCCAGGGCATCGGCGCCGACCTCGTGGGCGCCTACCGCAAGCTCGGGTACGGCGTCGTGGCGACGTCACGCTCGATTGGCGCGTCTGACGACCCGGAGGTCGTCACGGTTCGGGGTGACATCGCCGAGGCCGACACCGCAGAGCGGGTGGTACGTGCTGCTCTGGAGCGGTTCGGGCGAATCGACACCCTGGTGAACAACGCCGGCGTCTTCGTTGCCAAGCCGTTCACCGACTACACCGACGAGGAGTTCGACCTGGTCACCGGGATCAACCTCGCTGGGTTCTTCCACCTGACCCGACGCGTCCTGCCGCACCTGCTGGCCGAGGGCTCGGGGCACATTGTCAGCATCACGACCAGCTTCGTCGACCAGCCCAGTTCGCACGTTCCGTCGGCGCTCGCGTCCCTGACCAAGGGCGGCCTCAGCTCGGCCACCAAGTCCCTGGCCATCGAGTACGCGGCTCGGGGCGTACGGGTCAACGCCGTCGCGCCCGGCATCATCAAGACCCCGATGCACCCGGTGGAGACGCACCAGACGCTCGCGGGCCTGCACCCGGTCGGCCGGATGGGCGAGACCAGCGATGTGGTCGACGCCGTTCTCTACCTGGAGTCCGCTCCTTTCGTCACCGGCGAGATCCTGCACGTCGACGGCGGCCAGAACGCCGGTCACTGACGCCACCCACACCGGAGAAGGGAGCACACGATGCCGATCGTGACCATCCAGATCACCCGCGAGGGCAGCGCCGCGAGCGCGTCCGCGGCGACCGCCGAGGAGAAGGCCGCCCTCATCAGGGGCGTGAGCGAGTTGCTGCGCGACGTCCTGAACAAGCCGCTGACGTCGACCTTCGTGGTGATCGACGAGGTCGACACCGAGAACTGGGGTCGCGGCGGCCTCCCGGTCGAACAGTTCCGCCAGCAGCAGGCGACCGAGTAGGCCGAAGGCGCCCGCCGATGTGACGGGCAGGATCCGTACCGGTGGTGAGGATCCTGCCCGGAGGCATCAGCGGGTGCGGCTGGTCAATCCGGCCGGCGCGGTCGCGGTCGTCTACCCGGAGAAGGATCTGCGTCCCGGACCTGGCGCGGACGCCCGCGAGGATCTCGTGGCACCGTGGGGGACGTTGTTCAGCAAGGGCATCGCCGTCCGGTTCGGCCGCACCCACGACCGCCGCTACACCGTGCTGCTGCGTGACCTGGTCGTCGCGCCGGTCGCGCCCGGCCCAGCGTCGTCGTGACGCACCACGGCACCCTGGCCGACGCGCCGGAGCTGTACCGCAGCTTCGACCGCCGGGAGCACGGGGTGATCAAGGCGGTGTTGCACCCGAGCTGACGGGCCCGATCCGCCCTTAAGGGGCGTTAAGGATCAGACCTCTCTCCTGGTGGCGGGCGTGACGAGATGATCATCGTCGATCCGGTCCGCTGATGGAGGTGTGGGTCACACCGTCGACCGAGGGCCGTTCCGGTGTCCCGAAGGCGGTGCCCGCGTCGCGGTCCCATCAAGATCACTCGATTACGCCGATCCCGTGGTCGTGCGCCACTCGTCGAGCCCGTCGCGGATCGTGCCTGGTGGCGGGGCCTGCCGACGGCTCCGGTGCCGATCACGGCGGCGCCGCCCATTTGACAACGTTGCCACAAGCAGGCGAAGGTGCCGGGAGGGGCTGCGGGGGCGGCTGTGACAGGCGAAGACTGGGTAACGTCGATATTGCCGGATTGTTACATTTTCAACAGTCCCTCGCCTTGCGGATGGCCCTCCGGCCGCAATACGTTGCCGTCAACAACAAAACCGAGTGAAGGTTCAACCTTCCGGAGGCAACCGATGACGTTGGCGAGGTGGTACGAGCGATGAGCAGCGTGCCGATCCTCCTTGAGATGCGCTCCATCACCAAGGAGTTCCCCGGAGTCAAGGCCCTCTCCGACGTCAACCTGGTGGTTCGCGCCGGCGAGATCCATGCCATCTGCGGCGAGAACGGTGCGGGCAAGTCCACGCTGATGAAGGTTCTCAGCGGGGTCTATCCGTACGGCAGCTATGACGGCCAGATCGTCTACCAGGGGTCGGAGAGCAAGTTCTCCGACATCCGGGCCAGCGAGAGCGCCGGAATCGTGATCATCCACCAGGAGTTGGCGCTCATCCCGGGCATGTCGATCGCCGAGAACATCTTCCTCGGCAACGAGCCGCGCAAGCGGGGCGCGATCGACTGGAAGGCCGCGAACCGGATGGCACTGGACCTGATGGCCCGGGTCGGTCTCCAGGAGGACCCGGACACCCTGATCAAGGACATCGGGGTCGGCAAGCAGCAGCTCGTGGAGATCGCCAAGGCGTTCGCCAAGGACGTGAAGCTGCTCATTCTGGACGAGCCGACGGCCGCCCTGAACGAGGCGGACTCACGGCACCTGCTGGACCTGCTGCGCGGGTTCCGCTCCCGTGGCATCACCTCGATCATGATCTCGCACAAGCTGAACGAGATCGAGGCGATCGCCGACCAGATCACCATCCTGCGCGACGGCCGGACCGTGGAGACCCTCGACGTCAAGGCCGACGGGGTCGACGAGGACCGGATCGTGCGGGGCATGGTCGGCCGCGAGCTGAGCAGCCGGTTCCCGGACCACACCCCGAAGATCGGTGACGTCTTCTTCGAGGTCCGCAACTGGAACGTCCGGCACCCGATCTCCGCCGAGCGCCAGGTCTGCAAGAACGAGAGCTTCGTGGTGCGCCGCGGCGAGATCGTCGGCTTCGCCGGTCTCATGGGCGCGGGCCGCACGGAACTCGCGATGAGCATCTTCGGCCGCTCCTACGGGGTGTACGAGTCGGGCACGATCATCAAGGACGGCAAGGAGATCGTCCTGAAGTCGGTGGCGGATGCCATCGACAACGGGCTCGCGTACGTCAGCGAGGACCGCAAGGCGATCGGCCTCAACCTGCTCGACGACATCAAGACGTCGACGGTGGCCGCCAAGCTGTCCAAGATCTCGCACCACGGCGTCCTGGACGAGGTCGAGGAGTACCAGGCGGCCGAGGCGTACCGCAAGGAGTTGCGGACCAAGGCCCCGACTGTCGACGAGAGCGTCTCCAAGCTCTCCGGCGGCAACCAGCAGAAGGTCGTCCTGGCGAAGTGGATGTTCACCGACCCGGACCTGCTGATCCTCGACGAGCCGACCCGCGGCATCGACGTGGGCGCCAAGTACGAGATCTACGGCATCATCCAGCGGCTCGCCGACCAGGGGAAGGGCGTCATCGTCATCTCCTCGGAGCTTCCTGAGCTGATCGGGCTCTGCGACCGCATCTACACCGTGTTCGAAGGCGCCATCACGGGCGAGATCGCCCGGGCCGACGCCACCCCGGAAAACCTCATGAAGCAGATGACCTCGACGAAGAAGATGGCCACACGATGAGCCGATTGAAGGACCTTCAGAAGAACCTGTTCGGAGGAACCACCTCCAACGCTCGCCAGTTCGGAATGATCTTCACTCTGGTGGCGATCGTCGTTCTGTTCCAGATCCTGACCGATGGCCTCACCCTTCGGTCGGACAACCTGATCGCGCTGTTCCAGCAGAACTCGTACATTCTGATCCTGGCCATCGGCATGCTCATGGTGATCGTGGCCGGGCACATCGACCTCTCGGTCGGCTCGGTCGCCGCCTTCGCCGGCATCCTGGTGGCCAAGTCGATGACCGAGTGGGATCTGCCCTGGCCCGCCGCCATCGTCTTCGGCCTCGCCATCGGCGCGGTGATCGGCGCCTGGCAGGGCTTCTGGGTGGCCTACATCGGGGTGCCGGCGTTCATCGTCACCCTGGCGGGCATGCTGCTCTTCCGGGGCGGCAACCAGTTCATCGGTAACGCGAGCACCGTCCCGGTGCCGGAGGGCTTCCGGGAGATCGGCTCCGGCTTCCTGCCCGAGTTCGGTCCGAACACCGGCTACAACAACGCCACGCTGCTGCTCGGCCTCGCCGCCGCGTTGGCAGTGGTGTGGCGCGAGATTCGGGCCCGCAACACCCGTCGGGCGATGGACGCCGACCCGGCGCCCATGTGGATCTCCATCCTGCGGATGGCCATCATGGTCGGCGTGATCGCCTTCGCGGCGCTGCGCTTCGCCAGCGGTCGCGTCGGCACCAGCTTCCCGATCTCCGGCATCATCCTGCTGGTCCTGGTCATCGCGTACTCCTTCTACACCCGCAACACGGCCGGTGGCCGGCACATCTACGCGGTGGGCGGCAACTCCCGGGCGGCCGAGCTGTCCGGTGTGAAGCTCAAGCGGGTCAACTTCTTCGTCATGATGAACATGTCCGTCCTGGCCGCGCTGGCCGGCATGATCTTCGTGGCCCGTTCGGCGGCCTCCGGACCGCAGGACGGCAACGGCTGGGAGCTGGACGCCATCGCCGCGGTCTTCATCGGTGGCGCGGCCGTCGCCGGCGGTATCGGCACCATCAGCGGATCCATCGTCGGTGGTCTCGTGATGGCCGTGCTCAACAACGGCCTGCAGTTGATGGGCGTCGGCACCGACCGCGTCCAGATCATCAAGGGCCTGGTCCTGCTGCTGGCCGTCGCGATCGACGTCTACAACAAGAGCCAGGGGCGCTTCTCCATCATCGGGAGCCTGATGCGGCCGTTCCGCCGCGACGACTCCGCCTCACCGCCGGACGCGGAGCGTCAGCCCGCCAAGGCAGCGGTGTCCGGCTGACGGTCACCGACCTCACCACCCTGTTACACATCCAGAAAGGCAAGTCCTCACCATGCGTAAATTCTTCGGCACGTCGGTGGTCGCCATCAGCGCCGCCGCGATGCTGGCCCTCGCTGGCTGCGGCTCCGGCCGTGACGGCGACTCCGGCTCCAAGGGCGATGCGGCCAAGGGCTTCCCGGCCAACTCGCTGATCGGCGTGGCCCTCCCGGCCAAGACCTCGGAGAACTGGGTCCTCGCCGGTGACCTGTTCACCAACGGCCTCAAGGAGGCCGGCTTCCAGGGTGACGTGCAGTACGCCGGCGCGTCGACCACTGTCGCCGACCAGCAGGCGCAGATCACCGCCATGGTCACCAAGGGCGCCAAGGTCATCGTCATCGGCGCGACCGACGCCGCGCAGCTGTCGACCCAGGTCGCGGCGGCCCACACGGCCGGCGTGAAGGTCATCGCCTACGACCGGCTGATCACCAACACCCCGGACCTCGACTACTACGTCGCGTTCGACAACTTCAAGGTCGGCCAGCTCCAGGGCCAGGCCCTGCTGGACGGCATGAAGGCCAAGAAGCCGAACGGCCCGTACAACATCGAGCTGTTCTCCGGCTCGCCGGACGACAACAACGCCGGTGTCTTCTTCAACGGCGCGATGAGCGTGCTCAAGCCGGAGATCGACAAGGGCAACGTTGTCGTCGCCTCCGGTCAGAAGGACGTCAAGCAGACCGCCATCCAGGGCTGGAAGGCCGAGGGTGCGCAGGCCCGCATGGACCAGCTGCTGACCTCGACCTACGGCAGCAAGGAGCTGGACGGCGTCCTCTCCCCGAACGACACGCTGGCCCGCGCGATCCTGACCTCGGTCAAGGGCGCCGGCAAGCCGATCCCGGTCGTCACCGGCCAGGACTCCGAGGTCGAGTCGGTCAAGTCGATCGTCAAGGGCGAGCAGTACATGACGATCAACAAGGACACCCGCAACCTGGTGAAGGAGACCATCAACATGGTCAAGGCTCTCCAGGCCGGTGACAAGCCGCAGGTGAACGACACCAAGTCCTACAACAACGGCAGCAAGGTCGTCGACACGTACCTGCTCCCGCCGGTCGCCGTCACCAAGGCGAACGCGGCCGAGGCGTACGCCACCGACCCGAAGCTCGCGCCGCTCACCAAGTAATCACCGCACGGTAGGCAGCAACGCCGATGGGTCCCGGGTCTCCTCTACCGGGACCCATCGTCGTCCTCGCGCCCCCGTGCCAACCGGCTTCGACCCGGAAGGAGGTCTGACCGTGGCGACACCCGTCCGGGCCAGGCCAGCCGGCGTCGGCCGCACCACCGAATCCCCGCTGCCGTCGGTCCCCGGCGCCAGCCAGGAGGAGATCCGGCGGCAGAATCTCGGCGCCGTGCTGCGCTACGTCCACCTGCACGGGCCGACGTCCCGCGCCGAGTTGACCAGCCGGCTCGGCCTCAACCGAAGCACCATCGGCGCCCTCGCGGCCGACCTGGTCGCCAGCGGCCTGGTCAGCGAGGAGGCGCCGACCACCGCCCGCCGCGCCGGCCGCCCGTCACTGGTGGTCAGTCCCCGCTCCGACCGGGTCTACGCCCACGCGTTGAGCATCGACGCGGACCGGCTACGTGCCGCCCGGGTCGGCCTCGGTGGGCAGATCCTCGACCGGCGGGAGATCCCGCGACCCAGTGGCATGTCGGCCATCGACGCCGTCGGACCCCTCACCGGCCTGGTCCGGGACATGGAACGGTCCGTGGCCACCGACGCGCTGCTGGTCGGCGGCGCCGCCGCGGTCACCGACACCACCCGCGACCCGGACGGCCGGATCCGGGTCGCCAGCCTCGACGAGACACTCGCCGTCACGCTCGATGCGGAGTTCACGGGAGCACCCGGCTTCGTGGCCGGTGACCTGGCCGACATCGCCGGGCTGGCCGAGCATGTCCGGGGCGTGGCGGTGGGCATCGACGACGTCATCTACCTGCACGGCGACCTCGGCATCAGCGCCGGCATCATCGTCGGTGGCCGACTGGTGATCGGCCACCGTGGTCACAGCGGCAAGGTCGGCCACATGGTCGTCAACCCGAACGGTCTGCCCTGCGGCTGCGGCTCACGAGGCTGCTGGGAGACCGAGATCTCCGAGGCCGCGCTGTTGCGGCACGCCGGCCGTGACCCGAGCGACCGCGCGGCGGTGGCCGAGGTCCTGCGCGCGGCGGCGGACGGCGACCGAACCGCCCGCGCCGCGGTCGAGCAGGTCGCCGAGTGGCTCGGCTTCGGGGTGGCCAACCTGGTCAACGTGGTCAACCCGGACGCGGTGGTGTTCGGCGGGTCGCTGCGCGACATCTTCACCGCCGGGGCGGACGTCGTCCGCGGGCGGTTGGACACCATGCCGCTGCCCGCCTCCCGCGAGCACCTGCGGCTGCGGGCCGCGGCACTCGGCCGCGACGCCGTCCTGATCGGCGCCGCCGAGTTGGCCTTCGACAAACTCCTTGCCGACCCGCTGAACGTCGGCGTGGCTGGCCAGGTCGGGCCCACCGAGTAGTCACCACTCGGCCACGCCGCGCCAACCAGGCCGCGAACGAGCTGTGCCGCCGCAACCACCCGCCGGGCAGCTGGCTCCGGAACGGGTGGTGTCTGCCATGACCTTCCTGTTTTCCGCCGTCCCCGTGCTGACCGCGAGCTTCCCGTACTGTCTACCGTATGTTGTACGGTAGAACTGACCGAGGACGATTCGGGAGGGAGCACTGTGCCGACAAGAGGTGACGCGATAGTGGCCGACGGGCTGCGTAAGCGGTATCGGGACCGCCACGCGCTGGACGGCTTCGACCTGCGGGTGGCGCCGGGGACGGTGTGCGGCCTGCTCGGCCCGAACGGGGCCGGCAAGACCACCTCGGTACGCATCCTGTCCACCCTGCTGCGCCTGGACGAGGGGCGTGCCGAGGTCGCCGGGTTCGACGTGACGCGCCAGCCCGACCAGGTGCGCTACCGCATCGGGCTGGTGGGTCAGCATCCCGCACTCGACGAGGCGCTGAGCGGCCGGCAGAACCTGGTGCTCTTCGGCCGGCTGTTCCATCTGGGTCGCCACCGCGCCCGGCAGCGAGCGGTCGAGCTGCTGGACCGCTTCGGTCTCGCCGACGCGGCCGAGCAGCCGGTCCGCACGTACTCGGGCGGCATGCGCCGCCGGCTCGACCTGGCGGCCGGCATGATCCTGGCACCCGCCGTCCTCTTCCTCGACGAGCCCACCACCGGTCTGGATCCGCGTGGGCGCAACGAGGTGTGGCAGGCGGTCCGGGAGTTGGTGCGCACCGGCACCACCGTGCTACTCACCACCCAGCACCTGGACGAGGCCGACCAACTCGCCGACCGGATCTCGGTGGTCGAGGCCGGCCGGGTGATCGCCGAGGGCACCCCCGACGACCTCAAGACCCGGCTCGGTGGCGACCGGATCGAGGTGGTCGTCGCCGCCCCGACCGACCTCGCCGTCGCCGTCGCCCAGGTACGCCGGGTCGCCGGCGACGAACCGACCGTCGACGCGGACCGGCGGACGGTGAGCGTCCGGGTCGGCCACCGGGCCGGCGCGCTCGTCGACGTGTTGCGGGCGCTGGACGCCGTGCACGTCCCGGTGGCGGACGTCGCGCTGCGTCGCCCCACCCTGGACGACGTCTTCCTGCACCTCACCGGGCAGCGGACCGGCACCGCCGAGGAGGTGGCCGCATGAGCGTGGCCAGCACGCCCGTCGCGGCGGTGGACCTGACGCCCGGCCGGCCCACCCTCCTGGCCGACAGCGCCACGCTGATCTGGCGTGGTCTGGCCCGGTGGCGACGCGATCCCGGTCCGCTGATCGCCGCACTCGGCTTCGACATCCTGATCGTGCTGATGTTCGCCTACCTGTTCGGTGGCGCGTTGCAGGTGCCCGGCGGCGGCAGCTACCGGGAGTTCCTGATGCCCGGCATGTACGTGATGACAATGGTCTTCGGCATCAGCCTCACCACGATCGCCGTCGCCGAGGACCTGGAGCGTGGGGTGACCGACCGGCTCCGGTCGATGCCCGTCGCACCGCTGGCCCCGTTGGCGGCCCGGGCCGTGGCCGACATGCTGTTCGCGCTGGTCACCCTCGCGGTCCTGCTGCTGACCGGTCTCGCCGTCGGGTGGCGGGCGCACGGCGGGGGCGGTGCCACGCTGGCGGCGGTGGGGCTGATCCTGCTGCTGCGATTCGCCCTGATCTGGGTCGGCATCTTCCTCGGGCTGGTCACCCGCGGGCAGACGGCCGTGGTGGCCGTGCAGACCCTGGAGTTCCCGCTCGGCTTCCTGTCCAACGCGTTCGTCGCACCGTCCACCATGCCCGCGTGGCTCGGCGCGGTGGCCGCCTGGAACCCGCTCTCGGCGACCGTCGGCGCCACCCGCGAGTTGTTCGGCAACCCCGGCTGGGGTGGTGACTCCTGGGCGGCGCAGCACTACCCGTGGCTGGCGGTGCTCTGGCCGGTCGTCCTGGTCGCGGTCTTCCTGCCGCTCTCGGTCGCCCGCTACCGGCGACTGGCCGGCTGACCCGCCCGACGGACGCGCCCCCGGTGGTCGACCCCCCGGGGGCGCGGTCGGTCAACCGGCCGGCCGCAACACCCGGCCGGGGCCGGCGGCGTTGTCGGCGACGGCCTGGCTGCGCTGTGTGCCGGTGACGCAGACGTCGTCGCCGAGGAACGCCTCCCGCCACACGTACCCGGCGACGCAGGTGTGCGGGCCGTACGGGCCACTGACCCAGCGGCTCGTGGCGACCGCGTTGTCCGCCAGCACCTGGGAGCGGGTCGTGCCGCTGACGCAGACGTAGTCGGACTGGTCGGCGTCGCGCCAGACGTAGCCGCTGACGCAGGTGTTCGGGCCGGACACCAGGCGGGCCGGATTACGCCGGGACGGGGCGGCGGCGTTGTCCGCGGCGGCCTGGCTGCGCTGCGCCCCGGTGACGCAGACGTCGTCCCCGGCGTACGCCTCCCGCCACACGTACCCGGCGACGCAGGTGTGCGGGCCGTACGGGCCGCTCACCCAGCGGCTCGCGGCGGCGGCGTTGTCCGCCCACACCTGGCTGCGGGTGGCACCTGTGACACAGACGAGGTCGCCGGCACGGGCCTCGCGCCAGACGTACCCCTGCAGGCAGCGGTTGACGACGTCGGTGGTCACCGTCACCGACGCGTTGTTGCCGGAGAGCCAGTTCACGCCGATCTGCACACCGTTGGCGTTGAGCGACTGGGCCGGGCCGCCGCCGGGCCCGGTACGCAGCAGGGTGGGGGTGCCGTTGCGGACCTCGTGCAACAGCACGGTGTCGGCGGGGATGCCGGCGCTCCAGCCGGTCTTGCGGCGGAACTCGACTGTGTAGTAGCGGAACAGGTCGGCCGGGTCGAACGGGATCCGGATCAGCTGCGTGCCGCTCGCGGCGGGCACCTCCAGCGGGGCCAGCGTGACGGTGCGCGAGCCGACCCCGTCGGCGGCCATGGTGAGGATCCGGTTCTTCGGCAGCCAGCCCAACTCGTCGCGGTGCGGCCCGTTGAGCCCGACCGCGCTCGTGCCGTAGTTCGCGGTGGTGAACGCGTGGATGTTCATCGCGCTCATCTCGTCCCACGGGTCGTCGTACTCGCCCGGTTGGGACCAGGGCGCGTTCTGGTACGTCGTGTCGTTGGAGAACGAGTGGCCCAGGTTGTAGCCGTGCAGCATCTCGTGCGCGGCGAAGCCGACGTTCCAGGCACCCGGGTCGAGCAGCACCCGGCCGCCGGCCGCGCCGGAATCCACCCAGTCGTTGAGCATGACCGCGATCCGGTTGCCGGCGGGGACCGCGTAGCCGGCGGTGGCCGCGGTGTCCACGCAGCGCTGGATCCGGGTCCACCTGTCGATCGACTGGAACTGCGCCAACGTGTACGGCATCGGGTACCAGCCCCGCACCACCGAGCCGGCCAGCGACACCCGCCCGCCGGACTGGTCGGCGAGGTAGTCCGCCACGCCGCCGGTGCCGACCCCGGCCGCGGTGAGGAAGTTGGCGAAGTGCGACGGCGGTTGTGGCTCCGCCGGCTTGTCGCTGAACTTGCACAGCAGCACCGACCAGGCGGTGGCGTTGCGGATCGGGCTGGCCGTCGCCGGCGAGGGCGACAACGCCACCGCGCCCGACACGGCGCAGCCGAGCGCCACGGCCGACGCGGCGACCCGACGGAGGATTCTGGACTTCACGCGCGCTCCCATCCCGGTGGCCCGGCCAACCCGGGCCCGGAGTCCACATCGGAGCACCGAGGGCGAGTGGATCGGCACGTTGAGTCGCGTAGGCGACGGGCCGGAATCCGACTGCGCGGACCGTCGACGGCCTGCCGGACGGGTGATCGCCGAGCCCCGTGGCCCCGGCGATCACCCGTCGAGCGGCTACGCGATCCGACGCACCCGGCGGATGGCGAGGTAGAGCAGGAGCACGGCCAGGGCGACGAAGATGCCGGTCTCGATCCCCTGGAAGAGCCAGAACCGGTCCGCCGGCTGGTACAGCTGCCAGTTGTACGCGCCCGGCTCAAGCCCCAGCTCGGCTCCGCAGACCCGACCGTCCGGCCCCTTACCGCCCGGCGGACACTGGATCCGGCCGCCCTCCGCGATCATCGTCCCGTCGGGGTTCCGCACGCCCTGGGCGAGGACCCAGTCCCCCCGGCTGATCTCCGGTGGGCCTTCCCCCTCGATCGGGAACGTCTGGGTGCGGGCCGGCTGGTAGTGCCGTCGGGCCAGCAACTCCACCGCCGCCCGTACGCCGATGTAGCCGGCCAGGGTGATGCCCATGGCGGGCAGCATCCGCTTCCAGACCGTGCCGGCGAAGACGCCCAGCGCCACGGCGAACAGGGTGTAACCGATCGGGACGATGCCCTGCAGGTCGAAAACGATCATGCCGAACCGGCCCTCGTGCGCGGCCGTGGTGAGCGGGTCGACCCACCAGGACATGCCCAGCCCGTAGACCGTCGCGAGGGCCAGGACGGCCGCGCTCACCAACCCGAACTTCACCAGGGCCCAGCGGGTCCGGCCGACACCCTGGGTCCAGACGAACCGGTGCGTGCCGTGCTCCACCTCGCGGGCGACAAGCGGCGCACCCCAGAAGAGGCCGACAAGCGCCGGAAGGGTGATCAGCAGTACAGCCACCAGACTGAGACTGGAGTACTGGTCGCCGAAGCGTCGGAAGCCCGCATCGCAGGTCTCCCGGGTCGTCTGCGCCACGTCGGCGCGGGCGAGTTGGCTGGCGCAGTCGGTCAGCCCGAGGTCGGCGTAGCTGTTCCGCATCGCCAGGCCGATGGGCACCAGCAGAGCGGCCAGCGCCGCGAGCCCCAGCAATGTGTAGAACGCCTGCTTGCGGTGTTGCCGCCAGGTCAACCAGATCATGCTGCCACTCCCCACTCGCTGTGCCTGGTCTGCGTGGTGCCGTCGGCCAGGTAGGCCAGCACGACGTCCTCCAGGCTGACCTCGCGGACCGTCCAGGCCGGGTCGGTGACCGGGCCGTCGGTGCGGACCAGCAGCGTGGACTGCCGGTCGGTGTGACTGGCCCGGACCACGGCGGCGACGCCCCCGATGACGCCGCCGTCGTGCCGGGGCCCGATCAGTTGACGGTGCTCGGCGACCAGGTCGTCGACCGCGCCGGTGAGCTGCACCTGGGCGGAGTTGAGCACGATCAGGTAGTCGCAGACCCGTTCCAGGTCGGCCAGCAGGTGCGAGGACAGCAGGACTGTGGTGCCGGACTCCGCGACGCTGCCCATCAGCGACTGGAGGAACTCCCGTCGGGCCAGGGGGTCGAGGCTGGCGACCGGCTCGTCGAGCAGCAGCAGCCGGGGCTGCTTGGCCAACGCGAGGGCGAGCGCGACCTGCGCCCGTTGGCCGCCGGAGAGCTTGCCGACCGGACGGTCCGGGGGGATGCCGAGCTGCGCCAGTCGCTGGCGGGCCAGCATCGCGTCCCACCGCTTGTTCAGCTTGCCGCCGGCGATGACCAACTCGGCGGCGGTGAGGTCCCGGTACAGCGGGGTGTCCTGGGCGACGAACCCGATGTCGGCCAGGCCCTGCGTGTCGCCGTACGGGGATCTGCCGAACACGCGCACCTCGCCCGCGTCGGGCTTGAGCAACCCGACGGCCAGGTGCAGGAGCGTGCTCTTGCCCGCACCGTTCGGCCCGACCAGTGCGGCGATCCGGCCGGCCGGCAGGTGCAGCGAGCAGTCCCGCAACGCCCAGGTGCTGCCGTACCGCTTGCCCAGCCGGTCGGTCTCCAAGACCATGTCCATCCTCTGTCCTCTCGATCCGCCTGCGCCCGCCGTCTCGTGGCGGCGCAGCGTTTGCTTCGGTGCCCGGTGGTTGCCTCGCCGCGCTCGATCAGGCGGGCTCCTTCTGCGGGGCGTCGTCGGCGAGGGTGGCGCGCAGCGTGGTCTCCACCAGGGCGATGACGTCCTCGGCCGAGAGGCCCGCGGCCTGCGCGCGCTGCAACCAGGCGACCAGGTCCTCGCGCAGTTCGGCCTGGTTGGGCAGGGACGCGCCGGCCAGGGTGCGCTGCACGAAGGTGCCCACCCCGGGTCGGCCACCGACCAGACCCTCGATCTCCAACTCCCGGTACGCCTTCAGCACCGTGTTCGGGTTGATCGCCAGTGACTGCGCGACGTCCCGGACCTTCGGCAACTGGTCGCCCGGCGTCAGCAGACCGACGCGCAGCGCCTGTTTCACCTGCTGCACGAGCTGCATGTAGGTGTTCACCTTCGACCGGCTGTCCAACACGAACTCGATCACTCGCGATGATCCTTCCTGTTGTCCTACGACAGTAGGACTAATAGACAGCTTTATCGGTGCCCTCGCCGCTGTCAAGCACGGCGCGGCGCGGCGGCCAGCTTCCGTGGTGGCGGCCCGGGTGGTGCGGACAGCCTGGAGAGGGTGCACGCCGGGCTCGGCCAGAGCAGCGGCACCGCGGCGGCTCTGCGGGTCGTCGCCGGTTGAGCTTCGTTGGCCACCCGTCCAGGTACGCACAAGCGTGATGCCGGTGAGTCATCTGATGACTCACCGGCATCACACGTGTTGGCGAACCTGCCCCCGGCGTCGGGCGGCCGGGCCGGCGGTGTACGCGGTCAGGTGCGACGGCCCTCGTCGCGGCTGGGGATCTCCTGGCGCTGTTCGAGGGCGTCAGCCGGGTTGGCGTCGGCCGGCAGCGACGTCACCTCTTCGAGCGTGCCCGCCGGGGGGGGCGCCCTGCTCGGCCAGGTCCGCCTCGGACGCTTCCGGGTCGACGTCACCCGACACCCGGTCCGGCGGCCCGTAGTCGACGGCGTCCTGCCGTTGCTCGTGGGCGTCCGCCTCCGGGGGAGGGAACGTGTCGCCCTGATCGTCTGAGTACGTGCTCATCGGAGCCTCCTGCCCGGCGGTTGTCGACATGCCACCGGGCCACTGCCTACCCGTCGCGGTCGATCTCACGCCTGGCGGCCGTATCGCGTCGACCAGTGGCCGAACCGGCCCGGAGCGCGGCTACGGCTTCCATGGTCTCCGGATGGGTGGCCAGCAGTGCGGCCGCTCCGCTCAGGCCGGCGGGTGGATCGGCCGCTGGCAGCCACCCGCCCTCGTGACCGAGCAGGCCGGCGACCGCGTCGACCGTCTCCGGGTGGGCGACGAGCAGCAGGCCCGCCTGCCGCTGCGGTGCGGCGAGCGTGACCGCCTCCCGTGTCGGGGGTGGGGGTGTCAGCCACGGCGGAACCCAGGCATCCAGCTCGGTCAGCGCCCCTGGGAAGGTGCGTCCCGCCTCGCGGACCAGCAACGGCACCAGCTCCGGACCCTGGTCGCGCAGTGTCGTGATCAGGGTCGGTAGCCAGGGCAACAGCACCGGGTCGGGCAGTCGGGCGAAGGCGGTGGACATCGTCTCGACGACGAACGGCGCCAACCCGGGCACCGGCTCCAGCGCGTGCACGAGCCCGGCAAGATACTGCGGGAAGGCGGGCACCACCAGCGGGTTGGTCAGCAGTTCGGCGCACCGGGCCCGCAACTCGGCCAGCGGCAGCAGGCCGAGCTGGTGTTGGCCCGCCCAGAGCAGGGCGACCTTCGCCGGTGCCGTCGGGTGCGACTGCGCGACGGCCAACTCCAACTGGGACCGGTCGCAGCCCAGGGACAGCGCCAAGCCCTCCATGGAGAACAAGAAGCCGAGCATCGCGGCAACCTGTCGGACCTCCGTCTCCTCCGCGGCGATGGAGGTCGGCAGCAGGGTGCAGTAGTGCGCGTAACCGGTGGTCACGAACGCCTCGCACCAGGCCGGCAGGATCGGCCTGGTGGCCCGGTAGTGGGCCAGCAGGCGACGGATGCGGCGCAGCACGTCCGGGGCGCCGTCGGCGGTGCGCTCGGCGCGGAGCAGGTCCACCGCACGCGCGCCCAGTTCGTCGACCAGCCGCGGGCTGTCGAGCAGCCGGATGGCGTCCTCGACGGCGGCGAGCGCATCGGAGGCGGTGGCGTCAGGGCCGCGTACCGCCCGGCGCAGTCGCTGCTCCAGCACCTGCTCGACGGTGACCCCTTCGTAGCCCAGCTCGATCAGCGCGCGTTGGTTGCGGCCGAGCGCCAGATCCCAGCTCTCCTGGATCGAGCGGTGTCCGAGCCGACGCTCACCCATGATCGGACGCACCGCGTCCGGTGGCAGCAGGTGCCGCAGGATCCACAGCAGGTCTGAGCAACGGGCCAGCTCCGCTTGGCCGGTCAGATCCAGCAGCGCCCGCTGTACGGTCCGCTTCTCGAGGGCGAGGCCGAGTGGCTGGAGTCGGTCGAGGACGTCGCGGGCCAGTGGGGGCAGGGCGTCGTAACCGACCTGACCGACCCGGTCGCCGCCCAGCAGGATCTCGCAGAGCCGCCGCACGTCCCTCCGGCCGGGCACCACATCCTTCTCGATGCAGGTGACCGCCGCGTCGGCGAAGTCGTACGGGGTGGGCCGAGCCCGATTGCGCAAGCCGGCCAGGAGGACTGAGGTCTCGAAGACGGCGATCGCGTCGGCCGTGCTGGCCAGGTATCCGTTGCGGCGGGCCAGCCGGACGATGTCGACGCACCAGCCGCGCAGCTCCGCCTCGTCCAAGCCGTCCAGGTCCGGTGGGGCGGCGAGGAAGCTGGTGAGGGAGTCGCTGACCGAACCCACCGTGGGCGAGGGCAGCGTCGTGCTGAGGCCCCGCCGGCCGCGGGGCGGCGCGACGCGTTGTCCATCCAGCCGGTACGGGGACAGCCGGTGCCGACTCACCGCCTTCGTCCAGGTCGCCGCCGCGATCGACACCGAGCCGGGTGCCAGGCTGAACTGCGCCTCGATCGCCGAGTGGCTCGACGGAATCAGCCCGTACCGCCAGCGGGTGTCGGTGCGTGGCGTGATCTCGAAATCGGCCGCGGTCGAGCCCAACCCGAACTGCTCGACCCGACTGGCGGCGTGGAAGGCGCCGCAGACGTAGAGGCAGTCGGCGGCATCGACGTCGGAAGCGGTCAGGTGCTGACGCATCCGCGTCCACATGTACCGTTCGCGGTCCTCGTCGCGGTCCAGTCGGTCCGACCCGGCTGGGCGCAATCGCCGGAAAAGGCTGCCGATCAGCACCATCACCTGCCGGTAGGTGTCGTAGTCGGCGCCGGCGAGCGGGCGTTCGACGTACTGGTCCCACCACTCCGACCAGTGCCGCACCTTGCCGTGGTGCAGCAGGTACGCCTCCAACTCGGCGAACCGGGGCCGCAGGTCACCGATCTCCACCCCGACGGCGTCGCCGTGCAGCCCGGACTCGTCGCCCGCGTCGGTGGCGGCCCCGGTGTCGCCGTCACCGGCCGCCGGGTTTGTGCGCGGGGACCACTGGAAGACGTGGTCGGTGGAGCGGTCCACCAACACCAGCTCCACGCCCGGGGTCTCCAGCGCGTACGCGATGGCCTGGTATTCCGCCGACGCCTCGGTGATCGGGGCGACAACGCTGAGCGGACCCCAGTCGGCGGGGAAACCGGACAGCTCCGACGCGAACGCCTGCACCGCGACCGGCAGACGGCAGTTGCGCAGCTCCCCGAGCAGCGGCTGGAGATCCTCGCACAGCTCCAGATAGATCACCCGAGGTTGCTTGGCCCGGAGCCGCCGCACCATCGCCAGAGCGGAGGCTGGTGAATGGTGACAGACCGGGAAGATCTCCAGCCGCTCGCCGAGCGCGCGGTCGACGTCGTCGACCATGCCGGCCAGGATCTCACCGAGCGCGTCGGGGGAGCCCGCGAACGCGGAGACCGCATCGCTGAGCTGCTCGCGCAACGCGCCGAACGTGCCGGCGACGGTCGGTGCGGTCACGACAGGGACGCAATCGCCTGACGCCCACCGTCGAGAAAGCCCGCCCACCCGTCGTCGTCCTTGCGTGCCCGCGGCTCCACCACGCCGTGCAGGTACTTGTTGAGGATCGCCAGGTCTTCCGGGCTGCGCCGGGCCAGCGACCCGACCAGCGACCCGGCGATCGTGGCCGCCCGCAGCGTGCGGTCGCCGAAGAACTGGCTGTGCAGGATGGCGTCCTCCAGCACGCCGATCTGTTCGGCGGTGGACAACGCCGACTCCAACTTCTCGTCGTCGCTGGTCGCCGCGGCGGCACCGGCCCGCAGGTCGGCAAAGCTCTGTAGCAGGATGTCCAGCAGGGTGGGTGGCACGTCCAGCTCGATCTGGTGCCGGCGCAGCAGCTCCTCCGTGCGGAAGCGGACGATCTCGGCCTCGCTGCGCTTGTTGGTGACCACCGGGATCCGGACGAAGTTGAAGCGCCGTTTGAGCGCCGAGGAGAGGTCGTTGACGCCCCGGTCGCGGCTGTTGGCGGTGGCGATGATCGAGAAGCCGGGCTGGGCGAAGACGATGTTGTCCTGCTCCAACTCGGGGATGGCGACGTACTTTTCGGAGAGGATCGAGATCAGCGCATCCTGCACGTCGCTTGTGGAGCGGGTCAGCTCCTCGACGCGGCCGATCACTCCGCGCTCCATCGCCGTCATGATCGGCGACGGAATCATCGAATCCCGGGACTGCCCCTTGGCGATCACCATGGACACGTTCCACGAGTACTTGATGTGGTCCTCGGTGGTGCCGGCGGTGCCCTGCACGACGAGTGTCGAATTGCGGCAGATCGCGGCGGCCAGCAACTCGGCCAGCCAACTCTTGCCGGTGCCGGGGTCGCCGATGAGCAGCAGGCCACGATCCGAGGCCAGGGTGACGATGCTGCGCTCGACGAAACTGCGGTCACCGAACCACTTCTGGGGGATCTCCCGGTCGAGGCCGTCGGCCCGCTCGGAACCGAGGACGAACAGCCGGACCATGCGCGGGCTCAGCCGCCACGAGAACGGCTTCGGGCCGGTGTCGACCGACTCGAGGTAGTCCAGCTCGTCGGCGTACGTGACCTCGGCGGGGGCGCGCAGCATCTCGGACATGAGGGGTTGCTCTCCTAGGTGAGGAAGTTCTTCAGCTCGACGACGAGCCTGCGGATGTGGCCGGAGATGACCGGGGTGCCCTGGTCCTTCAAGCGTTGCCGGAACCAGGGGTTGACGCTCTGCTGCCCGGAGCTGCTGACCGAGCCGACCGGGATGACCTTGACGCCGGAACGGTGCATGGCCTGGAGCCCGTCGAAGACCGCCTGGTGGTTGACCTCGTAGAAGTCGGAGATCCATACCAGCACCGTGTTCTTCGGCTCGGCGATCTTGGGCCGGGCCAGCGTCAGCGCCGCCGTGCCGTCGGTGCCGCCACCCAACTGGGTACGCAGCAGCACCTCGAACGGGTCGTGCACCCACGGGGTGAGATCCAGTGCCCGGGTGTCGTACGCGACGAGGTGCACGTCGACCTTCGGCAGCCCGGCGAAGATCGAAGCGAGGATCGTGCAGTTGACCATCGAGTCGACCATGGAGCCGGACTGGTCGACAACGACGATGAGCCGGGACGGCGTCGTACGCCGCGCGGTGTGCCGGTAGTAGAGCCGGTCGACGTAGAGCCGTTCGTCGTCCGGGCTCCAGTTGGTCAGGTTCTGCCAGATGGTCCGGTCGAGGTCCAGGTTGCGGAACACCCGCTTGGGCGGCACCGACCGGTCCAGCGTGCCGACGCTGGTCTGTTGCACCTGCGTCCGAAGCACCTCGGCGACCTCGTCGACGAAGCGTCGGATCAGCGCCTTCGCGTTGGCCAGCGCCACGCCGGACAGGTTGGCCTTGTCGCGCAGCAACTGCTCGATCAGCGACATGCTCGGAGTCAGCTGACTGGCCAGCGCGGGGTCGGCCAGCACCTCCCGCAGGTGCATCCGCCGGACCAGGTCACCCTCCAGGCCCGCGAGGGTGGCACCCAGCCCGCTGCCCTGACGGCGCAGATCGCCGGGTTCGCACCCGAGCGCCTGCTCGAACCAGCTGGCGTCGGACTGCCACCGGGCCAACTGGGTGGCACTGACCGGGCCGGAGCCGGTGGCGAACACGTTGAGCAGCACCTTCGACACCAGCGCCGCCCGGCGCACCTCGGCCTCGCCGGGTCGGAAGGTCGCGGCGTCACCAGGGTCGCTGTCGTCCGGCACGTCGTCGGAGGTGAGCAGCCCCCGCAGCTCCGCCGCGAGTGCCGGGAAGCGCTGCACGACGGTGTCCACCGAGACCGCCGGGTCCAACAGGGTGGCGGGCAACCCGAGGTCGTCCACCACGGCCACGCTTGCCGACTCCAGGCTGGGTTGCTCGTCGCGGTCGAACAGGCGGGACAGTAGCCGCCAGTAGAGAACCTGTCGGCGGTTGGCGTCGGTGGACGCCCCATCAGCGGTCGGCTCGGTCATCGGCGCAGCAACCGTCCCGCGCGCTCGCGCAGCACGGCCACGGCGTCACCCGCTCGGGCCTCCTCCTTGGCGATCTTCGGATCGGTCACGCCGCACGCCCAATCTCCGTTGTGCGCCTGCACCACCCGCCGCTTCACCGTGGCGCGCACCGCCAACGGTTGAAGCTGCCACCGGCCGTCGTCCCAGCGCAGCAGGCCCAGGCAGGCCGACGCGGTGGCGACCAGGTCGGTGGTGAGGGGGCCGGTGGCCGGCAACCGGTCGACAGCCAGCACGACCCGTTCGCCGTCCACGTCGACGGCGAGTGTCCCGTCCTCGTCGCGGACCGGGCTGCCCTCGACGAGCACGGGCTCGGCGATGGCCGTCGGATGCCGGTCCAGTGGGGCGGTCGCGGCAGCGCTGGCGGCGGGCAACAACACCCGGGCCGTCGCGAACGGATCGGCGGGCTCGTCGAGCCGGACCCGATCGTCGGCCCAGCCCAGGTCGCCGCCGCGCAGCGGCAGGTCGGTGACGGTCAGTGCCCGGTGCTCGGCCAGCGCGGTGAGCAGGAGCGGGTGCGCGGACAACAGCCGCCAGACGGCTGGCCCGACGATGGTGTCCACCTTGGCGGCGGCGACTGCCGTGCGGATCAGCCGCGGCTGTCCGCCGCCGGTCGGCTCCAGGACGGCGTGCAGCTGAACCTGCACGGCCGTGTCGTGGGTGTGCACGTCCACGCCGAGGGGCAGCAGTCGCCCGGAGACCCGTGGTGCCTCGTCGCTCTGCTGCGTGCCCTCGGTGAGCAGCACGCCCCGGGCCCAGAGGTCGCCCCAGCGGCGGGCCGGCACCTCCGCCATGGTGGCAACCGGCACGCAGGCCCGTAGCTCCGCGGCGAGACCATCGAGCAGCACCGCGATCCGTCGTGACGCCGGCGCGGTCAGCGCGGCCTCGACCACCGTGGCGGCGGCGGTGAGCAGCTCGTGGTCGACGCCCCGCCAGCCGGTGACCGCCACCTCGTGCCACCACGCTCGGGCGCCAGCGAGGGCCGGCGGCGTGTCGCTGGGCGCGGTGCCCGGGGCGGTCCAGGGTGAACGAGCCCGGCCCAGGGCCGCGTCGCACTGCCCGAGTAGGGCGTCGTGTGCCGCGCCGAGCAGCGCCGAGCGTGCCCCGGCGAGCGCGGTGAGGTGCTCCGGAGTCACCGACCCGGCGGTGACCGCGCCGACCGCGGCGGCGACCGCGTCGGCCAACGGCGTGCCAACCACCGCGTCGGCGACCGCGGTCAGCGCCGCCTTGTCCCGCTCGCCGATCCGGCCCAAACCGTTGGTGAGCGCATCGTCGAAGCCTGCGACCACGTCGAGCGCATCGGCCAACCCGACCGGCACCTCGCGCAGGTGGGCGACCTGGGTGCCGCGCATCAGCGGGTCGCTCCGGTCGCCGGGAACCAGTGCAACTCGGGGAGAGCGACAGTGCTGTCGGGCAGTTCCAGGTAGGACAGGTGGCGGAGGAAGCGACTGAACACCATCGCCGCCGAGGTGGCCTCCTGCTGCCCGTCCAGTCGGGCCAGCAGCTCTGCGCCGCCGTCCACTCCGTCGCCGATATCGATCCGCAGGTAGCGGGCCACCCGCGCCGAGCCGTACTGGAGCAGCGCCTCGTCGGCCAGCGCGTGCAGGTGTTTGCACGGAGCGCCGCGCAAGCCACCGCAGGGCCGGTTGTTGTTGGTGCTGCAGTGGTAGGCGTGCGTGCCGGCGGAGACCGACGAGACGTACACCCGCTCGACGTCCGACCCGCTTGAGACGACGCCCTGCAGCCGACCGTCGGCCAGCTCGACGAAGGGCACCTTGGCCAGTTTGCGGGGCCGTGCTGGCGGCACCACCGCCAGCACGCTGCGCCGCCGCCATTCGGCGCCGTCGGCGTCCGTCACGTCATGCCCTCCCACCATCGACAGAAATCAGGGTGCTGCGCACGCCCGCCGGGAGCCGGCGGCGCTGCGACGACACGATCATGGACTACGGGTACGACAGATCCAGCGGCGGTGCGGCGTGATTTCGGGACCGTTCGGCGCAACCAGCACGACCGGAGTCCGAGCCGAACCTGGAAGCGCGGGTACGCGTGGGTGACGTCACGTCGACGACGCGCGCGGCTACCTCCCCGCGTCGGCCACGGCGGTGGCCGGGATCGGCCAGGATGGGCAGGTGGCCGGTCCCGGCCGCGACGAGGAGGGTGGGCGATGCGGGTACGCGGGCGGTTGACCTGGGGGCGGCGCGCCCGTGCGGCTGCCGCGCTGGCGGCGCTGCTCGCCGGGGTGGTGGCGCCGGCCGTCGTGCTGACGCCGGCCGCGGGTGCGGCGGCGGCGGGGACGCCGGTGTGCCAGGTGCGCGACAACCGGCTCCGGGAACTCTCCGGCATGGTCGCCACCGACGACGGGTACGTGGTGATCAACGACGGTGCCGACGACGAGGCCCGCCGCCGGATCTTCTTCCTCGACGAGCGCTGCGCGGTGCTCCGGGCGGTGGCCTACCCGTCCCGCCCCCGCGACACCGAGGACCTGGCCATCGGCCGCGACGGCACCGTCTGGGTCGCCGACATCGGCGACAACGACCACTCCCGGGCCACGATCGCCCTCTGGCGGCTCGCCCCCGGGGCGGACGAGCCGGTGCTGCACCGGATGACGTACCCGGACCGCCCGCACGACGCGGAGGCGTTGCTGCTCGACGCGTCCGACCGGCCGGTGGTCGTCACGAAGGGCGGCAGTGGCACCGTCTTCCTGTACGCCCCGACCGCCGCGCCGACACCGGGGGCGACGACGCCGCTGGCCTCGGTCGGCCAGGTGACCCTGCCGACGACCAGCACCAGCAACCCGTTCTCGTTCCTCGGGCGCGGTGTGATCACCGGCGCGGCGAGCGCACCGGACGGGCGTCGGGTGGTGCTGCGCAGTTACGCCGACGCGTTCGAGTACGACGTGCCCGATGGCGACGTGGTCCGCGCGCTGACCGCCGGCACCCCGCGGATCACCCCGTTGCCGGACGAGCCGCAGGGTGAGTCGATCACCTACAGTCGCGACGGCCGATCGTTGCTCACCGTCTCCGAGTCCGCCGACCAACCACCCGGCACCCGTCCGACGATCCTGCGCTACCCGGCCACCGACGGACCGGCCACCGCCGCGCGCCCGACGGATTCCGCCGCTTCGGCGTTGCCCACCCTCGCCCGACCGATCGCCGAGGACACCACCGGCCCGGGCAACCGCACCTGGCTGGTGGCGGCCGGCGTCGGAACACTCGTGGCGCTGCTCGGGCTGGCCGGCGTGCTGCGGTGGAGGCACACGGCGCGCCGGTGAGCGCACGCCGCCCGTGCGGCAGGATGGTGGGATGTCCGTACTGTCGACGTTGCGTCACCCGATCGTCGCGGCCCCGATGGCGGGCGGCCCGTCCACGCCAGCGCTGGTGGCAGCCGTCTCCGCCGCCGGCGGATTGGGTTTCCTGGCCGCCGGGATGATCGACACCGAGCGGTTGACCGCCGACGTCGCGCAGGTTCGCGCGCGCACCGACCGGCCGTTCGGCGTCAACGTCTTCCTACCCGACCCCGGCGGCGTCGACGAGGCCGCCATCCGGGCGTACGCCGAACGGCTCGCCCCGCAGGCCGCCGCGCGCGGGGTGCGCCTGGGTGAGCCGGTCGGCGGGGACGACGCGTACCCGGAGAAGGTGGCCGCGCTGCTCGCGGACCCGGTCGGAGTCGTGTCCTTCGTGTTCGGGCTGCCGGAGCGGGCGGTGGTGGACGCGCTGCACGAGCGGGGCACCGAGGTGTGGGCCACCGTCACCCGCCCGGCCGCCGCGGCGGCCGCCGCCGACCTGGGCGTGGACGCGGTGGTGGTGCAGGGCACCGAGGCCGGCGGGCATCGCGGGGGTCTGCCGGACGACGACGACTACGCGCTGCTGCCCCTGCTGCGGCTGGCCGCCGCCCGCTGCGACCGGCCGCTGGTGGCGGCCGGCGGCATCGTCGACGGCCCCGCACTGGCCGCCGTGCTGGCCGCCGGCGCCGCCGCGGCGCAGCTCGGCACGGCCTTCCTGCGCTGCCCGGAGGCGGGCAGCTCGCCGCTGCACCGTGCGGCGGTGGCCGGGACCACGCCGACGGCGCTGACCCGGTCGTACACCGGCAAACGGGCCCGGGGAATGGTTAACGACTTCCTTCGCGAACACGACGCGTCGGCGCCGACCGGTTATCCCCAGGTGCTGCACCTGACGCGTCCGCTGCTGGCCGCCGCCCGGCGCGACGGGGACGCGTCGGTCGCGAACCTGTGGGCGGGGCAGGCGCACCCCCTCGCGCGGGACCTGCCGGCGGCAGAGGTGGTCACCGGGGTGAGTGCCGGTGCCCGAGCCGCGCTGGCGGCGGCGGTGCAGCGGTCGACGCGCTGGGGCTGACCGACAGCCTCGGGCGGTCGGGGCCGCCGGCCGGGAAACCCGTAGAGTCTCGCCGTGATCGAGATCGGTGCGCAGGTCGACCTGTCCCACCCGCCGGACCGGGTCTGGCGCGCACTGACCGACCGGTCGCTGCTCGGACGGTGGTTCGCCGAGGCCGACACGGTCGAGGGCGTCGCGGACCGCCTGCTGCTGCACACGGCCGAGTTGCCCGGCTTCGAGGTCGACGTCGAGGTCGAGGTGACCGAGCGGCAGGAGCCGACACTGCTCGTGCTGGCCTGCGACGAGGCCGGCCGGCTCAGCGAGTTGACCTGCGCGGTCACGGCCACCAAGCAGGGCTGCCGGTTGGAGGTTCGGGAGGTCACGACGCACGGCGCGTGGTCCGCCGAGCAGCACGACCCCCGCGAGCAGCAGTTGCGCCAGGCGCTCACCGTGCGTCTGCCGGCCATCCTCGACTGGCTCGCGTTCCAGCAGGTCGACCTGCGCCGCGGCGACGGCGCGCTGACCGCCGAGCTGCCGCTGGTCGGCACGCGCGGCGCGTCCGGCCGCACCCGCCGCCGACGTCGCACACTCGTCGCCGCGGTCGCCGGGGCCGTGCTGGTGGCGGGGACGGCGGCCTGGCTGACGTTGCCGCCGGAGTCGAAGCCCGCCGCCGCACCGGCGCCGACTACCTCACCGTCGCCGTCCGTGCCGGCCGGCAAGACCGCCGTCGCGCCGACGGCCACCCCCTCGGCACGACCGGCGCGGAGCACCGCGTCGGCCACCACCCGCCCGAGCCAAACCCCGTCGGCGACGCCCTCGCCCACGCCCGAGTCCGCCGCGCCGCCCCCGCCACCCCCGCCGCCGGCGGCCATGGTGGCCCGGTACGCGACCGACTCCAGCCGCCTGTTCGGCTACACGGGTGAGATCGTGGTCGACAACCCGGGTGGCGCACCGGTGGCGGACTGGGCCGTGGTGGTCACCCTCGGCGAGGGCACCACGCTCGACGACGTCGACGGCGCGAACTGGCGACAGGACGGGCGGACGATCACCTTCACCGGAGCCGCCGTGGCGGCCGGGGGATCCCAGACGATCAGCTTCGACGTCCGCGACAGCCGGCCGAAGGCCCGGGGCCCGGAGAGCTGCGTGATCGGCGGGCAACCCTGCGCGGGCCTCTGACTAGGCTGCCGTCATGGCACTGCTGCACAAGGCGACCCTGCGCCCCACGAAGCTCGAACTGCTGGCGACCTGGCTTCCCGGCCGACCCTGGTACGTCGGACCCTCCGGCGTCGAGGTGGTGAGCCGAGGGGCCTACCGCTTCGACGACCCGGCCGGCGAGGTCGGCATCGAGACGATACTGGTCGGGGCCCCCGACGGGCCGGTCCACCACGTTCCGCTCACCTACCGAGCCGCACCCCTCGACGGTGCGGACACCTGGTTGGTCGGCACCACCGAGCACTCGGTGCTGGGCCGGCGCTGGGTGTACGACGGTTGTGTCGACGAGGTGTACGCCGCCGCGCTCGCCCATGCCATCCGCACCGGCTCCGGCCAGGCGGAGCAGTACTTCGAGGTGGACGGTCGGCGTGAGGTGCGCGAGCCGAGTGTGACGGTCACCGTCAGCGGCGCCGGGAACGCCGACGCGGCACCGGTCGGCGCCGTGCGCCGGGTGGTCGACGAGGACAGCACGCTCATCGTCACCGACTCCGTCGAGATGGTCGTCGTCCGTCGCCCCGGCGCTGTCGACACCGCCGGGGCTGCCCTGTTCGGCAGCTGGGAAGGGCAGTCGACGAGCGTGCCGCTGGCGTACGTCCGGACACGCTGACGGTGCGGTGGGCGGCCCGACTCGTCGAGCCGCCCACCGCGTTCACCACTGCGCCGGAGGCGGGGGCGGCGACACGGGCGGCCGGTCGTCGCAGGTGATGGTGTTGGGCAGCAGCCACGGCGCGAGCCATCCGCCGTCGTTGCCGCCGAGGTCGGTCAGGGTGAACTCCGAACCGGCCGGGGTGAAGTGGAACGAACCGCAGTTGTTGACAGCCACCGCACCCACGTTGCGGGCGTCCACGTTGGCGAACGATGCCGACCCGGCCGAGCGGGCACTGACCACCGACGTGCCGGTGCCGTCGACCCGGACGTCCCGCAACCGCACGTCGGAGATCGAGTAGAGGTCCTTCACCGGCCAGTCGCTGACCAGCATGATCGCGTTGTAGGTGCTGTCGAGGTACGCGTCGCCGGTCACCTCGACGGCCGCCTCGATGCTGCGGTCCAGGGCGAAGACCCAGATCGCGCCGAGCCCGATGTTCCAGTTCAGCTCGTACGTGCCGGCGCGGGCGGTGGTGTTGTTGGTGAACCGCAGGTGCCCGGTGAACGGTTCCGCGCCGAAGCGGGAGCCCGCGTGCAGACCGCTGCCCTCGCGGACCGGGTCGGCGACGAGGTTGTGCGAGACTGTGGTGTCGGTGCCGCCGTAGATGGCGATGCCGTTGGCCAGCGTCGGTGACTGCACGGTGTTGTGGTCGAACGTGTTGCGCGCGTTGGCCGTCTTCTCCGACCACATCGCCAGACCGTCGTCGCCGGTGTTGCGGACGAAGTTGTGCGCCACCAGCGAGTCGGTGACGCCGGTGTGGAAGTTGAGCGCGTCGGCGATCTGGTCGACGACGATGTTGTTGGTGACGCGGACGTTGCGCATCGGCCCGTCGAACCACAGGCCGGCCTTGGTGTGGTGCAGGTAGAGGCCGTCGATGGTGGAGTCGCTCATCGCCCCACCGATCGCGTTGACCTGGTCGGTGTCGATGCGCTCCCGGACGTCCCCCTCGATGGCGAAGCCGGAGAGGTGCACGTTACGGCTGCCGCCGTCGGCGGCGTCGCGGCCGTAGAACCCGACGCCGGTGTGCACCGAGCCGTCCGGCGCGGGCGTCGGCAGGGCGACCTCGCGGCCCCTGATCACGGTGTGCCAGTTGCCGGCGCCCTCGATTGTCACGTCGTCGACGATGATGTGCCGGTTGACCTGGTAGGTGCCCGGCGGGACGTACACCGTGAGGTGGGCGCGCCGAGCGAAGGCGATGGCCCGGTCCAGCGCGTCGGCGGAGTCCCGCCGGCCGGTGGGGTCCGCGCCGAAGGCGAGTACGTTCGCCGCGAGCAGCCGGACGTGCGGCGGCGCGACCAACTCGGAGTCGAGCAGGTCGATGACGGTCCAGGCCGCGGCGCTGCCGGTCGGCGCGGTCAGGCGGATCGTGTCGCCGGCCCGGTAGGTGCGCCCGAGCAGCAGCCGCTGCTCGTCGTAGAAGTGGGTGGGCCGAAACGGCGTGCTGATGACCGGGGCCGGCGTGGTGGCCGCCGGCACGCACTGGCACTCGGTGATCCACCAGTCCGGGTGCAGCAGCCCGGCCGACGGGTCGTTGGTGAACGGGTACTGGTTGTAGAGCCATGAGTACTGCGAGGTGAGCGTCATGGTGCGCAGGTGCTTGCCGTTGACCGCGACCCGCAGCGGCGCGGTGATCCCACCGCCCTGTGGCGCGTCCGGGATGCTGTACCGCACGGTGATGCCGTTGGCCGCGCTGGGCAGGACGAACTCCACGTACTCGCCGGGGGTGAGCCGGACCGCCCGGCGGCCGGAGGCCTCCGCGGGCAGCGTGTAGGCGGACCGGTCGGGGCCGATGACCTCGCCGTTGGTGCGCGCGTTCTCCGCCTCCTGCTCGACGAAGTCGACGTCGGCGCCGCGCCCGGCGACAAGCGCCGGGTCGAGCGCGGCGCGGGTGACCGCCGGCCGCGCGGCGGCGGGCGCGGATGGACCGGCGACGGCCACGGCGGGTCCGGCGACAAGCACGGCGAGGCCGGCCGCGAGCGCGACGGCGGTGCCGGTCGGCCGGCCGGGTCGTCCCCGTGCCGACAGGATGCTGCGAATCATCGGTGACCCTCCTGGGTGGATGGTGGTGGAGGTCCGCCCGGCGCCTCCCCCGACGCCCGACATTGATCGCCATGATGCAGCACCGAACAGCGTGCTGCAAGACCACAATCGAAGCACGAAAATTGGCGACTATTGAGCCGCAAGAAATGGACGATTGGCGAGTTGAGGTGTCGCGCCTCGCCTGCGCCCGGACCGGCCACGGCCGGCGTACGCTGGGCCGCGTGGATCAAGAAGACCGGATCGCCCTGTTCCTCGACTACGAGAACCTCGCGTTGGGGGCGCGCGACCACCGTGGCGGCGCGGACTTCGACTTCCGGCCGATCGCCGACGCGCTCGCCGAACGGGGGCGGGTGGTGGTCCGTCGGGCGTACGCCGACTGGTCCTACTTCGACGAGGACCGCCGAATGCTCACCCGGTCCCACGTCGAGCTGATCGAGATCCCGCAGCGGATGGGTGCCTCCCGCAAGAACGCCGCGGACATCAAGATGGCCGTCGACGCGATCGAGCTGGCGTTCGAGCGCGACTACATCTCCACCTTCGTGATCTGTAGCGGCGACAGTGACTTCACCCCGCTGGTGCACAAGCTTCGCGAGTTGAACAAGCGGGTCATCGGCGTCGGGGTCGAGGGGTCGACGTCGGCGCTGCTTCCACCGGCGTGCGACGAGTTCCTCTACTACGACCGGCTGGAGGGTGTGGACATCCCGCCGACCCGCAGCCGGCGTGGTCGTCCGACCCGGCAGCCCAGCTCCGACCAGCGCCCGCCCGAGACGGAGTTGGAGCGGGAGCCGGAGCCAGAGCCGGAGGTGGGCCGTCGACCCGCCGGCGAGGAGCCCGGCCGGGACGTGGACGCACTCGCCGTCCAGGTCGCCCAGACGGTGGCCGGGTTGCAGGGCAGCGCCAACGGCGAGGTCACCGCCTCCCGGCTCAAGCGCACCCTGCTGCGCAAGGACCCGACGTTCAGCGAGTCCGACTACGGGTTCCGCACCTTCGGGGAACTGCTGCGGCACCTCGCCGAGCACAACGTGATCGAGCTGGCCGAGGGGCCGGCGAAGGGTGACCCCGAGGTCTCGCTGCCCGAGCACGGCGACCGGGAGGTGGCGTTCGGTCTGCTCCGTGGTGTGGTGGCGGAGCTCGGCAGCAGCGGCAACCCGGTGGCGCTGTCCGGGTTGAAGAACCAACTGCGACGGGCCCGGCCCGACTTCAGTGAGAAGAAGCTCGGTTACCGCAGCTTCCTGCAGTTCTGCAAGGCCGCGGCCACCGGCGGAGCTGTCGACCTGCGGTGGAGCCCCGAAGCTGACGACTACCTGCTGACCACCCAGGGCTGAGCGGCGGGCCCTCCTGATTCGTCGGTCAGGACGGGGAGGACCCGCCGTTGCGGGTCCTCCCCGTCGACGCATGGGCCGAAATGCGCCGGAATTACGGCTATCGCCCTGGTATATGCCTACCTGCGCCGTACCCTCGGCGCAAAAATTGCTATACGGTCGGCGAATGAAGGTCGAGGAGCATTGGTGGAACGGAGACACGACCCCGCGCGGACGCCGGGACGTGTATATCCGTACTGACGGGCAGGGTTGGGAGGTCCGCGCCCAGATCGGTGGGGCGTCGGGTCGTGAGCGGGTGCAGCAGTGCCCAAGCCGGGCCTCGGCGGCCATCCTCGCCGACGCGTGGCGCGGCACCCACCCATCCTGGCGCGAGCTGAAGCAGCGCTGATCCGGCACCGGGCCGGGCCGGCAACGCTCCTGGGCTCCAGCCCGGTGCGCTCCCCGGCCGGCCCGGCGCTCGGCTCATCTCACCAACGATGTTCAGGTCATGGCCTCTTTGTTCAGTAGTTGTCCGCGGGCGTCGGATGTGACTACTGCTCATCGAGTGATCGAGGAACAGCGCATGCGGCCCGTGTCCTCGCCGTCAGGCCGGGTACACGGAGATCGGCCGGTCGTGCCCGATGGAGGTCGCCCCATGTCGCAGAGCCCGGACGAGGAGAACCCCCGGCTCGACGAGGAGGTCCGGGAAGCCGAGCGCCGGCTGGCCGACCTCGCCACCTCGTCGGACGACGCGCTGACCGACGACGACGCCCGGGTGCCCGATGACACCCCGTCCGAGCAGGACGCCGACTAGCCAGCCCGTCACCGCCCACCGACCTTGCACCCTTGATCCACTCGGGTTTGGTGATAACGCGGTATCCCGGACGCCGGGATGCCGCCATATTCATGAAGGCGAGTGGATCATCGCCGCCCGGGCCAGGCCCACGGTCGGTGCAGAAGAGCTCAGCGTTTCAGCGTGAAGGTGAAGTCGCCGGAGACCTTGCCGGTCAACCGGACCGCCGAAACGACATTCCCCTCCACGATCAGTCTGTCGACCTCGGCTCGCGACAGCCCGAAGCCCTCGGCGATCAGTCGCGCCGGCCGGACCGGGATCCGCGCCGCGAAGCGGACCGAGACGTCGACAGTCTCGCCGTCCGGGTGCTCCGATCCGCCGGTGTCGAGACGCCAGGCGTCGTCCCAGTCGAGGGTGATGCGGTTGCGGTGCTGCACGAACGGGTTCTGGAGCAGACTGGCGGTCAGCCCAGGGTTGTTGTGGTGCAGCCGCTCCAGCAGCCCGGGCCGTACGGCACGCACGGTCACCCGCTCCAGGAGCGTGAGCTTCGCCGTCACCCCGCAGCCGGTACAGAGCACGAGGAGCCAGACGTCGAGGAGCTTGTGGTTGGCGTTGACGCGGAATTTACCGCTTGGCCGGAAGCGCTCGGACGCGCACGCGGGGCAGCGGCGGCGAACGAGTGGCAGGCAGGTGGGCACGACGGCCCAGTGGGTGAGCACAGAGGTACACCGGTTCCGTGAGAAGTCCGCAGCAAAAAGGGGCGCGGCGCACAGACGCGACGCGCGACACAGCAGCGCTCGGGAAGACTCACAGGGTGTACAACGGCACGTCCTTGCCTAGACGACCTGGTTCCGCAGCACGGTAGGCGCGCGAAGCGCTGCCCCTCCACCGATTTTCGGGCGCGTCGAGAACGCCGGGGCCGCCTACTCATCCCCTCGATGGAAATCGCGTTGATCCGAAGTTGTCGGCTCACTACGGTGCGTACGTCCGGGCGCAGGCGCGAGGAGCGGAGCTGACGTGACAGGTCCCACCGGCGCCGACGAGCCCACCCGTGGCGGGATGCGTCTGCTGCGACACAACCCGGGCTTCCGGGCGCTGTGGTCGGCTCGGGTCATCTCGTACGCGGGCGACTCGCTGAGCCTGGTCGCGTTGATGTTGCACGTGGAGGACAGCACCGGTCGTGCGCTCGCGATCGCGATGCTGCTGCTCGTCGGTGACTTCGCGCCGGCGCTGCTCGGCCCGCTCACCGGGGCGCTCAGCGACCGTTTCGACCTGCGCCGGGTCATGATCGGTGCGGAGTTGGTCCAGGGCGGCGTGCTGCTGCTGATCGCCGTACTGCTGCCGTCGTTGCCGGTGCTGCTGGCCCTGGTGGCGGTCCGGGCGATCGCCGGGCAGGTGTTCCAGCCCGCCTCCCGGGCGGCGGTGCCGGCCCTGGTGCGCGACCGGGACCTGGAGTCCGCGAACTCCACTGTCGGGTTCGGCACCAACGGCGGCGAGGTGCTCGGTCCGCTGCTCGCGGCGGCGCTGTTCCCGCTGGTGGGCGTACGCGGGGTGCTGCTTGTCGACGCCGTGTCGTTCCTGCTCTCGGCGGTCCTGCTGGCGTCGCTGCCGAGGATGTCGGTGCCCGCCGACGGGGATGCCGGCCGGGGTTCCCTGCTGCGCGACGCGCGGGTGGGCCTGGGCTACCTCTGGTCGACCCCGGTGGTCCGGGTGGTCGCGCTGGGGTTCTGTGCCGTGGTGGCGTTCAACGGCGTCGACGACGTGGCCCTGGTCCTGCTGGCCACCGAGACGTTCGACGCCGGCGGCTCGACCGTCGGGTTGCTGCTGGCCGCGGTCGGGCTCGGGTTGTTCGTCGGCTACCTGCTGCTGGGCCGGTACGGGGTGCGGGCGTCCACCGCCGGTCTGCTGATCGCGGGGTTCGCCATCAGCAGTGTCGGCAACCTGCTGACGGGGCTGGCCTGGGCGGTCGGCGCCGCCATCGTCATGCAGGCGGTCCGCGGACTGGGGATCGCGGCCATGGACGTCGCCTCCAGCACGTTGCTGCAACGGGTCGTCCCCGAGGCGATGCTCGGCCGGGTCTTCGGCAACCTGTACGGCGCGATCGGAATCGCCGCCGCGCTCTCCTACCTGGGCGGTGCCGTGCTGCTCGACGCCACCTCGGCCCCGACCACGCTGCTGATCGCCGGCGCGGGCGGCACGCTGGCCACCGTCGTCACCGCCTGGGCACTGCGGCGGAGCCTGCGCCGGACGACCCGCCCCGCCGGCACCGTCGAGCCGGAGCAACGGGCGTAGCCCGCCCACGGCACGGCCGGAGCAACGAGCCTGCCCAGCCACGGCACGGCCGGAGCAACGAGCCTGCCCTCCCACGGCACGGCCGGAGCAACGCGCGTTGCCCGGCCGCAGGCAGCGCCGGACCAGCGAGCCTGCTGGTCGCGGCACAGCCGGCGCCGGTCAGGCGGTCGGGACCGGCAGCACCGCTCCGTCGGCCGCCGACCGGTGCGCCAGCTCGATCAGCTCGACCGTGGCGACCGAGTCCCGCGGGTCCACCGGCATCGGAGTGCCGTCGCGCAGCGCCGCCGCCACCTGCGCGTAGAAGCTCTGGTACGCGCCGGGTTCGGTCGGCACCGGCCGCAGATCACCGTCGACGCCGAGCATGCCGTAGCGCTCCGGCGGGACCTCCCCCCAACCCGGCTGGTCCGGTCGGCCGCCTTCGTGCAGCGCCGCCTCCTGCACGTCGAGGCCGTACGTCGTGTAGCCGGCCCGGTCGCCCAGCACCCGCAGTCGGGGCCCGAGCTGGGCGGTCACCGCGCCCATCCACAGGTGCGAGTGCACCCCGTTGGCGTGGGTCAACGCCACGAAGGCGTCGTCGTCGACAGCCGCGCCCGCGCGGCGGCGGTCCACCTCCGCGTAGACGCGGTCGACCCGGCCGAACAGTTGCACCGCCTGGTCGACGAGGTGGGCGCCGAGGTCGAAGAGGGCACCGCCGGCCTCCTCGGGACCGGCAAGCTCCCGCCAGCCCGGCTTGATGGACGGACGGAACCGCTCGAACCGGGACTCGAAGCGCAGCACCCGCCCCAACTCGCCCTGCTCCACCAGCCGGCGGGCGGTCAGGAAGTCGCCATCCCAGCGCCGGTTCTGGAAGACCGTCAGCGGCACCCCACGCTCGGTCGCCTCGCGGATCAGCGCGCGGCCCTCGGCGCCGGTCGGGGAGAGGGGCTTGTCGACGACGACCGGCAGCCCGGCGGCGAGGGCCGCGCGGGCCATCGGCACGTGCTGCCGGTTCGGCGTCGCCACCACGACCAGGTCCAGAGCATCCGGTGTACGCCACAGCTCGTCGGCGTCGTCGACCAGGCGGGCGGCCGGGAAGTGCTGCCGGGCCTGCTCGCGCCGCTGCGGATCGCGGGTCACGATCGCGTCGAGCCGCAGCCCCGGGGTCGCGGCGATCAGCGGGGCGTGGAACACCCGACCCGCCAGCCCGTATCCCAGCAGACCAACCCGCAACGCCTCCGCCATGCCGTACCCCCGTCTCGCCGGTCCGCGCCCTTCGCCGGCGGCGGCACCGCCTGCCGAATCTACGCCCCGATCCCAGCCCGGTGCTGGTCAGCCCACCGGGTCGCTGCGCAGGTAGGTGAGCACCGCGAGCACCCGGCGGTTGGTGTCGTCGCTCGGCGGCAGGTCGAGCTTCAACAGGATGTTGCCGACGTGCTTGCCGACCGCCGCCTCGGTGACGTGCAGTCGGCCGGCGATCGAGGCGTTCGACCGGCCCTCGGCCAGCAGCGCCAGCACCTCGCGTTCGCGGGCGGAGAGCGAGGCCAGCGGATCGCGCGGGCGGTGCAGCAGTTGCCGCACCACATCCGGGTCGATGGCGGTGCCGCCCGCCGTGACCCGGCGCAGGGTGTCGACGAACTCGGTGACCTCGGCCACCCGGTCCTTGAGCAGGTAGCCGACCCGCTGACCGTCGCCGCTGTCCAGCAGCGCCGCCGCGTACCCGGTCTGCACGTACTGGCTGAGCACCACCACCGGCAGGTGGGCCCGCTCGGCGCGTAACGCGACGGCCGCGCGGAGCCCGTCGTCGTGGCGGCCCGGCGGCATCCGGATGTCGGTCAGCACCAGGTCCGGTGTGTGCTCGCGGGCGGCGGCCAGCAGCTCGGGGGCGGAGCCGACGGCGGCGCACACCGTGAACTCGAAGCGGGTCAGCAGCGCGACCAGGCCCTCCCGCAGCAGCACCTCGTCCTCGGCGAGCACCACCCGGGTCATCGACGGCACGGCAGCTCCACCCGGACCAGGGTAGGCCCGCCGGGCGGGCTGGACAGCAGCAGCCGGCCGTCCACGGCGGCGACCCGGTCGGCGAGACCGGTCAGGCCGGTCCCCCGGGTGGGGTCGGCACCGCCCCGCCCGTTGTCGGACACCTCGACGACGAGGTCCCCGTCGGCCCGGGTGAGGCGTACCTCGGCGTGGGTCGCCCGGGCGTGGCGGGCGACGTTGCTCAGGGCCTCGGACACCACGAAGTAGGCGGTCGTCTCCACGATCTCGGGCAGCTCGCCACGCAGGTCGGCGTGCACGGTGACCGGGATGGTGGCGACGTCGGCCAGCTCGTTGGCGGCACCGGCCAGACCGAGGTCGGTGAGGCTCTGCGGGCGGATGCCGTGCACCAACTGCCGCAACATCACCATCAGGCCCCGAGCCTGGTCGTGTGCCACGGCGAGGGGCCGGGCGGCGGGGGAGTCCTCGGGTACGTCCAACTGGGCTAGGCCCAGCTGCAGGGTGAGGCTGGTCAGTCGTGGTTGTGCGCCGTCGTGCAGGTCCCGTTCGATCCGGCGCCGTTCCGCCTCGTACGCGCCGACCAGCCGGGTGCGCGAACGGGCGACCTCGCGCAGTGCCACCGCGTCGACCGGCCAGGCCAGTGCCCACCGGGTCACCTCCGCCTGGGCGGCGGCGATCAGACCGGCCGCGTAGCAGAGGACCGGAAGGAGCAGCACCGCCACGATGGCGTACGGGATGGCTTCGCCGGTGGACTCGATCGGCTGCCAGACCACGACCGGCTCGGCCTCGCCGGCCAGCCAGGGGCTGGTGATCATCCCGAGGTCGAGCAGCACCAGCAGCAGGAGCACCCAGTACGCGACCGGCACGAACCCGCCCAGGAAGAACAGGTAGGCCACCTCCCGCCAGGCCCCGGCGCTGCGGTAGCGGGCGACCAGACCCGGCCACGACGGCGCGGGCAGCGGACGTGTGTCCACGAGTCGGAGCCGCCACCGCTCGATGACGGCCACCGGGAAGCTCACGATCGGCGCCAGCGCCAGCAGGCTGAGGCTGCCGACCGCCAGGAACAGCAGGAGCGCGACGCCGGGCGGCCGACCGTCCAGCAGCAACCCGTTGGCGGCGGCCAGCAGCGGTGCGCCGATGATGAGCAGCCCGATGGCGAGCAGGCCCGCGATCGGCACGGTGCTGATCACGTAGGCAAGTGCCCGCCAGGGCCAGGCGGAGATCAGCCAGTTGCGGCGACGCAGCGCCTCGGCCAGCCGAGTTGGGGATTCCGGGGTCATGCCGCAGACGCTAATCGGGGACGACCGGGCACCCCAGCCGTCCAGATCCACTTTCCGGGGTAGGTCCAGCACTACCGGCCGAACGGGTGTGCGGGGTCCGGAAACGGGAAGAACGCGGCGCGCGTGACCTGTCCGGGCGGCGGCTGGAGTGACATGGGTGCCAGAACCTTCGTGGTGGTCGGCGGTACCAGCGGGCTCGGCCTCGCGGTGGCGCGGCAGTTGGTCGACGAGCACCAGGTCGTGGTGTTCGGCGACGTACCGGCCGAGGTCGCGGCCACGGCCGACGAACTGGGGTGCGACGGGGCGGTCTGCGACGTCTCCTCCTACGAGCAGGTCCGGGCGGGCTTCGCCGAGGTGGTGCGGCGTCACGGCACGATCGACGGGGTGGCGGCCTGCGCCTCGATGTGGGCGGGCGGTGAGCTGGCGGACCTGTCGGTGGAGCACATCCGCCGGGCCGTGGAGGTCAACGTTCTGGGCATCACGTACCTGCTGCGGGAGGTGGTGGGGCACCTGCACCGGCAGGGTCACGGGAACGTGGTGTACGTCGGCGCGCTGGCACTGGCGGCCCCCCGACCGGGCATCCCGGTCTACCGGGCGACCAAGAGCTACGGCAGCAGCCTTGTCGACTCGTTGGCCGAGGCGCAGCACAGCAACCGGATCAAGGTGATGCAGCTGCATCCCGGGCCGATGCCGACGCGGTTGCAGGAACGGGTGGGTGCCGAGTTCCTGGACGAGGTGTACGCCATGCCGGAACAGGTCGCCACCGAGGTCGTCCGGCTGCTGCTGCTCGAACCCGACGACCTCTTCGTCTCCGGTGAGCGCGTGCTGCGCGCGGACGGGCGGTGGTGACGGCCGCAGCCGGACCCGACGACCGTCCGGCCCCGGCGTGGGCGCCACTGCGGACCGCGGTCTACCGCAACCTGTGGCTGGCCCTGCTCGTCGCCAACATCGGCACCTGGATGCAGACGGTCGGTGCGCAGTGGCTGCTGCTCCACCACTCCCACGCCTCCACCCTCGTCGCGCTGGTCCAGACCGCGAGCCTGCTGCCGGTGCTGCTGCTGGCGTTGCCCGCCGGAGTGTTGGCCGACAACTTCGACCGCCGGCACCTGCTGATCGCCGTGCAGTTGTTCCTGGTCGCGGTGGCGGTGGCGTTGACGCTGCTCACCCAGACCAACCGGATGCCACCGGCGTTGCTGCTCACCCTCACCTTCGCGTTCGGGGTCGGGCAGGCGCTCACCCTGCCGGCCTGGGCGGCGGTGATCCCGGAGCTGGTGCCGTCCGACCAGCTGCGGTCGGCGTCCGCGCTCGGCTCGATAAGCGTCAACGTGGCCCGGGCGGTCGGGCCGGCGGTGGCCGGCGTACTGATCGCCCGCACCGGCGTCGCCCCGGTCTTCGGCTTCAACGCGGTGGCCTTCGGGATCTTCGCGTACGCGCTGTGGCGCTGGCGGCCCGGCAACGCCCGTGCGGTCGAGGTGCCCGAGCGGTTCGCCGCCGCGTTGCGCGCGGGCAGCCGCTACGTTCGCCACTCGCCGACCGTCCGTCGGCTGTTGCGCCGGGCGCTTGTCTTCGTGGTCCCGGCCAGCGCGCTGTGGGCGTTGCTGCCGCTGGTGGCCGCCCGGCGGCTGGGGCTGGGCTCCGGCGGGTACGGGCTGCTGCTGGCCGCCCTCGGCGTGGGTGCCATCACCGGCGGTGTGTTGCTGGCCGTGCTCCGCACCCGGCTGTCGGCCAACCAGCTCCTGCTGATCGCCGGGGCGCTGTTCACCGTGGCGTTGACGGTGGTCGGCACCGTGCGGGTCGTACCCCTGGTGCTTGTCGCCCTGTTGCCCGCCGGGATGGCCTGGGTGACCGTCCTGGCCAACGTCAACGCCGAGATGCAGCTCTTCCTGCCCAGTTGGGTACGGGCCCGGGGCCTGGCCGTCTACCAGGTGTGTTTCGCCGGCGGGCAGGCGGCCGGCGCGCTGGTCTGGGGGTTGGTGGCCGAGATGGCCGGGCTGGTCCTCGCCTATCTCGCGGCGGCGGCGCTGATGCTTGTCGGCACCGCGACGAGTCGGATCTGGCCGTTGCCGGACCTGCGGTCGGTGGACCGGGAACCGGCGGCCTACTGGCCGCAGCTGCACCTGGCGCACGAGCCGGACCCGGGGGTGGGGCCGGTGCTGGTGACGGTGCAGTACACCGTCCGGCCGGAGCGGACCCAACGGTTCCTGGCGGCGATGGACCTGGTGCGTGGCGCGCGGCAGCGGACCGGCGCGATGCGGTGGGGGCTGTTCCGGCCGGCGGAGACGACGGACCGGTTCGTCGAGGTGTACCTGGTGCCGTCGTGGGGTGAGCACCTGCGCCAGCACGGCGGCCGGTTGACCGGCGAGGACCGTGCGGCCGAGCAGCGGGCCCGGGAGCTGACCGACGCGGAACCGGAGGTACGCCACCTGGTGCCCGCCGCCGCCGGCCCGACGCTCTCCGACGACCGCGAGGAGCTGTGACCGCGCGGGCCGCCGGGCGACGTACGCCGTACGCCCGGGTTGTTAGGATGGCCGCACCATGGCGAGTGAGCGCAAGGCCTCCGCGGACCCGGCCCGCAGCCTGGCCATCCTGTGGCGCACCCGGGAGCCGACCAGCCGCAGCGCCGGGCCGGGGCTCAGCGTCGACCGGATCGTGCGGGCCGCGATCGACGTCGCCGACGCCGAGGGCCTCGACGCGCTGACCATGCGCCGGGTCGGCGAGGCGTTGGGTGTCGGCACGATGTCGGTCTACACCTACGTGCCCGGCAAGGCCGAACTCGTCGCCGTCATGATCGACACCGCGTACGGCGAGATGCCGCGCCCCGCCGTCGAGGGCGACTGGCGGGCCCGGCTGGAGCGGATCGCCCGCGACAACCTCGCGCTCTACCAGCGGCACCCGTGGATGCTCCGGGCCGAGACGACCCGGCCCGTGCTCGGCCCGCACCTGCTGGCCAAGTACGACCACGAGCTGGGCGCCGTCGCCGACCTCGGGCTCACCGACGTCGAGATGGACGCGGTGCGCACGCTCGTCCTCGGGCACGTGAAGAGTTCCGCCCGCGCCGCGTCCGAGGTGGTCGACCTGGAACGGGAGACCGGCATGACCGAGGGCCAGTGGTGGCAGTCGCACGCGCCCTGGCTGGAGACGTTCCTGACGCCCGGGGCCTACCCGACCGCCTCCCGGGTCGGCACCGCGGCCGGCCAGCAGCACGGTGCCGCCTACGGCCCGGAGTACGCCTTCGAGTTCGGCCTGCAACGCGTGCTCGACGGGATCTCGGTGGTGGTCGCCGAACGTGCGACCGCTAGCCGGCCTGGTTGAGCTGGCGCCCGCCTGTCCAAGCCGCCGGGCCTGGCGGAACCGGCCCGAGCCCGGCCCCCGGGGTGGTACGACTGTGGCGGCAGGTGGTGTCGAGAGAGGGGGGCGATGGCGAGCTGGCTCCCCGAGCGGCTGCTCCAGAAGCGGGAGAACCCCCGTCGGACGTCGTTCCTGGAGCTCTTCTTCGACCTGGCCTTCATCTTCGCGCTGACCCGGCTGTCCCGGGCACTGCTGGACGACCACAGCCTCAACGGCGGTTTCCAGGTGCTGGTGCTGCTGGCGGCACTGTGGTGGGTGTGGTTCGTGACCGCCTGGTCGGCGGACTGGTTCGACCCGCGTGCCCCGCTGATCGTCGTACTCCTGCTCTGGGTGATGTTCGGCGGCCTGCTGATGGCCGCCGCCGTGCCCACCGCGTTCGACTCGCACGCCGGGTTGTTCGCCGGCGCCTACGTGGCCATCCACCTTGGTCGGGGCGCGCTGCTGATCCCCGCGCTGAAGGGACACCCGCTGCAACTGCGGAGCCTGCGGGTGGCGATCTGGTTCGCGATCTCCGGCGTGCTGTGGGTGGTCGGGGCGTTCGTCGCCCCGGCCCGGGAGGCGCTCTGGGCGCTCGCCCTGGTGCTGGAATACTCCCTCGCCCGGTTGCGCTGGCCGTTCCCGAGGCTCGGGCGCAGCTCCTGGCCGGACCTTCAGGTGAACGGTGAGCACCTCTCCGAGCGCTACCAACAGATTTTCATCATCGCGCTGGGCGAGCTGATCCTGTTCTCCGGCATCGCCTACAGCGGCTCCGGGATGAACCGGGAGAGCACCGTGGCCTTCGCCCTGGCGTTCGTGACGGCGGTGTCCCTCGCCCGGCTCTACCTGGTGCCGGCGGGCACGCGACTGGGCGCCACCATCGTGGCGGCCGGCCCACCCGGCAGCAAACTGGCGCTCCTGGCCGGCTACCTGCACGTCGTCATGATCGCCGGGGTCCTGGCCACGAGCGTCGCGATGGAGCTGACGATCGAGGATCCGGGCTACCGCGACGCGGGACAGCTGGCCGTGGGCGTCATCGGTCCGGCGCTGTTCCTGACCGCCCGGATCCTGCTCTCGGCGGTGGTCGACACCAGCCTGCCCTGGGCCCGCCTGATCGGTGTGCCGGCCATCATCCTGTTCGGGTGGGCGACCATGCGGCTTCCGCAACTGGCCGGCAGCGCCGTCGTCGCCGGGGTGTTGCTGTTGATCGTCGTGGTCGACGCGATGCCCGGAATGTGGCGGCCGGCCTCACCGGGCGACGCGAGCGACGCGCCCGACCAGCGACGGCACGGGTAGCCGCCCCGATGCCGCGCGGCCCAGCGCAGCACGGCGACCACCCGCGCGGCGGCGACGTGGTCGAGTTGCGGGTGCACGGCGTGTCGGGGGCACAACCCTCGGCCGTCCTGCACGAGGCGAGGGTGCGGCAGGTCGCGGGCGACGACAGCGGCGGATTCCACCGCCGCGCCGGGTCGGACGACACCGACCCGGACGGGCTGACGCTCGAGGCGTACCGCTGGGCCGACCTGCCCTCGGGCACCGTGGCCCGGACCCTGTCCATGGTCTTCCTGCTGCCGTTCATGCTCAGCAACCTGGCGGTGTGGATGCGGCCCGCCGGCCGCCGCGCCGCCGGGGTCACCATCCTGTGCCGGCTCCTCGCGCTCAACCTCACAGTGGTGTACGTGGTGTCCATCGCCGGGGTCGCCCTCGACCTGCTCGCCTGGCGGTGTCTCGGTGCGGCCCGTTGTCGTGCGCCCTTCGACACGCTTGCCGGGCTCGACGATCGGCCCGTGGGGCAGCGGTTGGCCGTGCTGACGCTGCTGCCGATCGCCGCGATCGTGCTCCTGCGGCTGCTCGGGACCCGCCGGTCCGGCCCGGCCGGCAACCCAGTGTGGGCGGTGGAGCCGTTGGTGGCGCGGCTACGGGCGATCCACGTCGCCGCCGCTTTCGCCGTACTCGATCTCCTGTTGCTCACCGCCCGTCGCGCCGGCGGCGCGACGCCCGCGACGACGCTGCTGTGGACGCTCAGTGCGGCGGTCCTGCTGGTCTGCGTCGGTCTGCTCGCCGCGCCCGGCCTGATCGACCGTGCGTCGACCGCGGGGATGTCCACCTGGTTCGCCCGCGCGGTGGGCGTGGCGGCGGTCGGTCTGAGCGTGGCGACCCTCGTCGCCGTCGCGGGCGACGGGCGGGGCTGGCCGTCGTCGGCCGGGCTCCCCGGCTACGGCGCGATCGCGGGCGGGGCGTTGTTCGGCCAGATGGCACTACTGGTGCTGCTCTGCGGGCTGGTGCTGTGGCGCCACGGTCGCGCCAGGGCCCAGTCCGCGCCGCCACGGGGAGCGGCCCAGTCCGCGCTGCCGTGGGGTGCGGCCCGGTCGGCGCTGCCGTGGGGTGCGGCCCGGTCGGCGCTGCCGCGGGGAGCGGGCGCGACGGTCATCGCGGCCATCGCGGTCGGCCTGTCCGGGGCGTTCTCCGCCGGGCTCGTCTACCAGGCGGGGGATCTGCTCGGCGGCTTCCGCGGTGACGGCGGGCCGCCGCTGCCGTACCGCTGGACGATCCTGGCGGTGTTCCTACACGTTGCCGCGGCGGCGCTGGTGTGCGCCGCGATCACCCTCCGGTCGCGGCGTCGCCGGTGGCGTGCGGCGGCGGACATCACCGCCCGCGACTTTCCCGCCGTGCCGCCGGAGGCGACCGGCCGGCTGCGGCTCGCCACGAAGGCCGTCGCCCGTGCCCGGTTCACCGAGTGGCTGGGCGTGCTGGCCACCGCGTACGCGGCGCTCGCGGTGATCGGGCTGGCCACGAGTCTGCTCGGGGGGACCGGGCGCGGACCGGAGGACCTGACGTGGCGGTTCCTCGGGCTGCCGGCCGGGTTCGTCGCGATGGCGCTCGCGGGGGGCACCTACATCGTCGCCGCCACGGTCCTGGTCCTGCTCTCGGGTGGTGTGTTCGCGTACCGGACGGCGTGGTTCCGCCGGCACGTCGGCATCCTGTGGGACCTCGGCACCTTCTGGCCCCGCGCCGCGCACCCGTTCGCACCGCCGAGCTACGCCGACCGCGCGGTGCCGGAGCTGGCCGACCGGATCACCCAGCTGGCCGAGCGGCACGCCGGGGTGGTGCTGTGCGGGCACAGCCACGGCTCGGCGTTGCTGGCCCTCGCGGTGCTGCGGCTGCCTCCGCACACCCGTCGACGGGTCGCGCTGCTCACCTACGGCTCACCGCTGGACCGCCTCTACGCCCGGCTCTTTCCGGCGTACCTCAATCGGGAGGTGCTGCGCGAGGTGGGGGAGCGGGTCGGCTGGCGGTGGCTCAACCTGTGGCGGGACACGGACCCGGTCGGTGGTTGGATCTTCGCCGCGCACCGGCCCGGTGATCCGCCGCCGGACGCCGCCGACCCGGCCAGCGGCGTCGACCGGCGGTTGCGGGACCCGCGCAGCCTGCTGCCGGCACCGGGGGAGCGTCGACCGCCCCCGGTACGCGGGCACCACCCGGACGAGCAGGAGCCCGAGTTCCGGGCGGCGCTGCGGGAACTCGCCGGACGGCTGCGCCCCCCGGACGGCGGGTGAGGTGACCCGTCACCGGTCCTCGGTCAGTCGCTCCGATTCCGCGACCACCGTACGGATCTTGCGCAGGGTGGCGTCGGGGGCGTGCACGGCGGTCCGCCACCGGTCGAGGGTGCGGGTCAGCACCCGGACGACGAACTGCAACTGGTTGACCTGCTCGCGCAGCAGCCCCAGCTCCGACCGCGCGCTCATCGCCTCGCTCTCCAACTCGGTGATCCGCGCCTGGAGGGGTTGCACGAGGGTCAGGGCGGCCTCCGTGAGCGTGTCCGCGGCGTCGGCCTTGAACTTGCCCCGCTGCGCCACGACTGTGGCGATGGCGGCCAGGCCAGTCGTTCCGCCGAGGACGCCGAGCAGACTGAGCAGCACCTGAACCCAGTGCGGCGCCTCGGGTGTGGATACCGAGATCACGCGGCACCTCCCACGCCCCGTCGGTGAGTCGCGCACTGGTGGCCGTGGGCCAGGCAGCGTAGGTCGACGCCGATCTGGGCGACCCGCCAGAAGGACCCCACCGGCACCGCGCTGATCAACGACGCCGCGACGATGCCCTGCTGGCCGGCCACCGCCATCAACGCCACCGCGTACATGCCGGTGATGGTGCCGAGCACCAGCACGGCCGCGAACTCGATGCCGAGGCCGGTGGAGAGCCGACCGGGCCACAGGATGCCCAGGAGCCCGCCCACGCCGACGGCGATCAGGGCGACCTCCCAGCCGACCTGGATGGGTTCCGGCATGGACAGCTGCACCGACGGTGGTCGGACGTCCAGCGCGAGCAGCAGGACCCCACAGACGGGCGTCGTGACCAGAGCGGCCACCTCGAACGGTTGGTGCTTGGCGCGGTTGCGTAGATGCCCCACGGCGACTCCTTGGTCGATGACCGTGCTCACCGGTCCGCCACCGGAGTCGGTGCCGTGGGGGTGGGTCGCGACCGCGGGGCGGTGCGTGCGCGAGGCCCGAGGGCGGCGGTGCGGGGAGACGATCGATGGGCGACTCGCCGCCGTTGGCTGCCGACAACTGCCTGTTTAGCACCGCCAATCGGTTCGCGTCCACCTGCACTGTGTCGCATTTCCGCAGGTCAGAGCAAGCTTCGACGCTCGGTGGACGCCGGGGCGCGGTCGCGCGCCCTCGGCGGCGCACAGTGTCGGATCCATTACCGCAAACGGCCGATCACCGCCGCAGCAGGGCGCGCAGCGCCCCGACCACGGTCGCGGGAGCCTCCTCCGCCAGGAAGTGCCCGCAGGTCACCGTCTGGTGGTCGAGGTCCGGGGCCCAGGCCCGCCACACCCGGGCCGCGTCGTAGCCGAGCGCCGCGCCCCAGTCACGTCGAGCAGGGCGAGGTGGCTGATCGCCGCCGGGTGGTCGAGGCCGGCGCGGAACGCGACAAGGGCGCCCCGGTCGTGCCCGGCCAGGGCGAAGCGCTCGTGACCGAGCGCACCGGCCAGTGCCACCACGTCGGCGGCCATGGTCCGCTTGGCGTACCCGGTGCCGTCCACGTCCACCGGCTTGTCGCTGTCGCCGTGGGCCCCGCAGGTCGGGGCAGATGACCGTGTGGTCGGCGGCCAGGTCGGCGGCGACGTGCCGCCAGCAGACGGTCAGCACCGCATCAGTGCCGGCCGGCACCGCCGCCTAGATTGGTGTCATGACCAGGCAACAAACGCCACCGGTGGGGGTGACGTTCGGCGTCCTCGGGCCGGTGACCGCCGCCACCGAGGGCGGCCCGGTCCCGCTGCGGGGGCACCGGCAGCGCCTGGTGCTGGCCCGGCTGTTGATCGCCCACGGCCGGGTGGTGCCGGTGGACCGCCTCGTCGACGACCTGTGGGAGGCCCCCTCGGACGGCGCGGTGGGCGCGATCCGGACCTTCGTCGCCGACCTGCGTCGGGCGTTGGAGCCCGACCGGCCGCCGCGGCAGCCACCCCGCCTCCTGGTCACCGAACCCCCGGGGTACGCGCTGCGGGCCGCCCCGGACGCGGTGGACGCCGGACGCTTCGAGGCGGCCGTCGGCGAGGCGGGACGACTGCTGACCGCCGGCCTGTCCGCACCAGCCCTGACCGCGCTGGACACGGCGCTCGGGCTCTGGCGTGGACCCGCGTACGCGGACTGCGCGGGCGACCTCTGGGCCGTCGCGGAGATCAACCGGCTGGACGAGCTGCGGATGCTCGCCGTCGAACGGCGGGCCGAGGCGCTGCTCGCCCTGGGTCGGCCGGACGAGGCCGCCGCCGACCTGCCCGCCCACCTCGCCGCCCATCCGCTGCGGGAGGACGCCTGGCGGCTGCTCGCGTTGGCCCGTTACCGCGCCGGCCGGCAGGGCGACGCGCTGGCCGCGCTGCGGGAAGCCCGTGACGCCGTGGTGTCCGCGCTGGGGGTGGACCCCGGGCCCGAGCTGCGCCGGCTGGAGGCCGACATCCTGGCCCAGGCGGCACACCTCACCCCCACCCCCGTCGCGGCCGGGCCGGTACGAGGTGGCGGGTCGGAATCGCCGCCGGTGCGGCCGTTCGTCGGGCGGGACGGGGAGGTGGCGCGCCTGCGGGACGCCGCCGAGGCCGCCACCCGGGCGGGTCGGCCAACGCTCGCCCTGCTCAGCGGGGACCCGGGCGCCGGCAAGTCCGCCCTGGCCGAGGAGCTGAGCCGGCAGCTCGTCGCCGAGGGCTGGGGCACGGCCTGGGGTCGCAGCCCCGAGTACGACGGCGCCCCGGCCGCCTGGCCCTGGACGCAGATCACCGACGCGCTCACCGAGCCGGGCGGGTCGGTGGGCGGCGGCTCGGTGGGCGGTGGGCCGGCCGGGTCGGTGGGCGGTGGGCCGGCTCATTCGGTGGGCGGCGGGTCGGCCGGGTCGGTGGGCGGTGGGCCGGCTCATTCGGTGCGCGGCGGGTCGGCTCATTCGGTGGGCGGTGGGTCCGCCGGGTCGGCGGGCGGTGGTCCGGGCGAGCCGGCGGTGACCGACGCCCCGAGTGATCCCGCCGTGGCCCGGTTCCGTCGGCACCGCGCGGTGGCGGCGCTGGTCTCCGCCGTCGCCGACCGGGGACCCCTGCTGCTGGTCCTGGACGACCTGCACCGCGCCGACGGCGACACGTTGGACCTGCTCACCGGCCTGCTCACCGGCCCGCAGCCGACCACCGGCCCGGTGCTGGTCCTCGGCACCTACCGGACCACCGAGATCAGCCCCGAGTTGACCGCCACGTTGGCCCGCGTGGCCGGCCTCGAACCGGTGCGGGAATACCTCGGCGGACTGTCCGCCGAGGCGACCGGCGAGTTGGCCCGTGCCGTCGCGGGGTCGGAGCTCGACCCGCCCACCGTCCGACTGATCCACCACCGCAGCGGCGGCAACCCGTTCTTCGTCCGGGAGCTGGCCCAGTTGTCCGCGAGTGCGGGGCAGGCGGCGCTGGCGGCGGTGCCACCGGGGGTGCGCGACGTGATCCGGCACCGCCTCGCACAGTTGCCCGCCCCGACCCGTACCGTCCTGCGGCAGGCGGCGGTGCTCGGCCGGGACCTCGACCCCGAGGTGCTCGGCGCGCTGGCCGGCGACCCGGCGGCACTGCTCGACGCCGTGGACCGTGGATTGCAGGCCGGGTTCCTGACCGAGCAGGAGCCCGAGGGGCGACTACGGTTCACCCACATCCTGGTCCGCGACACGCTCTACGCCGACCTGTCCGCGTCGCGTCGCGCGGCCTGGCACGGTGCCGTGGCCGAGGCAATGCAACGGCAGCAGCCCGTCGACCCGGCCGCGCTCGCCCACCACCTGCTGCACGGCGGAGGACAGGAGGCCGCCCACCGCGCCGCCGGCTACGCCCGTACCGCCGCCGAACAGGCCGAACGGGACGGCAACCCGCACGAGGCGGCCCGGCTGTGGGCGCAGGTCATCGACGCGTACGACCGGGCCGGGCAGAACGAGCGGCGCGCGCGGCTCGGCGCGGTGCTCGGCCTCGGGCGCGGGCTGGCGGTGACGGGCCGGCTGGCCGAGGCACGGCGGTACCGCGCTGCCGCGATCACCGACGCCGAGGCGGTCGGTGACCCCCGGCTGACCGCGGAGGTGCTTGCCGGTTTCGACGTGCCCGCCATCTGGACGCGCAACGACGACGACGCACTCTCCGAGCGGATCGTGCACCTTGCCGAGCAGGCCCTGACCGGTCTCGGCCCGACCGGCTCGGCGCAACGCAGCCGGCTGCTGAGCACGCTCGCGCTGGAGCTGCGGGGCAGCACCGGCGACCGTGGCCGCCGGGCCGCCGCCGAGGCCGAGCGGATCGCCCGGACCGTCGCGGACCCCGGGCTGCTGGCGTTCGCGCTCAACGCGCGTTTCATGCACACCTTCCACCGCGTCGGGCTGGCCGACGAGCGGGCCCGGCTCGGCGCGGAGCTTGTCGACCTGGCCGCCCCGCGGCAGTTGGTGACCTTCGAGGTGCTGGGTCACCTCGTCCTGGTCCAGGCATGCTGCGCGCGAGCCGACCGGGCCGGCGCGGACGTGCACGCCCGCGCCGCCGACCGTCTCGCGCAGCGCTACGAGCTGCCGCTGGTCGGGGTCTTCACCGGCTGGTACGCCGCGCTGCGCCGGGCGCTGGGCGGCGAGCGGGCCGCCGCGGTGGCCGCGTACCGGGCCGCCGCGCAACGCCTGCCCGCCGACGCCATGGCGGGCCTGGCCCCGGGGCTGCTGCCGCTCGCCCTGCTCGGCCTGCGACTGGCCGACGCCGCCAGTGACGCCCCGCCGGCCCTCGGGCGTCAGCGCCCGATTCTCGGGCCGGACGACGAGGACTGGGCGCGGCTGGACTGGGGCCCGCACGAGCCCTGGGTCCGGCCACTGCTGCTCGCCGCCGCCGGCGACCGGGCTGCCACCCTGGTGGCGCTGCGGGCCCTCCCGGACGGGCCGCACGACCTGCTGCGGGAGGTGCGGCTCTGCCTCACCGCTCGGGCGGCGCTCGCCGTCGACGACCGGCCCACCATGGAACGCGTCTTCGCCGCGCTCCGCCCGGCCGCCGACGAACTGGCCGCCGGCAGCGGGCTGGTCACCGCCGGCCCGGTGGCCGGGCACCTCGCCGACCTGGCCGCCGCTCTGGGCCGCGACGGCGAGGCCGCCGCGCACCGCCGTACCGCCCGCGCGCTCGCCGCCGACGACCCCACCTGAGCGCCGCGTGTACCCCTGCCCCGGGTGCGATACCTTACGCGCGAAACACGCCACGGGATGGAACTCATGACCCGCGCGAAGCCGTCTGCCACAGCAGTCATCGGCGCGCTGACGGCGGCGATCCTGGTGGCCACGACCGGGTGTGCGGGGCAGGCCGACATGGTGACCTTCGTCGGCTTCGCGAAGACGGACGACCCGCACGGTGTGTTCGGTCAGATCCGCGCCGAGCTGGAGCAGCCAGCTCGGTGACCAACTCCTTGACCGCCGGGGCGGCGCTGGTCGACGAACAGCCGTCCGCCACTGCTCCACCTGCTGCGAGATCTCGGACAGTTACCGTCCTGCGCGAACGGTAACTGTCCAAGATCTACGAATTACTGCTCAAGGCGCGTCGCTACAAAGGCGTGCGACGACAGTTCCGCGCGGCGGGCGAGAAATCGCGCCGATCTTGCAGTTTCTGTCGTCGAGACGGATGGTTATGCCCCTTACGTCGGGGCAGAAAGTGCAAGATCGCGGAGCGGGGGCCCCGCGCTCGGCGCCGGCGACTTGTCGGAACGTGGGGAACCGGCGATCGGGGTGCGGTCAGATGTAGACAAGCGGCGCGTGCGCCGTCGCGGTGACGATCGAGGGGGGTACGCGTGGAGGCGCTCATCCTGATCGTGGTGCTGGGCGCCACCGTCCTGATCGGCACCACTCTCGGCGGTCGGTACCGGGTCGCCCCGCCGGTGTTGCTCATCGCGTTCGGGGTGCTGCTGGGGCTCACGCCGCCGCTGTCCGAGGTGACCCTGAAACCGGACCTGGTGTTGCTGATCTTCCTGCCGGCGATCCTGTACCGGGAGAGCCTCACCATCAGCCTGCGGGAGATCCGGGCCAACCTGCCGGTGATCGGTCTGCTCGCCGTGGTGCTCGTGGTGCTCACCATGGTCACGGTGTCGTTCGCGGCGCAGGCGCTCGGGGTGAACCCCGCCGCCGCCTGGGTGCTCGGCGCGGTTCTCGCGCCGACCGACGCCGCCGCGGTCACCGGCCTGGCCAAACGGTTGCCCCGCAAGCTGCTCACCACCCTGCACGCGGAGAGCCTGATCAACGACGGCACGGCGCTCGTGGTCTTCGCGGTGGCCGTGGGTCTGCTCAGCCAGAGCGCCAAGCCGGGCGTGCTGGGTGTCAGCGAGGAGTTCGTCGGCGCCAGCGTCGGCGGCGTGGTCGCCGGCCTGCTGGTGGGGGCCGCCGTGGTGCTGATCCGCAAGCGGCTCGACGATCCGTTGCGCGAGGGCGCGCTGAGCGTGCTGACGCCGTTCGGCGCCTTCCTGCTCGCCGACGCGGTGCACGCCAGCGGGGTGCTGGCGGTGGTGGTCGCCGGGCTCGTGCTGTCCTATGCCGGCCCGCGGGTGATCCGCGCCCGGTCCCGGGTGCTCGCGTTGGCGTTCTGGGACCTGACCACGTTCCTGATCAACGGTGGGCTGTTCGTCCTGCTCGGCACGCAGATACCCCGGGCGGTGCGCGGCATCACCAGCACTTCGCCCGAGCGGGCTCTGGTGATCGTGCTGGTGGTCACGGTGGTCGTCGTGGCCACCCGGCTGGTCTTCATCTACCTCACCGCCCAGTCGGCGCGGCTGCGGCGTCGCCGGATGACGGACGACGGCCAAGGTCCGCCCAGTTGGCGGGTGGGGACCGTCGCCGGCTGGTCCGGTTTCCGGGGCGCGGTGTCGCTCGCCGCCGCCTTGGCCGTCCCGACGATGACTGTCGCCGGTCGACCGGTGGTCGAACGAGACCTGATCATCTTCGTCACCGCGTTGGTGATCGTGCTGATCATGCTGCTTCAGGGCACCACCCTGCCGTTGGTCGTGCGCTGGGCCGGGCTGGCCGGCGACCCGGAACGCGTCGACGAGGCCCGCAACGCCCGGCGGCGGGCCACCGAGGTGGGCCTGGCCGCCCTGCCGCAGGTCGCCGCCGAGGTCGGCGCCCAGGAGGATTCGGTACGCCGGTTGCAGGCCGAGTATCAGCGGCACCTGACGGACCTCAGCGAGAGCGGCGGGAACACCGCCGAGGAGCGCCGGCTGGAACGCAGGCTGCGCCTCGGGGTCCTCGCCCACAAGAGGCGCGAGGTCACCCGACTGCGCGACAACCGGGAGATCGACGACCTGGTGCTCCAGGAGCTCCAGGCCGCGCTGGACAACGAGGAGATCCGGCTGCTGGGGCGCGGACCCAACGAGTGATCTCCGGGTCAGAGCACCTGCGCGAGGAACCGGCGCAACCGAGGATGCTCGGCCCGCTCGAAGATCGCCTCGGGTGGTCCGGCCTCCAACACCACGCCCCGGTCCATGAAGGCGACGGTGTCGGCGACCTGCCGGGCGAAGCCCATCTCGTGGGTGACCACCACCATGGTCATGCCGGCGGCGGACAGGTCGGCCATCACCGCGAGGACACCCTTGACCAACTCCGGGTCGAGCGCCGAGGTGGCCTCGTCGAAGAGCATCACCTCGGGCCGCAACGCCAGCGCCCGGGCGATCGCCACCCGCTGCTGCTGACCACCGGAGAGTTGCGCCGGCCGCGCGTCGGCCTTGCCGGCCAGCCCCACCAGCTCCAGTTGGGCCCGCCCGATGGTCTCCGCCTCGTCCGCGCCGAGCTTGCGGAGCCGGCGCAACGCGAGGGTGACGTTGCGTAGCACGCTCAGGTGCGGAAAGAGGTTGAAGTGCTGGAAGACCATGCCCACCCGCTGTCGCAGCGCGTCCGGGTCGTCGCCCAGCACGCTGCGCCCGTCCAGCAGCACGTCGCCGCGGTCCGGCTCGATCAGCCGGTTGATGGTGCGCAGCAGGGTGGACTTGCCCGACCCGGACGGGCCGATCACGCAGGCCGTCGCGCCGCGCGCCACCGTGAGGTCGACGCCGCGCAGCACCCGGTTCGGTCCGAAGGCGAGGTGCACATCGCGGACGTCGAGGCTGACCGAGGTGCTCGTCACGGTGGTCATCGCCGGTGTCCTTCCGTCGTGGCGTACGCCGATGGGGTGTCGTCGTCCTCGTCCTCGTCGGACGGTGCGGTTGCCGGGCGGCCGTTGCGCAGCCGCCGGTCGATCCAGTTGACGACGTGCGTCAGCGGGACGGTCAGTGCCAGGTAGCACAGCCCCGCCAGCAGCAGCGCCGACTCGTTGCCGGTGGTGGCCGCGTAGTCCTGCCCGATCCGGAACAGCTCCCGCTGACTGGCCACCAGGCCGAGGAAGTAGACCAGGCTGGAGTCCTTGATCAGGGCGATGAGCTGGTTCACCCAGGCGGGCAGCACCCGCCGGATGCCCTGCGGGATGATCACCAGCCGCATCGCGTCGGCCCAGGAGAAGCCGAGGGCGCGGGCGCCCTCCAACTGGGCGGCCTCCACCGACTGGATGCCGGAGCGGAAGATCTCCCCGATGTACGCGGCCGCGATGAGCGACAGCGCCAGGATTCCCAGCGGATAGGGGTCCGGTCCCCAGACCTCCATGCCCAGCGGGGCGAGCCCTACGCCGATCAGCAGGATCGTCGCCGCCGCCGGCAGCCCCCGGAACACGTCGGTGTAGACCCGCGCCGGCCAGCGCAGCCACCGACTGCGGGAGAGGCCGGCGACGGCCAACAGCAGGCCCAGGACCGAGCCGAGCAGGGCGGCGGAGACCGCCAGGATCAGCGTGTTGGGCAGCCCGACGGTCAGCATCTCGGGCAGCGCCTCGCGCATCGAGTCCCAGTCGAAGAAGGTCTCCCACAGGGTGCTCAACGGATCCATCGTTCGCTCCTCCTACCGCCCTGCTCGCTCGTCACCGGCTCAGGACGCTGTCGACGCGGACGCCGACGGCGCAACCGACGGAGTGGCCGACGCGGACGGGGCCTTCACCGTGCCGCTGCCCGGCGTGAAGTCCGCCGGGATCGGCCGGCCCGGGTAGTACTGCGCCTGCAACCGGCTCCAGGTGCCATCGGCGATGACCTCGTCGAGGCTCTTGTTCAGCGCCTCGCGCAGCTTGTCGCTGCCCTTGGCCACGGCGTACGCGGTCGGGGCCGGGCTGAGCTGCTTGGCCGCCACGGTGATCTTGCCGTTGCTGTCGGCGGCCGACTTCTCGCCGATCTCGGCCGGGGCGATCCACGCGTCGGCGGTGCCGGCCTTGAGCTGGTTGATCGCGCCGTTGTAGTCCGGCACCCGCACCGGGTCGAGCTGCTTTCCGGTGGCGTAGTCGTCCTGCACGGTGCCCTGCACCACCACGACCCGCTTGCCGGTGAGCTGGTCGAAGCCGGTGATCGGCGAGCCGGCCGGGACGTCCAGGCCGAAGTAGCCGAAGTCGTAGCCGTTGCCGAAGTCGACTGTCTTCTTCCGCGCCTCGGTGATGGTGATCGAGGAGCTGCCGACGTCGAACTTGTGGTTGTTGACCTGGGAGAGCAGCGCGGAGAAGTCGGTGCCGACGAACTCCACGGTGAGGCCGAGCCTGCCGGCCACGGCGGTCAGCAGGTCGTTGTCGAAGCCGGTGAACTTGCCGTCCCTGAGGAAGACGTTCGGCGGGGCGTCGGTCAGGGTGCCGGCCCGCAGCACGCCCGGCCGGGCCAGGCCGTACGGGTTGGCGGCGGCGTCGGACGAGCTGTCGTCGCCGCAGGCGGTCAGGGTGGTGGCGGCCAGGATGGTGGCCGCGCCCAGGGCGGCGGCACGGGTCAGGGCAGGAAGAAGTCGCACGGGTGTCTCCGAAAGAGGTCGCGTCTCGGCGGGCACGGACGTGCGCCGCCGACGGTGCGCCCGATGGGCGTACCGCTGGAAGGGTTCGGAAGGGGTAGCGCTAGTGCGTGGTGCCGCGACAGGCGGCGCTGCACATTCGCATCATGTCCACGTGCCGTCGCCGGGTCAGTGCCGGCGCGGGCCAACCGGCGCGCAGGTGCGCGAGGTCGGTCGGTGGGGCGGTGCCGAGGATGCGCATGGGTCTCCCAGGGTCTGTGCTGACCTGGGTGCCAGGCCACGCTTGCACCGACGTCGTGCCGGTGCCTGGTCTTCACCCGGGGCACCCCACCGCGGAGGAGGGTTGCCGGCCAGCGAGCCGGGGCTTCGCGCTGGCACTCATGACCTGCGGCGAGGTTAGCAGCACGTCCGGGGGGACCGTCCAGTCGTTATGACCACGCTCACCGTGCCGGACCGGGTGCCCGGCCGCAGGTCAGCCGGCGTGCACGTGCGGCCGGCGGCACGGGTCGGGCTCCTGGCGGCGCAGGATCTCCCGGGTGACCGAGGCGATCGCCCCCTGCCCGAAGGCCAGGTACCGCAGGATGTTGCGGGCCGGACCGCCCTCGCTCCACTCGAAGTAGATGTGTGGGCGTCGCCGGCTCCGGTCGCGGATCTCCAACAGCAGGGCGGCGAGCGCGGTGGGCACCGAGGAGGCGGCCAGGCTGAGCACCGCGAAGCGGTCGTCCACCATGCTGCCGCGCACCAGCAACTCGGTCTCGAAGTCCGACGGGTCGGTGACGTGCACCTCGACGAAGATCACGTCGCTGTCGTCGGGAAAGTCGTTGTCCGCCATGGTCTGGTTTAACTTGGCGCGGTACTCGGCCTCGTCGCGCCGGTCGGGCTCGTGGGCGATGAGCCGGATCCGCCGTCCGGCCCGCTCGTCGATCATCCGGGCCGCGACCGGGTCCACCTCGATCCGGTCGACGCGCAGCTCGTAGGCCCGCGACAGCCGGGAGAGCAGTGACACCACGATGATCCCGCCGATGAAGCAGGCCGCGATCTTGACGCCGTCGGGGCGCTCCACCACGTTCGCCAGGGTGGTGTAGACGAAGGCCACCGCGATGACTCCGAACGCGATGCCGCGACCGCGCTGCCGCCGCCGGACCGCCGCGAGCGTCACGGCCGTCGCCGCCGAAGTGATCAACACCAACACCCCGGTGGCGTACGCGCCGCCCTGCGCGTCCACGCTGGCCTCGAAGACGACAGTGATCAGGAAGGCCACCGCGGTGAAGACCAGCACCAGCGGCCGGACGGCCCGCGCCCAGGCCGGCGCCATGCCGTAGCGGGGCAGGTAGCGGGGGACGAGGTTGAGCAGGCCGGCCATCGCCGACGCCCCCGCGAACCAGAGGATCCCGATGGTGGACAGGTCGTAGACGGTGCCGAACACCTCCCCGAGGTGCTCGTGCGCCAGGTAGGCCAGCGCCCGGCCGTTCGCCGGCCCGCCCGGCCGGAAATCCTCCGCCGGGATCAGTACGGTGGTCGTCACGCTGCTGGTGATCAGGAAGACGCTCATGATCACCGCAGCGGTGGTGAGCAGGCGGCGCGCGCCGCGGATCCGGCCCAGCGGGCGCGCCTCCGAGTCCTGCGGGTCGCCCCGGATGCTCGGCATCACGGCCACCCCGGTCTCGAAACCGGACAGGCCCAGCGCCAGTTTCGGGAAGACCAGCAGCGACAACCCGACCACCAGCCAGGGATCACCATGCGCGGTGGTCAGCGCGGTGGTCCAGTCCTCGACCGCGCCCGGGTGCGTCACCACCCGCCACAGCGCGTCGACCACCACCACCGCGTTCAACGTCAGGTAGACCGCGACCAGCACGACGGCGATCCCGATGGCCTCGGTGAATCCCTTGAGGAACACCGCGCCCAGCAGCGCAACCAGCAGCAGCGTGACCAGCACCTCGTGCCCCTTGAGCCCGTCCGGCCAGAACGGGTTCTCGTCGATGTGCGCTGTCGCGTCGGCGGCCGAGAGGGTGATGGTGATGATGAAGTCGGTGGCCGCGAAACCCAGCAGCACCAGCACCAGCAGCTTGCCGGGCCAGTAGCTCAGCAGGCGTACCAGCATCGCGATCGAGCCCTCCCCGTGCGGGCTCTCCACCGCCACCCGCCGGTAGACCGGCAGCGCGCCCAGCAGCGTCACCAGCACCAGCACCAGGGTCGCCACCGGCGACAGCGCCCCGGCGGCCAGCGCCGCGATGCCCGGCTGGTAGCCCAGCGTGGAGAAGTAGTCGACGCCGGTCAGGCACATCACCTTCCACCACGGGTGGTGCCGGTCCTCCGGCGGACGTCCGTGCGGCCCCGGGTGCCGCGCGGCCCGGTCCGAGCCGGCGTCGAGCAACCACCCCCGCAGCCGTCCGGCGCGCCTGTCGACCTCCATCGGCGCGTCCCCCGTCATCCGCCCACGGTCACCGTGAGTATCCGCCAGTTGGGGCGCGTGCGTCCGCCGGTGCGCGGAACCCACCCGGCCGCGGGGCGGGTTTCGGGTCCGGGACACGGGGGATGCAGCGCCCCCGGGTTGGCGGAGGTGCGCGGGGCCGGACGGCACCGGGGGAGGGGACAGGGCATGGTCGGTGGCCGCCGCTTCCGCCCCGGTGGTGGCTTCGGTCGCCAACTGGACGAGTACGAGACGACGGAGGGTGTGCCCCCGCCCACGGAGTCGACCGAGCCGCCCACCGGTGGTCTGGTGGACAGTGCGGTCTACGTCCGCGGGCACCGCTTCGCCTCGCCGTCCGGCCTCGCCGAGACGTACCGCTGCCTGCAGGAGCAGGACGCCGCGATGGCCTGGATCGGGTTGTATCGGCCCGACATCGACCAGATCACCTCGCTGGCCCGGGAGTTCCGGCTACACGACCTGGCGGTCGAGGACGCGATCAACGCCCACCAGCGACCCAAGCTGGAACGGTACGGGCACACCCTGTTCGTGGTGCTGCGCGCCGCCCGCTACGACGACCAGCGGGAGGAGGTCGAGTTCTCCGAGCTGCACCTGTTCATCGGGCCGGGCTTCGTGGTCACCGTCCGGCACGGCGAGGCCCCCGATCTGGCCGCGGTACGACGGCGGATGGAGACCGAGGCGCAGATGTTGGCGCGGGGCCCGCAGGCGGTCCTGTACGCGATCCTCGACGAGGTCGTCGACGGGTACGCGCCGGTGGTGGCCGGGCTGGAGAACGACATCGACGAAATCGAGACCCAGGTGTTCGGCGGCGACCCGAACGCGAGCCGGCGCATCTACGGCCTCAGCCGCGAGGTCATCCAGTTCCAACGCGCCGCCCGCCCACTGCTCACCGTGCTCGACGCGCTCGCCGACGGCGCCGGCAGTGCCAACACGGACGAGGAACTGCGCCGCTACCTGCGCGACGTGACCGACCACCTGACCCAGGTGGTGGAGCGGGTGGACGGGTTCCGGCACCTGTTGCAGAACATCCTGACCGTCAACGCCACACTCGTCTCGCAGCAGCAGAACGAGGAGATGCGCAGCCTCACCGCGGCCAGCTACGCCCAGAACGAGGAGCTGAAGAAGGTCTCGTCCTGGGCGGCGATCCTGTTCGCCCCCACGCTCATCGGCACCGTGTACGGGATGAACTTCGTCCACATGCCGGAGTTGAACTGGCGCTTCGGCTACCTGTTCGCGTTGCTGCTCATGCTGCTGGTGTGCGGCACCCTCTACCTGATCTTCAAGCGGCGCGGCTGGCTGTGAACCACGCGGCCGGGGATCACTCGATGCCGCGCAGGATGTGCCGTTCGTCCTCGGTGTCGTCGTCGCCGGCGGCGATCCGGCCGAGCAGGACGGCGGCCGCCCAGATCGTCAGTGGTGTCGCCGCCCCGGTCATGCCGCCGCCGGTCCGGTCGTCCCGGGTCTGGCTTCGCTCCGCACGCGCTGGCCTGCGCTGAGCCTCCATGGGCCCGCCTCTCCTCGTCGAAGCCGCCGTCGGTGGCGCGGCGTCAGCGCGCCACCGGTACGACAGCCACCTCGAACCTTCCCACGCCTGGCCGCATCCGCACCGCTTGTTTTCGGGTTTCCGACTGCGACCCGCCAAACCGGACATTCTGGCCTTCGCCTTCGCCTTCGCCTTCGCCTTCGCCTTCGCCTTCGCCTTCGCCTGATCGTGCTCGATCCTGGTTGTAGTGGCCTCGTGCGCGCATCGAGGGGCACTCGTTCCTGGATCGAACGCGATCTTCCTGGTGCCCGCCGCGGTAAGTGATCCACTCGGTTTCACGAATATCGGGGCATCCCGGCGTCCCGGATACCGCGTCTTCACCGAACCCGAGTGGATCACCACCGGTCGCCTGAGTCTCGGCAGGCCCATGGGCGGCGCTGCGCCCGGTTTGCCATTTTCGTCCCGGTGGCAGGGGCCTCAGGGCAACGGGTGCGCGATGCCGCGGGCGTGGTCGGTGAGAGCCGCACCGACCACGCTCGCGGCCAGCGGCAACACCTCGAGACACCGCCGCACCGCCGCGGCCATCAGCGTGTTCGGCACCCGCATGGACAGCGTGCAGTGCGGCACCCAGCGGCCCGGCCGGTAGTGCTCGGCCAGGGCGACGCCGGCGGCGGTGAGCCGGTCGGACACCATCCGTTGGTGAGCCAGCAACTCCGGGGTGGGCGCCGGGCCGAGCCAGAGCACCCGGCCGACGAACTGCCCGGCGTGCTGGAAGTCCAGTCGCAGCGGGGCCGCCACGACCGTCCCGCGCAGCGCCTCGGCGACCCGCTCGGGGTCGAGCCGGGGCGCCACCGCGAGCGAGACGTGCGGCCGGTGGCGCTGCATCAGCAGCGAGCGCATGCTCTGCACGCCCTCGGCCTCCAGCGCGTCCCAGAGAACCCGGATTCTGCGGGTGGCGTCCGGGTCCAGATACAGCTCCACCGCGGCGACCATTCGATCACCGTAGCGACCGAGGTTTGCGCGCCCGCTCTCGGCGGTACCTGATCGGAAACCTACCAGGAGGCGTGCCCGGTGGACGTGAGTGACCTGCTGACCGAGACGTACGACCGGCTGCCCGACCTCGTCCGCGCGGCGGTCGACGGCCTCAGCCCGGAGCAACTGCACCGGGCACCCGGCGAGGGCGCCAACACCATCGGGTGGCTGGTCTGGCACCTGACCCGTGTGCAGGACCACCACGTCGCCGACCTGCTCGACACCGAGCAGATCTGGGTCAGCGGCGACTGGGCGGGCCGGTTCGGGCTCAAAGCCGACCCGGACGACACCGGCTACGGTCACTCGGCCGCCCAGGTCGAGGCGGTGCGCCCGGAGAGCGCGCAGGCACTCGTCGACTACTACGAGGCGGTGGCGTCGCGGACCGGCGCGTTCCTGGCCGGCCTGCACCCGGCGGACCTGGACCGGGTGGTCGACGAGTCGTGGGACCCGCCGGTCACCCTCGGTGTCCGCCTGGTCAGCATCGCCGACGACGACCTGCAACACGTCGGCCAGGCCGCCTACGTGCGCGGCCTGATCGAGGCCGAGGCGCCCGCCAACAGCGGCCGATAGGACGCGCCGGTCAGCCCATCGTCTTCGCGCCGTCGATCGACTCCCGCAGGATGTCGGCGTGCCCGGCGTGCTGGGACGTCTCGGCGATCAGGTGCAGCAGCACCCGGCGGACCGTCCAGGTCGCCCCCGGCTCGAACCAGGGCGCCTGCGGCAGCGGGTGCGCCGCGTCCAGGTCGAGGGTGGCGACCAGCGCGTCGGTCTGGTCGGCCACGGCCCGGAACCGCTCGACCAGACCGGCGAGGGTCTCGCCCGGCGCCATCTGGAACTGACCGACCCAGTCGATCTCCTCGCGCTGCATCGCCTCCGCGCCGCCCACGGCGAACAGCATCCACCGGTGCTCGACGCCGGCCACGTGCTTGACCAGGCCCCCGAGGCAGAGGCCGCTGACGGTGGGGCGGGCGACCGCCTGCTCGTCGGTGAGACCGTCCACCGTGTGCAGCAGGAAACCCCGGTGTCGGCGCAGCGATTGCAGGAGGTCGGCCCGCTCGCCGGTGAGTTGCTCGGTGCTGGTCATGCCGCCACCCCTCGTCGATGTTCACCCGGGGTCACCCTAGGGCGAGGCACCGACAATTCTGGTGTCGGACACCAGGTGCGACGCCAGCGGTTGCCGATCCGCGTCCGTGGCGGTCCACTGAACGACATGGGTGTGATTAAGGTGGGTACGTCGTCCTGGGCCGACCAGTCGCTGCTGCGCTCCGGGTGGTACCCGCGCTCGGCCAACACGCCGGCCCGTCGCCTCGGGTTCTACGCCGGCCGGTTCCCGCTGGTCGAGGTGGACACGTCCTACTACGCCGTACCCGTACCGGAGACCACGCAGGGCTGGGTCGACGCCACACCTGACGACTTCACCTTCGACGTCAAGGCGTTCAGTCTCTTCACCGGCCATCCGACGCCGGTCGCCGCGCTGCCCCGGGACCTGCGTCCGACCGCCGGCCCGAGCCGGATCCGCCGCCGGGACCTGCCGGAGCGGGCGTACGACGAGCTGTGGGCCCGGTTTCGCGCGGCCCTCGACCCGATCGCGGCGGCCGGCAAGCTGGGTGCGGTGCTGTTGCAGTTCCCACCGTGGCTGGTGCGCGGCGCGGCGGCCGAACGCCGGATCGTCGAGCTGGCGCAGCGCTGCCGGCCGTGGCGGGTGGGTGTGGAGCTGCGGCACGGCTCGTGGTTCGACGGCCCGGCCGCGTCGGACACTCTGGACCTGCTGCGCGCGCACGACCTGTCCCTGGTCTGCGTCGACATGCCGCAGGGGCACCCGTCGTCGGTGCCGCCGATCCTGACCGCGACCGCGGAGCCGGCGATCGTCCGGTTCCACGGCCACAGCCGGGCCTGGGGCGACGGCGACAAGCAGGAGAAGTTCCGGTACGCGTACGACGAGGCCGAGCTCGCGCACTGGGCCGGGCGGTTGGCCGAACTCGCCGGTCCGACCGACGACCTGCACGTGTTGTTCAACAACTGCTGCGCCGGTCAGGCGCAACGCGACGCGACCCGGCTGGCGCAACTGCTGACCGAGACCATGATCGCCGACCGGACCGTCGCGGCCGGCTCGACCGGCTGACCGTCCACGCCGGGGTCAGGAGCGTCGGCCCCGGCTGCGCAGCGCGTCCTGTGTCGAATCGCCGATGTCGGCGTCGTCCGGGAAGGTCCGGCCGCTGGGTGCCGGGTCCGGTGGGGCGCCGGGGCCGGCCATCGTCGTACGGGTCGGCTCCACCGGGCCGAAGCCGTGCCGTCCCGCCGGGTCGGTCCGGCCCGACGGGGCACCCGCACGCCGTTCCCCGCGTCGTCCCTCGGGCACCGCGGTCTCCTCGCTGCCCTCGTCCATCGGCGAGTCCGTGTCGGCGCCCCAGGGCGCGTCGGCGTCGAAGCCGTCGCCGCCGCCCCACGGCTGGGTCGCCTCCGGCTCCTGCCGGTCGTTGTCACCGCTGCGTCCCTTGTGCACCGTCATGGCCACCCCGCTCGTCGGTCCGCCGCTGCCGGCGGACGGTGTGCCGTTCCCGGGTCGCGCCCGCCCACGCCGGTGCCGTCGCAGGAGCGTCGTCGCCGCGTCGGGGAGCGCACGGGACCGGCCGGCGCCCCGCCGTCGAGAGGGCGGCGGGACGCGGGCCGGCCCGGCGTTCAGCGTCCGGCCATCGCCATCGGGCGTTTGCCGTTGCTCATGCCAGCCATCTTGATCATGCCCTTCGAGGCGCCCTTCATGCTGCTGCCCCGGCCGAGGATCCCCTTGAACACCTGGCCGGGCTTCTGCTGCTCACCCATGTACGCGGTGACCACCACCAGGGCCCCGGTCAACGCCGGGATGGCCCACTGGAGCAACTTCATCTGCCGCTGCGAGGAGGCCACGCTCGCCGGGGTCTGGTGGTTCGGCTCGGTGGTCCCGCTCACCGGCGAGGCACCGGCCTTCTCCAGGCGCATGCCGACCAACCGGCTGTAGCCGGTCACGGCCAGCGCGCCGATCGTCAACGCCGTCTTGATGGCGCTGGTGCGGCCCACCCCGGCCTGAGCCGCCACGCGTGGGCTCTCCGTCACCAGCTCGCCGACCGCCCCGGCCAGATGCGCGCCGATGGCGGCGGCGTTGACCGGGGTCCATCTGGACCATCCGGCCGACGCGACCGAGAGTCGCTGGGTCGAGTCGCTGATCTTCCCTGCCGCGCCGTTGACACCGAAGGCACCCATGAGGGAGCCGCCGAACCAGGCCGCGAGACCCAGATCGTGCATCGAGCGCAGTGCGGTGTGCCGTTCGGACATGTGATCCCCTTCCGCCGTGTTGGGCGCTGCGGCTTACCCGCCGCCCGGGCGGCTAACCCCGTCACCCGGCGGCCGATCGGCACCGCACCGGCAGGACCGCGACATACGGCTGTCGAGGTGCCGCACCACCGCCGGCAGGAGTCGTTCGCGCCGTGGCGGGTAGATGCCGAGCGACGCTGACGGAGAGGGGAACGGGATGTCGCAGCCGGACGAGAGTCGGGAGAAGACCCCGAAAACCGACGCGGTGCTCATGCACCCGGACAACGACCCACACAGGAACACCGCGGAGGTCGCGCCGCGCAAGGACCACGCGAAGATCCAGGTGGAGCGCGACGGCGAGCTGGTGCCGTTGGACCAGGACGAGTGAGCGGCCCGACCCGGCTCAGCGGGGCGGCAGCTCGCCGGCGAAACGGGCGATCCGCCGCGCCAACGGGGTGCTCGCGCGGACCCAGGTGAAGTGGTCCAGAGCCGCGCCGGCCTGCGCCACCGTGTAGCGCTCCCGGGTGAGTGGGGCCGCGACGAGCTTTCCGCAGAGGGCGTCCATCGTCTCGTGCGGGGTGTACTGGTCGTCGTCCACGCTGACCGCCAGCGTCGGTGTGCGCACCGCGCGTACCGCAGCCTCGGTGTCCGTGCCGTTCAGCCGGGGAAAACGGCCGGTGCGCGCGGTGTGGGCCCAGTCGCGGATCACGCCGCGCGCCTGCCGGCCGCCGAAACCCCAGCCCGGCCAGACCCGCAGCAGGGCCGCGGTGGCGGCGATCGCCTGGGTGTACGGCAGGACGCCGAGGCCGCGCAGGCCCGGGTAGCTTCGCCAGTACGGGATGCCGACCGCGATCAGTGCCAACGCGTCCACCTCGTCGTCGCCGTGCAGGGCGAGGTGCAGCAGCGCGGCCTGACCGCCGAGCGAGTGCCCCAGCAACAGCCGGTTACGCCCGTCCAGCCGTGGCTTGAGGGCGGCCAGAACGGCGCCGACGTCGTCGGCCAACTCGGCGTAACCGTAGCGGTCGGCCCGGCTCGGCGTCGGAGTGCTCGCCCCGTTTCCGCGCAGGTCGGCGACGGCCACGGCCAGCCCGGCGGCGCGTAGCGTGGCCGCGAAGGGGCGGTAGTAGCGGGCCCGCACACCCATCGCGGGCCAGATCACGACCACCGGCGCACCTGTGGTGTCGGGCGGTTCGGGGTAGACCTGCACACCCAACCGGCCGCCGTCGACGTCGACGAACTCCTGCGCGTACTCCGGATCTTGATCCACCGGCCCAGCCTACGGCCCCAGTGTTACCGGCGGGTAGCCGACGGTGGGCGGACGCGACGGAGGGCCCCGCCGCGGCGGGGCCCTCCGGTTGGCGACGCGGTCAGGAGACCGAGATCGTCCCGTTGCCGGCGCGGACGCAGGCGACCGAGCGGGCGCTGGTGGTGGCGGCTCCACTCAGGCACTGACCGAGCACCTGGTGACCCGTGGCGTTCGGGTGCCAGGACTCCTGGCAGGTCTGGAAGTAGCTGACGCAGGTGTTGGCGATCCGCTGGATGTCGAGCTTGTCCTTGCCGGACAGGCTGGTGACGAAGGTGCCGCTCGCGCCGTCCTGCAGCCGGATCGGCGTGGCCAGCGAGCCCGTCGGGCTGCTGGTCTGCTCGCACAGCCGGGCGCCGTTGAAGGCCTGCTGCACGTTCAGGTAGACCAGTTCGTCGGCGGGGAACTCGGCCGCGAGGGTGTCCCTGGCGGACTTCACGATGGTGCCCAGGCCCTGCGAGAACCGGTGTCCGGGCGCCAGGCTGGCCCGGTGGATCGGGCAACCCGCCGCGTACCGCTCGGCACCCAGGTCACGGAACTTGTCCCGGGTGTCGTCGCGACTGTCCTCCTCGTGGAACTGCGGGTTCAGGTCCAGCGGCAGCGGGTTCGTGTAGTCCTGGAACACCACCCGGTGCTGTCCGTCCGCGTCGATCTGGTCCAGGGTGGTCAGGACCTGGCGTACGGCGGCGGTGGTCTCCGCGGTCGCGGCGCTGAGCTGTGCCGCGGTGGCCAGGTCGGCGTCGCTGCACGGCTTCTGCTCCACCGGCCCGCCGAGGTACGCCCAGAACTCCCACCAGCCGGTCCAGGCGTCGGCGATGAACCGGTTGGCGCACTTCTCGGCGACGCTGCCGAAGGTGAACGAGCTGTTGTTGGAGCCCAGGCCGACCAGCACCAGGTCGATGTCCTGGGTCTGCGCGACGGCGCGGAGCTGGTCCAGCTGCGCGGCCACGGTCCGGCCGTTGGCCCGCGCCTGCGAGGCGTTGGCGATGTCGTGCGGCTGGCCGCCGGAGCAGGCCAGGTTGAACCGGTTCTGGATGCCCGGCAGGTTGGCCTGGTGCAGCGAGGCGTTCGCCGAACGGTGGCAGAAGAACGCGTTGTTGTTCGCCGCGGTCCAACCGGGGAAGCCCTGGGCGACGCCGTTGACGTCGACCACCGGGGTGTACGCCCCGGCGCCCTCACCGCTGATGAAGCTGTCGCCGAGGGCCACCGCGGCGGTGGGCAGCGCGGCGGACGCGGGTGCGGGCAGCGCGACGGCGGTCGACAGCGCGGCCATGGCGATCGTTAGTCCCGCGGCGAGCGCGGTACGCCGGAACCTGGGCATGGGGCCCCCATCCATCGAAAGATGAAAGATTCTCTGAGAGCGCGATCAGATCACCCCTGTGCGACGGGCGTCAATGGCCCGTAACAGATTCGTTCGATGAAAGACATCTGGCACACTCCGGTCGCTTTCCGGAGGCGTGCGCCCAACCGACCGTGATCGCGCTTTCGCAGCGTGCTCCGGTGCTCACTGGCCGACTGTTCGCTGGCTCACGTCCGGTGGCTGCCGCGCGGCGGGTCGCGTAGGTCCTCCGGGAGTTGTCCTAGCCTCGGGCTAGGCTCGCTGCGGCGCGCCACGCCGGCTGATGTCGCCGGTGACCGGCAGCACACCGCCGAGACCGGGGAGTACGACCAGTTGACCGCAGAGCCTGACACCCTGTACGGGGCCGACGACCTCACCCACCTTGAGGGGCTGGACGCTGTCCGCAAGCGGCCCGGCATGTATATCGGCTCCACCGACAGCCGTGGCGTGGGTCACCTCGTCAACGAGATCCTCGACAACTCCACCGACGAGGGTGTCGCCGGTCACGCCGGTCACGTCGAGGTGATCCTGCACGCCGACGGCTCGGTGCAGGTCGACGACGACGGCCGGGGCATCCCCACCGACGTGCACGCCAAATCCGGCATCTCCGGCGTCGAGCTGGTGCTGACCCGGCTGCACGCGGGCGGCAAGTTCGGCGGCTCCGGCTACAAGACCTCCGGCGGCCTGCACGGTGTCGGCGCCTCGGCGGTCAACGCGCTGTCCCGCCGCTTCGACGTGACAGTCCGCCGGGCCGGCAAGATCCACACGATGTCGTTCCGGCACGGCGTCCCGGGCATCTTCGACGGGGCCGGGCCGGACGCGCCCTTCACCGCCGGCCCCGGGCTCCAGGTCACCGGCGCGATGAAGCGCGGCCAACGCACCGGCACCTCGATCCGCTGGTGGCACGACGCCCGCTACTTCGAGACCGGCGCCGCCCTCGACGTGGACGCCGTCCGCACCAAGCTGCGCAACACCGCCTTCCTGGTCCCCGGCGTGACCTACCTGCTGCGTGACCTGACCGGCGAGGCGCCCGCCGAGGAGCGGTTCCACTACCCCAACGGGCTCAGCGACATGGTGGAGTTTCTCGCACCGGCCGGCGACCGGCCCGTCTCCGGCACCCTGCTGGTCAACGGCGAGGGGACCTACCGGGAGAACGCCGCCGACGCCAACGGCGTCATGCAGTCCAACGTGCAGCGGCGCGCCGAGGTCGAGGTGGCGTTCCGGTGGGGCACCGGCTACGAACGCACAGTCGAGTGCTTCACCAACACCATCCGCAACGCACACGGCGGCACCCACCGCAAGGGCTTCGAGCGGGCCCTCGTCCGCGCCCTCGCCGACGCGGTCCGCAACACCCGCGGCCTGCTCAAGGCCAAGGAGGAGCCGCCCACCCTGGACGACGTCCTGGAGGGGATGACCGCAGTGGTGCACGTGCGCATCCCCGAGCCCCAGTTCACCTCGCAGACCAAGGACGAGCTGTCCACCCCGGGGATCACCAAGGTGCTCCAGGGCCTGGTCGACGCGCACGTGAAGGCCTGGCTGGAGGACCGGCGCACCAAGGCCGAGGCCCGCACGGTCCTGCAGAAGATCGTCGACGCGGCCCGGGTGCGGCTCACCCAGAAGCAACAGAAGGACGCCGCCCGGCGCAAGACCGCCCTGGAGGGCGCGTCCATGCCGCCGAAGCTCGTCGACTGCCGGGCCACCGGCATCGACCGCAGCGAGCTGTTCATCGTGGAGGGCGACAGCGCCCTCGGCACGAGCCGCATGGCCCGTTCCTCGGAATACCAGGCGCTGCTGCCGATCCGCGGCAAGATCCTCAACGTGCAGAAGGCCAACCTCCAGCAGGTTCTGGACAATGCCGAGTGCGCCGCGATCGTGCAGGTCCTCGGTGCCGGCTCGGGGCGCACCTTCGACCTGTCCGCGCTGCGCTACGGCCGTGTGCTGATCATGGCCGACGCCGACGTGGACGGCGCCCACATCCGGACGCTGCTGATCACCCTCTTCGCCCGGTACATGCGCCCGCTGATCGAGGCCGGCCGGCTCTACGCCGCGATGCCACCCCTGCACAAGATCACCACCAGAGGGCGGAACCCGCAGACCACCTACACCTACACCCAGGCCGAGATGGAGACGACGGTCCGCAAGCTGGAGAAGGCCGGCAAGCAGATCGTCACACCCATCCCACGCTTCAAGGGTCTCGGTGAGATGGACGCCGACGAGTTGTGGGACACCACGATGAACCCGGCCACCCGCGCCGTCCGCCGGATCACCCTCGACGACGTCGACGCCGCCGAACGCATCCTCGAACTGCTGATGGGCGAGAAGGTCGAGCCGCGCCGCAACTGGCTCATCGACTCCGCCGACCGCGTCGACCGGGATGCGATCGACGCATGAGCGAGCGACAGCGAGCGAGTTTCCGATGCCGCGCCCGTTCCGTTCCGATGGAGAGCTGAGTCATGGCACGCCGTAAGGAAAACAAGGTCGACCTCTCCTCGTTCGACCAGGCCGGCGCGCGGGTCTTCGACAACCCGCTGGTCACCGAGGTGTCCGACTCCTACCTGGAGTACGCGTTCTCGGTCATCCACTCCCGCGCCCTGCCCGACGCACGTGACGGCCTCAAGCCCGTGCACCGGCGCATCCTCTGGTCGATGTACGAGCAGGGCTACCGCCCGGATCGCGGCCACGTGAAGTCTGCCCGAATTGTCGGGGACTGCTTCGTCGCCGGCACGCTCGTCTCGACACCCGCTGGCCTTCGGGCTATCGAGGAGATCGAGGTCGGTGACCTCGTTTTGGACGGTGCTGGCGCACCGGTGCCGGTGACCGCTGTCTATCAGAATCCCGTGTCCGACCTCGTGCGTGTCACCTGGAGCAACGGGCACACGATGCTCGTCACCCCGGGCCAGCGCTTCCGCGTGGTCGCCGATGACCTTTCGGTCAAGTGGGTGGAGGCTCGGGAACTGCCGGGGCAATTGGCGCTGGCGTACGGCAGCCGCCGCAATGTGGCGTCAACGCCGACGGGTGACGTCTACGACTATGTGCGGGGGCTTTTGGTAGCCGAGGGCTTCCCTGTGCACCGATCGCGCGCGGCGGACGGTCGGGTCCGGATCCACATGTGTGACGTCGAGCCGCTGGACGTCGCCCATGGTTGGGCCATCGCCAGTGGGCTGAACGTTTCCCGAGGGAAGCGTGAGGCCCAGAACCCGCTGCATCGCGACCAGCACATCCTCACCTTCAGCCGACACGACGGGCTGCTCGAGGCCACGCGGCCGCTCAGCCGCGACAAGTATGTGCCAGGCGACATCATTCGCGACCGATCGGCCTGGGTGCCATTTCTTGCCGGCTTCTTCGATGGAGACGGTTACATTCGTAAGCGTTTTCGGGAGATTGTCTTCGTCAGCACCAGCGACGTGCTGGTGCGGCAGATTTACGCCATGCTTGCCGACCTGGGGCTACACGGGCACCACTGGACCAGCGGTCGTGGCTCGCAGGAGCACCCTCTTCATGGCCTGTCGGTGAGCGGCCGAGACGCCTCGGATCTCGCCCGTCTGCTGCTGCCGTGGGTGCGGATCGCTTACAAGCACAACGACTTGCAACGGATCGCCGAGATCGACTACAAGTACAGCGGCAAGCAGGGCAACGACCGGCTGCCGTACGCCCCGGTCATCGCGGAGTTCACGGCGGCGCACCAGGGCGGCGGGTGGTTCCGGGGCCGGGACGGGCAGGCATTCCGGGACTCGCTCTCGGCGAGCGGTGGCCCGAAGGTGCGGTATGGCAAGGACCGCAATGGCGTAGCGCTCGCTGACCGATCTTTCCAATTGGAGCGTGCGGTACGAGACGGCTGGATCCGCAAACTCCACCGCATCGGCTCACCGCTCGCTGCTCGGCTGGACGCGTTGGTTGGTGGATCCTTCCTACGGGTCACCTCGGTGGAGCCGGTATCGCCCGACGTCACCTATGATATTCAGGTCGGCAGCGACGAGCACGCCTTCGTTGCCGAGGGCTACGTCGTCCACAACTGCATGGGTAAGTACCATCCGCACGGTGATACGGCCATTTATGACGCGATGGTCCGGCTCGCGCAGGACTTCTCGCTCAACGTGCCACTCATCGACGGGCATGGAAACTTTGGGTCCCCGGACGATGGCCCGGCCGCCTCGCGTTACACGGAAGCACGAATGTCCCGGGAAGCCATGCTGCTCGTCGGTGAGCTGGGTGAGGACACCGTCGACGTCGAGCCCAACTACGACGGGTCGCTGACCCAGCCGACAGTGCTGCCGGCGGCCTTTCCCAACCTGCTGGTCAACGGCGCGTCCGGGATCGCGGTCGGGATGGCAACCAACATGATCCCGCACAACCTGGCGGAGGTCGTCTCGGCGGCCCGCTGGCTGATCAACCACCCGGACGCCACTCTGGACAAACTCATGGAGTTCGTCCCCGGCCCCGACCTGCCCACCGGTGGGGTGCTGCTCGGCCTGGATGAGGTGCGCCGGGCGTACGAGACCGGGCGCGGCGTGGTGCGGATGCGCGGCAAGGTGGAGATCGGCCCGATCGAGGGCAGCCGGGGTCGCCAGGCGATCACAGTGGTCGAGCTGCCCTACGGCGTCGGCGCGGAGAAGGTCATCGCGGCGATCACCAACGAGGTCACCAAGACCAAGCGGCTCACCGGCATCGCCGACGTCAAGGACCTCACCGATCGAGAGAGCGGCACCCGGCTCGTCGTCGAGTGCAAGGTGGGGGTCAACCCGCAGGCGCTGCTCGCCGACCTCTACCGGCTGACCCCGCTGGAGCAGTCGTTCGGCGTCAACAACCTGGTCCTGGACGGCGGGCAGCCGCGCACGCTGGGCCTCAAGGCACTGCTGGAGGTGTTCCTGGCGCACCGGTACGAGGTGGTCACCCGGCGTACCTCGTACCGTCGGCGCAAGCGCCAGGAACGGCTGCACCTGGTCGACGGTCTGCTGATCGCGCTGCTGGACATCGACGAGGTGGTCCGGCTGATCCGGGGCAGCGACGACGCGCAGGCCGCGAAGGACGGGCTGATGAGCCGGTTCGGCCTCTCCGACATCCAGGCCACCTACATCCTGGACACTCCGCTGCGCCGGTTGACCAAGTTCGACCGGATCGAGCTGGAGGCCGAGCAGGAGCGGCTGCGCGCCGAGATCGCCGAGCTGAGCAAGATCCTCGACGACGAGCGGGTGCTCAAGAAGCTGGTCTCCGACGAGTTGGCGGCGGTGGTCAAGCAGTTCGGCACCGAACGGCGCACGACGCTTGTCGACGGTGACCTCAAGGAGGTGCTGGCGGCGTCGATGCCGGCCGGTCCGCTGGAGGTTGCCGACGACCCGTGCCAGGTGATCCTGTCCGCGACCGGGCTGGTCGCCCGGACCGCGGCCGAGTCGGAGGAGAGCTCCGAGGGGCGCCGACGCAACGGCCGGGTCAAGCACGACACGGTACGCGCGATCGTGCACTCCACCGCCCGTGGTCGGGTGCTGCTGCTGACCAGTGCCGGTCGGGCCTTCAAGGTCGACGTGCTGCCGCTGCCGGTGTTGCCCGAGCAGGCCGGCACGGTGTCGCTGCGCGGTGGCATGTCCGCGGCCGAGCTGGTGCCGTTGGCGGCGGGGGAGACAGTCGTCGGTCTTGCCCCGTTGGGTGGGCAGGCGGAGGGCTCGCCCGGTCTGGCGTTGGGCACCCGGCAGGGTGTGGTGAAGATCTGCGCGCCGGAGTGGCCGGTGCGCTCCGACGAGTTCGAGGTGATCGGCCTTCGGGACGGTGACGAGGTGGTCGGTGCGACCTGGTTGACCGACGGCACCGAATCGCTGACGTTCGTCACCTCGGAGGCGTCGCTGTTGCGCTTCCCCGCCGGGCTGGTCCGTCCGCAGGGCCTCAAGGGCGGCGGGATGGCCGGCATCAACCTGCCGGAGGGGGCGCGGGTGGCGTTCTTCGGCGCGGTCCGCACCGACGACCCGGGGCATGGTGAGCCGATGGTGGTCACCTCCACCGGGGCGACGGTGAAGGTGACGCCGTTCAGGGCGTACCCCGCGAAGGGCCGGGCGACCGGCGGCGTGCGGGCGCACCGCTTCCTCAAGGGTGAGACGGACGTGGTCGTCGCCTGGGTGGGTCCGCGCCCGGTCGGCGCGACCGGCACCGGCGACCCGGTGGAGCTGCCCACGGCGGATCCGCGCCGCGACGGCTCCGGTTTCGCGGTGATGCTCGGCCCAACGGTGGTGGGCCACGTGATCGAACGCGACTGACCCCACCGTCCCCGGGTTGTCGCGTGCGCCGCCGGAGATCGTGCTCGATCCTGGAAGTAGTGGCATCACCGACGCGGTGATGCCACTCGATCCTGGATCGAGCACGATCATGCGGAGTGGGGTGTCCGCCAGCGCGGTATGGTGGGGTCCTCTGTTGTCGGTGAGGGTCCGGGTGCACCGCGAAGCACCCCTCAACATGATCTGTTCTCTGTCCGGCGGAGTCGCCGGCGCGGCGTGAGCGCCGCCATCCGGGTCCGGCCGAGGCGTGAGCTACGCGCCGCCCGCCGTCCCCGGCCACACCGCTGTTGGGGTCACCTGATCGCCGCGCCACTCTGGCCGCTGCACGGCGCGAACCTGGGCACCCTGCTGCGGACGTGCGACGCGGTCGGTGCCTGCCTCGCCGTACCCCCGTTCCGCTGGGTGGACGAGGCCGTGGCCCGGGGCAACACGTTGCGCCGGCCGGGCTGCGTCCACCGGGTCGGCAGTCCGTTGCGCTGGCTGGCCGCCGAACGGGCCGCCGGCACCCGGGTCCTCGGGGTGGAGTTGGCCGACGAGGCCGTCCGGCTCGGTGATCTGCCCGCCGCTCGGGGCCGCACCGTGGTGCTGTTGGGCCACGAGGCGACCGGCATCCCACCCGAGGCGCTCGACCAGTTGGACGAGGCGGTGGAGATTCCCATGGTCGGCCACGGCCAGAGCCTGAACGTCGCGGTAGCCGGCTCCCTGGTCCTCTACAAACTCGCCGGCCTCCTCTAGGAGGGCGTCCGGTCGCCGCTGGACCAATGGCGACCAGGCCGGAAAACCGCAAGGTAGGTCCGGACAACCGGTCCCGTCGCGTCCGGACCTACCTTGCGAGTCGCTGGTCACCGCATGCGGGGTCAGCAGGTGCGGGAGTTGTAGGCGGCCCAGTAGGGGCCGCTGCCCAGAGGCGGGTAGAACCGGTAGTTCCCGTCGGGCGAGCGCTGCAGGACGAACTGGTGGGAGCCGTACGGGCTCCTGGAACCCGTCGCGCCGTGGTACACCACGTACAGCCACCCGTTCTGGTTGTCGTGCTGCACCAGCTTGTCGCCGGCCTTCGTCCAGCTGTTCCGGCCCGCGGAGCCATCCGCTGTGAGGCCCTTGTCGCGCTGGAAGTTCTTCGTCGCGGCATCGGTCTGGTCGCCGAAGACGCCGTCGATGCCGGACGAGGGCAGGTAGCCATTCGCCCAGAGGATGGTCTGCCAGAGACAGGCGACGTTCGAGTTGCGGTGCGTGGTGACGTTGGTGACGCCTTCGTCATCGAAGTCGTCGGACACCCCGCCGGTGCCGTGGACGTACGCCCTGCCCGTGTAGGAGCCGCTGGCCGCAGCCGGCGTGGCGACGGTGACGTTGATGCCGATGGCCAATGCCGCGCCGATGGCGGGCAGCGCAACTCTCTTGAGGACGTTTCGGGTGGAGCGGTGTGACGACATGCGTCTCCTCTGGTCGGGAATGATGTGGGGGCAACGGTGCTGGGGCGTCGTGCCAGCCGGGTCAGGCCGGCACGACGAGGCGAGGTGGCCTCGCGCCAGGTGTGGATATACGGTCCCGTTTCGCCCCGCGTCATCGTCGTGCAACCAGGCCTGGCGATTGGTGCTCCTGGATGGGGCGGTGAGGACGGTAGAACCGTCCTCACCGCTCCGGATCCCCCCTTCGAGAAGGTACGGTGGGGCCGGTACAACCGCCGCACAACTCACGTATAGATCATCTACTCGCCCTTGTCCGGGTGACGTACGCATGGCGGCACATGGCAGCGCCCACAGGTGAGGTGCCTGGTTGCGTTTCGAACTCCTTGGCCCGTTCCGGGTGTACCACGACGGCCGGTTGGTTCCACTGGGCTCGGTGAAGCAGCGTCTCCTGCTGGCGGCCCTGCTGCTGCGCCCCAACGAGGTCGTCGGCACCAACGAGTTGGCCGCGATGGTGTGGGGCGACGAAGAGCCGGCGTCGGCCGCCGCGAATCTGCGCACCTATGTGCGCGGGTTGCGGCGATCGCTGGGCGGCGGGGCGACCTGGGATGGGATAACCGCCGCGGCCGGCGGCTACCTGCTGCGGGTGGGCCCGGGCGAACGGGACCTGGACCTGTTCGACGCCGCGGCGGCGCGGGGCCGCGAGGCGCTCGCGGCCTCCGATCTGGATCGGGCCGAGGCCGAACTCTCCGCCGCGGTGCGCCTGTGGCGTGGTGCGCCGCTGTCCGACCTGCCGCTGCGCTCGACGCTGGCTCGACGGGTGGCGCAGTTGGAGGAGCGTCGGCTGCTCGTCGAGGAGGACTACGCCGAGGCGGTGCTGGCCCTCGGCGCGTCGGCCGACGTCGTGCACCGGTTGCGCGGTCTGCTCGACCGGCACCCGCTGCGGCAGCGGGCGTGGGGCCAGCTGATGGTGGGCCTGTACCGCATCGGAGACGTGGCCGGCGCACTTGATGCTTTCCGGCAGGCCCGACAGACGCTGGCGGAGGAGACGGGCCTCGATCCCGCACCCGAGCTCGTCACGCTGTACGACGACATCCTGCATCACCGCCCGGGACTGACGGCGCCGGACCGGCCGGCACCGGACACGGCAGTGGGGCCGCTCATCCAGCGCCCCGAGCAACTGCCGCGTGCGGTGCCGGAGTTCGTCGGCCGCAGCGTCGAGTTGGCGGGCCTCGACGCGCTTCTGCACGGCGGAGCTGAGGGGCCGACGAACGTGGCCATCTCTGTGGTGTCCGGCATGGCCGGAGTCGGCAAGACGGCCCTGGCGTTGCACTGGGCGCACCGAGTTGCCGACCGCTTCCCGGACGGCCAGCTCTATGTGAACCTTCGCGGCTACGACGAAGCCGGCGTGGTGTCCCCGCCCGACGCACTGTCCGGCTTCCTCGAAGCGCTCGGCGTGCCCCACGCCCGGATACCCTCCGGCCTGGAGGCCCGGACCGGTCTCTACCGCAGCCTGCTGGCCTCCCGGCGGATGCTCCTGGTGCTCGACAACGCTCGCGACTCCGCCCAGGTGCGCGCCCTGCTGCCCGGTGCTGGCCGGTGCATGGTCGTGGTCACCAGCCGTGACCGCCTCGGCGGCCTGATCGCCGCCGAGTGTGCCACGCCGTTGACTCTGGACGTGCTCACGGCCGAGGAGTCGAGAAGTCTGCTCGCCAGACGTCTCGGAGTCAGCCGGCTCGCCTCCGAGTCGGTGGCGGTGGCCGACATCATCGAGGCCGCAGGCCGGCTCCCGCTGGCACTGTCCATAGTGGCGGCACGCGTCGCGACCCATCCCACGTTCCCGCTCAGCGCGATCGCCGCCGAACTGCACTCGGCCGAGGCGAGGCTGGACGCGTTGGGCGACGGCGACGTCCGGCGCGTCTTCTCGTGGTCGTTCCTGGCCCTGGGTGCGGACGCGGCCCGGCTGTTCACCCTGCTGGGGCTGCATCCGGGCCCCGACCTGACCACCGCCGCGGCCTCGGCGCTCGCCGGTGTGTCGGGTGCGGCCGTTACGCCGATCCTGCGGGAACTGACCCGGCTGCATCTGCTGGCGGAGCACGCGCCCGGCCGGTTCGCCTTCCACGATCTCCTGCGCGCCTATGCGGCCGAGCTCGCACAGTCGTCGGAGCGCGGAGACGAGCACGTCGCAGCCCGACAGCGCCTGTACGACCACTACCTGCACGCCGCCTATCCGGCCGCCCGGCTACTCCAACCGCAGTGGCCCCCCATCGAGCCGGTGCCGCCGCTGCCCGTACCCGCCAGGCGGCCGGTCACCGATCACGACGGCGCCCTCGCCTGGTTCACGGCGGAGCATCGGGTGTTGGTCCGGGTGGTCCGACAGGCCGCTGAGAACGGCTTCGAGACGTACGCCTGGCAGATCGCGTGGGCGCTGACCACCTTCGTCGCGCCCCGCGGCCTCTGGCAGGACCAGCTCGCCATCCAAGAGGTCGCGCTGGGCGCCGCGGAGAAGATCGACGACCTCGCCGGTCAGGCCGTCGCCAACCGGCTGGTCTCCCGCGCGCTGACCCGACTGGGCGACCGCACCCTGGCCGAGTACCGGCTCAAGCGCGCGCTTGAGCTGCACGAACGTCTCGGCGACCCGATCGGCCAGGCCCAGACGTTGCACAACTACTGCGAACTCTGTTACCTGGACGGCCGGCTCGACGAGGCGCTCGCACACGGTCGCGAGGCGCTGCGGCTCTATCGGCTGGTCGGCAATCACGCTGGGGAAGCTCGGACGCTCAACGCGATCGGTTGGCTGCTCGCCACCACCGGCGATTATGTGCAGGCCATCGCCAGCTGCACCGAGGCCCTCGACCAGCAACGACGGACCGACGACCGCAACGGTCAGGCCGCGACGCTCGACAGCCTCGGCTTCGCCTACGACCGCCTCGGTGAACGGGACCGCGCGGCCGACTGCTACGAGCAGGCGATCGAACTCTTCCGCGACTCCGCGGACCGGTATCACGAGGCGGAGACCCTCATCCGACTCGGGGACACCCGGGAAGGGATGGGCGACCGGAACGCTGCCGCTGCCGCCTGGCGGCTGGCCGCGCGGATCTACGAGGACGTGGGCGACCCCGCAGCCGAGGAGGTCCGCCGCCGCCTCGAACGTCTGGTTTCGTCCTAGGGTCTGTGTCAGGCGACGTTGTGCGGGCGGAACTGGACGCTCACCCGGGGGCCGACCGGGCGGGTGGTTTTCGGGATGGCGTGCTCCCAGGTGCGTTGGCAGGAGCCGCCCATCACGATCAGGTCGCCGTGGCCCACCGGGAAGCGCAGGCTGTCGCCGCCACCACGAGGGCGCAGCAGCAGGGGTCGGGGCGCGCCGAAGGAGACGATCGCGACGATGGTGTCGGCGTGTGCGGAGCGGCCGATGGTGTCGCCGTGCCAGGCGACGCTGTCCCGGCCGGACCGGTAGAGGCACATGCCGGCGGTGACGAAGGGCTCGCCCAGCTCGGGTGCGTAGTGCCGGGTCAGCGCGGCCCGGGCCTCGGTGAGCACCGGGTGGGGCAGTTGCCGGTCGCCGTCATACCAGCAGAGCAGGCGGGGCACGTCGACCTCGGTGTCAAACATGGTGCGCCGCTCGGCCCGCCAGGGGACCTCGGTGAGCAGGGTGTCGAGGACGGCGTCGGAGCCGTGCACCCAGCCGGGAAGGTGGTCGACCCAGGCGCCCCGGCTGAGCTGGTGCCGGCGGAGCAGACCGGGCAGGGGCCCCAGGGCCGGCCCGGCGTCGGCCAGGTCGAGCATCGACGGCTGGTAGGCGGCCTGCGTCATACGGCCACCCTAGCAGCACTTTCGTACACCCGTGCTAGGGGTGGAGCGCGTCGGCCCGCTGCGGTCAGCGCGTGACGGCGGCGGCGCGCACGGCGTCGAACACCGCGTCCACGACCCGGGCCCGGCCCTGCCCGTCGACTGTCGACCAGGCCTGCGCGGCGAGCGTCGCGCGCCGCTGCGGTGAGCTGAGCAGCCCGTGCAGGGTCCGCGCCGCCGTCGCGCGGGCGGCTCGTCCGGCGATGCCGCCGGCGGTCAGCTCCGGCAGCTCGCCGAGACCGGCGGCCAGGCCGTGGCGCACCACCCGGGTGTACGACTCGCGTTGGTTGTCCACCACGCAGACCAGTGCGCTGGGTGCCCCGAGGCAGCAGAGTTCCCAGGTGGACGTGCCGGCGGCGCTGACCACCAGGTCCGCTTCGGTGATCAGGGTCGGTAGCGAGGTGGTGGGCGGGATCGGCCGGATGATCTGCCCACGGCCGGGGGCGATGTCCTCGACCTCCGCCTCCAGCTCGGGTCGGCCGACGATGACCGTGAGATCCATCGGATGGCCGGTGGCGACCAGCACCCGGGTCAGCACCGGTGCCGCGCCGACCGCGTCGGTGCCGCCGAAGAAGGCCAGCACCCGGGGGCGGCTCACCGTCGTGGCGGGCGGGGCGACCGGTGGCCGGGCGCCGATCACGGAGTCGCGCAGCAGGGCGTACCGGCTTCCGGCGAGCAGCCGGCCCGGCAGCCCAGCCCGGGCCCCGACATCCCGGCCCGGCAGTTCCGCCCCGGCCCCGACATCCCGGTCCGGCAGTTCCGCGCCGGGACCCAGGGGTGTCAGCTCCGCGCCGAAGTTCTGGTCGAGATAGAGGTCCGCGGCCTGGCCCCGGCTGTCCCCGTCGATGATGGCGAGGGTGAACACGCCGGCGGCGCGCAGGGCGTCCGCCCCGGCCGGGTCCAGCTCGTAGGAGTCGAGGACCATGACGTCCAGCTCGTGGCGGTGGGCTGCCTCGACCAGTTCGGCCGGCGTTTCCGGGCCCGGGTGCAGGGGGATGCCTCGTGCGGCCAGCTCCGTGGTGGCCCAGGCGAGCCGTTCGACGGTGCCGAACACGGCGACGTGGGCGCCGCGGGCGAGGAACTCCTCGGCGAGCGCGAGGCAGCGCACGAGGTGACCCACGCCACGCCGGCGCCCGGCGTCGCAGCGCAGCCCGACCCGCGGTGTACTCAGGACTCCTCCAGCTGTTTCTGCCGTACGTCGGCGTTGAGGCCGCGCAGTCGCGGCTGCCCGTGCAGCCAGTCGGCGAGTTTGGCGAGCGGCACGCTGACGTCCCCGAAGTGGTCGACGACCGCGCTGACCAGCGCCCAGTCCTGCTCGGTGTCGAGGGTGAGCCGCAGGTCGGACCGGTCCGGGGTGAGCGTCACACCCAGCACCCGGAACAGCTCCGGATGGGTGTACGCGTACGAGGTCACGTGCACCCGGTGGTGGTCGGTGGCGAGCTGGCCCAGGGTACGCAGCGTCTCCGCTCGGATGATCTCGACGTCCAGTCCGCGGGGCAGGGTGCGGGCGATCGACGTGCTCGCGTAGTCCAGCCCGGGGACCGCCCGGTACACCGCCGCGACCAGGGTGATGATCTCCGGGTCGAGCAGCGGGCAGTCGGCGGTGAACCGCATGACCGCGTCCCCCGGGTGCGCCGCGAGGGCGCCCACGAAGCGATCCAGGACGTCGTCGACCGGCCCGCGGTGGCACGGCACGCCCAGCCGGGCGCACTCGGCCACCACGGCGTCGTCGGCGGTGTCCGTGCTGGTCGCGACGACGAGGTCGGCCAGGACACCGCTGTCGCGGGCGGCGCGCACCACCCGGCCCAGCACGGACCGCCCGGCGAGCGGGCGGAGCACCTTGCCGGGCAGCCGCGACGATCCCATCCGGGCCTGCACGATGCCGACGATCCGCGGCCCCGCATCGTCCGGAGGGGCCGCGCCGGGCGTCGGGGTCAGCCCGGGTGCCGGTACGCCGGTCACTGCTGCTCCTCCTCCTTCGGGGCGAGCACGGCGGTGGCTCGGCGCTTGGCGGCGCGGGCACCCCGTTTGGCCAGTCGGGCCGGGGTGATGGCGAGCCGGCCCACCCGGTAGCTGAGTGATCCGCTGAGCAGGCCGATCGTCGTCTCGGCCCGGCGCAGCGCCCGTTCCCGGGAGGTGAGCAGCTCCTCGGTCCAGGCGGTCAGTGCCGCCAGCCGGGTGAGTTCCTCGCGTTGGCGCAGCCACGCCTCGCGCAGTTGTTGGTAGCTGCGTGCACCTACCGGCGGGTCGGTCGGTGCGACGGCGTGCAGCTCGGTGGCGAGGTGGATCCTGCCGTCGGGGTCCAGCCCGTGCAGGGCGGCGGCGATGGCCGCCTCGGCCTCCACCGCCTCGGCGACCGTCGCGCGGTCCAGGTCGTGGCCGGCGAGGCCGCCGAGCACCACGGTGAGGCCGGCCACGTCGAGGGTGGACGACCACGGGTGGGCGTACCCGCCGGTGAGCAGGCCCGCCGCGAAGCGCCACAGGCCGCGGGCCAGCACCACGTCGGCGGGCAGGGCGTCGGTGGCGCGCCAGCTCGGGTCGAGCACCGCGTACCGCTCGCCGTCGACGACCAGGTTGTCGGTGCCGGCCAGCGCCGCCGCGCCACCGATCCGACCGTCGGTGTCGGCCTGGTCGGCGAGCCAGCCCGCGTACCCGTGCAGGAGCGTGCGCAGGCCGGCCAGGTCGCGGCGCAGGGCCGCGTCGAGCAGCAGGGTACGCAGCAGCCGGCCGGACGGCACCGGCCCGGTCAGCGCGTCCGCGTCCCGGTACGCGGCCTCGCGGCTGGCGAACGGTGCGGCGGCCGGCTGGTTCGTGCCGGCGGTGGCGGTGAGCCCCCAGCGCCAACCCGACGGGCCGTGTCGCACCTCCAGCACGCCGATCCCGGGTCGTCCGGTCTGCACCAGCACCACCGGCAGATCCCGGTCGACGGCCGGTGCGGGGGGAGTCGCCGGGTCGGCGGGCCGGTGGGCGAGCACCAGCCAGCCCGGTGCGAGGTCGGCGGCGCGGCCGGCGTGCAGCGCGTCCACCGCCAGTCGGGCCGGGTCCTGGAGCACGGTGTCGCCGGTGAAACCGCCGGCGCAGGCGCCGTGCAGCACCGCGTCGAAGAGGCCGGAGCCGGCGTCGGAGTCGAGGTGGTCGGCGTCGAGCAGCGCCGTCGGGGTGCCGGCGTCGGGGTACGCGGCCCAGCACGTTCCCGGCCGCAGCCCCGCCGCGGTGAGCCGCTCGCGGAGCTGGTCCCGGTTGGCCGGGTGGGTCCGGTCGAGGACACCGCCGATCGTCCACGCGGAATCCTCCCGGCCGGCGTACCAGGGGGTGGTGGCGACGAGTCGGTGCAGGCCGAGTGGGTTGTCCACGCGCAGCAGCAGCGTGCCGCCGGGTCGCAGGGCGGCGACCAGTCGCGCCAGCACGCCGTCCCACCCGAGGCGGGTGCCCTCCACCGACTCCACCGGGTCCAGCCCGGCGGCGGCGATCACCACGTCGTACGTCTCGTCGTCGGGCAACCCGGCCGGGCCGCCCACCACCAGGTGTGCGGCGCGCTGGGCGAGCGCGACCGCGTCCGGGTGGCTGCGCAGCAGACCTGTCACCTCGGCGTGGCCGAGCTGGTCGAGCAGGGCCGGGTCGTGTGGGCCGGCCACCAGCACCCGGGCGCCGGGCGGCACGAGCCGGGCGGCCAGCGCGGCGATCGGCCCACCGTCGGCCAACCGCTTCTGCGGCAGGTCGGACCAGGCCAGCATCTCGCCGCCGGGCAGGGTGATCCGGCCGGCGGGTGCCGTCGCAGAGGCTGTCGGGGAACCCCGCAGCGGCTGCGACGGGCCCAGCCGACGACCGGCGGCGTTGGGGGGGGGGGGGGGGGGGCAAACCCCCCGGGCCCCCCCCCCCCCCGCCGCCTTGCCGGATCGCCGCCTGGACTCCGCCTCGCTCGCCCCGGGGTTCCCTGACAGCCTCTCAGTCGTCACGGTGGTCCTCTTCCTCCTGGAGGTTCGCCCAACCGAGCAGCTCCCGCAGCTCTGCCGGCGTGCAGCGGTGGTCGGTGCCGAGCTCGGCGCGGGCGATCTCGACAGCGGTGGGCACGTCGACCTCGGGGCCGTGCAGCTGCGGCCACTGCCGCCGGATGCGAGCCGTGCCGCCGAAGGTGGGGTCCTCGTTGGACAGGATCATCGGGTCGCCGTAGACCGCCGGTTCGCAGCCGGCCGCGATGCCGTAGAAGATCGCACTGGTCAGCCGGTTGGATGCTACCCGGCGGTGTCGACGCAGCTCGGTCAACTGCTTGTCGAGGAACTCCGGGTCGGTGTCCTTCCACCAGTGTCCCCGGTAGCCGTGGCAGATCACCCGGAAACCGGCGCGCTCGTAGAGCCGGCGGACGCTGCGCATCCGGTACTCGTGCCAGTAGAGGCAGACGGTGACCGGGCCGGGTTCGGTGTCCTGGATCAGGGCGATCAACTTCCGGTGGTCGCCCTTGACGTGCTGGCCCTCCCACCCGTGGAACGGGTACCAGATGGTGCCCTCCCGTTCCTCGTCCGGCGGTTGCTCGGGGCGCAGGGCCAGCAGGTAGCTGAACGGGGCGCCGATGACGACCACGTTGCGCCGCCCCACCGACCAGGCCCGCCGACGGGTCTGTTCGGACCAGAGCAGGCTCGGGGCGCGCTCGGCGTACGGGTGACCGGGTGCCAGGCCGTCGCCGATGTTCCAGCCGTGCTGCACGTACCCGTTGATCCGCGGCGGGTGCCGGTCACCGAGACCGGCGTAGCGGGCCAGCACGTGCGCGTGGCCGTAGAAGTGGTTGGCGTGGTGCATCAGGTTCCCATCAGGCGGCGGAACGCACCGAGCCGACCCGCAGGGCCGCGGTCAGCGCGTCGATGACGCGATCCTGCTCGGCGTCGCCGAGCCCCGGGTAGAGCGGCAGGGACAGCTGCTGGGAGTAGAACGACTCGGCCACCGGGCAGGACCCGCGCCGGTAGCCGAGGTCGGCGAAGGCCGGGTGCCAGTGCACCGGGAGGTAGTTGACCTGGACGCCGATGCCGGCGGCGCGCATCCGGTCGTACACCTCGCGGCGACGCCCGTCGAGCACCCGGATCGGGTAGAGGTGCCAGGCCGGGTCCGCCCAGGACCGGCGGGTCGGCCGGAGTACGCCGTCCAGGTCGGCCAGTGCCTCGTCGTAGCGGGCGACCAGGGCGGCGCGTCGGGCCTTGAACTCGCCGAGCCGGCGCAGTTGGCTGCGGCCCAGGGCGCAGAGCACGTCCGGCAGGCGGTAGTTCAGCCCGAACTCGTGCACCTCCTGGTGCCAGCCGCCCTCGTCGGCGAAGCGCAGCTCGTCGCGGTCGCGGACCACCCCGACGCCGCGGAAGCGGCGGGCCCGCCGCAGGATCCACGGGTCCAGCGCGGCGACGGCGCCGCCCTCGGCGGTGGTCAGGTTCTTGGTGGGGAAGAACGAGAACGTGGTCAGGTCGGCGAGCGAGCCGACCGGCCGACCGTGGTACGTCCCACCGATCGAGTGCGCCGCGTCGGCGAGCAGCAACGCCTCGCTGCCCGCGACCGACCCGCGTAGCGCGTCGTAGTCGGCGGGGTGGCCGGCGTAGTCGACAGCGGCGACGACCTTCGTCCGCGAGGTGACGGCGGCGGCCGCCGCGGCCGGGTCGAGGCAGAACGTCTCGTCGTCGACGTCGGCGAACACGATCTTCGCGCCGAGGGCGACCGCGCTGCTGGCGGTCGCCACGAACGTCATCGGCGGGACGACCACCTCGTCGCCCGGTCCCACCCCGGCGGCCGCGTACGCCACGTGCAGCGCGGCGGTGCCGTTGGAGACGGCGGCGACACCGACCCCGCCGGCCCAGGCCGCGAGGTCGGCCTCGAAGGCGTCGACCTGCGGACCGGTGGTGAGCCAGTCGCCGCGCAGCACGCCGGCGACGGCGGCGATGTCGTCCTCGGTGATGGAGTGCCGGCCGTACGGGAGCATCCCCGTCATGCGGTGAGGCCGAGCATGTCGCGCAGCTGCTCGACGGTGAGCCACTCGTCGTTGGTGTCCGACTGGTAGGCGAAGCCGTCCGGCACCGGGTCGCAGTCGACCGGCGGCTGGTAGCCCCAGGTGGCGATCGTCGGCTGGACGATGAACCGGCCGTCGGCGCGCAGCGTCCGCCGGCTGTCGTCGGGGGCGATCATCTCCTCGTGCAGCTTCTCGCCCGGCCGGATCCCGATCTCGTGGGTGGTGGCGTCCGGGGCCACGGCCTCGACCAGGTCGAGGATGCGCATGCTCGGGATGCGCGGCACGAACAACTCGCCACCCTGCATCTGGTCGAACGAGTCCATGACGAACTGCACGGCCTGGTCGAGCGTGATCCAGAAGCGGGTCATCCGCTTGTCGGTGATCGGCAGGCTCTTGCCCTCGGCGGCCAGCCGGCGGAACAGCGGGACGACCGAGCCGCGGCTGCCCACCACGTTGCCGTAGCGCACGACGGAGAACCGGGTGGGGTGCTGGGCGGCGTAGTGGTTGGCCGAGACGAACAGCTTGTCGCCGACCAGCTTGGTCGCGCCGTACAGGTTGATGGGGCTGGACGCCTTGTCGGTGGAGAGCGCGATGACCTTCTTGACGCCGGCCTCGATCGCGGCGTCGACGACGTGCTGCGAGCCGGTGATGTTGGTGGCGATGTACTCCGAGGGGTTGTACTCCGCGGTGTCCACCTGCTTGAGCGCGGCGGCGTGCACCACGTGGTCCACGCCGTGCATCGCCCGGGTGAGGCGGTGCCGGTCCCGGATGTCGCCGATGAACCAGCGCAGCCGCGGGTCGTCACCGAGCTGCTGGCGCAGCTCGTACTGCTTGAGCTCGTCGCGGGAGAACACCACCACACGGGCGGGGTCGGCCTCGGTGAGGATGTGCCGGAGGAAGGTCCTGCCGAAGGAACCCGTTCCCCCGGTGATCAGAATGGACGATCCATTCAACTCACTCAATGTGGTGCTCCCGTGTTCGTGGATGAACGGGCGGCCCTCGGCCGGCCGACCGGGGTGAGACGCTAGCCATGGCGGGTTAACTCCCCGACGCTCGCGGGTTAACCGCGCCCGGTGCTCCCGTGAATGCCAAGCACCGCGTAGGCAAACACTTCCGACCGATCCGTAACGGGCCTGACCTGGCCACATTGGGCCGTTACAGTGACCCGCGCGAGTGACCCGGCAGCCCGGTTCGCGGCCGGTCGCGCGTTCACCCGACATCCGCATCGGCTCGGTGCGAGCGGGTCACCCACGCGTCACCGGCGCGGGCCGCAGGCCCGGCGGTCGTGCGCGCGGGACCGGTCCGGCCGGCAGTTCTGGAGGCGTTGATGGCATCCGGTAGCGACGTGATCGAACGGCCGGCGACGCTGGCGCGGACACCGGACCCCGCACCGGCGCGACGCTGGTTGGTGCCGGTGCTGCTGGTCGTCGGTTGGGTGCTCAGCGTCGCCTGGCGGATGTGGCTGTCCCGGCACATCGTGCTGCCGATCGCGCACACCGACGAGGACAGCTACCTGAACACCGCCCGTGCGCTGGCCGGCGGGCCGGGCGGGTTCAGCAGCGAGAACGACCTGCTGCGCCGGGTCGGTTACCCGATGCTGATCTCGCCGGCGTTCCTCGGCGACCGGGACTTCACCGACAGCTACCGGATCGTCCAGCTGATCAACGCGATGGCGAACTCGACGCTGTTGCCACTGGCGTACCTGCTCGGCCGTCGTCTGCTCGGCCTGCGCCGCTCGTACGCGCTGCTCGCCGCGGTCGCGGCGGCGACCCTGCCGGCCACCGCCTTCTACGCGGGCATCGCCATGATCGATACGGTGATGGCGCCGCTGGTGGTCGCCTGGCTGCTCGCCGTACACCTGTGGATCGGGCGGCCCGGCCCGCTCGCCGCCGCCACCGTCGGTCTACTGGCCGGCGCGTTCCACCTGCTGCACTCCCGTGGCCTGGTGATCGTGGCGGTGCACGCCGGTCTGGTCCTGCTGCTGCTGGTCCGCCGCCGGATCGGCCCGCCCGCGGTGCTCGCGGCGCTGCTGCCGGTGCTCGCCATGGCACTCGTCAACGCCGCCGCCATCCGCCACCTCGGCGACAAGGTCTACCTGCTCGGCAGCACCCCCGGCGGCGGCACGGTCGAGGCGGTCGCCTCGGTGCGGGGCGTGGTCCGCGTCGGCGCGGGCGTCACCACCCAACTCTGGTACCTCGTGGTGATCACGTTCGGGATGGCCGGAGTGGCCTGGGCCGCGGCCGTGCGTGAGCTGTGGCGTCCACGGCACGGCGACGCGGCCCGCTGGACGATGGGCGTGGCGCTCGTGGTGACCGTCGGAGTGGCCGGCGGCGCGTCGGTGATCCTGGCGGGCATCACCGGTAAGCCACTGGACGCCATCTACGGCCGCTACGTGCAGATGCTGGCGCCGTTCTGGCTGCTGGTCGGCCTCGGGGTGCTGCTCACCGCCGGCCGCCGGGTGGCGCTGCGCCGGGCAGCCGTCGCGGTGGCCCTGCTGGTCGGCGGCGGTGCGCTGATCGCCGCCCGCCTCGCGTACGTGGCCAGCCAGGGGCACCGGTTGCGCTACGGCGGTTTCAGCGCGCCGGACCTGGTGGCGTTGACCGGGGGCTTGCGGGAGATGCGGCCGGTGCTCGGGTCGCTCGTCGGTATCGCCGGCTGTCTGCTGCTCGTCGCCGCCGCGCTGGTGCCCCGACTGCGGTTGCCGATGTTCGGTGTGCTCGTCGTGGCCAACCTCGTCACCATGCAGGTGATCGAGCACCGCATCGTGCGGCCGGCCGTCGCGAGCACCGCGCCGACACCCCGGGTGGCCGACGTCGGCGTACGCCCCGGCGAGCGGGTCTGGGCCTCGACCGGCGTGCACTACGTCCTCCGGTTCAACCTCAGCCACCAGGTGACCTGGACCGACGTCCGGTGGTTCGGCGAGCAGCCGCCGGCCGCCGCGCAGGTGGTGTTCGCCCGCTGGGCGCCCGGTCAACCCGACGACTGGGACGGCACGGCGTACGGCTTCGTCCGGCTCGGCGGCAACCCGGTGCAACACTGGGCGGCCTGGCGACGGGCCTGACCGCCCCGGTGGACACCACCATTCGTGAACGGCGGATGTCCACCGGGAACACCATCGGTTAATGATTCGGGGCCATTACCCGAATAGGTACGACAATCAGCGCTGGCGGCGGTCGGCCCGAGCCAGGGAAATCGGGATGACGGTGATTTTCCGACCGTCGGACAGCTCTTCTCGCGGGGTGCCCTCGACGAATCGGAAACGCCTGTTCATCTGTCGTACGACGGTATTGTCGCCGAGCACCTCGCCGTCGAGTCGGTCCAGGTGCAGCCCGTCGAACGCGTACTCGACGGCCTCCCGCATGACGCCCAGCCAGGCGGGCAGCGTCTCGTCCCGCTCGGCCAGCCCGTCGGCGTCGAGGTAGAAGCCCCACGCCCCCGTGCGAGGGCCGTCGAACCGCAGGTCGAAGAAGGTGACCACACCGCAGGGCCGGTCGTCGCGGACGTACACCAGCACCCGCCGGGACGGATCGCCGCGGACCGCCGACCACCACCTGGCGTGTTCCTCGGCGGTGATCTCGTGGCTGGTCTTGCTGACCTGGCGATTGGTTTCCTGATTACGCCAGGACAACATCAGGTGAACGTCGTCCGCCGTCGCTTCGCGCAGCACGTGCGTCTCGCTTTCCTCGCTCTTCTCGTCCGGTCGGAGCACCTTACCCGGGGCTACCGGGAAAGCGGATAAGCATTCGGCGGGTTGTAGACTGCGGCGCATGAACGAATTGAGTCGCGCGCAGATCCGCGACCTCATGGCTCAGGTGCTGAAGAACCAGGACAAGGAGCTGCCCACCGACGACGCGGCGCAGTTGCGCGAGATTGGTTTCCGGTCGCTCGACTTCTCCGAGTTGGCCCTGCGGGTGGAGGACGAGACGGGGGAGGAGCTCAACTTCGACGCCCCCGGCCTGCGCCGCATCGCCACCGTCGGAGACGTCCTCGACTTCCTCGTCGAGCTTCAGCACCAGTGACCGTCGCGACGGCGCGTGACCCCATCCCCGCGCCCCCGGAGCCGGCCGGTGCCGACAACCGGATCGTCGTCGGCGGTGCCGCGCTGACCTGGCGCGCACTGCCCACGCCGACGCTGCCCGACCCGGCCGCCGTGCTCGCCCACCGCGCCGTGCACGCGCTCACCGCCGCACGGCAGCACGCCGTGCACGGCACCGAGCTGCTACTCAGCACCGCGAGTCGGGCCGACGCGGCGATGCGTTCGGAGCTGCTGGAGGCCGGGTTCACCGTTGGCGTCCTCGACGACGACGGGCTGCACCCGAGCCTGCCGACCCGGCCCCGAGCCGCCGAGCCCGGCCGGCTCTGGCTGCTGACGTCGGGCTCGACGGGCCGTCCCAAGCGGGTCGGGCACACCCTCGACACGTTGACCACCGTGCGGGCCGAGCAGCCCGAGCGGACCTGGCTCTGCCCGTACGCCCCGGGCACGTACGCCTGGTGGCAGGTGGTCACCCTGTCACTGACCCAGCCCGGCCAGCACCTCGTGGTGGTCGAGCCCGACGAGCTGGACGACTGGCCCAGCGTCGCCGCCGCGCACGGGGTCGACGCCGCCTCCGGCACCCCCACCTTCTGGCGACGCACCCTCTACCGCGATGCCGACGCGCTCGCCCGGGTGCCGTTGCGCCAGCTCACCCTCGGTGGCGAGCCGGTGGACCAGGCCATCCTGGACCAGCTCCGGGAGGTCTTCCCGACGGCCCGGATCTCCTGGATCTACGCCTCCTCCGAGGTGGGGGCGTCCGTTGTGGTGCACGACGGACGGGCCGGGTTCCCGGTCGAGTGGCTGGACCGGGAGACCCCTGGCCGGCCGACGCTGTCCGTGCGCGACGACGAGCTGGTGGTCACCTCCCCACACCACGGCGCCGGGTTGGCCGGCCCGATCCGCACCGGAGACCGGGTGCAGGTGCGCGACGACCGGGTGCTGATCACCGGCCGACTCGACTCCGACGAGATCAACGTGGGCGGCAGCAAGGTCTCCGCCGGTGTGGTCCGCGGTGTGCTGGCCGGGCATCCCGCGGTGGCCTGGGCCCGGGTGACCGGCCGCCGCGCCCCGGTGCTCGGCCGGATGGTGGTCGCCGAGGTCGTCCTGACCCCCGCCAACCCGGCTTCCGTTGGCCAGGCTCCCGCCAACCCGGCTCCGGTCGGTCCGGCCTCGGTCGACGCCGGGGTGCCGGACGAGGCCGCGCTGGTCCGCTGGTGCGCGGAGCGGCTTCCCGAGCACGCGGTGCCACGCCGCATTCGCGTCCTGACCGACATTCCCGTCAAGGAGACCCTGAAGAGCGATGTCTGAGCCCGCCGACACCCAGCTCGTCCCGCCCAGCTCCGTCGTCCTCGTCTCCGGCGGCTCCCGGGGGCTGGGCCTGGCCATCGTCACCGACCTGCTCGACGCGGGCGTACGCGTCGCCGCGTTCGCCCGCACCATCACCCCCGAGTTGGAGAAGCTCGCCGCCGAGCACCCCGACCGGGTGCACGTCGGCTCGGTGGACGTCACCGACCTGCGGGCCGCGCAGAGCTTCGTCCGCGAGGTGGAGCAACACCTGGGCCCGATCGACGGCATCGTCAACAACGCCGCCATGGGGCAGGATTCGCTGCACGCGCACACCGCCGCCGACGACATCGCCCGGATCATCGAGACCAACCTGACGGCCCCGCTCCAGCTGACCCGGCTGGTGATCCGCCGGATGCTCGGCAAGGGCATGCGCGGGCGGATCGTCAACATCACCTCGATCTGCGGGCAGCGCGGTTTCCCGGGTCTGGTCGCGTACTCGGCCACCAAGGGCGGCATGGACGCCGCCACCCGCTCGCTCGCGCGCGAGTTGGGTGGCCGGATGCTCGTCAACTCGGTCGCGCCCGGCTTCTTCGCCTCGGAGATGTCCGCCGTGCTCGGCCCGACCCAGCTCGACCAGATCGTGCGCCGCACCCCGACCGGCCACCTGACCGAGCCGGCGGAGGTCACGCCGGTGGTGCGGATGCTGCTGCGGGAACACACCAACATCAACGGCCAGGTCATCGTGGTGGACGGTGCCGCCTCCATCTGACCTCGACCGGCTGGTCCGGCCCCGCCCGGTGCCCGGGTTGCTCGCCGTCGCCGAACAGCACCTGCGGATCGGCGCCCCCGCCGACCTGGCCGACGCGGCGACCCGCAGTCACCTCGACGACGGACGGTGCGTCGGCTGGTACGGCCCGCGGACGCCGGGGTGGCGGGTGGCCATCGACGCGGAACGCGCCGACGCCCCGGTGCCCCCGGCGCTGGCCCGCCGGTTCGGCGTGGAGGACTTCTGGGCGCGGTGGACCCGCGCCGAGTGCTGCTGCAAGCTGGCCGACGTCCCGGTGGCCGCGTGGTGGCGTCGCCACGGACTGAGTACGCCGGCCGACGGGTCCGCGGTCTGGCGAACCCTGCGGGTGGCCGACCTGGTGGTCACTGTCGGCGTCGCCCCCGCACCCGGCGGTGTCCCCACGCCCGGCTTCGTGGCGGCCGGGCGCGCGGGGCCGGGCCTGGACGCGGCGGCAGTGCGCCACGGCAGCCTGTAGAACTGCCCCACCTCCGGGGCAGCGCCGCCGACCGTGACCAGGGCAGCTCATCCTGCCCTGCCCGTTCTGGTTGATCGTTTACACGTCGGCGGGTAGCGGTTTCGGTGATCTGCGCACATGGTGCCAAATGCGACTGAAGCAACGGTCAAAGTTCGCCAGATGTCTATGTTCGAATGGCGGTAGGGCGACCTCACCGGGGCTCGTCCTGGTCCGTGGTGCCGGGTGGATAACTGCCCTGTGTCGGGTGTTGCGAGGGCTGCGGGCTGGTTTGGCGTGGACACGGGGGAGGTCCTGGCGCGGTGGCTGAGTTTCCGGCGCATCTGTTTCGGATGGATGGTGATCCGTCGGCGATTCGCTCGTCGGCGTCGCGGTGGCAGGGCTTCGGTTCGGCGGCGACGCAGGCGGCGGGGCAGATCACGGGTTTGGATACGAGTCAGTTCGTGGGTCCGGAGGGGGATCTGTTCCGGGAGGGCCTGAACGCGCAGATGCCAGGGCATCTGCGGGTGACTGGTGATGCGTTCGGGCGGGTGTCGACCGGGTTGACGGTGTTCGCGGGTTCGTTGGCGTCGTTGCAGGATCGGATGCGTCCGTTGGCGCAGCGTGCGCCGGGTTTGTGGGCGGCGTTGCAGGCGGCGCGGGGTCGGGCGGATCGGGCGAGGCAGGCTGATGAGCGTCATGAGCAGGAGGTGGCGGATCGGCCGCCGGAGGCGGCGGCGGGGCCGGATTCGTATCGGTCGGATGCGGGGGCGGCGGGTTCGGCGTTGTCGCAGGCGCAGCGGGACTGGGACGA
>NZ_JBICUF010000019.1:0-126781 GCF_043198035.1 Micromonospora sp. NPDC048898
CTTCTTGCTCGACACAAGTTGATCTATCAGGAGTCCCGTTCTCACTACTCAGCAGGGGTTGACCCGCCGATCACAGCCCTAACGCAACGGCGTTGTCAAGGAAGTGCCCGATCGGGGAGTGGGTTGGGCCCGGCTTGGCGATCATGGAGTTGTGGTGCCGACTTTGGGGGTTCGTCGGCGCGTTGGTGAGGCCACTACTTCCTGGATGGAGCGTGACCAACGGACGCCAGTCACCCCGAACCCGCTGCGGCCCCGCCCAAGCACGGTGCTCGTCATCAAGATCCGCGCAACTACCCAGATGTTGCTCCGCCGCGGTCCTGCGTAAAATCCCGCCGTCGGGGGCACCAGCGGGCTGGCGCCTTGGTGCCGGCGTGCGGGGTCAATTGCACAGCCGCGTACGCCAACTCGCACAACGAGATGCGACGCGTAGGCGGGTCCAACGGCGTCCGGATCTGCCGATGAGCGGATGTCGATGCCTGCGCGCTCTCCGGCGGTTCGACGCGCTGCTGTGCTGGATGGTGACGCTGACCGTCGGGTAGATCGGCCTGCCGATGGTCTGATCGAAATGACTCAACGGGACCGGTGCGTCGGTTGTTCGGTATCGCCTGGATGGGAACGGGATGTCGGGCGGATCAGGGTGATGCCGTAGGCGACGACCCACACGACCCAGATCAGCCAGCCGACAAGGCCGAGGAGGCCGACCGTGCCGGGGTCGTCGATGGCCAGAGGGCTCAGCACGGCCGAGCCGAACTGGAGTGCGGCGGCAAGCAGACCGATCCCGCTGTGCCAGCGGCGGATCAGGCCGGCGCGTCGGCCGCTGATGGACAGGCCGGTCATGGCCAGTGCCAGGAAGGTGCCGTTGAAGACGAACAGCGCGTTGTGTAGTGCCCAGATTCCGGCGATCGTGCTGCTGTCCTGCGCGGTCGTCGACGCGAGTGCGAGCCGGGTGGCCATCACGCCGGTGAAGGTGACGTTCTGCATGATCACTCCGGCGAATCCGACCAGGGACCAGGCTGTGCCGTGCTCGCGGTCGGATCGCCACAGCACGGAGACCGCGCCGGCGCCGAACAGGGTTGCCAGCACCCAGGCGATCGGGGCGAGTGCTGACGCGAGGCCGACGGTGTTCTGTTGGGTGGTGAAAAACTGGACAACGTCGTTGGTCTCAGCGCCGGTGTGGGGCAGGCCGGCTGGCACCAGGAAGGCGTTGGTGGAGGCGATCAGGATGGCGAAGCCGAGTCCGGCGAGTCCGGCGATCCGCGAGAACGTCCAGGTGCTTCCGACGTCGAGTTTACGCAACATATATTCAATATAAGGCTCGGAAACTGAAAGAGGCAAGCCATTGACCGACGAGACAGGCAGGCGGAGGTACGAATCACTGCGCCGGGTGGCGCAAGCGGCAGAGACCAGGGGTGAGATCGCCAGCGCCGCTCGTCGACTGTTCCTCTCCCGCGGCTGGGCGGCGACCACGGTACGTGACGTGGCACGGGAGGCGGGGGTCTCGGTGCCGACCGTCTACGCGGTGTACGGGAACAAGACCGGGCTGATCCAGGCCCTGGCCGACGCAGCAGACATCGCCGCGAATCCATCGCAGTCGCTCGCCGAACTGGAAGGGGCCGAGAACGATCCGGTGCGGCAGCTCGCGGCGATGGCCGGCTACGACCGGCGGCTCTTCGAGCGTGCCGGTGACATCATCGCGCTCGTACGCGAGGCGGGCCGCACCGAGCCTGCGCTGGCGAGCGTCTACCGCGACGGCCGTCAGCGGGGGGACGAGACCAGGATCCAGGTGTTCTCGTCGTGGCCGGGCGGCGTTCTCCGGGAAGGACTAGACATACGGTCGGCCGTCGATATCTATGCGGCGATCTGCAACATCGACGTCTACACCACACTGACCGGCGAACGCGGCTGGCAACCCGATCAGGTCGAGCGCTGGTGGACGGAGGCCCTGGCCCGCGAACTCCTGACCTGACGTGTCATGAGGTGCCTCATGACGGGCCGTCCTGGTACGGAAGATTACGAGGTGGACGACGACCATGAAGACCACGCCACCTCGTCCCACGGGCACCGCATGGGTAACCCCACACTCTCTCAGCCGACCGTGGCGACCGAGAGAGCGACGAGCAGGAAGGCCGCGAGATAGGCCCACGAACGGTATCCCTGAAACCACTCCCAGCGGTTACGGCGCTCCTGCCAGCGCTCCGGAGGGAAATCCTTGTCCCAGCGCAGTGTGGACAGGTTGATCGGCACGTTCACGACCACGGTCGTGACGATGCCCGTGGCCCAGGTCGCGGCCGCAACCCAACGCAACACCTCGGGCAACCCCGCCCCATCAGGGCGGGCCGCGTAGCTGACAGCCAGCACGAGCGAAGCCGTCATCAGCACCGGCATCACAATACCGAAGGTACGCAGCAGGCCCTGTTCGACCAGGATGTGGTCACGCGGCGCCAGACGCTTGACCACCGGATGCACAAAAGCATAGGAGCCGAACTCGGCGCACGCCGTGAACCCCAGCACCGCGACGGTGGCGAACATCAGCACGTCCATACCCGGTCCCCTCGTCGTCCCGGACTGCACGGTGTCACGCCCCATCGGCGAGCTGTCCCGCAGCGTCCGCGACGTGACACCGCACATGAGAGAGCACGGCTGGAGCCGATCGCCGGCGCTCACGCCGAGGTTATTGATTGATTGATAACATGTCAACCATGGGCCAGAAACGAATCTCCTCGTCCCAGCGACGCGCCTCCGTGCTCGCTGCGGCGATCCGGATCTTCGGCAGCAAGGGCTTCGCCGCAACCACCACGGCAGACATCGCCCGCGAGGCCGCCGTGAGCCAGCCCTACGTGGTGTCTTTGTTCGGCAGCAAAGACGCGCTCATCCGAGCCGCGATCGAGCACGCGCTCGACAGAGTGGTCGAGGTGTTCGAGCAGACGATCGACGACGACGCACCTGGCGACCTCGCGCCGCGTATCGGTGCCGCCTACCTTCAACTGTTCAAGGAGCAGGGATTGCAACTCTGCCTCGCGCACGCCTTCACCGCCGGCACCGATCCGGAGATCGGGCCACTCGCCAGAGACGGCTTCCTCCGCGTCTACCGAGTGCTCGTCAACCGCGGAGATCTCACACCCGAACAAGCCAGTCAGACCCTCGCCGCCGGCATGATGGCCAACGTCATCCTCGGCTTACGTCTGGCCGACGACTATGACCGTGAACCCGTAATACGCGAACTCCTCTCGGCGACCTACCCGAGCAATGTCGAGCTCCTCAGGACCGTCACCGGTGCCTACGATGGCGTCGCCCCTCGACAAGGTGAGGCCGGCGTTTGATCCGCTGGTGGGTCAGGTCAACGGCGGGACGGTCGGATCGTCGGCCTGCAACTGCAGCGCCCGACGGGGCGCCGACCGTTGTGGTGACGCGAATGATGATTGGGCGTCCTCACCCGGCCTGCCAAACCACGCATCCTCTTCACCGAACGGGATCTGCCACGATCCCGGCGCTGCCATGTCACGTCCACCAGTTACTCGTTGTTGGCGGACGTGGGTGGCCGATTCGCCGCCGTCGTGCCGTCCCCAGCACCTGGCCGGCGGAACCTCTGCACATCTGGCGTATCTGCCTCGGCATGAAGTTGGCTCCGGCAAGATTTTCGTAGCCGGAGATCGCCTGGCGTCCTGACCCGGTGACGGGCTCAGACCTCCTTATTGTCGACCCAGCGACAAAACGGGTCCGTGGTGTCCTCGTCGCCCATCTCGGCGGGCTCCGCCACGATCTCCAGCCCGGTCGCCGGGGCGGTGACCCCGAAGGTGCGGTGCAGCCAGTCCCGGTAGGGCGCATTGACGATCTCGTGGTCGGCGTCCCACGGCTCGGGTGGCGCGCTGAACTCCTCGTTCCAGCAGATCTCCCGGTAACCGATCGCCAGCAGCCGCAGGAAGTCGACCGCATCGTCGGCGAGCACACACGTCATTATCGAACCGCTGCCCGAACCGAGATGAACGATCCTCACCTGTCCCCGACCGTCGCGCCACAGCGCGGCCATCGAACCCTCGCCACCGGTCTGCGCGAACGGCCACAACCGTGCGGCCGCATCCGGGACCGACTCGTCGAACCAGGACCGTGCGTACGACAGGGTCTGCTCGGCGGTGTAGCCACGCAACTCGATCGAGGTGCCCACCCAGCCGTTGTCGCTCAACGAGCCGTACAGATCCCCGTCGTGCCCTTTCACCACGAAACCCTGCTCGTCGACCCAGGCGAAGAGCAGGCGCAGCGGCTCCGGCAGGTCGAATCCGTCCGGCACCCGGGCCAGCGTCGTCTTGAGGAAGTCACCCACGCCCGGCAGCGTACGAGATCACCTCGCCCTCCCACAGTCTCAGCCGCACTGCACGGTCGCCGACGTGCAGGGTGCCGCCGACCAGCTGGCCGACCTCGTCGTGCTCCGGAACCTGTGCGCAGGCGGCGCGGGGGTGTTCGGGCACGCGGGTGCGTGCGGGTCGGCAGGGGAGGCGGGGCCGCAGGGGCGGGCGGGCCGTGCGGCTCCCGCCCGCCCCGAGCCCACCGTCAGCAGTTGCGCAGCTCCGGCGACTGGTTGAGCAGTTGCCCACGGGTGGACACGAAGCGGCGGTAACGCTCCCCGTCAACGACCCACGGACGCGCCGCGGGAAAGAACTGCGATCCGACGGAGGTCAGGGGCGGCGGGGGTGACCCTTGAGGTGCCTGCCCAGCTCGCGGGCGATCTCCCGGTTGGCGTCCCGCTCGGCCAGCGTCTGCCGCTTGTCGTAGGAGCGCTTGCCCTTGGCCAGGGCCAACTCGACCTTGGCGTAGCCGTTCTCGAAGTACATCGACAACGGGACCAGGGTCACCCCGCCCTCGCGGACCTTGTCCAGGATCCGGTCGATCTCGGCCCGGTGCAGCAACAGCTTGCGGTTGCGGCGGGGGGCGTGGTTGGTCCACGTGCCGTACGCGTACTCGGCGATGTGCAGGCCGTACAGCACGATCTCGCCGTCGCGCTCGTGCGCGAACGCGTCGACAAGCGAGGCCCGCCCCTCGCGCAGCGACTTCACCTCGGTGCCGACCAGCACGATGCCCGCCTCGTACGTGCGCAGCACGGTGTACTCGTGCCGGGCCTTCTTGTTCGAGGCGATCAGCCGGCGCTCGGGCTTCTTGGACGGTGTCACCCGGAGACGATATCCGGCCGCCAGCCCGGTCGGGTCAGTCGACCGCCGGGCGGTCGCGGTGCAGCCGTGCGGCCAGATCCCGCACCGCCTGCCCGAACGCCTCCTCGGACTCGCACGGCCAGTGCCCCAGGATCGGCGGGGGGACACTGTCGCTGGGCGGCGGCACCACGTCCTGCGGATCGGTCAACCGACGATCCACCATCGCTTCCGGCCCGGTCAGCGTCTCGGCCTCGCCGGGCCGGTGGGAGGCGAAGATCCAGCCGCCGATCGGGTCCGTGTCGCGCCACAGGTTGACCCACCGCCAGCCCACCCGCTCGCCTACCTCCCGCAGCGTCGACATGTCGACGGAGGCGGGAAACAGCCGCGAGTACAACCGGCCCAGGGGCGACCCGTAGGTCAGCAGAGCGACCCGGTCGGTGACCCGGGCCGGCAGTTGGAGCACCGTGGCGGCGAGCAGCACCGAGCCGTGGCTGTGCCCGGTCAGCAACACCCCCTGCCCCTGGTCCACCAGGTAGGTGATGCGCTTGGCCAACTCCGGCACGGCCCGCTCGGCGTAGCAGGGCGGGGCGAACGGGTGCGCCGCGCGGGGCCAGAAGGTGCCCAGGTCCCACAGGACGCCCACGTACCGGCGAAACCCGGCCGTACGGTAGGCGAAGAGGCCGCCGATCACGAGACCGAGAATGATCGCGGCGATCACATAGCTGCCCATGCCGATGAAGAAGTTGACGAAGTCGTCGGGTACGCCGAGGAACCGCTGGGTCATGTCGCCGGGATAGATCTGGAACAGTCCGACCGCACTGGTCGCCAGCCCCAGCGCGGCCAGCCCCGCGTACACCACGGCGAGCGGCTCCAGTCGTTCGGTGAACCGTGCCCGTGCCACCGCCCGTTCGACCTGGCGCAGTCGGTCGGCCGCCTCCGGGGGCGCGTGCGGAAAGTCCGCGGCCACGATCGCCCGCGCGGCCTGCCACCGACGGCGTCGGGTCAGCACCGTGACCAGGGCGGCCACCAGCAACGCGCTCAGCACCGCGAGGAAGAAGCTGAAGATCGCCCACTTGTACGCCAGCGGCGGGCTCGTCGCGATCTTGTCCGCGGTTGTCCCCTCCCGGTCCAGGAGGTCCGCGGTCCGGTAGACCAGCTCGGCGGAGAAGGCCACCGCGAGTCCGGCGGCGATCGTCACGAGAACCGGCGAGCCCAGTGCGCGCAGCGTCGCGGGCCGCCGTCCTCCGACGCGCTGCTGACGGCCCCGCCGCGAGATCACCACGGCGGCGAGGACCGTGATCAGCACGGTCTGGCTGACGAACAACCCGGCCACGGTGGCGCCGTACCCGGGCAGTGCGCGGCTCTGCGGCCAGGGCGCCGGGCTGACGAGGACGTGCACGATCACCAGGATCGTCAGGCCGCAGGTGATCGTGCGCAGTCCGCGGGTGAGCCCGTCCACCAGGGGTGCCGGCTCGGGCCGGTCGAAGGTCCGCACCGCGCTGACCATGACCAGGCAGGCCAGCAGGACCGCGCCGACGGCCACCACCAACACCGCCATCACCCAGGTGCGGTGCTGGCTGGACTCGGCGAGCAGCAGGCTGCCGTCCAGCGTGGCGAAGGCGGCGGCGACGTGCACCGACCGCAGGCGACCGACGAGCGGTGCCCCGTCCCACTGGCCGACCGCGCTCAGCCGATGCCTCGAGGTCGCCGGCCCGCCGGTGTGGAACGCGTCGAACGAGTGGCTCAGGCGGGTACTCAACCACCAGAGGACACCGACGGCGGCGATCGCCACCAGCGCCAGCACACCCAGGCGCAGCCCGACCGGGCGGCCACCCATCCAGGACAGCCAGCTCCGGCCCGCCAGGCAGGACGGGTCGCCCATGCAGCGCCAGGCGATCAGGTCCAGCACCACGCCGACGATGGAGAGCACGTAGAGCATGGTGAGGCTGAGGGCAAGCGCCCTACCGAGGGCGACGACGACGCTCTTCGGGGCCTGGGGCACCGGGTGCATCCAGATCGCCACGTTGCACAGCATGAACGGCAGCAGGAACACCAGTGACAGCGTCCGCACGGCCGTGCCGGACGGCAGGTCACTCCAGCGGTACGCCTCCAGCGTCACCCCGTCCGTCGCGGCGGACCCCGGATAGCCGGGCCGGGGGCGGTAGAACCCGCCGTTGCGGTCCCCGGCGACCTGGTGCACGTACGGCCGGTCCAACACCTGGTCCGCGCCCGCACCGGACACGCCGTGCACCCGCAACTGAACGATCCCACCCGACGTCGTCGGTCCGGTCGGCGACACGTCCGCCATGGGCCCCCCGAGGTGTGCGCGACAGCGGGGCGTGTCGTCGACGGACGACCACCCACGCGGCTCCCCGGCTTACCCATCCCGAACCCGGTCAACCGTGCCGCGCGGCCCGGGCCAGGTGCGGCCGAGCGGCAGGAGGTGATTTCATGGCGCCATGGCGAACCCGGTGATCCTGACCGTCGACGACGACCCCGTGGTGTCCCGTGCGGTGGCCCGGGACATCCGCCGCCGCTACGGCGACCGCTACCGGGTGCTGCGGGCCTCCTCCGGGCCGGAGGCGCTGGACGCGTTACGGGAGGTCAAGCTGCGCGGCGAGCAGGTGGCGCTGCTCCTGGCCGACCACCGGATGCCGGAGATGACCGGGGTGGAGTTCCTGGAGGCCGCCATGGACATCTTCCCGGCCGCCCGCCGGGTGCTGCTCACCGCGTACGCGGACACCGACGCCGCGATCGAGGCGATCAACGTCGTCGACCTGGACCACTACCTGCTCAAACCCTGGCACCCGCCGGAGGAGAAGCTGTACCCGGTGGTCGACGGGCTGCTGGAGGCGTGGTCGGTCACCCCGGACGCGGCGAGCGCCGAGATCCGGGTCGTCGGGCACCGCTGGTCCGCGCCCTCGTTCAAGGTCCGTGACTTCCTGGCGCGCAACCTGGTGCCGTACCGGTGGATGCTCTCCGACGACCCGGAGGGCGCCCGCCTGCTCGACGCGGCCGGGGCCACCGAGGCGGACGTACCGCTTGTGGTGACGCCCGAGGGCAAGGCGCTTGTCGCCCCCAGCGAGGCCGAGTTGGCCGCGCTCGCCGGGTTGACAGTGGTGCCGGCGTGTGACTTCTACGACCTGGTGGTGATCGGCGGCGGCCCGGCCGGCCTCGGCTCGGCGGTGTACGGCGCGTCGGAGGGGCTGCGTACGGTGCTCGTCGAGCGGCGGGCGACCGGCGGGCAGGCCGGGCAGAGCAGCCGGATCGAGAACTACCTGGGCTTTCCCGACGGCGTCTCCGGTGCGCAGTTGACCGATCGGGCCCGGCGGCAGGCGGTCAAGTTCGGTGCCGAGCTGCTCAGCGCCCGGGAGGTGGTCGGTCTGAGTGAGGCCGGCGGCGCCCGGCTGTTGCGCTTCGGCGACGGCTCCGAGATCGCGGCGCACACCGTGGTCCTGGCCACCGGGGTGTCGTACCGGGTGCTCGACGCTCCCGGGCTGGCCGACTTCACCGGTCGGGGGGTCTTCTACGGTGCCGCCGCCACCGAGGCGCCGAGCTGCGTCGAGCAGGACGTCTACATCGTCGGCGGGGCCAACTCCGCCGGCCAGGCGGCGGTGCACTTCTCCCGGTACGCGTCGCGGGTGCACCTGCTGATCCGGGGTGCGGACCTGACCGCCTCGATGTCGCGTTACCTGATCGACCAGCTGGAACGGATCGACCGGATCACCGTGCACCCGCACACGGCGGTGGTCGGCGGGGCGGGTGACGACCACCTGGAGCGGCTCACCCTGTGCGACACCCGCACCGGGGAGTCCCGCTCGGTCGACACCTCCTGGCTGTTCATCTTCATCGGCGCGGAGCCCCGCACCGACTGGCTGGACGGGGTGCTGGTCCGCGACGGGCGCGGCTTCATCGTCACCGGCCCGGACCTGCTGGCCGGCGGACGCCGGCCGGCCGGCTGGTCGCTGTCGCGCGACCCGTACCACCTGGAGACCAGTGTCCCGGGGGTGTTCGCGGCCGGGGACGTGCGGGCCGAGTCGGTCAAGCGGGTCGCCTCGGCGGTCGGTGAGGGCGCGATGGCCGTCTCGCTCGTGCACCGTTACCTGGAGGCCCAGTGAGCGCGAGGAGTGAGCCGGTTTTGCGAGCCCCGCAGTCGCGAACAAAGGAGGCCCAGTGAGCGCGAGGAGTGAGCCGGTTTTGCGAGCCCCGCAGTCGCGAGCGAAGGAGGCCCAGTGACCACCGAGTCCGATCGACTGACCCCCGCGCAGTTGCGCACCCTGTTCCTGTTCGAGTCTCTCGACGACGCGCAGCTCGACTGGTTGGCCGAGCGGGGCCGGGTCGAGCAGCGTGCCGGCGGCACCCTCGTGTACGCCGAGGGTGAGCCCGGGACCTGCTTCTTCGTGTTGGTGCGCGGCGCGGTGGCGTTGAGCCGACAGGTGCGCGGCGACGACGTCGAGGTCAGCCGGACCGACCAGCGCGGGGTGTACGGCGGTGCCGTCCAGGCGTACCTGGGTGACCAGGTCGACCAGATCTACCGCAACAGCATGCGGGCGCTTGTCGACTCGGACTTCTTCGTGCTGCCGGCGGAGGACTTCGCGTACGCCCTGCGGTCCTGGTTCCCGATGCCGATGCATCTGTTGGAGGGGCTGTTCCTCGGCCTGCGGAACAGCCAGGCCATCGTCGGCGAACGGGAGCGGCTGTTGGCTCTCGGTTCGCTGTCGGCGGGCCTGACCCACGAGCTGAACAACCCGGCCGCGGCGGCGGTGCGGGCCACCTCTGTGCTGCGTGACCGGGTCGCCGGGATGCGACACAAGCTCGCGATGGTCGCCGACGGCCGGCTCGATGGTCGCGCCCTGCACGGCCTCGTCGCGTTGCAGGAGGAGGCCGTCGCCCGGGTCGCCACCGCGCCGAAGCTGACCCCGATGGCCACCGCCGACGCCGAGGACACCCTCACCGACTGGCTGGAGGAGCACGGGGTCGGTGGGGCCTGGGACCTGGCGCCGATCCTGGTCGGCGGAGGGCTCGACGCGGCCTGGTTGGCGCAGGTGAAGGCGGCGGTCGGCGCCGCGGACCTGGAGGCGGCGGTGCGCTGGCTCACCTACACGGTCGACACCGAGCTGCTGATGCGCGAGATCGGCGACGCGGTCACCCGGATCTCCGGCCTGGTGGATGCCGCCAAGCAGTACTCGCAGCTGGACCGCGCGCCGCACCGGGTGGTGGACGTGCACGACCTGCTCGATGCCACGCTCGTGATGTTCAAGGGGAAGATCCCCGCCGAGGTCAAGCTGGTCCGCGAGTACGACCGCGACCTCCCGCACGTTCCGGCGTACGCGGCCGAGCTGAACCAGGTGTGGACCAACCTGATCGACAACGCGTTGGGCGCGATGGGGGAGAAGGGTGTGCTGACCGTCCGCACCGGAATGGTCGGCGACCTGCTGGCGGTGGAGGTCACCGACACCGGTCCGGGTATCCCGCCCGAGGTGCGTCCGCGCATCTTCGAGCCGTTCTTCACCACGAAGCCGGTCGGCGCGGGCACCGGGTTGGGGCTGGACATCTCGTACCGGATCGTGGTGCACAAGCACCACGGTGACATCCGGGTGGAGACCGAGCCCGGACGGACCACGTTCCGGGTGCTGCTGCCGATCACGGAGGGCTCGCCGGACCTGCCGGGCGACGCGCCGACTACCTAAAGACATCGGGTGGTTGCGGGCAGTAGTCTCGGGCGGCGTTCGTGATCCCCGCCCCGAGGAGGGTCCCGTGGAGTCGATGGCCCGCCAGCGCACCTCCGTCGAGAACGACGACCAGCCGGACGATCCACCGGGCACGATGCTGCCGGAGTTGGAGGACCGCGACTGGCTGCACCACGCCCAGGAGTTCGCCCACACCAGCTTCTGGGCGGTGGCCCGTCGACTGCCGCGGCTGGTCCGCGAGGCGGTCGGCCTGGCCTGGGCCACCAACCGTCGGGACACTGTCGCCTCCATCGGCCTGAACATCGCCGCCGGGGTGATGACCACGTTCGGGCTGCTCGCCACGACCAGCGTGCTGCGCGAGTTGTTCGCCGCCGGCCCCACTCCGGACCGGGTCCGCGCGGCCCTGCCGGCGCTGATCGTGGCGGCGGCGGCGGTGTCGGCGCGCGGCGGCCTGACGATCGCGGCCGGCTGGGCCCAGGCCCGGCTGACCCCGCAGATCAACTATCAGGTGGAGCTGCGGCTGTTCGAGGCCACCACGGCGGTGGACCTCGCCGCGTTCGACGACGCCGGCTTCGCCGAGGAGATGGACCGCGCCCGCGACCGGGGGATGGCCGAGGCCGCGTGGATCGTCGACCACACCGTCAACCTGGTCACCGGCGTGGTCGGGATACTCGCCACCGCCGTCGCGGTGACAGTCATCCAACCACTGCTGCTACCGTGCCTGCTGCTCGCCGCGATACCCCAGGCGGTCACGGCGGTGCGGATGGCCCGCCGGGAGTACCTGGCGATGCTGGCCCGGATCACCCGGCGACGTCGGATGTGGATGCTGGCCCACCTGATGGCCAACCGGCACACCGCCGCCGAGGTGCGCGCGTACCAGATGCGTGACTTCCTGCTCGCCGAGTACCGGGGCGTGATGGCCGTCGAGACCCGCGCCCAACTGCGGCTGGTCCGCTCGCAGACCGGCACCCGGGTGGTCGGTGCCACGGTGGCGGGGTTGGCCACCTTCGGCGTGTACGCGGTCCTCGGCGGCCTGCTGCTCGCCGGAATGGTCGCCCTCGCCGCCGCGGCCACCGCCCTGCTCGCGCTGCAGTCCGCCCGAAGCAGCCTGGGCGTGGCGGTCGTCGCCACCAATTCGCTGTACGAGGACGCCCTCTACTATCAGGACTACCGCGACTTCCTGGCCCGCGCCCACGCCCGGGTGCCGATCGGGGGCAACCGGGTGAACGATGGCGTCGACGTGATCGAGCTGGACGACGTGAGCCTGCGCTACCCCGACACCGACGCCCCGGCGGTGGACCGGGTCAGCCTCACCATCCGGCGCGGTGAGGTGATCGCGCTGGTCGGCGAGAACGGCTCCGGCAAGACCACCCTGGCCAAACTGATCGCGGGGCTGTACCAGCCGACCGGCGGGGTGATCCGTTGGGACGGGGTCGACGCCGCCGAGTTGGACCCGCGCGCCCTGGGCGCCCAGGTCGCCGTGATGACCCAGGAGTGGTGGAAGTTCCCGTTCACCGCCGGGCAGAACATCCGCGTCGGGCGGCACGACCGCCCACCGGACCGCTCCGGCCCGAGCGTGCAGGAGGCCGCCGGCGCCGCCGCCGCGCACGACATGATCGTCGGCCTGCCGCACGGCTACGACACGCTGCTCGACCGGGAGTTCAAGGATGGCCACGAGCTGTCCGGTGGGCAGTGGCAGCGGCTCGTCGCGGCCCGCGGCCTCTACCGCGACGCCGCCCTGCTGATCTGTGACGAACCCTCGGCCGCCCTGGACGCGCGTGCCGAACACGCCCTGTTCCAGCATCTGCGCCGTCGTCCCGACCGCGCGGTCGTCCTGATCACCCACCGGCTGGCCAACGTCCGGCACGCCGACCGGATCTTCGTGCTGGAACGGGGCCGGCTCGTCCAGCACGGCGGTCACGACGAGCTGATGGCGGCCGGCGGCCTCTACCGCGAACTGTTCGACCTACAGGCCAGCGGCTACCTGACCGGCACCAACGACGCCCGGCCCAACTGACGCCCTCGCCCCGCCCCGCGCCGCCTGGCGCCGCGCCGCGCCGCCTGGCGCCGCGCCGCCAAGATCGTGCTCGATCCAGGATGTCAACGCCGTTGCGTTAGGTGGAACGGCTGTTCGTCGACCAGCACTGCTTCGCCGATCATGGAGTTGTGGTGGGTAACAGAACGCCCGTAAAACCCCCAAAGTTGGCACCACAACTCCATGATCGCCAAGCCGGGCCCAACCCGCTCCCCGATCGGGCACCTCCTGTCCCGGGTTGACCCGCCGGCTACAGCCCTAACGCAACGGCGTTGTCCTTGAAGTAGTGGCCTCGGCGACCTTGGATGCCACTACAACCAGGATCGAGCACGATCTTGGTGGTCGGGTACGGGCCACGAGGCGAACGGTGGCGGTGCAGCACGGGAGCGGGGGCCAGGTCCGGCGGGCGGCGGGTCAGGCCAGGCGGTTGGGGTTCAGCAAGTCGGCCAGGACTTGGGTGTGGGTGGAGAAGGCCAGCTCGACCGGGTCGGTGAGTACCAGCCACTCGGTTGCCTCCTCGGTGGGTGCCGAGGGTGGCAGATCCTCGGCTGCCTGCTCGGGCAGCACTCCGAAGATCATCATCGTGCCGCCCGTGGGAGCACTGTGCACCGCGAACAGTCGGGCGTCCTCGGCCGCCGCGATCAGTCCGGTCTCCTCCCGCAGCTCACGGACGAGGGCGTCGGACCAGTCCTCGCCGTACTCGATGAAGCCGCCGGGCAGCGCGAGCAGGCCGCGGGCCGGCTCGATGTCCCGGCGGACCACCACGACGCCCAGGCCGTCGGCAGTGCGGACCGGCAGCACCGCGACCGCCACCGGCAGCGGGTTGCGCCAGACGGTCTCGCGGCAGACCACGCAGACGCGCGGCCACCCGGCCGCCGCCGGGTAGGCCGCGCCGCAGTAGGAACAGTGCGAGTACGGCGTGCCGGTCATGCCGCAGCACGTTACTCCGCGCCGCCGGAGCGCCTCGGCCGCCGTCACCGCGCCGCCCGGCCGCCGTCACCGCGCCACCTGGCCGCCGCCCCAGCGCCCGGCCGCCACCGCCGCGCCACCTGGCCGCTGGGCCGCCGCCGGCGCAGCGCCGCCGTCGCGCCGCTGCGCCGGTTGCCCTCAGGCTTCCGGCGCGCCCGTGTAGAAGGCGGTGGTACGTGCGGCGGCGGCGTTCGCCTCGTCAGGATCGGTGCCGGCGGCGATGCTCGCCGCACCCCACAGCCGGCTGCTCAGCTCCATGGCCTGCCGGCCCTCGGCGGAGGCGCTCCACTCGGCGCTCTGCTCCGGGGTGACCCCGCTGCCGTCGCCGGCCAGGTGGGCGGCGAGGCCGAGCAGCCCGAGGTCCCAGCCGACGCCGACGGCGCCCGGCCCGAACTGGGCCCACCGGTCCTGGTCGACGTGCGCGATGTGGTCCAGGTCGAGGCGGGCACGCTCGTCGTCGACCGGGGTGATCCGCACCTCGATCCAGCTCACCTCGTCGCCGTACTCCCAGGTGGCGGTGAAGCGGTGCGGCGGCTCGCAGCTCTCGATGACGCCGTGGGCGTTGCCCTGCAACTCGTACTTGCCGCCCAGCCGCAGGTCGCCGGAGATCGGCAGGAACCAGCGGGGGATGCGCTCGGCGTTGGTGCAGGCATCCCACAGGTCCTCGGCTGTCGTCTGGTAGGTCTGGCTGATCGTGGTCACCCGAGCCTCGCCGGCCTCCAGGGTGCGGCTGCCGACCGCGCGCTGCACGGCGTTGATCTGCTCGGTGGCGTCGAACATCAGGTGTCCCTCTCGTCGGGTGAATCTCTGGGCTCGCGCAGCCGACGTTCGCGTCGGCCCCGGGCCAGCTCGGTGGCGAGTGCCGCCAGGGGTGGGGTCCAGAACCGGCGGAAGTGCTCCAGCCAGCCGTCGACCTCACGCAGTGGTCGTGGGTCGACCGCGTAGAGCCGCCGGGTGCCCTCCGGCCGCACGGTGGCGAAGCCGTTGTCCCGTAACACCTTGAGGTGCTGGGACACGGCGGGCTGGGAGATGCCGAACTCGTCACGGATCACCGCGCTGACCGCGCCTGCTGGCTGCTCGCCGTCGGCGAGCAGCTCCAGGATGCGGCGCCGGACCGGATCGCCCAGCACGTCGAAGGCGTGCACGACGACATTTGTATCACCACAGGCTTATTTAAGCCAGTGGTGATGCTCCGACGAGTTTGTCCAACCGGATCGGCAGGTCCCGGATCCGTACGCCGGTGGCGTGGTGTACCGCGTTGGCGACCGCCGCCGCCGCACCGACGATGCCGATCTCGCCGATGCCCTTCACCCCGGCCGGGTTCAGCTCGTCGTCCCGCTCGTCCAGCCAGTACGCCTCGATGGACTCCACGTCCGCGCAGCCGGTGATGTGATACGTCGCCAGGTCGTGGTTGACCCAGTCGCCGTACCGCTCGTCGAGCAGGCCCTCCTCGTGCAGGGCCATCGACAGCCCCATCGTCATGCCGCCGACGAGTTGGCTGCGTGCCGTCGCCGGGTTCACCACCCGCCCGGCCGCGAACACCCCGAGCATCCGGTTCAGCCGTACCTCGCCGGTGTCCGCGTCCACCCGCACCTCGGCGAACTGCGCCCCGTACGCGTACCGGGGGAGCGTGGGCTGCCCGCCCACCTCGTCGGTGGTGTCCGCGGACGCGCTCACCTCCCGATCCGGCGGCACGCCCGCGCGCAGTTTCCCGCCCAGCGCCTGACAGGCGCGGATCACCGCCCAGCTCCAACTGGCGGTGCCCGTCGAACCCCCGGCCAACGCCGCGGCCGGCAGGTCGGTGTCCCCGATGTGGATCTCCACCCGCTCGGGCGGGACCCCGAGCGCGTCGGCGGCCACCTGCCAGAGGGCCGTCCGGGCGCCGGTGCCGATGTCGGTGGCGTTGATCCGGACCAGGAAGCCGCCGTCGGGCCGGGCGGTGGCGGTGGCCGACGACGCCCTGGCCCGCGCCGGGTAGCTCGACCCGGCCACCCCCGTGCCGATCAGCCAACGCCCGTCGCGCCGGGCGCGGGGCGTCGGGTCCCGGTCGGTCCAGCCGAACCGCCGCGCGCCGTCGCGCAGGCAGGCCACCAGGTTGCGGCTGGTGAACTGTCGCTCCTGGTCGGGGTCGACCCGCGCGTCGTTGCGGATGCGCAACTCCACCGGGTCGACGCCGGCGGCGGTGGCCAGCTCGTCCATCGCCGACTCCAGGGCGTACGCGCCGGGGCACTCGCCGGGGGCGCGCATCCAGAACGGTGTGGGCACGTCGAGGCGGACCAGCCGGTGCGTGGTGCGGCGGTGGGGTGCGGCGTACATGCTGCGGGTGTAGACGGCGGTCTGCTCCGCGAACTCCCGGATGGTCGAGGTCTGGCTGATCGCGTCGTGGCAGATCGCGGTGAGCCGCCCGTCGGTGTCCGCGGCGAGGCGGACCCGTTGGATGGTGGGGGTGCGGTACCCGACCGGCCCGAAGAGTTGCTGACGGGTCAGCGCCAGCCGGACCGGCCGGTCCACGTGTCGGGCGGCGAGAGCGGCCAGCACCACCGAGGCCTTCGCGTACCCCTTGCTGCCGAAGCCGCCACCGACGTGCTCGGCGACGACCCGGATCGACTCCGGGGGCAGCGCGAACAGCTCGGCGAGGGTGGCCCGCACCGGTGACGCACCCTGGGTGGAGTCGTGCACCAGCAGTCGGCCGTCGCGCCACTGCGCCGTCGTGGCGTGCGGCTCCATCGGGTTGTTGTGGTAGGCGGGCGTTCGGTACGTGGCGTCCACCCGCACGGGGGCGGCGGCGTACCCGGCGTCGAAGTCGCCCTCGGCGGTGTCGGTCGGATAGCTGGGGTTGACGTGCTCCGGCCGGTACAGGCCGGGGTGGTCGGTGGTGAGCACGGTGCTGTGCGGTCCGCTGTCGTAGTCGATCCGGACCAGCCGCGCGCCCTCCCGGGCCGCCTCCAGGCTGGTGGCCACCACCACGGCGACGAACTGCCCCCGGTGGTGCACCGCCGGCTCCTGCAACAGCCACAGCTCCGGCGGCCCGCCGGCGGCGAGGCGGGGCGCGTTGCCGTGGTGCACCACGGCCAGCACGCCCGGTGACGCGAGCGCCTCGGTCGAGTCGATCCGCGTGATCCGGCCCCGGACCACCGCCGACGGCACCGCCCAGCCGTAGGTGACGCCGTCCACCGGGTACTCCACCGCGTAGCGGGCCGTGCCGGTGACCTTCTCCGGGCCCTCCAACCGGGGGTACGCGCGGCCGACCGCCCCGGTGCTCACGACGACGCCAGCTCGCTGAGCGCCCGCACGGTGATGGCCCGGGTCAGTGGCACCTTGAAGCCGTTGTGCCGCAACGGGCGGGCCTCGGCCAGCTCCGCGTCGGCGGCCCGCCCGGCCAGCTCCGGGCTGAACGGCCGGCCCCGCAGCTCCTCCTCGGCCCGGTAGGCCCGCCACGGCCGGTGCGCCACCGCCCCGTACGCCAGCCGCACGTCGCGGACCACGCCGTCGTCCAGGTCCAGCACCGCGGCCACCGAGCCGGCGGCGAACGCGAACGAGGCACGGTCACGGACCTTGAGGTACGTCGAGCGGCGCGCGGCCGGCAGCGGCGGCAGCCGGACGGCGGTGATCAGCGTGCCCCGGGCCAGCGTGGTTTCCCGCTCCGGGTGGGTGCCGGGGGAGCGGTAGAGGGCCGTGATCGGAAGCTCTCGGGCGCCGTCGGCCTCGTGCACCTCCACCACCGTGTCGAGCGCGGTCAGCGCCACGGCCAGGTCGGACGGGTGGGTGGCCACGCACTGTTCGGACCAGTCCAGCACCGCCAGGTCGCGGTTCTGGCCGTGCAGCGCGGCACAACCGCTGCCCGGCTCCCGCTTGTTGCACGCCTTGCCGGTGTCCTGGAAGTAGACGCAGCGGGTGCGCTGCAACAGGTTGCCACCGGTGGTGGCCATGTTGCGCAGCTGTCCGGACGCGGCGGCGAGCAGGGCGCGGGCCAGCACCGGGTAGTCCCGGCGGACCACCGGGTGGGCCGCGAGGTCACTGTTGCGCACTGTCGCGCCGATCCGCAGCCCGCCGTCGGGCAGCTCCTCGACGGTGTCCAGCGCAAGCCCGGTCACGTCCACCAGCACGTCGGGGCGCTGCACCCCGAGTTTCATGAGGTCCACCAGGTTGGTGCCGCCGCCCAGGTAGGCCGCGTGTGGCTCCGCGCCGAGCACGGCGACCGCGTCGGCCACGTCGGCGGGCCGGTGGTAACGGAACGCCCTCATCGCGTCGTCGCCGTCTCGCGCACGGCCGCGACGATGTGCGGGTACGCGGCACAGCGGCACAGGTTGCCGGCCATGCGCTCGCGGATCTCCGCGTCGGTCAGGTCGGCCGGCGCGTCCAGGTCGGCGGTGACCGCGCTGGGCCAGCCGCGGGCGACCTCGTCGAGCATGCCCCGGGCGGAGCAGAGCTGCCCCGGCGTGCAGTAGCCGCACTGGAACGCGTCGTGCGCGATGAACGCGGCCTGCAACGGGGACAGCTGCCCCGGCTCGGCCAGCCCCTCCACGGTCACCACCGACCGGCCGTCCAGCGTGACCGTGAACACCAGGCAGCTCTTCACCCGCCGGCCGTCCAGCAGCACCGTGCAGGAGCCGCACTGGCCGTGGTCGCAGCCCTTCTTCGCCCCGGTCAGGCCGAGGTGCTCGCGCAGCGTGTCGAGCAGGGTGGTGCGGTTGTCCATGGTCACCTCGCGTGCCGCGCCGTTGACCTCGAACGCCACCCGGGACGAGTGCCGCTCGTCGGTCGTCGTCGCGTTCTCTCCCCCGCCCTGCACCGGCCCAGACTAGCTTTGTCGGTATATCTCGGGGTGAATAACGCAAAGCCCTCCGCGGGGGAGGTGAGGACGGTGACCGCCGGGCTGCTGCTGGCCGCCGGGGCCGGGCGGCGGTACGGCCGGCCGAAGGCGCTCGTCGAGCTGGCCGGCGAGCCGCTGGTGCGCCGTGGCGTCCGGCTGCTGCGCGACGGCGGCTGCACGCCCGTGCACGTGGTGCTCGGTGCGGGCGCCGACGAGGTGCCCGACCTGCCCGGGGCGGTGCCGGTCCGGCACGACCGCTGGTCCGAGGGGCTGGGCTCGTCACTGCGCCGGGGCCTGGCCTCGCTGCCGGCCGACGTGCCGGCCGCGGTCGTGGTCCTCGTCGACCAGCCGCTGCTGCACCCGGTCGCGGTCCACCGGGTGCGGGCGGCGTACGCCGGCGGTGCGCTCGTCGCGGTCGCCACCTACGCGGGCCGGCCGGGGCACCCGGTCCTGCTGGGCCGGGACGTCTGGCCGCTGCTGGACGGGTACGCGATCGGTGACCGGGGTGCCCGCGACCTGCTCCGCGACCGGCCGGACCTGGTGGTCGAGGTGCCCTGCGACGACGTCGGCTCACCGCTGGACGTGGACACTCCCGCCGACCTGCCCCGGCTGGTCAGCGACGGGTGAGCCACCGGGGCAGCCCCTCGCTCGTCGCCGCGTGATAGATGATCATGAAGATGACCGCGAGCAGGCCCAGCAGCGGGTTGACGAACCAGCCGAGCAGGCCGCCGAGCGCGTACAGGACCAGGCCGGTGATCGGCCGCGGCAGCTGCCTGCGCACGTACTCGGGACTGACCCCGCGGCGCAGCAGCACCGGGTGCCGCCGCAGGTAGCCGAAGAACACCAGCCAGGGGGCCGACATCAGCGCGGCGGACAGCGCGTACAGGGCGACGGCCGCGCGCTGGTCGTCGGTGTCGCCCTGGGTGAACGCCGACGCCAGCACGGAGGTGGGAAACGGAATGATCACCACACCGAAGAGCACGCCGAGGTTGATCCAGCTCAGCATGAGCGTCGTGCCGCGGATCAGCCGCAGCAGCGCGTGGTGGTTGAGCCAGAGCACCCCGACGTAGACGAAGGACACCACGAACGCGAGGTACGAGGCTCCCTCGTCGAGCAGGTCGCTGAGTAACTCGCCCTCGTGGTATTCCGGCACCCGCAGGTCGATGACGAGCAGCGTGATGACGATGGCGAAGACACCGTCGCTGAAGGCCGTCATCCGGTCGGTGCCGGAGACTCGCGCCCCGGCGTCGGGCTGCTCGACCTCGTCGGGTGCTGCGGACATTGCCGCAGGTTAGCCACTCCACCACGTGGTCGGTGGCGGTTTCGTCCGATTCGGACGGAAATGGCCGCCCGGGGTCGACATCCCGGGCGGCCGGTCGCACCGCCGGTGATCAGGCCACCGGCGCGGCCGTCCCGGTCGTGCTGGCGAGACGCCGGTGGGCGTGGATCAGTTCGGCGTAGCGCAGACCGCTCGCCTTCATCGTCCGGCGCTGCGTCGGGTAGTCCACGTGTACCAGCCCGAAGCGCTTGTCGTAGCCGTACGCCCACTCGAAGTTGTCCAGCAGCGACCAGACGAAGTAGCCGTCCAGGGGAACCCCCCGGGCCACCGCCGCCGCGCACGCCGCCAGGTGCTGCTCCAGGTGGTCGGTGCGCTCCTTGTCTTCCACCGTGCCGTGCGCGGTGACCTCGTCCGGCCAGGCCGAACCGCTCTCGGTGACGATGATCCGGCCCGGCCGGTACTCCTCGTGCACGTCGACGAGCAGCCGCTCCAGCCCCGCCGGGTACATCTCCCAACCCATCGCGGTCTCCACCGAGCCGGGCACCGGCACCTGCCGGGCGTACGGCGCCGCGCCGGTCGGGTCGTCGACCACCAGTTGACGGAAGTAGTAGTTCACCCCGAGGAAGTCGGTGGGCGTGGCGATCACCGTCAGGTCGTCGCCGCGTACCGGTGGCTCGACGCCGTAGGTGGCGATCATGTCGCCCGGGTAGCCGCGCCCGTGGATCGGGTCCAGCCACCACCTGTTGACGTGCCCGTCCGCCCGGCGGGCCGCCGCCACGTCCTCGGGTCGGTCGGTGGCCGCCTCGATCGGGCTGAGGTTGAGCACCAGACCCACCGAGGCCGGACGGGCGGCGTTGGCGCGGATCGCCTGGGTGGCCAGGCCGTGACCGAGCAGCACGTGGTGCGAGGCATGCACCGCCCGGGTCAGGTCCCGCTCGCCGGGGGCCATGGTGCCCTCCAGGTGCCCGATCCAGCACACGCAGAGCGGCTCGTTGACGGTGCACCAGTCGGCGACCCGGTCACCGAGACGGGCGGCGACCACCGCCGCGTAGTCGGCGAACGCCTCGGCGGTGGAGCGCTCTGGCCAGCCGCCGGCGTCCTGCAACCTCTGCGGCAGATCCCAGTGGTAGAGCGTGACGAACGGCCGGATCCCGTCGGCGAGCAGCGTGTCCACGAGCCGGTCGTAGAAGTCCAGCCCGGCGGGGTTGACCCGACCGACGCCGTCGGGCATCACCCGGGGCCAGGCCACCGAGAAACGGTACGCGTCCACACCGAGTCGACGCAGCAGCGCGAAGTCCTCGGGCCACCGGTGGTAGTGGTCGCAGGCCACCGCGCCGGTGTCGCCGTTGTCGACCTTGCCGGGGGTCGCCGAGAAGGTGTCCCAGATGGACGGCGCCCGGCCGTCGACGTCGACGGCCCCCTCGATCTGGTACGCCGCCGTGGCGACGCCCCAGAGGAAGTCGGGTGGCAGCTTGGACAGGTCGGGCACGGGACGGATCTCCTCTGGCATTGACTGACTCACTTGACCGCGCCGGCGGTGAGACCGGCGACGAAGTAGCGCTGGAGGGCCAGGAACCCGACGACGACCGGGACGCTGACCACCAGCGAGGCGGCCATGATCTGGTTCCAGTAGACGTTGAACTGGGTGGAGTAGCCCTGCAGGCCGACGGCCAGGGTGCGGCTGCCCTCGTCGGTCATCACCGACGCGAACAACACTTCACCCCAGGCGGTCATGAACGCGTACACGGTGACCGCCACGACGCCGGGAACGGCGGCCGGCAGGATGACCTGGAACAGGGTGCGCAGCGGTCCGGCCCCGTCGACCTGCGCCGCCTCGTCCAGCCCGCGGGGGATCGAGTCGAAGTAACCGACGAGCATCCAGATCGAGAACGGCAGCGAGAAGGTCAGGTACGTGATCACCAGGCCGGTGCGGCTGGCGTACAACTCGATGCCCGTGGCGTTGCCCAGGTTGACGTAGATGAGGAACAGCGGCAGCAGGAACAGGATGCCGGGGAACATCTGGGTGGACAGCACGGTCACCGAGAAGAGGCTCCGGCCGCGGAACCGGTACCGGCTGACCGCGAACGCCGCGAAGATGGCCACCGCGACCGAGCAGACCGCGGCGATGCTGGACACCACCAGGCTGTTCACCAGGTACCGGGCCAGCGGCACGGTGCTCCACATGTCGACGAACGGTTGCAGGGTGGGTCGGCTGGGCCACCAGGTGAAGCCGTTCTGCACGTCCTGCAACGGCTTCGCCGCCGAGGTGACCATCACGTAGAGCGGGACGACGACGAAGAGGGTGAGCAGGGTCAGCACGATGCGCCGGCCCCAGCGCTCACCGGCGGTCTCACGCATGGTCGTCCCTCCGACGGTTGGTGATCAGCAGGTACGCGGCCGAGACGATCATCAGGAACAGCAGCAGCGCCACCGACATCGCCGAGCCGGAGCCGAAGTCCCAGGTCTTGAAGGAACTGCGGTAGATGTGGATGGAGATCAGGTCGGCCTGCTCCGGCGCGGAGCCGCCGAAGAGCACGAACGGTGTGTTGAAGTCGTTGAAGGTCCACAGGAACAGCACCAGCAGCAGCACCAGGTTCACCGGCCGCAGCATGGGCAGGGTGACCGAGCGCAGCCGGCGCCAGAACCCGGCGCCGTCGATGGCCGCGGCCTCGTACAGCTCACCCGGCACGTTCTGCAGACCGGCCATCAGGCAGAGGAACGCGAACGGCCAGTTGCGCCACACCGACACCACCAGCAGCGACCAGAAGCTGTTGTCGCCGATCAGCCAGAACGGACGCTCGTTCAGCAGCCCGAGTTGGTCGACCAGGACGTGGTTGACCAGGCCGGTGTCGCGTTGCAGCAGGAAGCTCCAGGTGATCACCGCGGCGTAGACCGGCAGCGCGTACGGGGTGAGGAAGAGCGCCCGTAGGATCGCCCGGCCACGGAACGGCTTCTGCAGGACGACCGCCGCCGAGATGCCGAGCAGCCAGGCGAACCCGACCGAGAGCACGCTGTAGGCCAGGGTGACCCAGAACGAGTGCAGCAGTTCCTTGCCGGCGGCGCTGTTCAGGTCGAGCGTCGCCCGGTAGTTCTCCAGCCCGACGAAGGGCGCGGTGGACCAGTTGCGAATGTGGAACTGGGTCAGCTCCAGCAGGCTCATCCAGACCCCGACCACCATCGGGACCACGTGGATGGCGAGTTCCAGCACGATGGCCGGTGCGAGCAGCAGATAGGGCAGGAGGGAGCGGCGGGGGCCGCGGGGCCGGCGGGCCGGCCCCCGGGCCGGTGACCCGGCCCGGGGTTCGCGCCGGTCGGCGTCCGGCGCGGTGGTGCTGGTTGCCATCGGGGTCCTCTCGGAGGCGGTGGCCGTGGCCGGGCTCGACACCCGACCACGGCCACCGGTGACGCGTGGGTCAGCGCATCTTCTGCTGCGCGTCGGTCAGCTTCGCCTTCACCGACGCCTCGGTGACCGGCTTGCCGCTGGCCGCGTCCGCGAACAGCTCCTTCATCGCGGTGCCGACCAGGGTCTCGAAGGTGCTCTCCTCGGGCACCTGCGGCAGCGGGGCCGCGGTGGTGACCAGGGTCTCCTGGATGGTCTTCTGCTCGGTGGCGCCGAACGCCGGGTCGGAGCCCGCGGTCTTCACCGCCGGCAGCGAGCCGTACGTCTTGTTGAGCAGCGTCTGCTCCTCGTCGCTGGTCATGAACTTCACGAAGCTCAGCGCGCCGTCCTTGTTCTTGGTGTGCTTGAAGACCGCCATGTTGATGCCGGCGACCATGCTGTTGACCTTCTTGCCGCCGGCCGGCGGGCTGGCCAGGAACGGCACCGGGGCCACCCCGTACGCGTCGGCGGCCATGTTCTGCGTCTTCAGGTTCGAGCCGGCGGACTGCCACAGCAGCATGGCGGCCTTGCCGTTGGCGAAGTCCGAGACCGACTGGTTCTGCGCGTACTCGGCGTTGCTCGGGTTGGTGATCTTGTCGGCGGCCATGAAGTCGATGTAGCGCTTGATCGCCGAGACGTTCTGCGGGGTGTCGAAGGTCGGCTTGCCGGCCGAGTCGAACCACTCACCGCCGTACTGCTGGCTGAAGGTGAAGGCGTGGTGCGCGTTCTCCGACGGGTTGGCCCCCTCGATCGCCAGGCCCCACTTGCCGCCGGTGCTCAGCTTCTTGCCGTACTCGGCGAGCTGCTCCCAGGTCGTCGGCGGCGCGGTGAGGCCGGCGTCGGCGAACGACTTCTTGTTGTAGTACAGGCTGTACGCCATGCTGTAGAGCGGCACGGCGGCCGGCGGCTTGCCGGGGGCGCCGGCGGCGGCGAGCGCGGCGGGCACGATCCGGTCCTTGCCGCCGACGGCCTGCAGGGTGGCGTCGTCGAACTCGACGAGCGCGCCGGTGGCCTGCAACGACGCCGACCAGGTGTTGCCGATGTTGACCACGTCGGGGCCCTTGCCCGAGGCGGCGGCCGCGAGCAGGCGGTTGAGCAGGTCCGACCACGGGACCACCTCGACGGTGACCTTGATGCCGGTCTGCTTCTCGAACTTGTCCAGCTCGGGCTGGAGGATCGTCTTGTCGGCCTCCAGGCTGGCGCCCTGGTTGCTGGCCCAGTAGGTGAGCGTCTTGGGCGATGCGGCGGAGTCGTCGCCGGAGCCGCCACAGGCCGTCAGCGAGGCGGCGGCCAGTACGGCGGCGGTGAATATCCCGAGGTGTCGTCTCGACACGGGTCTGCCCTTCCGGTGCGTGGTGGGGGTCCGCCGACCTCCGTCGCCGATAGGGGTCGAAGGCGACGGGCGGCCGGCTGCGGACAGGGTTCGGGGGTGCGCCGTCGGGGTCCGTCGGCGTTTCCCGGGAGTTACATCACGGCTTAATTTATGTCGTCATTAAAGTGGTTGGCCGGTGGGTCGTCAAGCACGAGGCGGTTACAGTCGCCTCGAACGACCGACGGGAACGAGGTGACGAGTGGAGCTGGCGCGTGCCACCAACCGCAGCGTCCGGCTGCGCAACCGGTCCGCCCTGCTGACCAAGCTCTTCCTCGACGGTCCGCTCACCCGCCAGGACCTGGTGCGCAGCACCGGGCTCAGCCAGCCGGCGGTCAGCAACGTGGTGGCCGACCTGATCGACGAGGGGCTGGTCGCCGAGGCCGGGGCCGCCGAGTCCGACGGCGGACGGCCCAGCATGCTGCTGCGGATCGCACCCCGCTTCGCCTTCGTGGTCGGCGTGGACGTCGGCGAGACCCGCGTGCGGGTGGAGCTGTTCGACTTCGCGATGACCCTGCTGGCCAGCATCGAGTACCCGCTGGACCCGGCCCGGACCGAGCCCGATCTGGTGGCCGGGCACGTGCTCGCCGGCATCGACGCGGTGACCGGGCAGGCCGGCGTGACCTCCGGCGACGTGCTCGGCGTCGGCATCGGCGTCTCCGGGGTGGTCGAGCAGGGTGCCGAGGCCGTCGTGCACGCCCAGGCCCTCGGCTGGGACCGGGTGCCGTTGGAACGCCTGATCAGCGCCGGCACCGACCTGCCGCTGCACATCGACAACGGCGCGAAGACCCTCGGCCAGGCCGAGATGTGGTTCGGCGCCGGCCGGGGAGCCCGACACGCCGTCTTCGCGCTCGTCGGCTCCGGCGTGGGCGCGTCGGTGGTGACCGGCGGCGCCACCTACCGGGGCGCGTCCAGCAGCGCGGGGGAGTGGGGGCACACCACCCTGGTGTACGGGGGACGGGCCTGCCGGTGCGGCGCGCGCGGCTGCCTGGAGGCGTACGTCGGCGCGGAGGCGATCATCGACCGGTACCGGGAGGCGCGTCGGGGTCGACAGGTGCCGGGCGAGGACGAGGAGTCCCAGATCGCGGCGCTGGTCGCCGCCGCCGGGACCTCGGCCACCGCCCGGCGGGTGCTCGACGACACCGCCGGCTACCTCGGCGCCGGGGTGGCCAACCTGATCAACCTGTTCAACCCGGAGCGGGTGGTGCTCGGCGGCTGGGCGGCCATGGCGCTGGGTGACCTGCTGCCGGCCGTCCGCGAGGCCGCCGGCCGACAGGCCCTGCGGCAACCGTTCGAGCAGGCGTCGATCGAGCTGTGCCGCCTCGGCGTGGACGCGGTGGCGCTGGGCGCCGCCACGCTGCCGATCGCCCGCTTCCTCACCGAGGGCGGCGTCCGCCGCTGAGCCGCGACGACGGCAGCGGCGCCGGCGAATTACACAAAAAGAATCCTCGGGATAAATAACGAAGTTATAGATCGATGTCTTGACGCCGCCGCAATCTCGCCGCAACACTCCTACGAGAGCGCTCTCCGGCCCGCGGCGCCGCATCGGCGGCACCACCCACGGCACCACGGGGCGAGCCCGATCCCACCCTCGTCGGCATCCGTAACCCCCTATCGACAGGCGATGTCATGACATCTCGTGCAACATCCGTACGCCCGCGTCCCCGACGGGCCGTCCGACACCTGCTCGTCGGGCTCACCGTGGCGCTTGTCGCGGCGCTCACCCCGGCGGGTGCCACCGCACCCGCGCAGGCCGCCCCCACCCTGCTCTCCCAGGGTCGGACGGCCACCGCCTCGTCCACCGAGAACGCCGGCACCCCCGCCAGCGCCGCCGTGGACGGCAACACCGGCACCCGCTGGTCCAGCGCGTTCAGCGACCCGCAGTGGCTCCAGGTCGACCTGGGTACCAGCGCCACCATCACCCAGGTCAATCTGCTGTGGGAGGCCGCCCACGGCCGGGCCTTCCAGCTCCAGACCTCCGACAACGGGTCCACCTGGACCACGATCTACTCGACCACCACCGGCGCCGGCGGCACCCAGAACCTCACCGTCTCCGGCGCCGGCCGCTACGTCCGCATGTACGGCACGGTCCGGGGCACCGGCTACGGCTACTCGCTCTGGGAGTTCCAGGTCTACGGCGAGACCGGCGGCGGCACCAACGAACCCCCGGTGACGCCCACCGACCCGCGCAACCCCAACCTCGGGCCGAACACGTTCGTCTTCGACCCGAGCACCCCGACGTCGACCATCCAGAGTCGACTGAACACCCTCTTCACCCAGCAGGAGACCAACCAGTTCGGCCCGCAGCGCTACGCGGTGCTGTTCAAGCCCGGCACCTACACCGCCGACGTCAACCTCGGCTTCTTCACCCAGGTCGCCGGCCTCGGCCTGAGCCCCGACGACGTCAACCTCAACGGCCACGTCCGCACCGAGGCATTCTGGTTCGGCGGCAACGCCACGCAGAACTTCTGGCGGGCCGCCGAGAACCTCTCGGTCACCCTGCCCGCCGGGCAGACCGTGGAACGGTGGGCGGTGTCCCAGGCCGCGCCGTACCGCCGGATGCACCTGCGCGGCGCGCAGAACCAGATCCAACTGTGGAACGGCGGCGACGGCTGGTCCAGTGGCGGCCTGATGGCCGACACCCGCATCGACGGCCTGGTCGTCTCCGGCTCGCAGCAGCAGTGGTACTCCCGCAACAGCGAGTTCGGCAACGGCTGGACCGGCTCGGTGTGGAACATGGTCTTCCAGGGCGTCGCCGGCGCACCGGCGCCGAGCTTCCCCAACCCGTCGCACACCGTCATCGCGCAGACCCCGCAGGTGCGGGAGAAGCCGTTCCTCTACGTCGACGGCACCGGCGAGTACCGGGTGTTCGTGCCGGCGCTGCGCACCAACTCGACAGGCACCAGCTGGTACAACAAGACGCCCGCCGGCTCGTCGATCTCGCTGTCGCAGTTCTTCGTCGTCCAGGCCGGCACCAGCGCGGCCACCATCAACGCGGCCCTCGCCCAGGGCAAGCACCTGCTCTTCACCCCGGGCGTGCACCACGTCACCGAGCCGATCCAGGTCAACCGGGCCGACACGGTGATCCTCGGCCTCGGCCTGGCCACCATCCAGGCCGACAACGGCAGCGTGGGCATGCGGGTCGCCGACGTGGACGGCGTCAAGGTCGCCGGCCTGATGTTCGAGGCCGGCACCACCAACTCGCCGGTGCTGATGGAGGTCGGGCCGTCCGGCTCGTCCGCGAGCCACGCCAGCAACCCGACGTCGCTGCACGACGTGTTCTTCCGCATCGGCGGGCCGCACGTCGGCCGGGCCACCAACACGTTGACCGTCAACAGCGACAACGTGATCGGTGACCACATGTGGCTGTGGCGGGCCGACCACGCCACCAGCGGCGTGCCGACCGGGTGGACGCTGAACACCGCCGACACCGGCCTCACCGTCAACGGCGACAACGTCACCATGTACGGCCTGTTCGTCGAGCACTACCAGAAGTACCAGACCATCTGGAACGGCAACGGCGGGCGGACGTACTTCTACCAGAACGAGCTGCCGTACGACGTGCCGAACCAGGCGGCCTGGATGAACGGGTCGACGCGGGGTTACGCCGCGTACAAGGTCGCCGATTCGGTGACCAGCCACCAGGCGTTCGGGCTGGGCAGTTACAGCTACTTCAACGTCAATCCCGCGGTGGTCGAGGAACGGTCCTTCGAGGTGCCCACCAACCCGAACGTGCGGTTCACGAACATGGTGACCGTCTCGCTCGGTGGCGTGGGCACCATCAACCGGGTGATCAACAACGCTGGTGGCACCGCGAACGCGGCCAACCAGACGGTGTACCTGACCACCTACCCCTGACCGGTGCGCCCGCGCCGGCCCGGTCCGTCGAGGCCGGGTCGGCCGGGTGACACCCAGGGCCGAGGCCGGCCCGGTCCCGCCGAGACCGGGCCGGCCCCGGTCGTACCCGTGTCGACCCGCCGAGGGACGGCCGGTCCCACCGCGCGGCCCCGGGCGCGGCCGGGTGCAGCCGTGCGCCGTCGACCACACCGGGTCCACCCACCATCGTCGCAGGCACGACTACCGGCTCCGGCCGCGGCACCGGCGGCCCCACCAGCTGGGTCATGCCGGCTCCGGGCCGGAACGCGCAGCCGACCACCCCTGTCCTTCGTCCTTTGCTCTGCACCCGCCGATGCACCACCCGGGCCCGGGCACACCGTCGCGTCCGCGGGTGCAGAGCAAAGGGCACGCCAACACCGGGGCCGGGCCGGCCGCCGAGAACTTTCTGCCGGCCTGTCGAATCGGGTGGCGGCCGATCGTGTGGAGGATGAGAGGTCGGCGACGCGTCGACCGCCTGCGAGGAGGAACGATGACGCTGTACCTGCTCAGCCTTCACCAGCCGCAGGGTGAGCCACCGGAGCCGGCATTCCTGGCCGAGGTGATGCGCCAGGTCGGCGAGCTGCGCGACGAGCTGGCCGCCGCCGGGTCGTGGGTCTTCGGGCAGGGCCTGCACGGCCCGGAGACCGCCACCGTGTTGCGCCCCCGCGACGGCGAGGTCCTGGTCACCGACGGGCCGTTCGTGGAGGGCAAGGAACACCTGGGCGGCATCACCATCATCGACGTGGCGGACCTGGACGCCGCCCTGCACTGGGGGCGCCGCTACGCGCTGGCCACCACCCTGCCGATCGAAGTGCGTCCCTTCCAGGGCGGGGCCGGCGACTGACCGTGCCCGACGTGGAGGCGGTGTTCCGCGCGGAGTACGGGCGTGCGGTCGCCGTCCTGGTTCGTCTCCTCGGCGACATCGACCTCGCCGAGGAGGCCGTCCAGGACGCTTTCGCCGTCGCGGTGGCCCGCTGGCCGACCACCGGCCCACCGCCCAGTCCGGCCGGCTGGATCATCACCACCGCCCGTCACCGGGCGATCGACCGGCTGCGCCGCGAGGCGTCCCGGGCCGAGCGGCAGGCCCAGGCGGCCCTGCTGTTCGCCGCCGACGAACCCGTCGAGGAGGGGCCTGTGCGCGACGACCAACTACGGCTGATCTTCACCTGCTGCCATCCGGCGCTCGCCCCGGCCGCTCGGGTCGCGCTCACCCTGCGGCTGCTCGGCGGCCTGAGCACCGCCGAGATCGCCCGAGCCTTCCTGGTGCCCGAGCCGACGATGGCGCAGCGGCTGGTCCGCGCCAAGTCGAAGATCCGCGACGCGCGGATTCCGTACCGGGTGCCCCACGACGCCGACCTGCCCGACCGGCTGCACGCCGTCCTCACGGTGCTCTACCTGATCTTCAACGAGGGGTACACGGCCAACGCCGGCCCGCACCTGATCCGCGTCGAGCTGTGCGTCGAGGCGATCCGGTTGACCAGGCTGCTGGTGGAGCTGATGCCGGACGAGCCGGAGACGCTCGGCCTGCTCGCCCTGATGCTGCTCACCGAGTCCCGCCGGCCGGCGCGGACCACCGCCGGCGGTGAGCTGGTGCCGCTGTCCCGGCAGGACCGAGAACTGTGGGACACCGCGCTGATCGCCGAAGGGCAGGCGCTGGTCCGCCGCTGCCTGCGCCGCGACCGGCCCGGCCCGCACCAGATCCAGGCCGCGATCGCCGCCGTGCACAGCGCCGCGCGCCGCGCCGCCGACACCGACTGGGCTCAGATCCTTGCGCTGTACGACCAGCTGACGGTGCTCGCCGCCGGCCCGGTGGTGGCGCTGAACCGGGCTGTCGCGCTCGCCGAGGTGTCCGGTGCGGCGGTGGCGCTGGCCGAGGTGGACCGCCTCGATCTGGTCGGCTACCACGTCTATCACGTGGTCCGTGCCGACCTGCTCGCCCGGCTCGGTCGGGGCGGGGAGGCCGTCGAGGCGTACCGGACGGCCGTCGCCCTGACAGACAACGCGGCCGAACGGGCCTTCCTCACCGCGCGCGCGACGGCCCTGAGCGGGCGTCTGCCACCGGGGTAGGCCGGGAATGGAGGGAAGCTGCCAACTGATCCAAGCCCAGCGAACCCAGCTTCAGCGCCTGGCGATGGAATGCGCGCCGGTCGCCGGGGAAGGACGAGCGGCCCGCCAGCCACACGCGCTCACCCGCCTTGTAGGCCAGCGCCTGCCCTGGCCGGCCCAGGTAACGCGCGAGCTCGGCGGACGCGTAGGGCCCCTGGTGACAGCGGTCCCCCAGCAGCTGGAGCGCGGCATCCGGCGTCCACACTGCTCCGCCAGCGAAGGGCGTCGGCAGTCGCAGGTGCAGGCCGATGTCGAGCACGACCCGTGCCGCGCGCAGGAGCTGCATGTACAGGTACCCCAGTCGCGCACCCGGCTGTTCATAGAGCCCGAGCTCGTCCATGAACCGCTCGGCGTACAGTGCCCAGCCCTCCTGGTTGCCGGAGAGGCCGCCGAGCAGGTTCAGTCGCTGCCCGAGGCCTCCCCGGCAGACCTCGGAGCCGAGCTGCAGGTGATGGCCGGGAACGCCCTCGTGATAGGCGGTGCTGTAGGCGTACCAGGTGGGGAAAGCCGCTGCGTCCTCAGGGATGGACCACCAGACCCGGCCCGGCCGCGTCAGGTCCCGCGACGGCCCGATGTAGGCAATGCCGGACGACGTGGTCAACCGTGACTCGATGCGCCGCAGCGGGGCGGGGATGTCGAAGTGCACGCCGTCCAGCCGCTCGGTGGTGGCCTCCAACAGCTCCTGCAGCCATGCGGCGAACGACTCCCTGCTGGGCAGGGTGCCGGGTGCGTCGGGGCTGGCGAGCCGGGCAAGCACCTCTGGCACGCGCCCGCCCAGGGCCTTCGCTTCCGCGATCAGCTCTGCCTCTGTCGCTTCGAACTCGTCCCAGCCCCAGTCGTACAGCTCACGCACATCAGGCTGGGCCGCGAGGAAGGTGCGCACCCACAGTGCGTACCGCTGCTGGCCGAACGCCTCCTCCTCGACGGCCTGTGGTGCCAGCTCCGCGGTCAGCCTCCCGGCCAGTCTCTGGTACGCCTCTCGCGCGTCCGTCGCTGCGGCCTGCAACGACGCCCGCTGACGCCCCTCGCCGTAGCGATCCACCAGGGCGACATCGTCGTCGACCCAGTTGCGGCAGCGCTGCACGACGAGCTCCACTTGACGCCGCGCCGGCAGATTGCCGCGCTCCGCGGCGAGTAAGAGGCTGCGGGCATACCCGTCCAGGGCGGCCGGGATCGCGGCTATGCGTGCGCCGACACGGGCCCAGGCCTCCTCGAAGGCCGCGCCATCGGCGCCGGGGCCGGGAACCGCGGCCCCGACGGCCTGGCGGATGAGCTGGAGCGGACCGGTGGCTGCCGCGTGCAGTTCGCGCAGGTCCTCCCCGGCGTCGTGCAAGGCGATACGCGTATGCAGCCGTTCGGCGAGGTGGGCGTGCAGCGGGCTCGCGGCGGGCAGTGCGTCGCCCAGGCTCTCGAGCTCGCACAGGGCGCGGGCTGCGAGGTCGGCGCGGGCCTGGTGGCCCTCCGGGCTGTAGTCGGTAAGCCCGTCGACATCCTGCTCGCCAGCCTCGACGACCGCTGCGCAGGGGTCGAGGCTGGCCATGTCGCACAGGAGCCGATCCGCGAAGTCCTCGACCACGGGGGCCATCTTAGGGCCTTGACCTCGCTGCCGTGGTGCGAGCCTCCATCGATGCCGGCAAACAGTACAGCACACAGGGCGATCACGCCCCATGCCTACACGTGTTTGCCAACGGGGTAGCCCGGGAAACCGAGGCGCCGGCCGTAGCAGTGAGGGAGGGGCCATGGCGTACCGTCCGACCGCCGTCGACACCGTGCCCGACCTGTCCACCCTCACGCTCGGCGTGGAGGAGGAGTTCCTGCTGCTCGACCCGGACAACGGGCGCAACCTGCCGGTGGCCGACCAGGTACGGGCCGCGCTGCGCGGCCCCGCCCGCGACCAGAGCCGCCAGGAGTTCCGGCACAGCATGGTGGAGATGGTCACGCCGGTCTGCGCCGACCTCGGTGAACTGCGTGCGCACCTGGTGACGCTGCGCCACTGGGCTGCCGAGGCCGCCACGGCGGCCGGGGCCCGGCTGGTGGCGGTCGGCGCCACCCCGCTGGCCGAGCCGCAGCGGACGGTCCCCGACGAGCCGCGCTACCACGCGATGTCGCGCCGGTACGGCCCGGTGGCGCACGATCCGGCGGTGTGCGGCTGCCACGTGCACGTCGGGCTGCCCGACCGGGAGTTGGCCGTGCAGGTCTGCAACCACCTGCGGGCGTGGCTGCCGGTGGTGCAGGCGATCACCACCAACTCGCCGCTGCACGACGGGCGCGACACCGGCCACGCCAGCTGGCGGTCGATGCAGCTGGAACGCTGGCCCAGCATCGGGCCTACGCCGTACTTCGACTCGGCCGCCGACTACGACCGGACCGTCGACGAGCTGATCGCCGCCGGCATCATGCTCGACGCGGCGATGGTCTACTGGTACGCCCGCCCGTCGTCGGCCTACCCGACGGTGGAGATCCGGGTGGGCGACGTCTGCTCGACAGTCGACGACACGGTGTTGGTCGCCGCGCTGGTCCGGTCACTCGTCGCCACCCTCGCCGACGACGTCCGCGCCGGGGTGCTGGCCCCGCCCATCCGCGACTGTCTGATCGCCGCCGCGCACTGGCGGGCCGCGCACGACGGCCTCGACGGCGAGCTGATCGACCTGCGTGGCGGCGGCACCCGGCCGGCCTGGGCGCTCGTCGACGAGTTGATGGCGGTGATCGCCCCGGCCCTGCTGCGCCACGGCGACCTCGGGTACGTGTTGGCGCAACTGGCCCGACTGCGCCGCGACGGCACCGGCGCGACCCGGCAGCGTCGGGTGCTGGAGCGCACCGGTGACCTGCGGGCGGTCATCGACGACCTGGCCGCCCGCACCGTGGCGAGCTGACCGCCGCGCCGCCTCAACGGATGTCGTGGGTCTGAAGCCACAGCTCCAGGAGCCCGAGCTGCCACAGTTTGTTGCTGCCGGCGGCCGCCTCGGCCCGGTCCGGCTCGGCGAGCAGACGTGCCACGTACTCCGGTCGGAACAGCCCCCGCTCGCGCGCGGCCGGCGCCTGCAACGCCTCGGCGACCAGCTCGCGGACCGGGCCGTCCACGTTGCGCAGCGCCGGCACCGGGAAGTAGCCCTTCGGGCGGTCGACCACCTCGGCCGGCAGCACCTGCCGGGCGACCTCCTTGAGCACTCCCTTGCCGCGCTGGGCGACCTTGTGCTCCGGCGGGCAGTGCGCGGCCAGGGTGACCAGGTCCTGGTCGAGGAAGGGGGTACGCACCTCCAGGCCCCACGCCATGCTCATGCTGTCCACCCGCTTGACCGGGTCGTCCGGCAGCATCAGGTGGGTGTCCAGGCGCAGCACCGCGTCCAGCGCGGTCTGCGCCCCGGGCGCGGCGAGGTGGTCGGTGAGCAGGGCCCGGCTGGCGTCGTGCTCCAGCGCGTACGCCGGACCGACGATGGCCCGCAGCTCGTCGTGGCCACGGTCGAAGAACGCGGCGGCGAACGTCTCGGCGGCGCCGTGCCGGGGCGCCTCGACCAGCGGCTGGTGGTAGCCGTACCCGGCGAACACCTCGTCGGCGCCCTGCCCGGACTGGGCCACCTTCACGTGCCGCGCCACCTGCTCGGACAGCAGGTGGAAGGCGACCACGTCGTGGCTGCCCATCGGTTCGGTCATCGCCAGCACGGCACGGCGTACGGCGGGCACCAGGTCGTCGTCGGCGAGCCGGATCCGGTGGTGGTCGGTGCCGTACGCGCGGGCCACCAGGTCGGAGTAGCCGAACTCGTCGCCGGACTCGCCGTCGCGGCTGTCGAAACCGATGCTGAACGTGCGCAGGTGCTGCTGCCCGGCCTCGGCGAGCAGCGCCACGATGAGGCTGGAGTCCAGTCCACCGGAGAGCAGCACACCGACCGGCACGTCGGCGACCAACCGTCGGCGTACCGCCGTGCGCAGCGCGTCGCCGATGGCGGCCCGCCAGTCGGCGGCGTCCATTCCCGCGTCGGCGGGCTCGCGGACGTAGTCGGGTCGCCAGTAGACCTCCTCGCGGCTGCGCCCGTCCGCCTCGATCACCCGCAGGGTGGCCGGCGGCAGCTTGCGCACGCCGCGCAGCACGGTGCGCGGCGCGGGCACGATGGAGTGCCAGGACAGGTAGTGGTGCAGCGCCACCGGGTCGATGCCGGTGTCCACGTCGCCGGCGCGCAACAGCGCGGGTAGGGTGGAGGCGAACCGGAGCCGCCCGGGTGTCTCGGCGAGGTAGAGCGGTTTGATGCCGAGCCGGTCGCGGGCCAGCACCAGCCGGCGCCGGATCCGGTCGACGAGCCCGATCGCGAACATGCCGACCAGGTGGTCGACGAAACGCTCACCCCAGTGCGCGTACGCCACCAGGATCACCTCGGTGTCGCTGGTGGAGTGAAACCCGTATCCGGCGTTGCGCAGCTCCTCGCGTAGCTCCGGGTAGTTGTAGATGCAGCCGTTGAAGACCAGCGCCAGGCCCAGGTCGTCGCGCACCATCGGTTGGCCGCCGGCGTCGGACAGGTCGATGATGGTCAGCCGCCGGTGCCCGAGGGTCACCCAGCCCTCGGCGCACAGGCCCTCGTCGTCCGGGCCGCGCGAGCGCATCGCCTCGGTCATCCGGGTGACCGCCGCCGCGTCGGGTGACCGACCGTCGAAGCGCGCCTCCCCGCTGATTCCGCACATCAGCCGGGGCGGTTGTTCGGGTGTGGCACCAGCGGCACGAGCGTCCTCCTGTCACCTCGCCCCCGGCCGGTGACGGCCGGTCCCGCCGACCGGACGGGGCCGCTGGCTACCCGAGCGCGAGGTGGGCAAACCCACTGCCTGCGGGGCGGGCGGGCCGCCGTCGGTCAGGCGCGCAGGGTGCGCAGGATGCGGGCCAACTCGGCGCGGTCGGTGTCGTCGAGGTGGCCGAAGAAACGGTCGGCCTCGGCTCGGCGGGCGGTCCGGATGGCGGCGCCGACGCGCCTGCCCTCCTCGGTGAGGGCGACCAGGGTCGCCCGCCGGTCGGCCGGGTCTCCTCGGCGTTCGACAAGCCCACGGGCCTGCAGGTCGTCGACGACCTCGGTCGCCGAGCGGGCCGCGATGCGCAGGTGCTCGGCGAGGGTGCCGGGGCGTACCTCACCGTGGCGACCCAGCACACCGAGGGCTCGGGACTGGCTGGGCGTGATGTCCCAGGGGGTCAACGACTCCTTGGTCTGCCGACGCAAACGGGACGCCACCGCCCAGAACGTCTCGGCCAGGCTCTCGTCGTCGCCGATGCGCGGGGTGTCCTCGGTCACCGGAATACCGTCGCAGCCGATGCGGTTGTTCCCTCATGTTGAGGTAACCTCAGCATATCCGAACGAAAGGTAGTGCCCCTTGGGGCCCACCCCGAAGGGCCGCGACCGCGGCCACCGCACCATCAGCGCCGAAGAGAAGGCGCAGGCCCGTCAGGTGTCGCTGCGCCGCATCGGTCGCCTGTTCACCCCCCACCGGCCCGCGCTGGCCGCCGTCACCGCGATCATCGTGGTCTCCTCGATCGTCGCGATGGCCAGCCCGTTCCTGCTGCGCGCCGTGATCGACCGCGCCCTGCCGCAGGGCGACGTGACGCTCCTGGTCTGGCTGGTCCTCGGCATGGTCGCCGTCGCGGCCGTGACCTCCGCCCTCGGCGTCGTGCAGACCTGGATCTCCACCCAGGTCGGGCAGCGGGTCATGCACCGGCTGCGCACCGACGTCTTCAGCCACCTCCAGCGTCAGTCGCTGGGCTTCTTCACCCGCACCCGCACCGGTGAGGTGCAGTCGAGGATCACCAACGACATCGGCGGCATGCAGTCGGTCGTCACCTCCACCGCCACCGCCGTCGCGGCCAACCTCACCACTGTGGTCGCCACCACCGTCGCCATGGTCGCACTCTCCTGGCAGCTCTCCCTCGTCTCGCTCGTGGTGCTGCCGCCGGCCATCTGGCTGACCCGCCGGGTCGCCCGGATGCGCCGCGAGATCACCGCCCAGCGCCAACGCGAACTCGCCGATCTCAACGTCACAGTCGAAGAGGGCCTGTCGATCAGCGGCGTGCAACTGGCCAAGACCCTCGGCACCGGCCCCGCGCTGATCGACAGGTTCACCGCCTCCTCGGAGCGACTCGTCGACCTGGAGCTGCGCAGCGAGTTGGCCGGCCGCTGGCGGATGGCCTCGATGAGCATCATCTTCGCCGCCGTACCGGCGGTCATCTACCTCGCCGCCGGCCTGCCCGGCACCGCCGGCACGCTGAGCATCGGCACCCTCGTCGCCTTCACCGCCCTGCAGGGTGGCCTGTTCCGACCGCTGATGGGCCTGCTCAACGTGGGCGTCTCGCTCACCGCGTCACTGGCACTCTTCGCCCGGATCTTCGAATACCTCGACCTGCCCGTCGACGTGGCCGACCCCGCCGAGCCGATCCACCTCGACCGGGTCAGCGGACACCTGCGCCTGGAGGACGTCACCTTCGGCTACCCGGGCAGCGACACCGCAGCCCTCGCCGGGATCACCCTGGACGTGCCCGCCGGCACCAGCCTCGCCCTGGTCGGCGAGACCGGCTCCGGCAAGAGCACCCTCGCCGGCCTGGTCAGCCGCCTGCACGACCCGACCGCCGGACGGGTCACCGTCGACGGCGTCGACCTGCGCGACCTGCGCCTGGCCGACCTGTCCGCGATCGTCGGCGTGGTCAGCCAGGAGACGTACCTGCTGCACACCACCGTCCGGGAGAACCTGCGCTACGCGCGGCCGGGCGCCACCGACACCGAGATCGAGGACGCCGCCCGCGCCGCCCAGATCCACGACCTGATCGCCGGGCTGCCCGACGGGTACGACACCATGGTCGGCTCCCGTGGCCACCGGTTCTCCGGCGGCGAGAAGCAACGCCTCGCCATCGCCCGCACGTTGCTGCGCGACCCGCGCGTCCTGGTCCTCGACGAGGCCACCAGCGCGCTGGACACCGAGACCGAGCGGGCCGTGCAGCGGGCGTTCGACGCGCTCGCCGAGGGGCGTACCACGATCACCATCGCCCACCGGTTGTCCACGGTGCGCGACGCCGACCAGATCGCCGTGCTCGACCACGGCCGGATCGTCGAGTCCGGCACCCACGACAGCCTGCTGGGCCGCAACGGCCGCTACGCCACCCTGGCCGCGTAGCCGGCACCGTTCGACGCGACACGACCACTGTGGCGGGTCGGGCCGTCGAGATGACAGGCTCGGCCACATGGAGAGCGTTCTGACGCAGTTGCCCGCACTGCTCGGTGTGTTGATCGGCACCGTCGGCACGATGGTTGCCACCACGGTGACCGAGCGTGCCCGGTGGCGGCGATCCCAGACGGTCCGCTGGGACGAGCGGCGGCTCGACGCGTACGCCGATTTCACACGCGCGGTGAAGGAGATCCATCTACTCTCCCTGGGATTGCTTCGCGCACATCGCCCCGGCTCCCGCGCGCCTGTCCTGGACCGCGAGGAGGGGCTGTCCCGGCTGGCTGAGGCGGACGTGCGCCACACCCTGACCTGGGAGGCGGTCCTGCTGCTGGGCGACGCGACGACGGTGCGCGCGGCCTCCACCTGGCGCTCCGCCGTGCGGAGGCTGGAGCAGGCGGCGCGGAGCCTGCCGGACCCACCGGACGACCTGGTGGCCCTGGTTAGGCAGGCCGACGAGACCCGCGACGATTTCTACCAGGCCGCTCGCGGCAGCCTCGGTGTGCGCGGTGGGTCGGTCGAGCAGTTTCGGCGCCCAGCCGAGGGTCGGGTTCCGGCGGCGCGAAGCTGAGCAGCGCGGGGCGCGGGCTCGCGGCAGCCGACGCGTGCGTCGTCGACGCCCACCGCAGCGCTGTCCTACCCTGACCGGCAGGTCTACTGATCCAGGCGGGCGGCCAACTCCTTCCCCGCTGGCCACGAGTCGTCGCCCATTCGTTCGGCAAGACAGGACAGAGCGAAGGCAAGGGGCCAGGATGCCGCGTGCCGGATGTCTGGAGGCAGAATCCCCACCGGATGGTGGAGGTCCCAGTCGGCGGCCGGAGTGAGGTCCACAGCCATGACCTCCCCCACGTAGGGCCGCTCCGTTCGGCGGACGGCCCGGGCGACCAGTTGGTCGCCGGCGACGTTCAGGAAGGTGACAGCGCAGAATTCGGGTGTGGCACCACGACTGAGCCAACGGCCGTAACCCAGAAGGTCACTACCCTCGATCTCGGCCGAGTTGATGTGGCATTCCTCCCGCAGCTCACGCTCCGCGCCGGTACGAATGATCTCCTGAAGAGTCGGCGTCGACTGTGGTGATACGTCCTGCGGTTCGAGTGAACCCGAGCCGGAGGGGGCGAGAAGTCCCGGGCTGCCCACGTTGTCCCTGGTCTGGGCCACCAGGAGCAACTGCCCGTCGGAGGTGAAGGCCAGCGTGGAGACACCGATGATGTTGGCCAGTCGGCTGTTTCTGAACGTCCGCAGTCGGCCGTGGCGGTCCACGATGAGGTCGCGCCCGCGCAGTGCCAGGTTGCGCCGTCCCACCTCGCACACGTCATAGGGAACGAGCACGTTGCTGCAGAAGAAGTCGAAATAGTGGGCGCTCCGCAGGACGACGACCCCGTCATCGCCCTCCCCGGGCAGGTCCGAGCCGAGCCCCAGCACGGCCGCGTTGTGCATCACCGCTCTGCGCGCCTGCCGGGCCAGAAAGTCGAATGACCATGGCTTCAGATCGCGATGCAGGACGTACTCGCTGATCACCGGGTCGACCGCAACGGCTTGCTGTCGCAGTCGAACGCTCGCGTCGGTCATCACGATGCCGATGTTGCGTGCGCTCTCCAACACCCGGCCCAGGTCGCTCGCGTGCTCGGCGATGTCCCGGTACGTGTCGGCGTCGCGTGGTTGGAAACGCACGGCCCTGGCCCGCCGCCGGTTGGCGCGAATCTCAAGCGTGGACACCAGGACCCCAGCCGCGGCGGCCACGACGCTCAGGACCACGGGCGGGCTGTTCAACGCGGTTGAGGTGCCGAAGGCGGCAAGGACGACACTGGCAGTGGTGAGTCGGTACCGCCACAGGCCGCGACGCCAGATGCTCATGGTCGTCTTGACTCTTCTCGACGTCGCCAGCATGCAGTACCCGCCTTCGGCCCGACCCTGCTTTGGCACTTGCAGGGTATCGGCGGCACCAAGCGGATCAATGGCCGTAAAAGCGCAGGTACAGGCCGATGCTATCGAAGTGGGACCGAATTGCCAGCGGGTGCGACCGCGCGTCGCGCATTTCGTGAAGCGTCGGTTCGACCAGCACGGCCTTCCGTGAGTGCATTTGCCACAGTCGGCACCAAGCCGGGCCGCTACGCCACCCTGGCCGCGTAGCCGGTTCGGGGGAGCGACATTGGGAGTGACGGGTACCGGACACTCCTGACGGGCATGCACGCGGTTTGTCGGAGGCTGCCGCGAGACTGAGGCTTCCGCGAACGAGGAGGTGCCTCGTGCCGTACGTCAGATCACACACCAGGAGGGGTGGAGGCCGAGTTCGGGCCCACTACCGAAGGCGGCGCACCAGCAGTGTCCGGCGGCGATCGACGACCCGCCGCGCGTCCGGCGGCGGCAGGTCGGCCAACGGCTGGTTCTTGCTGCTCTGCGCCGTCGTCGGTTTCGTGCTCCTGCGCATGGTCGTCGACTTCGTCGAGCGGCATCCATACTGGACCGCCTTCCTGGTGAGCCTCGTCGTCGCGGGGGCGACCACAGTCGGTCTCCTCGCGTCGAAGCAGCGTGCCCGCGAGCGGGCCGACCAAGCTCAGCGGGACAGGCTGATCGCGGTGACAGATGCGATGAGCGGGCCCGAGTTCGAGCAGTGGTTCGCGCGGATCCTGGTCGCGTCCGGTTTTCGGAACGTGCAGGTGTGCGGCGGCTCCGGTGACCGGGGAGCCGACGTCACGGCCATCGCCCCGGACGGCCGACGTGTCGTGGCGCAGTGCAAGCGGCAGAGCATCGGCAACCGGGTCGGCAGTGCCGCCATCCAGCGGTTCGCCGGCACCTGCCGGGACATCCACCGAGGCGAGATCTGCCTGCTCGTGACGAACAGCTTCTTCACCGCCGGTGACGGCATCCAGATCGCCCGACAGCTCGACATCACGCTCGTCGACCGGCACGCACTGGAGATGTGGGCCTGGACGGGAAGACCCACGCCAGAGTCCATCGCGGCGGGCGGCTCGCACTGACGCAGAGCGGGTGGCGAGCACCGGCTGGACAATGGCCTCCTGCTCAAATCCGACGTACACATTCTCTTCGATCGCGGCTACCTGGGCGTTGATCCGAAGCATCGTCTTCTGGTCAGTCCTCGGCTTCGGAGCGAGTTCGGCAACGGCGACCAGTTCTATGCCAAGGCAGGTGAGCAGATCGCTCTGCCGGAGCGCCGCGATGATCGGCCACGTGCCGAGTTCCTGGAATGGCACCTCGACACCGTCTACAAGGCAGCTTGAACTGCAGCGCTGGCTGCCGCGGGTCTGGCCGGGTGCGGATACCACATTTGAGTGCGCCCCGGACCGCTGTCCACAGGTGCCCCCGCTGTGCACAGCGGCCCCCGACGGGACAGTGCTCGGGGGCAGGGTGGACGCGTGGACCCGAGGCTGCACGCTCTGCTCGTACGCCATGGCGGCCTGCTCACTCGACAGGACATGCTGCGGGTGGCACCGGCCTGGACGATCCAGGCCGCCGGCCGCGCCGGTCGGTTGGTTCCGGTGCTGCCCGGGATCTACGTCGACGTCGAGCTGGTCCGCGACCGGGACGCCGACCTGCCGGTGCTGGCCCGTGTTGAGCCCGAGTTGGCCCGCCGCGCGGCTCTGGCGTATGGCGGTGGGCGAGCGGCGCTCAGTCGCCTCACCGCCCTCGACGTGTGGGGCCTACGCCGCCAGCCATCCGGGGAGCCGGTTCATCTCGACCTGCCCAGAGGGTCAGGCCTGCGGAATCGGCCCCACCTCGTGGTACGCCATCGCACCGACTTCACGATTGCACCGCCGCAGGTGGTGACACGGGCGGGAGTGCCGGTTACCCGGCTGGACCGGACGCTGGTGGACTGTTGGCCGCTGCTCCAACCGGTCGACCGGTCTGGCCCGCTCATCCGCGCGGTCAATGACCGGCTCACCACCGCGCAGCGCCTCGTCGCCGCTCTTGCCGAGGCGCCGACGATCGACGACCGTGGGACGTTGCGGCGTCTGCTCGACCGGCTCGCCGCCGGATGCCGCAGCCCACTGGAGATCTGGGGCCACGACCACGTCTTCACCGGCCCGGGAATGCCGACGTTCACCCGGCAGGCACGGGTGCGGGTCGGGGCCCGAACCATCTATCTCGACATGTTCGCCGAGGCGGAGCGGGTCGACATCGAGCTGGACGGCGCCACCAGCCATGGCGATCCGGCCGAGCGGGAGATCGACCTCCGCCGCGACGCTCTCCTGGCGACCCTCGGGATCCTCGTCGTCCGGTTCACGCATCGCCGGCTCATCGCGGACCCGGTCCAGGTGCGCCGGGAAACCCTCGCCATCCTCGCCGCACGCTCCTGTTCCCCATGATCAGGTGATGAAAAGTAGGTCTCAGGGGCACTCCAGACCTACTTTTCATCACCTGATCATGAAATGGGGCCACGCCGTCAGCCGGTACGACATCGCGACGTCGCCTGCTGATCGTCCGGGTGTCGTGTGGCGGTCAGCGGTGCACGACATCCTGCCCGGGTGCGCACAATGCCGACCGTCGTCGCGTACCGGCTGCTCGGGGGAGTCGGTGCCACGCTGCTGTCCTGCGCCGGCCTGGCCGCCGGCGCGCTGCCCGTCGGCGCGCACGCCGCCTGGTGGAGCGCGCTGCGGCAGCTTGCGGGGCCGGGGGTGCTCTGCGGATACGCGGGTCTGACCCTGCTCGTCGTCGCCTGGTGGTGGGCGGGCCGGCACCCGCACGCACCCGACAAGGTGATCGGCCGGCGGTCCGCCGCGCTCACCCTGGCCTGCTGGGCGGGGCCGTTGCTGGTGACGCCGCCGCTGTTCAGCCGGGACGCGTACAGCTACCTGGCGCAGGGCGCGATGGTCCTCGCCGACATCGACGTGTACCGGCACGGGGTGGCCCAGTTGGGCGGTGCGTTGGCCGGTGAGGTGCCGCAGATGTGGCAGCAGACCCCCGCGCCCTACGGGCCGGTGTTCCTCGCGGTGGCGGCCGTGGTCACCGCGGCGACCGGCGGCAAGCTGGTGCTCGGCGTGCTCGGTCTGCGCCTGGTGGCGCTGGCCGGGGTGGCGCTGCTGGTGGCGTACCTGCCCCGGTTGGCCCGGCACTGCGGCGTCGACCCGGCCGCCGCGCTCTGGCTCGGCGTGCTCAACCCGCTCGTACCGTTGCACCTCATCGCCGGGGCGCACAACGAGGCGGTGATGCTGGGGCTGCTGGTGGCCGGGCTGAGTCTCGCCTTCGAGCACCGCTACGGCGCGGCCACCGTGCTGGTCACCCTCGCCGCGCTGGTCAAGGTGCCGGCGGTGGTCGGGCTGCTGGTGGTCGTGTCGCTCGCCGCGCGCCACCGCGGGCTGCCGACCTCGGTGGCCCGCACCGCCGGGCTCGCGCTGGGCACCGCCGCCGTGGTCACCTGGGCCACCGGCATCGGGTACGGGTGGGTCGGCGCACTCGGCACACCGATGTACCGGCACAGTTGGTCGATCTCCAGTGCGCTGGGTCGGCTCGCGTCGCGTGCGGCCGGGCGCTTCGGTCTGCACCTGGGCGACGCCCCGATGCGGCTGTGCCTCGCGCTGGGCGTGGCCGCCGCGGTGGCGGTTGCGGTCGGCGTGTGGTGGCATCGGCGTCGGCTCGGCCCGGCGTACGCGATGGGATTGGTGCTGGTGGCGGCGGCGCTGCTCGGCCCGGCGACCCGCCCCTGGTACGCGCTGTGGGGTCTGGTGCTGATCGCGGCGGCGGCGCACGGGCGAGCCCGGCCGGCGGCGGCGCTGGGCGCGGTGGCGCTCACGTTCGTGGCGCTGCCCAGTGGCTTCGGGCCGGACGTGGCGCAGGCGGTGCTGGCCGCCGTCGGGGTGCTGGTGGGGTTGCTCGCGGTCGGTTCGCTGCGCCTGCTGGTGCCTCCCGCCCCGGTGGACGTGGCCCGATGAACGCGGGCCGGCGGCGTGTGGTGACGGTGCTCGCCCTGGTCACCGTGCTCGCGGTGGCGATCGCGGTGCTGCCCGGGCATCGGGGCTGGTTCGACGTCGGTGTCTACCACGGCGCGGTCGGGCACTGGATGCGTGGCGGCGACCTGTACGAGTGGACCACCGGCAACGGGTACGGCTTCACCTACCCACCGTTCGCCGCGGTCAGTATGGTGCCGATGGCCACGCTGGCCTGGTACCCGACGATCGTGGCGAACCTGCTGCTCACCACGTTGGCCGCCGCATTCCTGCTGCACCTGCTTGTGGACCCGTTGGCCCGGCGGCACGGGTGGACCCGCTGGTACGCGCTCGCGCTGGCCTGCTGCCTGCTGGCCGGGCTCAACCCGGTGCGGGACACGGTCAGCTTCGGGCAGGTCAACCTGTTGCTGGTGGCGCTGGTCTACCTGGACCTGTGGTTGTTGGAGCGGGGCAGTCGGCTGGCCGGTGTCGGGGTTGGGCTGGCCGCCGCGGTCAAGCTCACCCCGGCGGTCTTCATCGGGTATCTGCTGGTCACCGGGCGCTGGCGGGCCGCCGCCACGGCCGCCGGCACGGCCGTCGGGGCGACGATGATCGCGGCGGCGCTCGCCCCGGACGCCACCCGGACGTTCTTCACCGAGGCGCTGTGGGACACCGATCGGGTCGGTGTGTTGGCGTACGTGTCGAACCAGTCACTGCTCGGCCTGGTCGCCCGGCTCGACCCGGAGCGCCCGGACCGGCGGCTGTGGCTGCTGCTTGTCGTCGCCGTGCTGGCGGTGTGGGCGCTACGGGTACGCCGGGCCGTGCGCGAGGGCGACGAAAGGGCCGGCTTCGCGCTGACCGGCGTCGCCGCGTGCCTGGTCAGCCCGGTCACCTGGGTGCATCACCTGGTGTGGCTGGTGCCGGGGCTGGTGGTGCTCGCCGCGTCCACGCGGCTGTGGCCGCCAGTCGACGCGACGGCCCGCCGTCGGGTGCGGGCGGGTGTCGTCGGCTACGTCGTGCTGTGCAGCGGGCTGGTCTGGGTCTTCGCCAACGGGTCGGCCGGGCCGTGGGGGTTCGTGGGCGCCAACGCGTACGTCTGGGTCAGCATCGGCATGCTCGCGCTGCTTCCGATCGGGCGCGCCGACACAGATGATCATTCGGGGTTCACCGAGCATTGTGGAGCAGTTGGGGCGCCGAGGGGTGTTGCCACCGACCGGCAGCGGTAGAGACTGGGTCCGGTCCGACAATCACGCGGATCGATGAACTGGATGGTCTGGAGGCAGCCTGTGTCCACCCTCGCGTCCCCGCTGGCCACGCCCGGCGCGATCCGCCGGCGTACCACCACCCTCGCCCTGCTCCTCGCCATGGTCGCCGCCGCGCTCGTCGGCCCGTCCGTGGTCTCTCCCCGGTTGACCGACTCGGCCTCGGCGGCGGTCTACAGCTCCTGTACCATGAGCCGCTGCGCGGACGCCCGCACCGCCCGCTCGGGCTGGTCGGCCAAGGGGTTCCCGACCAGCCGCGGCTGGTACTCCTGGAGCGGTGGGAAGTCCAACTTCGCCGGCGGGCAGTTCTACAACTACGAGGGTCAACTGCCCACCAACGCGACCTACTACGAGTACGACGTCTACCCGCGCACCCAGGGCGCCGCCCGGGACGCGTACCGGATCGTCGTGAACCGCAGCACCGGGGTCACCTGGTTCTCGCCCAACCACTACACCGACTTCTACCGGCTCTGACCGATCTGGGGCCGGCAGGTCGCGGTCGGTCGGCCCCGCTACGGCGGCGTCCCGGTCGGATGTCGCCCGGCTGGGATGTCGCCCGGCTGGGATGTCGCCCGGCTGGGATGTCGCCCCGATCGGATCAGGAGGCACGAGATGATCGATGACGACGAGAGTCGGATGCCCGAGTGGCTGATCGTGTGCCGCGACGACGCCCTCGAACTGTCCGATTCCGTGGTGCTGGCCGGAGCGGCGACCCGGACCAGGGCCGGGCTGTTCGCCGTGCTCGCCACCACGCTGGCCCTGCCGGCGTACCTGGGGGACACCTGGGACGCTCTCTCCGACGTGCTCCGGGAGCGGCTCGACGCCGGCCCGCTCACCCTGCTGATCACCGACGCCGGCCACCTGCTCGCCGACGAGCCTGCCGATCAGTACGCCCTGCTGCTCACCGTGCTCGGCAACCTCGCCACCAGCGCCCCGCATCCTCTCCGTCTCGTCCTGCACGAAGCCGGTTCCTCCTGACCGGTGCTCCGGGGCTCGGCTCGGCGACGGCCGGCTGTCCCAGCGCCGCCGGCCGTCCAGGTCAGTGGGTTGCGGGTGGGATGCTCTGCTCGTACTGGAAGACGTTGTGCGGGTCGTACTTCGCCTTGATCTTTCGCAGCCGCGGGAAGTTGCGCCCCCAGTAGGCCTCCTCCCACTCCGCCATGCCGATGTTCGGCACGTTGACGTAGGCGCCGTCCACGTAGGGCCGCAGCGCCAGGCTGAACTCGGCGATCCAGGCCTGGGCGATCGGAGTGACGGCGTCGTCGCTGTCCGGCTCGCCGCGAGTGCCCCAGCCCGCGCCGGGCTCGGAGTAGAAGAGCGAGTCGCGGTGCGCGAACGCCGCGCCGCCGAAGGGCTCCTGTCGTTGGGCTCCCCGGCCGAAGGCCTGGGCGAAGAAGTTGCTGTCCGGTGACGGGGCCTTCTCCATGAACCGGCGGACGATGCTGATCGCCTCTGCCGGGAAGGGCTCCCTGGTGAACTGTGAGTAGAACTTCCACTTCCCCGGATCTTCGTCGCTCGGGACCTGGAATCCGGCGTACGTCTCGTCCCAGCCGCCGACCTGCACGGTGACCTCGGGGTTGCCGATCGAGAGGAGCGGCTCCAGCAGCCTCCTCGCCTCGGCCTCCGAACCCTCGGCGAGCACCGCGAAAAACAGGATCTCGTCCGGGTGGACCTCGACCTGGGTGCCGAGACGAGGATCGGCGAACGGTGCGGTGTGCTGCCAGAGGTCGAAGATGTCGTGCAGGTTGTCGAGGCCCGGCCAGGTCGCCTGCAGGTAGGCGACGCTCTCCAGCGGAGCCACCTGGTAGGTCAGGGACGTGACGATCCCGAAGTTGCCGTTTCCGGCGCCGCGCAGCGCCCAGAGCAGGTCCGCGTGGTTCCACGGGTCCACCTGGAGCACCTTGGCGCCGTCGACCCCCGCCGCGACGACGATCTCCACACCGATCAGGTTGTCGCAGGCCATGCCGATGTAGCGGGTGAGGAAACCGAGACCGCCCCCGAGGGTCGCACCGGACAGGCCGACGGTCCCCTCGCCTCCGGTCGTCGCCGCGAGGTCGTACTCCCCGAGTGCGGCGACCGCCTCGGACTGGGTGAGCCCCGCGCCGAGCTTCGCCTTGCGGGCGGCGGGGTCGATGTGGACGTCCTTCAGCTCACTGACGTCGATCACGATGCCGTTGTCGACGTTCGACCAGCCTTCCAGGCTGTGCCGGCCGCTGCGTACCCGCAGCGCCACGTCGTGCTGCCGAGCCCAGGTGAGTGCGTTGACGACGTCCTGAGTCTCCTGAGCGAAGACGATCACCAGGGGGTAGCGCACGAACAGTTCGTCCCAGCCGAGGCTCGCCTCCGCGTAGTTGGGGCTCTGGGGACGGACGATCCGGCCGGTCAACGTGGCGGGCGGGAACTTCTCACCACCAAAGGACGGACCGTCCGCCGCCGACGCGGAACTGCCGGCAATCACTGCGGGGAGGGCGACCGCTCCGGCGCCGACGGCCGTCGCCTTGAGCAGGTCGCGACGAGAAAGGTCGCGCATGGTCCGAGTCCTCTCGATCGGGGTTACGTCAGAACTTCGATCGAGAGGACTTCTCCCTCCCAACTGACGCAAAACCACCGTAATGCCGCAGGTTGCGGCAAAGATCCGAGAACTTGTCACGGAACCCGGTCGGGTGATGCGGCAGCTCAGTTGGGGTGGGCGGGCTGGTCCAGGATGGCGCTGAACCGCTCCTCGGCGAGGTCGAGCTGGCCGAAGATGTGCCGCTTCACCGCCGGCGACAACGGAGTGTCCGGCCGGCCGATCAGGTCCCGGAAGAGCGGCACCAGCGGCCGGTACTTCCGGGCCGACGAGACGACCTTCGGCCCGACCGTGTGGATCACCCCGACGCCGTTGTCGGTGAAGTCCGACACCTTGATCACCCGGGCCCAGGGCTCCCGGTCCAGGCTGACCGCCAGGTGCTCCCGGTACTGCGTGTTGCGGTCCCGCTCGGGGTCGTACACCGGGTTGGTGACGGCGGCGACGAGCGTCGCGACGCGCGTCCCGAACCGCGCGCCGAGCGCGGCCAGCGCGGCCGCGCTCGGGTCCGGGCCGGCGTGCCCGTCGGCCAGCTCGGCCGGGTGGTCCTCGACGGCGTCGTGCAGCAGGCCGGCGACGATCACGTCCACGTCGCGCACCTGGTAGTGGTGCATCAACCGGATCGCCACCCGCAGCAGGTGGTTGAGGTACGGCTCGCGAACGCGCCGGTCGTCGCGGTGCAACTCGGCGGCCAGGTCGAGCGCGGCGGTCAACCGCTCGCGGGCGGCGTCGTCGAACTGCTGGACCTCCAACCGGAAGCGCTCCAGCAGGCCCGGTTCGCCGTGGATCTCGGTGATCGCGTGCATCGGCATGCTGCCCAGGTGCGGCGGGAAGTCCATGCGTCACTTATAGCCGATCTTCACCACATCGATGAGCCCTTACGTCGCCGACCCGACCGGCGCGCCGGCGTCGTTCTCGGCTAGCCCGTCAGCTCGGCGCGGTACGCGGTGGTCGCCCACGGCACCGCCAGTTCGCTCGGGAGGGCCCCCCGCTCGGCCGCCCGGCGCAGCACCTCGACCACGCCCCGCAGGTGGCGGACCCGCTGCCCACCCGCACCGACGGTGGTCACCAGGTCGCCGTCGAGCAGTCGGGGCTCCGGGGCGGCCCGTAACGCGTCCAGCAGCGCGGTGAACGGCGCGGTCCGGGCCAGCGGGGCGATCAGCGGCACCCCCGACGGGTCGACCCGGTGCGCGAGCAGGTTCTCCAGCAACCCCTGCCGCCCCGGCACGCGGCGGGTCACCACGTCCCCGGGCAACCGCAGCCGGTCGGTCGGGTATTCCAGCACCGCCTGGCCCGCCGTGCCGGTCACCACCACCTCGCCCGCCACGAACTCCTCAGCCGCCAGGGTCACCGCCACCAGCACGGGTGGGCCGGCGCGGAACAGGACCCGCAGCACGGCGGTGTCCTCCACCTCGATCGGCCGGACCCGGTAGCGCTCCACCTCGATCACGGCCGGCCACGGCGTCGCCCCGCCGAGCGCCTCGCCGATCGCCAGGCACTGCATCACGGCGTGCGCGAGCGGGTTGACAAGTGCGCCGTCCAGCACCGTCCGACCGTCCAGGCTCCGTCGACCGGCCCAGGGGGAGCGGGCGTAGTAGGCGTCCGGCCGTTGCCAGGCGGCCACGCTGGAAATGCCGGTGACCGTACCCAGCCGGCCGGCGGCCAACGCGTCGGTCAGCGCGGTGAGCGCCGCCGAACCGAGCGCCTGGAAACCGACCTGGGCGACCCGGCCGGCGGCGGCGAGAGCCCAGGTCAGCTCCTCGTGCTCGGCCAGCGACAACACCGGCGGCTTCTCCAGCAGCAGGTCCGCACCGCTGGCCAGGGCATCCCGGGCGATCGCCAGGTGGGTGTGCGGCGGCGTGCAGATCACCACCACCTCGGGGCGGGTGGCGGCGAGCATCGCCCGGTGGTCGGTGAACACCCCGACCCCGGGCGGCACCGGCGCCGCCGGATCGTCCCGGACCGGCTGGACGTCGACCAGGGCGACCAGCCGCAACCGGCCGGCGGCGTGCAACGGCGCGAGCACCCGGCGGTGCCAGCGGCCGTGCCCGTTCGCCCCGATCACCGCCACCCGCGGCGGCGTCGCCGTCACCCCGCCGCTCACCACGCACCAGCCGGCCGTGGAGTCACCGGGCACCGGCCGGCGGTGGACTCACCGGGCACCGGCCAGGGTGGCCTCGACACCGTGTCGTCCCAACGCGGTCAGCCAGGCGGTCACCTCGGCGCGGACCTCGTCGTCGGCGGCCACCTCCGCCGGGATGACCTCGCGCAGGGCGAAGACGGCGTCCACCGCGCCCGCCGGGGTCTGCGCGCCGGCGTCCAGGGCGGCCCGGATCGGCCCGGCGAGGGGGTCCTGCAACGGCAGCGCTCGGCCGTCGTCGGCGTACCCCAGCGCGAAGCGCAACCAGGACGCCACGACCAGCGCGCCCCAGCGCGCGGACCGGCCGGACGCGCGCAGGTCGACGATGGTGTGCAGGATCCGCTGCGGCAGCTTCTGCGAGCCGTCCAACGCCACCTGCAGGGTGCGGTGGTGGATCGCCGGGTTGCCGAAGCGGGCGAGGACCTGCTCGCCGTAGTCGACCACCCGGACCCCGTCCGGCGGGGTGAAGCTGGCCGCGACGTCCTCGGCGATCAGCCGGCGCAGCACGTCGGCCAGGTGCGGGATCTCCAGTGCCTCGGCGATCGTCTCCCGACCGGCCAGGGCGCCGAGGTACGCCACGGCCGAGTGCACGCCGTTGAGAGCACGCAGCTTCAACCGCTCCCACGGGCCGGCGTCACCGGTCAGCACCGCACCGGCGTGCTCCCAGCCGGGCCGTCCGCCGGGGAAGTCGTCCTCGATCACCCACTGCGCGTACGGCTCGGCGGCCACCGCGGCCAGATCGGTCACGCCGAGCGCCAGGCGGGCCGCCTCGATCGTCTCCGGGGTGCTGGCCGGCACGATCCGGTCGACCATGGTGCCCGGGCAGGTGACGTTGCCGGCCACCCACTCGACGAGCCCGGCGGGCACCCGAGCGGCCCGGCCGACCGCCTGGTCGAGCATGCCGCGCAGTCGTCGACCGTTGGCCGGCAGATTGTCGCAGCTCACCAGGGCCACCGGCCCGGCGTCCGCGGCGGCCCGCGCGGCCAGCCCCCGCAGCAGCAACCCGGGCACGGTGGTCGGCGGCCGGCCGCCGGCCAGGTCGGCCGCGAGCGCCGAGTCCGGGGACAGCCGGCCGGTCACCGGGTCGAGCTGGTAGGCCTTCTCGGTGACGGTCAACGTCACCACCCGCACCGCCGGGTCGGCGAGCAGCGCCACCACGGCGTCCGGGTCGCGGGGGGCGTGCCGTACGTCGCTCAACGCGCCCACCACCCGGGTCTCGCTGGCGGTGGCGGAGAGGGTGCTGACACTGAACAGGTTGTCCTGGGCGGCGAGCGCCTCGACCACGGCGGTGCTGCGCGGTGCGACGGCCACGATGCCCCAGTCGCCGCCGGCCGCGCCGACCGCCGCCTCGGTGTAGACGGCCTGGTGCGCCCGGTGGAACGCGCCCAGCCCCAGATGGACGATGCCGGCCGGCACGGTGCCCGGCCGGACCAGCGGGCGGGCCTCGGCGGGCAGTCGGCGCAGCACGCCCAGGCCGAGTCGGGACGCGCCGAGTGTCACCGCCATGCCGGACCGTCCGGGAAGCGGAACTCGGCGATCGACGCCGGTTTCATGGTGGCGCTGTAACCGGGCCGCTCGGGCAGCAGGTAGCGGCCACCGCGGGTGCGGACCGGGTCGACGAAGTGCTCGTGCAGGTGGTCGACGTACTCGATCATCCGCCCCTCCAGGCCGGTGCCCACCCGCAGGTAGTCGAAGATAGCCAGGTGCTGGACGTACTCGCAGAGGCCGACGCCACCGGCGTGCGGGCAGACCGGCACCCCGAACTTCGCCGCCAGCAGCAGCTCGGCGAGGACCTCGTTGACGCCGCCGACCCGACACGCGTCGATCTGCATCACGCCGATCGCCTCGGCCTGCAACAACTGCTTGAAGATCACCCGGTTGGCGGCCACCTCGCCGGTGGCCACCCGGCACCGCCCGCCGGTCAGCTCGTCGACCGCCCGGGCGATCCGGGCGTGGCCCAGGATGTCGTCGGCGTGGGTCGGCTCCTCGATCCAGTACGGATCCACCTCGGCAAGCGTGGCCATCGCCGTGATCGCCTCGTCCACGTCCCAGACCTGGTTGGCGTCCATCATCAACAGCGCGTCCGGGCCGATCTCCCCCCGGATGATCCGGGCCCGCCGCAGGTCGTCGGCGAGCGGGCCGCCGACCTTCATCTTCATCGCCCGCCAACCGTCGTCGTACGCCTGCCGGGTCAGCGCGCGCACCTTGTCGTCCGGATAACCGAGCCAGCCGACCGAGGTGGTGTACGAAGCGAAACCGTCCCGTTCGAGCGTCGCCAGCCGGTCGGCCAGGCCGTCGCGCCCCTTGTCCAGGATGGTGGCCGCCTCGTCCGGGGTGAGTGCGTCGCTGATGTGCGTGAAGTCGACGCTGGCCACGAGCTCGTCGGTGGGCAGCTCGGCGAGGAACCGCCACATCGGCCTGCCGGCCAGGGTGGCCCGCAGGTCCCAGACCGCGTTGACGAGCGCGCCGGTCGCCATGTGGATGACGCCCTTCTCGGGGCCCAGCCACCGCAGCTGCGCGTCGGCGCTGAGTGCGCGGCAGAACGCCACCGGCTCGGCGGCGATCTCCTCGATCGTGCGTCCCCGCACGTGGTGGGCCAGGGCGCGGACCGCGGCGCAGGTGATCTCGTTGCCGCGACCGTTGGTGAAGGTGAACCCCGCGCCGGTCGTCCCGGCGTCGGTGCCCAACTCCACGTACGTCGCCGAGTAGTCGCCGCGGTTGATCGCGTCGGAGCCGTCGCCCCGGGCGGCGGTCGGGAACCGCACGTCGTGCACCTCGACGGAGGTGATGGTGATGCTCACGTGTCAATGCCTCCGAAGTTGAAGACCCGTTTGGGCAGTCGGTACGCCAGGTCCACGATGGTCTCGGCGGCCTCGTCCATCGGCAGTCGGTGCTCGGCCACCAACCGGGCCAGGAACCCGGCGTCCACCCGACGGGCGACGTCGTGGCGGACCGGGATGGAGCAGAACGCCCGGGTGTCGTCGACGAACCCGGTGGTGTTGTAGAAACCGGCGCTCTCGGTGACCGTCTCCCGGAAGCGGCGCAGCACCTCGGGGGAGTCCAGGAACCACCAGGGCGCGCCGAGCAGCACCGCGGCGTACCCGCCCGCGAGGGGCGCCAGCTCGCGGGTGAAGGTGTCCTCGTCCAGGGTGTAGAGCACCAGCCGCAGCCGGGGGTCGTTGCCGTAGCGCTCCAACAGTGGGGCGAGCGCGTGTACGTACTCGGTGGCCTGCGGGATGTCGCCGCCGACGTCACGGCCGTGCCGGGCGTGCAGCCACCGGTTGTGGTTGCGGACCGCGCCGGGGTGCAGCTGCATGACCAGGCCGTCGTCGAGCGACATCCGGGCGAACTCCACGAGCATGTGCGCCCGGAACGCCTCCGCGTCGGCGGCGTCGGCCGCGCCGCGCCGGCCCCGGTCGTACAGTCGCTCGGCCTCGGCCGGGGTCAGGTCCAGCGTGCGCGCGGTGGGGTGGCCGTGGTCGGAGGATGTCGCGCCGGCGGCGATGAACGCGGCCCGCCGGGCCCGCAGCGCGGCCAGGTAGCCGGCGTACGTGCCGGTGTCCTCGCCGGTCCGCTCGCCGAGCCGGTCCACATTGCTCGCCCAGCCGTCGTACTCCATGTCCACCACGTCGTCCGGGCGGAACGTGGTCACCACCCGCCCGCCCGGCCCGCCCCAGCCGTCGGCGGCGAGCTTGGCGTGCTGGCTCAGGTCGTCAAGTGGCGACTCGGTGGTGGCGAGCACCTCGATGCCGAACCGCTCGAACAGCGCCCGGGGCCGGAAGTCCGGCTCGGCGAGCCGGGCCGCGATCTCGTCGTAGAGGGTGTCGGCGGTGGCCGGGCCGAGCGGCGTGTGCACCCCGAACACGGTGCGGAAGGTCTGCTCCAGCCAGAGGCGCGACGGGGTGCCCCGGAACAGGTGCCAGTGCGCGGCGAAGCGTCGCCAGATCACCCGGCCGTCGGTCTCCACCGGGCTGCCGTCGCGGGTGGGCACACCCAGCTGCGCCGGGGGGACGCCCTGGCTGAGCAGCATCCGGGTCAGGTAGTGGTCCGGCACGATGAGCAGCCGCGCCGGGTCCGGGAAGGGGCGGTCCTCGGCCAGCAGGGCCGGATCGACGTGCCCGTGCGGCGAGATGATGGGTTGCTCCGCGGCGAGGGCGTACAGCTCCCGGGCCAGGGCGCGCTGGCCCGGTTCGGAGGGCAGGAGCAGGTCGGTGTGGTCGGACGTCGGCACGGGGATGGGCTCCTCGTCTCCTGGTCAGCGGGGGGTGAGCAGGTCGGCGACCCGGACCGGTTGGCCGGTCTCGAAGGACCGGTTGGCCGCCAGGCCGGTGAGCAGGGCCAATGCGCCGTCGTCGGCGGTCGCGGCGCGGTCCAGCGGGTCGGGGTGACCCCCGAGGAGCACCCCGGTCATCCGGGCGTCCGCGCCACCGTGGCCGTGCCGGGTGCGGCCCTCGACGGGGATCTGCCGGGGCGGTGCCCAGAACGGACGCAGGGTGAGTGTCGCGCCACCGCCCTCGGCCGGCGCCTCGGTGCCGTGCAGGGCGGCACCCTTGACCGCGCCGGCGGTGCCCCGGTCGACGAAGTCGTTCTCGGTCACCTCCAGCTCCAGCCGGCCGCGACTACCGTTGACCATCACCCGGTAGCCCTCCCAGGGAGCGTAGGCGGTGAGGTGGTACGTCATCGTGGCACCTGTGGAGTAGCGGGCGAGCACCGCCATGTCGTCCTCGATGGTGACTCCGGGGGCGAACACGTTGCGGTCGCGCTGGTAGCCGTCCTCGGCCTCGGCGTCGAGGTACAGCTCCCGCAGCCGGGGGTGGGCGTCCAGCCGCAGCGCGAACGGGTCGTCGACGGCGTCGGGGGAGCCGTGCGCCCGGTCGTAGTCGCGGGCGTAGCCGTGCCGGCGGCCACCGTCACCGTAGAAGAAGAGTCGACCGGCCGCGTACACCTGCACCGGGGTGGCGGCCAACCACCAGTTGACCAGGTCGAAGTGGTGACTGGCCTTGTGCACCATCAGCCCGCCCGAGGTGGCCTTGTCGCGGTGCCAGCGGCGGAAGTAGTCCGCACCGTGGCGCACGTCGAGCAGCCACTCGAAGTGCACCGAGCCGATCTCGCCGACCGCGCCGTCGGCGAGCAGCCGGCGGACCTGCTCGTGCAGCGGGTTGTAGCGGTAGTTGAACGCCACAGTCACCCGACCGCCGGTCTCGGTGACGGCGTCCAGGATGCGCCGGCAGCGCGGTGCGTCGACGGTCATCGGCTTCTCGGTGATCACCTCCCGGCCGGCGTGCAGCGCGGCCACCACGTACTCGTCGTGGGTGACGTCCACACTGGTGACCAGGACGACGTCGACGCGCTCGGAGTCCAGCATGGCCGCGAAGTCGCCGGCCGGGTAGGTCGGCACCGGGCGGTGGCCCAGCTCGGCCAGCCAGCGGTTGTGCGCGTCCATCCGGGCCTGGTTGACGTCGGCGAAGGCGACCAGTTCGGTGGTGTCGGCGTGGTCGAGCACCAGCGCCCGCACGAACATCTCCGCCCGCGCGCCGGTGCCCACGATGGCGTACCGGACCCGCCCGTCGGCTCTCGGTGACATGCGCTCGCCTTCCCCGGTGATTCTGCAAAGGTTTGCAGTGAAGTAATCACGATCAATATGATCGCGTCAACGAGGGCGCTGCGATCGGCGGTAAATATCCGCGTTTGTGGGGCGGGACGTCACGGAGTGAAACACGGGCGTAGCACGTCCGCAGACATTGACCGTTGACACTGGCGCAACCGTTTGCATTAATGGGCCACACCCGCGTCACCGCCACCACACCGGACGAAGGGCCCGCCGTGCCAGTCACCATCCGGGACGTCGCCCGGGCGTCCGGTGTGCACATCTCCACCGTGTCCCGCACCTTCTCCGCTCCGCACCTGGTCAACCCGGACACCCGGGTCCGGGTGTTGGCGTGCGCGGAGGATCTGGGCTACCGGCCGAACCGGGCCGCCCGCGCACTGATCACCGGGCGTACGCACAACATCGGGCTGATCATCGCCGACATCGCGAACCCGTTCTTCCCACCGCTGATCAAGGCGGCGGAGAGTCAGGCCCGCCGCCGCGACTACCACGTCTTCGTGGCCGACACCAACGAGGACCCGGCCACCGAGGAGGAGTTGGTCCACGCGTTGGCCAAGCAGGTGGACGGTGTGTTGCTGTGCAGCCCGCGGATGAGCAACAGCCTGATCGAGCAACTCAGCCGTGAGGTGCCACTGGTGGTGGTGAACCGTCAGGTGACCGGCCTGCCCTGCGTGCTGATGGACGTCGGGCAGGGCGCCCGCGCGGCGGTCGAGCACCTGGTCGGCCTGGGTCACCGCCGCATCGCGCTGCTCGGTGGCCCGCGCAGCTCGTGGACCAACCGGGAGATGCGCCGGGCCGCCGGCACGGCCGCCCGGGCCGGCGGCGCGGAGCTGACCGTGCTCGGCCCCAACGCGCCCACCGTGACCGGCGGTTCCGCCATCGCCGAGCAGGTGCGACGCAGTGGTGTGTCGGCCGTGCTCGCCTACAACGACCTGATGGCGATCGGCCTCATCGAAGGGCTGGACGCGCTCGGGGTCCGGGTGCCGCGGGAGGTGAGCGTCGTCGGGGTCGACGACAGCACCCTGAGCCGGCTCACCCGCCCCAAACTGACGACGGTGGCCACCCCCACCGCGACCGCCGGCCGGACGGCCGTCGACATGCTGCTGCAACAGGACATCGAGTCACCGCGCGGCGCGCGGGGGCCCGGTGCCGGCACGACGCTCGACGTCCGTCGTACCACCGCACAGGTAATGCTCCAGACCGACCTGGTCATCCGCGACTCGACCGGCCCGGGCCCGCACGCCCGACCGGCCCGTCCCCTGGCCGCGCCGCTCGGCCCGGACCCGCGTCGCCCCGCGGGCCCGAACAATCCCGAGCACGGCCACCGGTGACACCGTCGCCTCCTACCGCCGAGGAGTGAGCGCACATGCACCCCACCACTGACGCGCCCGTCGGGCGCAACGACCGTCCCCCGCTGTCTCGGCGGCGTCTGCTGCGCGGCCTGCTCGCCATGACGGTCGCCGCGCCGCTGCTGGCCGGGGCCGCCGCCTGCGGCGACGACGACGGCGGTGCCGCCGACCCGAACGCCCCGGTCAAGCTCTCCGTTTTCTGGTGGGGCGGCGACGCCCGGGCCAAGCTGACCGAGGACGCCCTGGCGCTCTACACCAAGAAGCACCCGAACGTGACATTCGAGACGACCTGGCAGGCCAACCAGGGCTACTTCGACAAGCTGGCCACGCTCACGGCGGGCGGCAACCCACCGGACCTGTTCCAGATCGACGACAACTACCTGGCCGAGTACGCGGCCCGCAACACCACGCTCGACCTGACCTCCTACCAGAAGTCCGGAAAGCTGGACACCTCCAAGTTCCCGGAGAGTCTCTGGCAGTACGGCGTGGTCGACGGCAAGCTCGCCGGGCTGGCCGCCGGGGAGAACACCCAGGGCCTGGTCTACAACAAGACGCTGCTGGCCAAGCACAACCTGCCCGAGCCGACCACCGGGATGACCTGGGAGCAGCACATCGCCTGGGCCGAGCAGGTCACCGCCACGACGAAGGTGCCCGGCACGCAGGACCCGAGCGCCGACTACAAGGCGTTCTGGGTGTGGCTCCGGCAGCAGGGCAAGGATCTCTACAAGGGTAAGGAGCTGGGGTTCACCGCCGAGGACGTGACCACGTGGTTCGACCTGTGGAAGGGCGCCCGGGACCGTAGGGCCACGCCGACCGCCGACGTCATCCACGAGGGCAACTCCAGCGACGTCACCAAGCAGTTGGTGGTCACCGGCAAGTCGGCGACCTCCTGGGTGTGGGCCAACCAGATGCCGGACCTGAAGAAGAACACCAAGGACGAGTTGGGCGTCATCGCGTACCCCGGTGATCCGAGCGCGCAGTGGGCGCGGGCCTCGATGTACTGGTCGGTGTTCCGGGGCAGCAAGAACCGGGACGTCGCGGTCGACGTGATCAACTTCCTGTACAACGACCAGGAGGCGGTCACGCTGCTGGGCACCGACCGGGGCCTGCCGTCCAACCTGGACCTGCGCCGGCTGGTCAGCGAGGGCACCACCGACCCGGCCATGAAACAGTCGATCGCCGTCGAGACCGAGCTGACCCAGAAGTTCGGCCCGTCGCCACAGGTGCCCATCAAGGGACACAGCAAGGTCAAGTCCGAGCTGATCAAGGCCGCCGAGAACGCGCAGTACGGCCGAACGAGCACCGCCGAGGCCGCCGCCCAGTTCCTCGAGGCGAGCAAGTCCGCCATCGCCTGAGCGCCCACCAGCCGAGGAGAGGAGCCGTTCGTGGCGTTGACCACGGCGCCCGACCCGACCCGACGCGACCCCGGAGCCACCCGAGCCCGCGGCCGAGGGCCCGGCCGCGTCCGGCACGGCGAGGGTCGGGCGGGGTACGTCTTCCTGTCGCCGTGGCTCATCGGCCTGCTGGGTGTCACGGCGATCCCCATGCTGCTGTCGCTCTACCTGAGCTTCACCAACTACGACATCCTCACCCCGTTCGCCGAGGTGCAGTGGGTGGGGCTGGCCAACTACGAACGGATGTTCACCGCCGACCCGTCGTACTGGCACGCGGTGCGGGTGACAGTGACCTTCGCGTTGATCGCCGTACCGCTGAAGCTGGCCGCGGCGCTCGGCGTGGCGCTGCTGCTCAACCGCGCCTGGCGCGGCGTCGGGCTGTTTCGTGGGCTGTTCTACCTGCCGTCGCTGCTCGGCGGCAGCGTCGCGCTGGCCATCGTCTGGGTCAGCATGTTCAACCGCGAGGGCGCGTTCAACTCGCTGCTGAGCCTCGTCGGCATCGAGGGCAAGCCGTGGGTCAACGACCCGGACTGGGCCCTGGAGACGCTCATGGTGCTGGCCATCTGGCAGTTCGGCGCACCGATGGTGATCTTCCTGGCCGGGCTCAAGCAGGTGCCCACCGAGCTGTACGAGGCCGCGTCGGTCGACGGCGCCGGCCGGCTCCGGCAGTTTCGCAACGTCACCCTGCCGATGCTCTCCCCGGTCATCTTCTTCAACCTGGTGCTGGAGACGATCAACGGGTTTCAGGGCTTCACCGCGGCGTTCGTGCTCAGCAACGGCACCGGCGGCCCGGTCGACTCCACGCTGATGTACACGCTCAACCTCTACATCACCGGCTTCACCGACCTCGAGATGGGTTACGCCTCGGCGATGGCCTGGGTGTTCCTGCTCGCCATCGCGGTCATCACCGCGATCTTCTTCAGCACCGGGCGGTTCTGGGTGCACTACTCCGACGGGGAGGACCGGTGACGGTGACCCAGGCGCCGGTCGCCCCGCGACGCCCGACCGGTCGGCCGGTGCTGCGACTGCTGATCCTGGTGGCGATCCTCGCCGTGGTGCTCTACCCGCTGATCTGGATGGTGGGCACCTCGGTCAAGTCCCCGGAGGAGATCGTCAACAACGTCGGGCTGCTGCCGGAGCGGTTCACCCCGGGCAACTACACCGCCGGGTGGTCCAACTTCGACGTGAGCTTCGGCCGGTTCTTCCTCAACAGCGCGATGGTCAGCCTGCTCACCGTCGTCGGCAACGGGCTCTCCTGCCTGCTGGCCGCGTACGCCTTCGCCCGGCTGCGGTTCCGGCTGCGCGGGGTGTGGTTCGCCGTCATGATCGGTACGCTGCTGCTGCCGCAACACGTGCTGATCGTGCCGCAGTACATCCTGTTCCGCACGCTGGGCCTGGTCGGCGGCGAATGGCCGTACCTGCCGCTGCTCATCCCGCAGTTCCTGGCCACCGAGGCGTTCTTCGTCTTCCTGATGGTGCAGTTCATGCGCGGCATTCCCCGCGAGTTGGACGAGGCGGCCCGGATCGACGGCGCCGGCCCGTACGGCATCTTCCGGCACATCATCCTGCCGCTGAGCCGCCCGGCGCTGGTCACCACCGCGATCTTCTCGTTCATCTGGACCTGGAACGACTTCTTCCGTCAACTGGTCTTCCTGTCCGAACTCGGGGACTACACCGTGCCTGTCGCGTTGACCCTGTTCATCGACTCGACAAGCCAGAGCGCGGTCGGGCCGATGTTCGCCATGTCGGTGCTGTCGCTGCTGCCGGTCTTCCTGTTCTTCGTCGCCTTCCAACGGATGCTCGTCGAGGGGATCAACACCGGTGGCATCAAGGGCTGAACCGGCAAACACCGGCGGCCGGCGGGACTGGCGCGATGTCCTGCGCGACGCCGCCGACCTGGCGTTGCTCGGCATCCTGCTGACCCTCGCCGCGGCACCGCTGCTCACGGTGGCGCCGGCGGCCGGCACGGCCAGCGCGGCGGTGCACGACTGGACCCGTACCGGAAGCTGGCCGTCGGCACGTGTCACCCTGCGCCGGTTCGGCCGCTCGGCGCTGCCGGGCGTGCCGGTGAGCCTGCTGGCGCTCGCCGTGGCCGGGCTGCTCGCCGCCGACCTGGCGGCGTTGGCCACCGGCCGGGTACCGGGCGGCCCGCCGGCGCTTGTGGTGACCGCGCTGGTCACGGCCGGCCTGACCGGGTACGCCGGGCTGGTCGTCGTCGAGGTAGGCCGCAACGGGGGCGGGCGGTGGCGGGCGGCGGCCGGGTCCGCCGCCCGTGCCTGCCTCGACGCGCCCACCCGCTGGGCCGCGCTCGCCGGGGTGACCGCGCTGGCCGGGCTGCTCGCCGTGCTGGTCACCCCGGTCGCGGTGCCGATCCTCGCCGGCTACACCGTGGTCGCCCTGCACGCCGTCGCCGGCCGTCGGCCGGTCTCCGCCGGTGTCGTCGCCCGCCGGCCGGTCCCTGCCGGTGTCGTCGGCCGTCGGCCGGGCCCTACCGGTGTCGTTGGCCGCCGGCCGGTCCCCGCCGGCGGCGCTGACCGCCGGCCGGCAGCCGCCGACCCGGAGTCGCCGTGAGCGCCGAGCGGGAGCCGGTACGGCTGGTGGTCGGGGCGACGGAGGTGGCCCGGTACGTGGTCGACCCGGAGCTGGACGCGCGGCACGGTCCGCGACCGTACCTGCATCCGGTCCGCACCCTGGGTGGCACGGTGGTCACCGACGCGCTGCCCGCCGACCACGTGTGGCACCTCGGCGCCTCCCTCGCCGTGCAGGACGTCAACGGCAGCAACCTCTGGGGCGGGCGCACCTACGTCCGCGACGTCGGCTACACCTGGCGCGACGACCACGGGCGGATCGCGCACACCGGCTGGGCGCGGCGGTCCGCCGACCGGCTGGCGCACCTACTGGAGTGGCGCGACCCGCGCGGGGCGGTGCTGCTCACCGAGGAGCGTCGGCTCAGCGCCGTCCCGTCGGGCGGGGACGTGTCGGCCTGGCGGCTGGACGTGGACTACACGCTGCGGGCCCCGGACGGGCAGGACGTACGGCTGGGCAGCCCGGCCACCAATGGGCGCCCCGACGGCGCCGGCTACGGCGGGTTCTTCTGGCGGGCGGTCTCGACCGGGCCCGCGTCGGTGTTCAGCGCCTCGGCGACGGGGGAGGAGGCGGTGAACGGTTCCGCCGAGACCTGGATCGCGCTGGTCGGGACCGGGCCGGACGGGCGGGCGTACACCCTGGTCTTCAGTGGTCTCGGCGACGGCGACAGGTGGTTCACGCGGACCGCGATGTATCCGGGCGTCGGGGTGGCGTTCGCGTTCGAGCGGCCGGTGACCATCGCGGCCGGTACGACGCGGCGGGGCCGGCACGCCGTGGTCGTCGCCGACGGTGCCCTGGACCGCGCCACCGCCGCCGCTCTGGCCGCGGGATCGGGGCCGCCGCGCGGGCGTCTGGCGACGTGACCGGGGCGCGGGGTTCGCTTTCTCGGCATCCCCGCCCCGACGGGTCCGCGGCCACCTATCCTCGGGAGGATCCCCAACCGTGGGCGGGTGCCGTCCGCACGACGGCGTGCAGGAGGCCGAGATGAGTGGGACGGATCGACCCGAGGGCATCAGCCCGACAGCGGTGCAGGGGGCACCGGGACTGTGGCGCGTCGATCTCCAGAAACACGATCTCAGCATTCCCGGGCGGGAGGTCATCCAGAGTCGGGTGGAGTTCACCCCCGACTCGCCGCCGTTCAAGCACTTCCATCCCGGCGAAGAGATCATCTGCGTTCTGCAGGGCACCCTGGAATACACGCTGGAGGGCCAGCCGCCGATCGTGTGCAATGTCGGTGACACGCTGACCGTCCCCTACGGCGTCCACCACCAGGCCCGCAACGTAGGCGACGGCATAGCGGTAGAGCTGGCCACCTACGTGGTAGAAAAGGACAAACCCCTCCTAACCAAGGTGGACTAACCCGCCCTCCACCCCCGCCCCCATGATCACCGGGGCGGTGGGTGGGTGGCCGGCAGGGCGGCTGTCACCCGGATGGCCTTCACGATCGCCGGGATCGACCCGATCAACAGCACCAGCCCCCAGATGATCGCGATCACCGCGAAGACCAGCGCCGCCACGTCGTCGACGATGCTGACCAGGATCACCGGCACCAGGTGGTGCAGGAACTCCAGGACGACTGTGCACAGCAGGGTGGTGAGGATCAGCAGGACGAGGCCCTTGTTCTGCAGGAAGCGCGGCTGGGCCAGCACCAGCAGCCCGGCCCACACCAGCTTGAGCAGCAGCACCAGCCCGAGCAGCACCGCCGCCTCGCCGACCGGGAAGAAACCCCACAGCGCCAGGTACGCGATCGTGCCGAACGGGACGGCCAGGAACAGCGACACCATGATCATCAGCTCCACGAACGCGATGACGAGCGCGACCAGCCCGACGATGATCAGGATGATCGAGAAGATCAGGCTGGCGACGCCCTGCACCCGGCCCTGGACCCGCTCGGGCAGCAGCATTCCCAGGCAGAACAGCCCGGTGCTCCAGACCGCCACCGCGTCGATCAACGCCAGGTAGCCGGTGCCCCGGCCGGACGGTTCGCTGACCCCGGACACCTCGTCGAGGTCCACGTCCAGCGCGCCGGCACTGTCGGCCAGCGCCGCGCCGGCGTCGGCACCGCCCAGCAACAGCCCGGCACCCAACTCGACGCCGAGCGCCAGGACGATGGCGAGCATCGCCAGCAACAAGAACGGCTTACGCAGGTCACCCATGTCGGCACCTTCCCTCGGCTCAGGACGTGGCCACGACGACCGTGCAACCACCGAGGCCGGGACAGGTCAGGCCCACCTCGGTGGCCTGGTCGACGGCGACCTTCGCCACCGCCCCGGTGCCGTCGGACGCCGGCTCGACCTCGTCGCGGATGGTGAGCTCGGCGTCGCCGGGCGCCGGCGCGACGACCGTGAACCGCGCCGCGCTGCGCAGCACCAGGGTGCGCAGACCACCCGGGTCGGCGACCCGCACCACGCAACTGCCGGAGAACGTCAACCGGCCGTTCCCGTCGGCGCAGTCGGCGTCGACGGTGGCCGGGTCCACCGCCGCGCGCTCGCCGGCCAGCGCACCGAGCCGGTCGACCAACCCGTGTCGGGCACCCGGATCACCCCGGTCGTCGCGGCCCGCGCCCACCGCCACCACGAACAGCGCCACCAGCAGCACGGCGAGCAGCCCCAGCAGCGTCTTCTGCCGACCACTCATCGCGCCACGGCCTGCGCCACGACCTCGGTGAACCGGATCGTGTCCACCCCGGCGAAGTAGGAGTTCGTGCCCTGTGTCTTGCCCACCACCAGCAGCGTGACCTGGTGCGGCCCCTTGGCCAGCCGGACCGTTCCGACGTCCAGGAAGTCCGTCTTCTGCACCTTCGGGGTGAAGCCGAGGAACGTGCCGCCAACCTGGTTGCCGTCGATGGTGAAGACGGTGTTGGCGTAGTCGGGGGCCGTGGTCCGTGCCGTGGCGAACCGCCAGGTGCCGTCGGCCGGGATCTGCACCGTCACGGTCACCCGGTCGCCGATGGCCAGCCCCGTGAAGAACAGTTGCTTGTCGTCGGACCAGGTCACCCCGCAACAGTTGGCCTGCGCACCCACGGCCGCCTTGCTGTTCTGCGGCGACTTGACCACCACCGCGCCGTCCACCAGGCTCTCCGCCTCGACGGTGACCACCCGCGGCTCGCCGGGGGTCGGCTCGCCGTCGCGGGTCAGCAACACCACAGCCACGGCCACCACCACCAGCACCAACGCCGCCGCGGCGGCGATCCACAACCAGGGGGTACGCCGTGGCGGCGCGACCGCCCGCACCTCGTACGTGACCCGGCCGCTGGACCGGGAGCTCTCCTCCGGCGCGGTGTTCGCCGAGTACGCGAACCCGGTCATGTCGTAACGCCGCGGCGGCGTGCCCGCCGGCACGGCGAGCGTGACCAGGAACGACACCGAGCCCTGGCCGGGCACCACCCGCTGCGGCTCGGCGACGGTGAACCACGCCCGCTGGGAGCCGTCACCGGGCGCCACGTCGAACACCACCGTGTCCGGCGCGGTGCCCGGGTTGGAGACGGTGAAGGTCAGCTCGCCGCCGTTGCGCGGGTCGAGGGTGAACTGCTCGGCGGCGGCGACGACCGCCCATTCGGTGGTCATGACGACTCCTCTTCCAGGACGATCTCGACGGTGGTGGAGGCGGGTTTCTCCGCCTCGACGATGCGGGTGAGCACGGCGAGTTGGCCGGCGGCGGCAGCCGGGACCCGCACCACGACGTGGAAGGGCCGCTCGGCCGGCTCGTCGATCGCGAAGCCCGGCACCCCGGTGGCCAGCTCCAGGGCCCGCCGCATGCCGTACGGGGTGCCGCGCCACCGGGCCAGCAGCGCGGCGTTGGCCACCAGGTCACGCAGCCGGCCCACCGGCAGCGGCAGGGGTGCGTCCGGCCGGGGCGAGGCCACCACGTGGTCCATCGCCACCCAGCGGGTCAACCGCACGACCAGCCCGTCCGGCGCCCGGTACGGGTCGAACAGGGCATCCACCTCGGCGAGGATCGCCTCGTCCGGGGCGTGCAGCCCCTCCATCACGTCCAGCAGTGCCCAGAGCACGCTGCCGGGCACGCAGGCCCGCTGGTAGGCGGCGGGCAGCAGCCGTTCAATCGCCGAACGTCGCATCCTGGCGCACCACCTCTATGTCGTGCTCGCCGGAGCAGAGCAGCCAGGTGTCCGGAACGGTCACCACGTCGGCGGTGGCCTGGTTGGCGCTGGGCACCCAGTCCACGGCGGTGGCGCTGCGGTGCACACCGCGTTCGCCGCCGGCCAGGATCAGCCGCTCCGCCGCGCCGGAGCCGCCGGCCGTGCCCCCGCCAGCCGTGCCCGCCGCGCTGGTGCCGCCGGTCGTGCCAGTCGTGCCGGCCGCACCGCCCGCGCCGCCGGCGGTCGGGCCGCTCACCGCGACGGCGTCGACCGGCACGAACCGGGTCCGGTCCCGCAGCGGCAACCCGCAGTTGACCGACACCGCTTGCCACTGCGGCTGCGCGCCCAGGGTGTCCAACCGCAGCACCCCGCCGCTCTGCGTCGCCGCCACCGCGAGCTGACCGGCGAACGCCAGGTCGCGGCAGGTGCCGCCGACCCAGCCGGTCTGCACCGGCTGCCACTTGACGTCGGACTCGAACAACCGGGTGCGGTGGCAACCCTGCCCGGGCTTCTTCGGGTCCGGCTCGCCGGCACCGCTCCACAGCAGCGTCGCCGGGCCGTCGTACTGCACCGCGAGCACCCGGTTGTCCACGTTGGCCAGACCGACGTGCGCGAAGCTGCCCGGCCGGCCGCCGGCGGTCGACAGGTACACCCCGAAGCTGGCCTGCGCGGCCACCGCCACCCCGGGCGCACCCCGCTCGGAGACGAACGCGCGCACCGCGTAGAACCCCCGGTCGGCGTCGGACGGGTCGACCAGGATCTGCAACGGCACCGCCCCGGGCAGCAGTGACACCTCGAACAGGCCGGTGTCGGTGGCCACCAGCAGCGCGCCCGCGCCGTCGCGGTCCAGCCAGGCCACGTCGGAGATCCGCGCGTCCAGGTCGGTGAGCAGCGACCAGGTCTCGCCCAGGTCGGTGCTCAGGTGCACCCGGGAGCCGCCGGACGACCGCAGCGTCACCACGGCCACCGAACCGGGACGCGCGACGATGCCCGGGCGCACCGGGGCGGGCGCGGGCGCCACCCGCAGCACCGTCTCGTCGTCGAACCGGCCGGCCGGCTCCCACCCCGCACCGCCGTTGCTGGAGCGGAACAGCACCGGGCCGCGCCCGGCGTACCAGGTACGCGGCTGGTACTGGTCGACGGCGAGGGCACGTACCTCGGCGTCGGGGGCCTCGTCGACCACGAACCGCACCGACTCGACGTAGCGCACCCCCGGCTCGGCCTGCTCCAGCAGCCGGTACACGTTGGACGCCCGCAGTGGCTCCCCGAACGGCCAGCCGGTCGGGTTCAGCGCGGTCGGCAGCGGGCTCAACGTCTGGTGCAGCCGGTCGTGGATCCGGCGGCGCACCGCGTCCGCGTCCTCCTCCCGGCGGACCACCACCCGGGCCCGCACCGACACCGCCTTGAACCGGGCCCAGGTGGCCCGGGACCGGATGCCGACCATCCGGCGTTCCTCCAGGTCCGCCTCCACCCGGCGCCGCGCCTCGGGCACCTCGTGCTCGCGCAGCACCGCCACCGGCAGTCGGCCACCGGGGCGGGCCGCCGACGGCACGTACGGCACCAGCACCACCTCGACCTCACCGGGCCGGGCGAAGCTGTACACCGCCGCGCGGGTGAACGCCCGAGCCCGCGCCACCGCGCCGGAACTGGTGGCGAGGACCTCGAAGTCGCGGGCGGTGACCGCCCGTTGCTGGGCGAAGAACTCGTACGGGCCGCGCAGCAGCACCGACTCCAACGCCTCCATCTCCCGGCCGCCGGCCGCCGGCGTGGGGTTGTCGACGCGTACCCCGGGCAGTGGGTCGCGCAGGCTGGTCAGCGTGCCCGCCGCCACGTTGCCGGTGGGCCCACCGCCGGCGCGGTACCAGAGCCGGACCTGCCGCCCGGCCGGCGGCACCGCCGCCACGGTCACCGGGACGGGCGGCGGTGCCGGCGCCGTGTCGCCGGGCGTTGCCGGCGGTCGCAGGTCCAGGGCCGGGGCGAAGGTGACGGTGCCCGAGCAGCGGTCCACCAGGTACGCCTTGGCCTGCGGGCCGAGCCCGGCGAAGCTGTCCACCGGTCGCCAGATCTCGAACGTGCGGCCGTCGTGCTCGCGGGCGGCCGCGCCCAACTCGACGGTCCCGGGTGGCACCTCCACGCCGAGGATCAGGTCCAACGCCTCGGCGGTGTGCGTCAGCGGGGCGTGGGCGGCGCGCAGCACCTGGCCCGGTTGGCCGGTGCCCACGCCGAGCAGTTCCGCGTCGACAGGTTCGCAGTGGTGCATCCGTACCGTCACCGACGCCTCGTCGGCGGGCAACAGGGCCGGCTCGGTGGTGACGAACACGACCGGCCGGGGGTCCGCGCCGCGCGCCGCCGCGACCCGCAGCCCGGCCGGGATCCGGACCGCGGCGCGGTCGGTGCCGCCGCGGGTGAACCGGACGTCCGCCCAGGCCGCGGTGGGTGCGTGCCGGGCGACCCCGAGCAGGTTCAGAAACGAGACGTACGCCTTGTCCGGCAACTGGTTCAGCCGGTAGATCATCACCTCGGTCAGGTGCGCGAACGCCTCCACCAGGGCCATCCCGGGGTCGTGCGCCGACAGGTCGGTCCACGCCGGGCAGGACTGCCGGATCCGTTCCCGGGCCTCGGTGACGAGGTCGAGGAACCCGCGATCGTCCAGGTGCGGCACGGGCAGCGTCATGAGGGTCCTCCCTGCGCGGGTTCGTCGGCCGGGAGCAGGTCCACGGAGAACACCAGTTGCCCGGGGGTCAGGCTGGCGCGCACCCGGTAGTCCAACCGGATCACCAGCCGCCACGCGTCGTCCGGGTCCGGCCCGGCGTCGGTGTCGATCACCTCGACCCGCGGCTCCCACCGGGCGATGGCCTGCCGGACGTAGTGGATGGCCAGCCCGGCCGTGGTGTCGTCGTTGGGCGCGAAGACGAGCCGGTGCAGCCGGGAGCCGTACCCCGGTCGCATCAGCCGCTCGCCCGGCGTCGTCGACAGGAGCAGGAACAGCGCCTGCCGTACGCTCTCGTCGCCCTCGGTCATCGCCAGGCCGCCGGCCGCGGTGAGCGCCGGGCCGCCGCCCCGGCCGGCGTCGAAGCCGGCGCCGACGAACCGGAAGGCCCTCACCGGTCGGCCCCCACGAGGCGCTGGCGCGGGTCGCGCACGACGTGGTGGACCGCGTTGGGCGGGGTGCCGTTGGTGAACCCCTCCAGGTTGTCGAGCACCACCCGGTGCCCGTCGACCCGCAGCCAGTCGCTGTAGCCGACGCGGAGGCTCTCCGTCCTCGTGCACGGCTTGACGGTCGGGCCGTAGTTCGGGCAGGCGACGATCGCGCGTCCCGCCGGGTCGTCGTCCACCAGCACGGGCACACCGGTGACGGTCACCCACTGCTGCGAGGGTCGGTTCTCGACCCGGCCGTCGTGATCGCAGGTGATCACGGAGTCACGGTGGATCCAGCGCATCAGCCGCCTCCTTCGTGGTGGGCGCGGGCCAGCGAACTGGCCTGCCGCGCCGCGGTCGTCGGGTCCTCGGTCGAGTCGGCCCGCAGGAAGTCCACGCTGCGGGCGCGGACCACCATGGCCCGGCCGGGTGCGGAGATCACCAGGTCGGACGCCGCGTGCAGGGTGGCCAGGTCCGGGGTCAGTTCCAGGAAGCTGCCACCCTCGGTGGCCAGCCGCAGACTGCGCCGCACGTCGTCGACGACTATCGACTGCCCGCCAGCGGTGCGCAGCGTCCAGCGGCGGGCCTTTCCGTCGTCGACGCCCGTGTCGTACGGCTCGACGGTGCCGAACAGCGAACCGAGCACGATGCCCGAGGCCGGCTCGCCACCGGGCAGCACCACCAGCACGGTGTCGTCCGGATCCGGCAACGCCACCAGCCCCTTGCCCCGCCCGGCACCGGGGCAGAGCACGGCGAGCCAGCCGGCGTCCAGGTCGCCGTACGCCGGCAGGGTCAGCCGGACCCGGCCCAACCCGTCCGGGTCGGCGACGTCGGTGACGGTGCCGAGGGTGACCACCGCCGCGCCGGGCGGGGCCGCCGGGGTGGCCGGCGGCACCGTGGAGAACCGCGTCAGGTGCCCGTTGCCGTCCACGGTGTGCACCACCTCGGTCAGCACGTACGCCCCGGCGACCGGCTCGGGCACCCCGCCCAGGTCGATCCGTCGGCCCGGCCGCAGTGCCGGATCACCCTCGGCCACCCCCTCGGCCGTGACCAGGGTGGCGGCCCGGGTGTCCAGCCGCGCCTGGGCCAGCGCCGCCAACTCGTCGTCACTGCGACCCGGCTGGTCCACGGCGGTGCGGACCCCGTCGGCGCCGACGTCGGCCGGGTCCGGTCGGTCGAACGCCGGCCGGCCACAGCGCGCCTCGTCGACCTGCTGGCTGATCACCTCGGCCCGCTGCGGGTGCCAACCCAACGCCGCGCTGGCACCGCTGGCCTGGTCGGCGTTCGTGGACAGGCGCAGGGTGTGCACCCCCACACCGAGGGTCAGCGCGACCGGCTCCCCGTAGCCCGCGAGGGTGACCAGCCGGACCCCCTCGCCGTCGGCGGCCAGGTGCAGCCCGGCCCGGCCGGCCACCTCACGCAGCAGTTCCAGATCGCTGTGCCGGTGCTGCGACAGCCGCTCCAACCGTGGCCCGTCGACCTCCGCGCTCACCTCCAGCCCCACCGCACCGCACAGCTCCCGGGCCAGCTCCACGGCGGTCACCGAGGTGAAGACCCGCAACCCCTGCCGCTTGCGCAACCGGTGCAGCCGGTCGTACGCCCGCAGCCGCAGCACCGCCGCCCCGTCACCGGCGTACTCCACCTCCACGGCGGTGACCTCCCCGCCGAACAGGGCGTCGGCATGATCGGCCAGCCGTACGTCGAGGGTCGTCCCGAGGCGCACCGCCGGGTCGAACGCACCGACACCGGCGGCGGTGGCGAGCACCAACTCCGCCTGCGTGGGCTGGTCGAGCCGCGCCGCCACCCGCAGCGAGCGCACGCGCGGACGAACCGCGCCGCTCAGCTCGACGCCGTCGAGCAGGACGACCAACGCCGGGGGCGCGACGCTCGTCACGGCGTACCCCCGGGGTGGGGATCGGTGGGGGAGGGGCCGGTCGGGCCCCAGGCGGCGGGCGCGGTGGCGATCGAGGCTCCGACGAACGCAGCGCCGGCACCCACCCCGCCGGCCAGCGCCCGCGCGACTCCGGTCACCGCGCCCACCACCGATCCGCCGCCACTCGGCGCACCGGGTGGTGGCACGGCCAGGGTGGTGCCGGCCGGCACGGCGAGGGGGTCGGTGATCCGGTTGTGTTCGGCCAGCAGCCGCCAGCGCAGCGGCGAACCGAGCGCGTCGTTGGCCAGCAGGTCGAAACGCACACCGGAACGACCCGGCTCGGCCGCACCGTCACCGGCCGCGATCACCGCGCTGCCCGGCGCGACGGTCGGGGTGTTCGCGGCGGCCAACTCCTCGGCGAAGCCGGCCTCGGCCTGGTCGGCGGTCTCGGCGACGCGAACCAACTTCAGCCGCAGCCAGGAACGCCGGGGCGAGCCGGTGCCGGTGAACGCGTCGAACCGCTCCGCCACCGCGACGATCACACCTGGCACGTTCCAGGTCTTTCCCCACACCAACCGGACCAGCGGCGGGCGCAGCCACCCATGCTCGGCCGTCGAGTTCTCCGCGAGCATCCACAGCGGACGGGTGAGGACCCGCACGTCGACCGGCCGAACCTGCGTCTGGACGAAGTCGACGTCGAAGAGCAGGTCGAGCACCAGCTCGGTCCGGCCGCCGCCGGTGAAGACCAGCGGATCGTCGGCCAGCCCGGCCCCGGAGAGCTGCCCGCCGGCGACACCCCGATGGCGTACGCCGGCGAGCCGGGTCACCTGCACCGTCTCCGGATTCAGCAGGCAGTCGACCCGTTCGCCGGAGGAGTCGATGAGGAAGGCGACACGTTCCATCAGCCGCCCGCCTGTTCCCGATCCAGCCGGGTCAGCTGGGTGGTGTCCCACGCCGCACCGGCAACCGACCACAGTGTGGTGTCGTCGGGCAGTGCCGGCCACGGGTCGAACGCCGTCGCGTCGGCCGTGCTCTCCGGCCCTCGTCCGCCACCCGGATTCCGGTACGCCGAGCCGATCCAGGCCACACCCGCGTCCCGCACGGCCGGACCGTTGCGGGGCCCGGCGTGCCGTCCGCCCCGCTCGCCAACCTGCTGCCCCGACCGCGCCCGCTCGTCCGGCAGCTCCGGCCAAGGCCCGCGGCCGTTCCCCGTCCCGTTGCCGTCCGCCGTCCCACCGCCAGCTGGTCCGTTGCCGTTCGCCGTTTCGCCGCCTGCTGGTCCGTTGTCGTTCGCCGTTCCACCGCCAGCTGGTCCGTTGCCGGCCGCTGTCCCGCTGCCGGCCGCTGTCCCGCTGCCGCCAGCCGTGCTGCTGCCGCCAGCCGTCCAGCTGCTAGGTGTTGTCCCGCCGCTGGCCGCCGCCGCATCGCCGGCTGGTCGCCCGTCCCGAGCTGCCGTCCGGCTCGGCCACGCCCCGCCGAGGCCGGCGGGGTCAGTTGTGGACCTTGGAAGGAAAGTGCCCCTGGAGGGGCCGAAATCTTCCAAGATCTCGGCAGGGAGGGTGTTGCGGGGAACGTTGGCCGGGACGGTTGGCGCTCCGAATCGGGACTGCTCCCTCATGTCGGTGGCCGCGGTGTCGTACCGCGCCGATCCTGTCGCCGCGACCCGTCGGGATGACGCGCGCAGACGACGCCAACCGTCCAACAGCCGGCCCGGCCACCGCCGCCCGGCGTCCGCCGCGAGGAGCGTCACCGCGACCTCGGAGGCGTCGCTGCCGCCCCGTGGGCTGGCGCCGCCCATCCCCGGGCCGCCGGACCGGTCGGCCGCCCCCGACGCGTGCGTCGACCTTCCGGGTGCACCCGTCCAGCGCGACCCGCCCGACCGTCCAACCTCGCTCAGCGACTCCGGTCCGTCGACGCCGTACGCAGCGCCCACCGTGCCGCCGCCACCCATCGCGCCGTACGCCGCGCCTGCGGTGTCTCGTTCACCCATCGTGCCGTAGCCCGCGCCCATCGTGCCGCCGTCACCCATCGCGCCGTATGCCGCGCCCATCGTGCCGCCGTCACTCACCGCGCCGTATGCCGCGCCCGTCGTGCCGTTGTCACCCACCGTGCCCGGACTGGCGGACGCCGGGCGGCCACGCCCGGAGGAGTGCAGGGCCGCGTCGGGGCCGCTCATGCTGGTCGTGCGGCCGGTCCCACTACCCGTGCCGGTGGAACGACGGCCTACCGCGCCCGGGGCGGTACGGCCCACCGTGCCGGTGGAACGACGGCCCACCCAGTCGGCAGGGAACCCGGCACCCTCCCCGGCGGGCCGAGGCGGTTGGGTCACCGCGGTCCACCGGTCCGGCCCGTCCCGATCGATCCGATCGCCGAACCCGGACCCGGACCCGGACCCGGACCCAGACCCAGACCCAGAGCCGGAGCCGGAGCCGGACCCAGACCCAGAGCCGGAGCCGGACCCAGATCCGGGGCCGGACGCGGACCCAGATCCGGAGCCGCTGGCGTGGTCATCGCGCCCCGCCGCCGGTGCGGCAGCGGGGTGATCGAGGTCCAGGTCGTGCAGCAGACCGGGCGCGTGGGCGGCGACCAGGTCCAGCCAGTGCTGCGGGGGTTCCCCGAAGCGGCGCGGTGTCGCCCCGGGAGTCTCCGACGGCGGCTGCGGCGCACGGTGTCCGGCGGGTGACCGGTGCTCGGCGGGCTCGACCTGCCCGGCGAGGCGCTGGGCCGCCCCGGCCGCCGCGCGTAGCCGGCCGGCCAGCCAGTTACGCGGGTGTCGGCGCGGTGGCACCGCCGGTCTCCAACTCCAGACCCTCGTAGCGCAGGGTCAACGCGGCGATGGCGATCTCGTGGCTGAGGGTGTTGAGGTGCGCGCCGCGCCACCGGGTGGGCCAGGCGTCGATCAGGTTCCACCGCAGCACCTCGGCGGTGCCGACCGAGTCCAGCAGCACCACGGAGACGTTGCGGCGGTTGATGGTGCCCTGCGCGGTGGCGTTCACCCAGTCCCACAACTCGCGGGAGGCGGTGAGGCCGAAGTGCAGCGTCACCGGCTCGTACTCGGCCTGGCCGGGCACCATCCGCATCCGGCCCAGGCCGTGCTCCCGGTACGGCTGGCCGGGGATGTTCACCTCCAGCCCGGTCATCTCGGTGAAGTGGCCGTTGGTGACACCGTTGATGAGCAGCCGGAAGTTGTACCGCCGGTACGGGTCGGCCGGGGCGCCGGGCTGCGGGGTGGCTGTGGTGGGCATGTCAGCCTCCGATCGTCTCGGTCTCGGTGCCGCCGGCCCACTGGCTCAGCTTGAACACCACGAACTCGGCGGGCTTGACGACGGCGATGCCGATGTGGGCGATCACCATGCCCGCGTCGCGGACGTCGACCGGGTTGGTCTCCTCGTCGCACTTGACGAAGAACGCCTCCTCCGGGCTGCGCCCGAGCAGTGCGCCGTCGCGCCACACCCGGGTGAGGAACGCCCCGATGTCGCGCCGGATCGAGCGCCAGAGGGTGAAGTCGTTGGGTTCGAAGACCATCCACCGGGTGCCGTTGGCGATGGCCTGTTCGATGGCGATGCTGAGGCGCCGGACGTTGAGGTAGCGCCATTCGCTGGCCTCGGCGGCGAGCGTACGGGCGCCCCAGACGCGGATGCCCTCGCCGGCGAAGTAGCGGATCACGTTGACGCCCTTGGGGTTGAGTACGTCGTGCTCCGGCCGGGTGACCAGGTAGGCCAGGTCGACGGCGCCCCGCACGGGCTCGTTGGCCGGTGCCTTGTGCACGCCGCGCAGGGCGTCCGTGCGGGCCCAGATGCCGGCCAGGTGCCCGCTGGGCGGGGTCAGTTCCAACTCGCCGCTGATCGGGTCACGGACCCGCAGCCAGGGGTAGTAGAACGCGCCGAACTCGGACTGCCGGGGTCGGTACGCGGCACCCTCGTGCCCACCGGAGCCGCCCGGCTGCGCCGAGCCGCCGCCGGCACCGCCCGACCCGCCGCCCGAGCCGGCCGAGCCGCTGCCGGCACCGCCCGAGCCGCCGCCGGCACCGGCCGAGCCGCCGCCCGTACCCTCGGCGGGTTTGGGGGGTTTGCCGGAGGACGGGGTGGCGACCCGGGTCAACGCGGAGATGTCGTCGATGTCCGGTGCCGGGTCGCAGATGGCGACCATGGTGCGGGTGCGCTCGGCCATGCTCAGCAGCGCCTCGTGCGACACCACGTCGTGGAAACCGGGCGCGGCGATGATGGAGATCTCGTCGATGGCCTCCAGCAGTTGCAGGCCACCGCGGCGCTGCCCGGTGCCGGTGATCGCGCCGCCCTCGCCGACGTTGACCACCCAGCAGCGGGCGCCCCCGTTGTCCAGGAAACCGAAGACCGCCCGCGCCAGCGGCGTGCTCTCCACCCGTTCCCCGGCGGCGAAGAGTCGCAGGAACTCCGTCCAGTTGTTGACCGGCACCGCCCTGCCCAGGTGGGCGTCGCGGTCCGGGGCGAGGCCGACGAAGGCGGCGATGCTGGTGCTCGCCGGGCCGATCGGTCGGGCGCCGCTCGGGACCTCCTCGACATAGATGCCGGGGGAGAAGTAGCTGGGCATCGGTCCTCCTGTGCGGGTGGGCGTCAGTGGGTCGGTGGCGCGCAGACGATGACGATGTCGTCCTCGTCCGCGTCGACGTCGGCGGTGAGGACGAGCCCGCGTCCGGTCAGCCGCAACCGGACCGGGCTCGGGCGCTCGGGGTCGTGCGGGACGCCGACGATCCGGAACCGGCCCTGCGGGTCGGTGCGGGTGGCGGATCCGGTGCCGGGCAGTTCGACCCGCATCGCGGCCAGTGGTTGGTCCTCGGGACCGACCACCCGGCCGGCGAGGGTCCGCACCTCGAGTTGCCGCAGCCGCAGCGGTCGCAGCACCGGTGGCGCGGCCGGGGTCGGGTGGTCCACCTGCGCGGCCACGTCGATCAGCAGCGCCGGTCGGGGTGCCGTGCCGAACGCCGTCCAGAGTGGTGGGTCACCCGCCTCCAGGACGACCGCGTAGGTGCCGTCGGTGGTCGCGGTGGTGAGCACCCGGTCCAGCCGGGGCAACCCGCCCGGCCCGGTCACGCAGAGCAGGAAACGGACCTCGAACCGGTACGGCTCGCGGACCGCGCCGCTGGAGCGGGTTTGCCGGGCCGGGCGCAGCTCCAACGGCCAGAGGGTCAACCCGTCGGCGTCGTCGAACGGGCGGGGCGGGCCGATCGGGACGGGTTGCCCCGCCGCGCCGGCCAGCCAGGCGGCCAGCTCGGCGGTGGCCGTCTCGATCGGCCCGCGCCCGCCGGTGCTCATCGCGGCGGCGTCCCCTGGATCCGGTACGCGATGGCCTCGTTCCACACGTGCGGGTAGACGCCGATCTCGAAGTACCTGGTGAACCGGTTGATCGGGGCGTTGGTGTGGTCGTGGTAGAGCAGCCACACCGGGGCGATGGTGAACAGGACGTAGTTCGCCAGCACCAGCGGGATGTAGAGCGGGCCGAGCAGGCGACCCTGGAAGATGTGGACGTCCTCGTGCCGTTGGATGCCCGAGCTGGAGCCGGCGCAGACGGTGCCGATGGTGGTGGCGTAGCGGGGCGAGACCCCCTGCACCACGCTGACCCGGCCGCTGCCGGCCGAGGTGGGCCGGTCCAGCGAGTGCCCGAAGACCAGGTGCACGGTCAGGTAGATGGCGCCGACGACGGTGTTGAGCAGACTCCAGGTGTGGTCGACGACGAAGAGGAAGATGCCGCGGGCGTCCGGGGCGTACACCCCGGCGGAGGCCACCGCCCAGCCGAAGACCGCGCCGACCAGCAGGCCCACGACGGTGCCGACCACGAGCCCGATCGGGCCGCCGGCGAGGAAGCCGAACAGGGCGCCGAGGATGACCTGGACCGTCGCGCTGAGAACTCCGAAGACCATGACGTCACCCCCCTCAGACCCAGGAACGGAAAACTCGGGGCTCGCGACCGCTCGCGACCTGGGTGGGCGTCGCCTGCCGGTTGCCGGGCGGGAACTGGTTGACGCCGAGCGCGGCGGAGAAGATGACGAGCGCGTTGAAGAACGCGATCACCCACTTCTCACCGCCGGCCTCGTCGGCGAACGCCGCGGTCAGGTAGGACAGCAGCAGCGCGATGGCGATGGCGATCCACTTGCGGAGCTTGTCGCCGCTCGGGCCGATCAGCCCGCCGATGACGTTGGTGGCCAGCAGGGTGGCGGCGCTCGCGCCGGCGATGGTGCCCAGGGCGGCCCAGGTGAAGAGATCGTTCATGGCGATCCCCCTTTTCTGCGATGGTGCGACCGGGATGTGGTGGAGGTGCGGTGCTCCCTCGGGGGAGCACCGGGGCCGGTCGCCGTCGTCTCTGGGGGCGGCCGGGGCCGGGCGTGGCCGGCTCAGCCGGCCACCGGGTGGATCAACCGGGCCCCGGGGCGCCGGCGGGCGGCCCCGGCGGTGTCGGACCGGGCACGGTCGGGCCGGGGGCGGCCGGCGCCGTGGGGTGCCGGCGTCGCAGCAGGAGTACGCCCACCGCGGCGAGCAGCAACAGGAGCAGGAGTACGCCGCCGACGATCAGCGGCCAGCCGATTCCGCCGTCGTCGTCACCGGCGGCGACCGACGAGGCGGACGGTCGGGGTGGCGCCTCGGCGACGGCGCGCAGCTCGGTCGGCTTGTCCTGGTTGGAGTTGACCTTCCAGCTGACCGACCGGCCGTTGACGGTGCCATTGCTGTCGATCACCCGGCCGGGAAATGTCACCGAGATCTCGAACGACATCAGCTTGAGGAATGCCTGCTGTTGCTGCGGATTCTGCTGCGCCACCTTTCCGCCGTATTTCGACGGGTCGAGCGGCAACGTGAAACGGTACAAGTCGCCATCCCGGACCAGTTTCACGCTCTCCGTGTCGAAGCCTGCCAGCGGCGCTTTTCGATAACTGATCTGGGAGCCGAAGAGTTTGTCGTCCTCGTAACGGGTCTCTTCCCCCGCGGGCAGTGCGGGAATGTTCTGCCGAAGCTCCGCGAAGGCCACCGGGACGTTCTTGTTGCGCGAGGTCAGCAGGGACTTCTCGGCGGTCAGCAGCAGTTGCCCGTCGACCGTGTCGTCGCTGTTGACGGTGAGCCCCATGTTGAGTTGCATGCAGCCGCTGAGCGCGGCGACCAGAAGGAGACACACCGCGACGCGGAGTGCCTTGCCGCGGTTGACTCTCCTGTTCATGGGCTCAGTGTGTGTGATCCATTTCACCGCGAGCAGTCAGCGATCAGTCACAAAGCAGTCGCCGATTGTACCGACGCACTGTCATATGTGACCGAGGTGAGTCGGGGTGCATTTGACTACTCTGGAGCTTTGGGGCCAAGAACAGTTTCCCGGTGGTGATCCCCCGTGTGGGGGTGGCCGGCCCGCGCCGGGGTGCGGCAGGCTGGATCGCACGTGTTCGACCACCCCCGAGGACCACGATGACGCCGGCTCAGCGCCACACCCCGAAGATCGAACTGCACGTCCACCTGGAGGGAACGGTCCGCCCGCCGCTGCTCGCGGCGCTGGCCCGCGCCCATCGCCTCCCGGTGCCGGCCGAGACACCCGGCCGTTTCGACGACCTGTACGACTTCATCGCCACCTGGAACGCGATGACGGCGGTGCTGCGGACACCGCGGGACTACCAGCGGGCGTTGCTGGCGTACGCCGCGGAAGCCGCCCACGACGGCGCCGTCCACCTGGAACCGATCGTGGACGCCGAGGAGCGGCTCGGGTTGTCCGGCTGGGCGAACGTGCTCGCCGCCCTGGTCGACGCGGCGGCCGAGGCCCGCGAGTCGTACGGGGTGTCGATCGGGTTGACCCCGCAGGTCTGCCGGGGTCACGACGTCGACTTCACCGAGGGCGCGGCCCGGGTCGCCACCCGGTTCGCCGGGCGGGGCGTGGTCGGTTTCGGGCTGTCCGGTGCCGAGGGGCGGCACCCGACCACGCCGTACACCCGGATGGTGGAGCTGGCCCGCGACGGCGGCCTGCCGTTCGTGCCGCACGCCGGCGAGGCGGCCGGGCCGGAGGCGGTCCGCGAGGTGCTGGCGATGGGTGCGGTCCGGATCCGGCACGGGGTGCGGGCCGTGCAGGATCCGGAGTTGGTCGCCGAGTTGGCCGGGCGGGACGTCGTGTTGGACGTGACGCCCACCTCCAACCTGCGCCTCGGCGTGGCCCGAGCAGACCTCCCGCACCCGCTGACCGTGCTGACCGACGCCGGGGTCGCCTGCTCGGTGTCCACCGACGACCCGGCCATCTTCGACATCACCCTGGCCGACGAGTACGCGTTCGCCGCCCGGCTCGGGGTGGACGCCGCGACCGCGTACGCCGCCGGCCTGCGCGGCATGCTCTCCGACGCCGCCGACCGCGCGCGACTGGTGGCGGTGGGGGAGCGGGCGTACCGGGGCGGCAGACCCTAGGCTGAGCCGGTGATCGTCGTCGCGTGTGTGCTGCTCGTGGATCCCGACGGGCGGCTGCTGCTGCAACTACGCGACGCCGACGCGATGTACCACCCGGACGTGTGGGGGCTGCCCGGCGGCCACGCGGAGGTGGGGGAGACGCCGGAGCAGACCGCCGAACGGGAGCTGTGGGAGGAGACCGGCCTGCGTGCCGACGGGCCGCTGCGCCTGATCACCGTGCAGCCGCGACCCGAACTGGACCGGGAGATGCACTACTTCCTCGGCCGCACCCGGGCCCGACAGGAGGACGTGGTGCTCGGTGAGGGCGCGGCGATGGTCTTCGTGCCCCGCGACGAGGTGCTCAACGGTCGCCCCTGGACGCCGGGCACCCAGGAGGTGCTGACCCGGTTCCTCGCCGCGCCCGACCACACCGCGGCGTGCACCGCCCACCCGCCCACCGCGGTGTAGTGATCAGGTGATGAAAAGTAGGTCAGAAGAACTCCTGGGACCTACTTTTCATCACCTGATCACCGTTTGGCGGCGGGTGGGGACACGCGAGCGCCTCGGGGGGTCAGGCCCCGGCATCCCGGCGGCCGGCGGTCCGGCTTCAGGTTGAGGCGCGGGGCATCCCCCGGCGAGCAGGTCTGCCACGTGATGGGAGACGATCGCCCCGGGGTGCCGTGGGCTGGTGGCACGTGGGGAGGAGGGTGGCGGATGGTGCGGCTCGGTGGCCTGCGGACGGCCGGTGGGCGGCTGCGGCACGGTTGGCGGCCGGTGCTGGAGGCGACAGTCGCGGCGACCGTGGCGTGGCTGCTGGCCACCCGGCTGCTCGGGCACCCGCAGCCCTTCTTCGCACCCGCCGCCGCGCTGATCGTTCTCGGTCAGGCTCGTGGTCAACGGATCCGCCGGGCCGTCGAGGTCGTGCTCGGGGTCGCCGCCGGGGTGCTCGTCGCGGACCTGGTGGTGCAGGCACTCGGCCCGGGCAGCACCTGGACGGTCGGCACGGTCATCCTGCTCACGGTCCTGCTCGCGGTGGCCTTCGGCGCCACCGGTGTGACGCTGGTGCAGGCCGCGGTCTCCGCGCTCTACCTGGTGGTGGTCGCCCCGCCGGACGGGTCTCTGGTGCCGTTCCGCTTCGTCGACGCGCTGGTCGGCGGTGCGGTCGCGCTCGCGGTCAGCCTGCTTGTCGACGCCCGGCACCCCCTCGCACCACTGGTCGCCGAGGTGCGGCGGACCTTCGACGAACTCGCCGGGCTGCTTGTCGAGATCGCCGACGCGCTGGACCGGCGCGACGAGGCCGCCGCCGTCGCCGCGCTGACGCAGGCCCGGGGGATGGACGCCCGGGTGGACGGGCTGCGCGACGGGGTGCTGGCCGCCGGTGAGGCGCTGCGGCTCAACGTACGTCGACGTCGGCACATCGGCCGGCTGCGGTCGGTGGACGAGTCGATCCGACAGATCGACTACGCGGTCCGCAACGTCCGGGTGCTGGCCCGCGCCGGCGTGACGCTCAGCCGGCTGCACACCCCGGCGCCGCCCGACTTGGGCGCCGCGCTGCGATCGTTGGCCGAGGCCGTCCGTCAGGCCGGTGCCGCCCTCGCCGCCGACCTCGACGGCCAGGACGAGACCGCCGACCGGCACGGCACCCGCGCCGACGAGGCGGCGTTGGCCGCCGTGCACACCGCCGGGCAGCTCTTCGGCTCCACGCAGACCCTGCCCCTAGCCATGATCATCGGTCAGGTTCGGGCCACGGCCATCGACCTGCTGCGGGGCGTCAACCCGGAGGACGACGCCGCCGTCCTCGCCCGCGTCGACGAAGCCCTCGGCCTGCCCGCCGTCTGAGGGCGGCACGAGGACGTCCGGAGCGTGGGGTGCGGCGGTGAGCCATCCGGTGGCGCGGTCGCGAACCGGTGCGGGGATCTCGTGGCCGCCGGGAAACTCCTCGTAGGTGACGTCGTAGCCGAGGCCGCGCAGGTGGGGAACGAGACGGCGGCTGCACACGTCGATGGGCAGCACCCGGTCGTCGACACCGTGCGAGACGAACAGCCGGGGTCGGCCGTGGGTGCTCGGGGGCGCGGCGAAACCGGGGGAGAAGGCCACCACCGCCTCGACCAGGTCCCCGTTGGCCAGGCCCAGCGACAGCGCGTACGAGGCGCCGTCGGAGAAGCCACCGAAGGCCACCGCGCGTACCGGGTAGCTGTCGAAAACGGTCGTCAACAGCCCGTCGACACGCGTCACGTCCGCGCCGAAGCCACCGGCGACCAGGTCCCAGCTGGCCGCCGACGACTGTGGCGCCACCAGCAGCAGGTGGTGCGCGTCCGCGACGGGCAGCAGCAGGTCCAGGCCCTGCCGTGCCGACCCGCCCGCACCGTGCAGGAGCAGCACCAGCCGGTACGCGGACCCGTCGGTCGCCGGCCGCGGGGCGTACGCCGTCGCCAGCCGTTCCCCGTCGGGGCCGGCCATCGGCACCAGTCCGGTGGGCCCCGGTGCCACCGGCGGGTGGGGACGCGCGGTCAACCGCCCGAGCCGGGGATCCCGGCGCGGCTGCGCGGAGTCGGACACGGCCTGCGCTCCTCGCGGTCGGCGAAAGGTCCGACGCGGTTACCCGGCCCGCCAGGGGTTAACCGTCGAGGGCTCAGGTGCTGGACCGGGCCACCAGGGTGGACGGGAAGAGGGACACCCGGGTGGCCGGACGCCCGTCCAGCAGGGCGGTGGCCGCGGCGGCGGCGATCCGCCCCACCGGATGGCTCGCGGTGGTCAGCGCCGGTGCGGTCATCCCGGCCAGCGGAATGTCGTCGAAGCCGGCCACCGCGATGTCGCCCGGCACCTGCACACCGACGTCCCGCAGGCCGGCGATCACCCCGAGGGCGCTGTCATCGTTGATCGCGTAGATCGCGTCGACGTCCGGCCAGTGCCGCAGCGCCACGCCGGCCGCCGCCCGACCGCGCGCCGCCGTGAAGTCCCCGGGCAGCACCCGCTCCGGCAGACCGGCCTGGCGCATGAGTCGGCGGTACGTCTGCACGGGGCGCTGCGCGCAGGGCAGCCACCGAGGGCCGGTCAGCATGGCGATCCGGCGGCGGCCCGTGGCGTACAGGTGGCGCAGCACCGCCTCGGAGCCGGCGGTGTTGTCGACGTCGAACGACGGCACGGCCGCCGAGCCGTAGCCGATCGAGACCACCCGACCGCGCAGCGACGTCGGCACCGCCGCCAACAGGTCCTCGGTGGTGTTGACCAGGAGCACCCCGCAGACGGTGCGATCCTCGCCGAGTTGGTGCAGGCCACGGGTGTCGCCGAGCGGCAGCCACTGCAACGCCACCCCGACACCGGCGGGCGTGCACACCCGGGCGGCCGCCCCGACCACCTGATGCATGTACGGGTCGTCCAGCACCGCCGCGCTGGTGCCCAGGACTGTCACGACCAGTCGGAGGCCGCCACCGCGGACCAGCGCCCGGGCGGCCGGGTTCGGCACGTAGCCGAGCTGGTCGACGGCGGCCGCGACCTGTTCCCGGGCGGCCGGCGACGCGAACCCGCTGCCGGCGATCACCCGCGACGCGGTGGACCGCGACACCCCGGCGATCCGGGCGACGTCCTCCAGCGTGGCCGGTCGCTGTGCCGCTGTCGTCATCGTCGCCTCCCCGCGGCGGCCCGCCCGGTCGGACAAACGCCTGTTCACATCATGCCCCGGCCGGTCCACCGCCGGTAAGGGGCGGTACCCGGTTGTGGTGGTAGCGCTCTCAGGTGTGCGATCGTGCCAGAAGATCACCCCGAGGAAGAGGACCCGACCCCGTGAGCGCCCCCACCAGCAGACCCGTACCTCCGGACGCCGCACCGCCCGCGCGGGCGGTGCTGATCGCCCGCAACGGTGTCGCCGTCACCTTCACTCTCAACGGGCTGGCCGTCGGCAGCTGGTTCTCCCGGGTGCCGGCGGTCCGTGAGGCGTTGGACCTGTCCGCCGGCCGGCTCGGGCTGCTGCTGCTGGCGATGAGCGTCGGCGCGCTGCTCGCCATGCCCACCTCCGGTCTGCTCGCCCAGCGACTCGGCGCGGCCCGCACCGTGACCCTGGCCACCGTGGTGGTCGCGGTCGGCCTGACCGTGGCCGGGTTGGGTGCCACGCTGGCCGGGTCGTTCGTCGTCGTCGCCGTGGGTCTGGTCGCCCTCGGCTACGGCTCCGGCGCCTGCGACGTGGCGATGAACATCGAGGGCGCGGCGGTGGAACGACGACTCGGGCGCACGATCATGCCCCGTTTCCACGCCGGGTGGAGTCTCGGTTCGGTGGCCGGAGCCGGGCTCGGCGCCGCGGCGGCCCGCTTCGACGTGTCGGTCGGCGTCCACCTCGCCGCCGTCGCGGTGGTCGTGCTGACCGGCACCGCGCTCGCCGCCCGGACGTTCCTGCCCGCCGCCGGCGATCACACCGGCGACCCGGCCGACGCCACCCCGGCCGGCCGTCGCCGGGCGCAGCTCGCCGCCTGGCGGGAGCCGCGCACGCTGCTGATCGGGCTGTTCGTGCTGGTGGCGGCGTTCACCGAGGGCGCGGCCAACGACTGGCTCGCCGTCGCGTTCGTGGATGGACGGGACCTGAGCGAGGCGGCCGGCGCCGCGGTCTTCGGTGTCTTCGTCGTGGGCATGACCGCCGGGCGCACCGCTGGCACCGTCGCGTTGGACCGGTGGGGTCGGGTGCCGGTGCTCAGCGCCACCATCGGGCTCGCCGTGGTCGGTGCCGGTTTGGCCGTGCTGGCCGGTCCGGGGCCGCTGGCCATCGTCGGCGTCGCGCTGTGGGGCCTCGGTGCGTCGCTGGGCTTCCCGGTCGGGATGAGCGCGGCCGCCGACGAGGAGGCCCACGCGGCGGTGCGGGTGAGTGTGGTCGCGGTGATCGGCTACACCGCGTTCCTGGGTGGGCCGCCGCTGCTGGGGCTGCTCGGCGACCAGGTCGGCACGCTGCGCGCGCTGCTGGTGGTGCCGCTGCTGCTGCTGCCGACCCTGTTGCTGGTGCCGGTGCTGCGTGCCCCGCACACCGCCGAGCCGGCTCCGCCAGTACACAAAAACTAGCCCGGCACGCCGCCGGGCGGTATCGGGTGCGCGGCCGACTGCGCCGCGTACCCGCGCTGGCTAGGGTCGCCGAATGCCAATCGACGAGATCACCGCCGCCGCGGCGGGCACCTGGACCCTTGGCGACCGCACCGTGCGCCGGATGGGCTTCGGCTCCATGCGGATCACCGCCAACCCCGACCCGGACCCGGCTGTGGCCCTGCTGCGCCGCGCCGTGGAGTTGGGCGTCAACCACATCGACACTGCCGCGTTCTACGTCTCGCCCGGCGGAACCCTGCGGGTCGGCACCGGCCCGGCCCGCTACGCCACCGAGCTGATCCGCGCGGCGCTCGCCCCGTACCCGGAGGACTTGGTGATCGCCACCAAGGTCGGCTTCGGGTACGACCCGGAGGCCGGTTTCACCGAGGCGTTCACCCCGGCGCAGTTGCGCGCCCAGGTCGAGGAGAACCTGCGTCGGCTGGGCCGCGACCAGCTCGACGTGGTGAACCTGCGCCTCGGCCGGGGCCCCGGCGCGGTGCCGCTCGTCGACCGGTTCGGTGCCCTGGCCGAGTTGCGGGCCGCCGGGCTGATCCGGCACCTCGGGCTCTCCGGTGTCCGGCCCGAGCAACTGGACGAGGTGGCCGGCATCGCGCCGGTGGTCTGCGTGCAGAACAACTACGGGGTGGACGCCTATCGGGCGCAGGACGGGCTCGTCCAGCTCTGCGGTGCGCGGGGGATCGCCTTCGTGCCGTTCTTCGCGCTGGCCGGCACCGGTCGGGAGAGGGGCGCGAGCGCCGCGCAGAGCGAGGCCGTCGAGGCCGTCGCCCGCGCCCACGGCGTCACACCGCAGCAGGTACGCCTGGCCTGGACGCTGCACCAGGGCCCGCACGTGCTCGCCATCCCGGGCACCGCGAACCCGGACCACCTGGCGCAGAACGTGGCGGCCGGAGCCCTCCGACTGACCCCGGAGGACCTGGCCCAGCTTGGTTGAGCGCCCACCGTGCCGAGGTGCACGGCGGGCGTCCGACCTCCCGCCCGGTCAGGCCCGCACGACGTGCACGACGATCTCCTGGCCGTCGCCCACGGTGCCGGCGAAGCCCTCCGACAACGCGCTGACCACCGTCAGCGTGCGCGCGAGGGTCTCGTGCGCGATGAGCGACTGGTGCGTGGCGATCGCCGCGGCGACCTCGGTGGGCGCGGCGATCGCCACCGCGATCCGGTCGGCGACCTCGAAGTCGGCGTCGCGGCGGGCCTGCTGGACGAGGCGGACGACGTCGCGTGCGACGCCCTCGGCTGCCAGCTCGGGGGTGATCTCGGTGTCCAGCGCGATCGTCACCCCGCGCTGGGACTCCACGACCCAACCGGTGCGCGGCACCTCCGTGACCAGGAGGTCGTCCAGGCCCACCTCGACCTGGGCGCCGTCGACCGACAGCGGGAACATCCCGTTCGCCCGGGCACCGTCGACCAACTCGCGGGGGGCCACGGCGGCGATGGCCTTCGCGACGTGCTGGGTGCGGTTGCCGAACCGGCGGCCCAGGGTCCGGAAGTTCGGCTTGACCTGCACGTCGATGACCCCGCTCTGCGGGTCGAGCGGATCGAGGACCTTGACGTTCAACTCGTCGCCGATGTCGTCCAGCAACGCCTGCGGCAGCACGGTGCCGGCCGGCAGTCCCACCAGCGCCCGGCTCAACGGCTGCCGAATCCGCAGACTGCTCGTCTTCCGCGCCGACCGGCCCGCCTCGGCCAACGCCCGCGCCGTGGCCACCTGGGCCGACAACTCCGTGTCGATCAGGCTGGTGTCGGGGGTGGGCCAGGTCGCCAGGTGCACCGACTCCGGGGCCGAGGCGTTGCCGCGCCGGACGACCTGCTGCCACACCTCCTCGGTGACGAACGGAACGAACGGCGCGAGCAGCCGGGTGAGGACGTCGAGGCACTCGTACAGGGTGGCGAGCGCGTCGGGGTCGCCCTCCCAGAAACGCTGCCGCGACCGCCGGACGTACCAGTTCGACAGGTCGTCGATGACGTCGGCGAGCAGTCGGCCGGCGCGGGCCGTGTCGTAGTTGCGCATCCGGTCGTCCACGGCGGCGGCGAGGGCGTGGACCTCGCCGACGATCCACCGGTCCAGGACCGGTCGTTGGGCGACCGGCTGCGCCAGGTGCGGCGCCCACGTGGAGTTCGCCGCGTAGAGGGAGAAGAACGCCGCGGTGTTCCAGTAGGTCATCAACACCTTGCGGACGATCTCGTCGAGTGGACCGGGCCCGATCCGGCGCGGCGACCACGGCGAGCCGGAGCAGGCCATGAACCAGCGCACCGCGTCGGCGCCGTGCGTGTCCATCAACGGGATCGGCAGCAGGATGTTGCCCAGGTGTTTGCTCATCTTGCGGCCGTCCTCGGCCAGGATGTGCCCGAGGCAGACGACGTTCTCGTACGGGGACCTGTCGAAGACCAGGGTGCCCACCGCCATCAGTGTGTAGAACCACCCCCGGGTCTGGTCGATCGCCTCGCAGATGTACTGGGCCGGGTAGGTGCGCTCGAAGACCTCCCTGCTGCCCGGCACGTGGGGGTAGCCCAACGACGCGAACGGCATCGCCCCGGAGTCGTACCAGGCGTCGATGACCTCGGGTGCCCGGGTCGCGACCTGGCCGCAGTCCGGGCAGGCGAAGGTGATCTCGTCGACGTACGGGCGGTGTGGATCCAGCTCGGACAGGTCGGCGCCGGCCAGCTCGCCGAGCTCCCGGCGGGAGCCGACGGCTGTCACGTGGTCGTCCGGGCAGCGCCACAGCGGCAGCGGGGTGCCCCAGTACCGGGAGCGGGACACCGCCCAGTCGATGTTGTTCTTGAGCCAGTCGCCGTACCTGCCGTGTTTGATGTGCTCCGGGAACCAGGTCGTGTTCTCGTTCTCCCGGGTCAGCTCGTCGCGCACCTCGGTGGTCCGGATGTACCAGGACGGCTGCGCGTAGTACATCAGCGGGGTGTGGCACCGCCAGCAGTGCGGATAGGGGTGCTCGAACGGCTCGTGCCGGAACAACCGACCAGAGGTCCGGAGCCGGTCGATGAGCAACGCGTCGGCGTCCTTGAAGAACACCCCTCCGACCAGGTCGATGCCGTCGTTGAACCGCCCGTTGGGGGCGACCGGGTTCACCAGCGGCAACCCGTAGGCGCGGCAGACGGCGAGGTCGTCCGCGCCGAAGGCCGGTGCCTGGTGCACCAGCCCGGTGCCGTCCTCGGTCGTGACGTAGTCCGCGAGGACCACCCGGTGCGCGTCGGGGATGTCCACCAGGTCGAACGGCCGCTCGTACCGCAACCCCTCCAGGGCCGACCCCGGTACGGTCGCCAGGATCTCCGCGTCGTCGCCGAGGACCCGCCGGGTCAGTGGTTCGGCGACGACGAACGTGCCCCGCTCGGTGCGCGCGACGGCGTACGTCACCGTGGGATGGACGGCGACGGCGGTGTTGGACACCAGGGTCCACGGGGTGGTGGTCCAGATCAGCAGCTCGACACCGCTGTGGCCGGCGACCGCCCCGCGCACCGGGAAACGCACGTACACCGACGGGTCGGTGACCGTCTCGTACCCCTGGGCCACCTCGTGGTCGGACAGGGTCGTGCCGTCGCGGGTGCAGTACGGCGCGACCCGGAAATCCTCCACCAGGCGCCCGCTGTCGTGGATCTGCTTCAGGGACCACCAGACACTGTCCACGTACTCCGGTGACATCGTCTGGTACGGGTGCTCCAGGTCGATCCAGTAACCCATCCGCTCGCTGAGCTGGACGAACTCGTCCACGTGCCGGAGCACCGAGGCGCGGCACCGGGCGTTGAACTCGGCGACGCCCATCTTCTCGATGTCGGGTTTGCCGGCGAGCCCCAGCTCCTTCTCCACTGCGAGCTCGACCGGCAGGCCGTGACAGTCCCACCCGGCGCGGCGGGGCACCGAGAAGCCCCGCATCGTCCGGTACCGGGGAAAGAGGTCCTTGAAGACCCGTGCCTCGACGTGGTGGGTGCCGGGTGTGCCGTTGGCGGTCGGCGGCCCCTCGTAGAACACCCACGGCGGGCCGTCGGCGGTCTGCGCCAGACTCCTGTTGAACACGTCGTTGGCCTGCCACCACTCGATGACCGCGCGGTCCAACGCACCAAAGTCGATCCTGGTGGGCAGCGGCACGAATGGTGACTTCGACGGGTCGTCCGTCATCGACGCTCTCCCTACACTCCACATCCGCTGGCGTGGGCATCAACGCACTGCCCACGCGGGGACGAAGTGTCGGGCGTATGGCCAGGACTCCGCGGTACCACCCCGCTTGCGCCCCGATGGTGCGGGCGCCGCTCAATTCCCACGACGTGACGTGCCGCTACGTCCGGGTCTACTGGGGCGGTTGAGCTGCCCGTTCTTCCGGAGGCTCCCCGGTGATGGCCGGATCGGTGCCGATGTCGGCCAGCATAGCTGGCGGGGCACCGAGCGAGGGCGTCGAGGGCGTGACGTCAGCGCGTCCGGTGCGGCCGGAGCCCCAGGGCCGCACCCGGTGCGGCCGGAGCCCTAGGGCCGCACCCGGTGCGGCCGGAGCCCTAGGGGTGCAGCCAGACGCGCAGCGGGCCGGTGGTGGTGAAGCCGTTCTCCCGGGCGGGGGCCAGGTCCGCCGTGGTTTCGTAGCCGACAAGCGACGCGGCGGGCACGGTGGCGCACACCGCGCGCCAGATGTCCCCGGCGCGGTCGGTGCGGGCGAACAGGTTGGAGACACCGTACGGGCCGTCGCCGCTGAGCACCGCGCCGCCGGTGATCGCACCCCGGTCGTCGTGGCGAGCGAGCACCCGTACCCGTGGGTCGGCCAGCAGCGTGGGACGGAACACCTCCCCGCCGCCGTGGGCCGCCGCCCAGGCCGTCAGCCCGTCGGGGATGGTGACCGGGGTGAGCGGTTCGCCGGTCGCCGGAACCGCCGGCGACCGGTGAATCCACTGCGCGTCGAAGAGCACCCGGAACCCGTACCCGGACAGGTCGACGTCGGCGAAGCTGTCCTTCACCGACGCGCCGGGCCCGGCGTCGATCCGGGCCAGCAGGGTCACGGCGTCGACGCCCGGCCGCAGGGTGACCGCGTCCGGGTACCACTGTGGCGAGCGGCGGGGGACCGACCAGGCGTCGGCGTCGGTACGGCCGGTCAGCCCGTGGCTGCCGCAGACGATGTCGCACCACTCGGCGTTGTTGCGGACCGCGGCCGCCCGCGCGTCCTCCCGCACACCCAGCAGCCTAGGGCGCGCGGTCACGGGGCGTAGACCAGGTCCATCGTGTCGGTGTGCCCGGACCAGCGCAGGTCGAGATGCCAGCACCCGGCCTGCGGCATGTCGATGATCGACGGCCCCGGACCGCCGGCGACCTCCCGGGTCACCCTGGTGTCGGTGCCGTCCAACGTCGCGGTGATCACCAGAGTCGCCGGTGCGGTCGGGTTGGGCGAGGTCGTGGCGGCGCGGGCCACCCACAGGATCTTGTTGTTCGACCCGTCCTCGCGGACCTGGCGCAGCGGATGAGCGAACAGCGCCGCCACGATGTCACCCTTCGCGCCGAAGACGTGCGGAATCCGCGCGTCCCCGCTGAACCCGGCGTCCGCCCAGTCGGGCAGCGACGTCGTCTCGACCGGCGAGTGACAGCCCGTCGCGGCGCTCGGCGCGCTCGCGCTGCTCGTGGTGCTCGTCGCGGTGGCGCTCGGCGCGGCCGACCCGCCGCTGGCCGTGGTCGTGCACCCCGCCAGCAGAACCACAGATGCCGCCAGCAGCGCCCTACCCCATGAACCCATCTCGACCCCTCCGGTACGCGTCGACGACTCGTATCTTCAGGACACCTGTCGCGTCCGTCCGGTTCCTAACGCAGTGAGTGGGCGATCTCGATCGCCTCGGCCCGGGTGAGGGCACCCTCGATCCGGTAGCTCACGTCGGCGTCCTGCCAGATCAGGGTCGAGGCGGCCAGCCGGGCGCTCTCCTGGCGGACATTCCCCGCCCGGTCCACGTAGGACAGCACGTGCGGGCCGTCGACCCACACGGCGAAGTCGCCGTTGACCTGGACCCACTCCGCCCCCGGCGGGGTGACCTCCTTGTGGAAGGACAGGTTGAGGCGACCGTCGAACGCGTCCACGCGCAGCGCGCCGCCGTCGTAGAGCAACGTCGCCACCCGGCAGGTGCCCGCGGGGTCGGGGTCGGCGACCAGCACCCGCTCGGGCGGCCCCAGCTTCGCCGGCAAACGGATCGGGAACCGTACCGCCCGCTGTGCCTCGTCCAGGCCGGCGGCGCGCTGCCCCGGCAACGGTGCGGCGCCACCGCTGGGCAGCGTCGGTGCGGGCGAGGTGGCGATGCTGACGCCGGCGAAGCGCAGCAGCCCCGTCACGGCGTCGGCGACGGCGGCCCGGGTCGGCGGCAGCACCGCCACGAGCAGGAGGGCGGCGAGCGCCGCCGCGGCGAGCGGGCGCCACCGGCGCACGGGCCGGTGCAGCCGTACGCGGACGGGGGCGCGCACGTCGGGCGGCTCGGGCGTGTCCAGCCAGGCGGACAGGTCACGCAGTTCCCGTTCGAGGTCACCCATGCCGGACCTCCTCCCGGTCGAGCAGGCCGCGAAGCTTCGCCAGCGCCCGGGACGTGCGCGACTTCACCGTGCCCCGGGGCCAGCCCAGCGCCGCCACCGTCTCCTCCTCGCTGAGATCGAGGAAGAACCGGCAGACGATCACCTCGCGGTCCCGTACCGGCAGTTGACGCAGAGCCCGCACCAGCGCGGTGCGGCGCTCCCCGGCGAGGACCGCTCCCACCGCTCCGTCCTCGGTGATCTCCGACATCGGGTCAGCTGCCGCCGCCCGCAGGACGAGTCCGTCCCGCCGGCCCCGGGAGCGGTGCAGGTTGCGGGTCTCGTTGGCGACGATCGCGAGCAGCCACGACCGGAAGGACGACTCGCCCCGATAACGGGACAACTTGCGGTACGCCTTCACAAACGCCTCCTGGATGACGTCCTCGGAGTCCGAGCCCGCGCCGAGCAGCACCGCCGTCCGGTACGCGGACGCGGTGTGCCGGGCGACCAGGAGGTCGTACGCCTCCAGGTCACCGGAGCGAGCGCGGGTGACGAGAGCGTCGTCGTCCAGGGGAACCTCCGTTCGGATCACACTCATGACACCGCCCACCCGCCGCAGGTTCCAGCCCTCGTCAGATCAGCTGTCTCCCATCGGGCGTGCAGCGTATTGCCAGGAATCGGTGCTGCACTGGAGGGCGTCGAGGGAAAGGGGTTGGCATGAGCTGGTTCAGTCGCCGGTCGCGGGGTGCCGAGGCGACCCCGACGAAGCTGGATCGGGAGGCGACCCGGGACGATCTCGCCGCGCTGGAGGCGTTCGTCACGAGTCGGCACGGGGTGGAGTTCTACCTGGAGCCGGAGACCACCGCGACGGACACCACGGTGGTGGCGATCGCCCACGACGGCGAGTGGATCCGTCGCCGCACCGGCACACCACGCGCGGCCGGGTCCATCGCCCGCAAGCACGCCGTGCCCCTGTACGAGGCGGGCCGCACCGGCTACCCGGAACGAATGCGGGTGTGGAACCGGGCCCACCCGGAGCGCCACGCCCGCTGAACGCCGGCCCGGTGGAGTCTCCGGAGTCAGGATCGGCGCGGGCGGGCCGGCGCAGGTTCGTGGGAGGTGATCGCGCGGGCCTCCACCCGTCGGAATTCGGGCGATGTCACCGTTCGTAACGTCACGGCGAGCACCAGGGCGCAGAGAAGCGCTCCACCCCAGAAGACCGCTCTGACGCTTGCCAGTTCCGCAGTGAGGCCGGCGATCAGAGCCCCGAGCGGCATCGATCCCCAGCTGGTCAGGCGGCTGACCCCGCTGTAGCGCCCCATCATCTGGTCGGGCACGACGAGTGCGCGCAGCGAGCTGTAGGTGACGTTCCACGCACCGGAGCCTGCGCCGCCCAGGACTGTCGTCACGGCTACCAGCCGGGGGGACGAGGTGATCGCTGGTGCTGCCAGCAGCACGGCGAAGCTGGCCATCGACCCGGCGAGGACGACTCGCCGTCCCAGCGAGCGGGTGAGCGCGGGCGCGGCGGAGGCTCCCACGACGCCGCCCACGCCCAGCGCGCCGATCAGCAGGCCGTACTCCGCGCGGCTCAGGTTCATCGGTCCGGGTGCGATCGCGTAGACGACGATGACCGCCATCCAGGCCGCCCAGCATCCGCTCGCCACGCCGGCGACCAGCAGCAGGGTCCGCAGGATCTTCGCCTGCCACACGTACTGGATGCCCTCCCGGACGTCGGTGAGGAGACCCCGGGCTTTCGTCGCCGGTCCGGGGTGACCGTTGCTGCGGTAGTGGCCGGTCATGACTGCCAGTGCGAGCAGTGCGCCCGCGTAGCCGACGCCACCAGCGCCGAGCGCTACGGCCAGCCCGGCGGCGGCCAGCAGTCCACCCAGCGAGGGCCCGATGAACTCGTTGGCGGCGGTCTCGGTCGCGGTCAACTTCGCGAACGCGGATTCCATGCGGTTGCGGGGTACGACCATCGGCACGACCGCCATCCGGGTGGTGTCGGCGAACACCTCGGCGGTGCCCAGAAGCAGAGCGCCCGCGTACAGGCCGGCCAGCGGGAGGCTGCCCAGGACGATGGCACCGACGAGCACGGCGAGGACCAGGGCGCGTCCGGCGGCCATCGTCATGATCAGGCGCCGGCGGTCCACCCGGTCGGCGAGTGCGCCGGCGGGCAGTGAGAAGAGCAACCAGGGCAGGGTGTTGGCCAGGGTGGCGGCGGCGACCAGCGCAGGGGAGTCCGTCATTGACACGGCCAGCAGAGGCAGGGTCAGCTTGACGACGCCGTCAGCCAGGTTGGTGAACGCGGCACCGAGCCACAGCGCCGTGAAGTTCCGCGCGCTCACGGTCGTTGAGTCGCCGGGGTGGCTGTCGCTGTGCATGGCCGGGAGCTTGCGACACTATGCGGCGCCGCCCTACAGTTTCGGCTGGAGGCGAAACGTGGCGGTGTTCCTGGTCGACGCCGAAGTGATGGCGCAGGCGCGTTTCGGCACTTCGCAGCTCGCCGAGACGTTGGGGGCGCTGAATATCCTGCGCCGAGGTCAGCCGCTTCCGTGGCATCGGGTCTGGCGGGACCAGCATGTCGATGCGTTTCAGGGCTGTCTCGACGAGGACCCGGTGACCAGGGTCCTCTTGGCGCACGCGATATCGGCCTCCTGGATGGCTGACTTCCTGACGGTGCCGCCCGCCCGCCCGGACATGACGCTGGATGACGAACTCGTGGAGCTGGAGTCGCTGCCGGATGACCGAATCCGTGCCGATCTGGCCCACGTACGTTCCCCGCTGGCCCCGGAACTGCGGGTTTCGGGGTTAGCGAGCCGGATGGCCGCCCTGGTGCGCTGGGTCTGGCACCACACGATCGAGGCGGACTGGCCGCGCCGCCAGTCGGTGCTGCGGGCCGACGTGGTGTCCCGGATCTCTCGTCTGGGCAGGGACGGATGGTCCGGGGTCATCAACGACATGCGGCCCGGCATGCGCTGGCTGGGCAACGGCCGACTGCAGGTCGAGGAGCGGCCCTACCCACCGTCCGACGTCCGGGGCGGGACGCTGACGTTCTTCGCGGCCCACTGCCGGGGAGGCTGGATCTCCTGGAGGTTGCCCGACCGCTTCGGGATCGTCTATCCGGTGGCGGGAATCTTCGCCGAGGCGGCTCTCCGCACACCGGAATCTCTGCGCCGCCTGCTCGGGAACGCGCGGAGCATGATTCTGGTGCAGGCAGCTGAGCCGGTCAGCACCACGGCCGTGGTCGCCGCGACCCGGCTGCCGCTCGGTACCGTCGGTGGTCACCTGCGGGTGCTGACGGAGGCCGGTCTGCTCCAGAAGCGCCGGTCGGGCCGGGAGGTCCTCTACTGGTGGACGGATGCGGCGCGGGCGCTCGTGGCCGGAGCCTCATCGTTCTGACAGGGCATGGGTCAGGTGCCGTCGACGGCCGAGCGGGTCTGCTCACGTGTCATCGGCTCGGCGTGGCTGGAGACGTACCAGTCGTAGGTGTCGTCGAGCAGACGCCGGACCAGAGCCAGGTCAGGACCGTCCTCCGGGCGGCGCAGGTGTGCCGGCGGCGGGTAGAAGCAGTCGCCCAGCAGCATGACGCCCGAGTCCGGCACCAGCACCACCGTCGAGTCCGGTGCGTGGCCGCCGCCGACGTGACGTAGCTCGACCCCGACCGGCAGCTCGTCCACGTCGGCGAAGACCCGGGCGGGCGGCAGGACGGCGAAGTCCTCCCACGATTCCACCGCGAGCGCCCGAGCCCGGAAGCTCGGGCCGAGGCGTGGATCGGCGCGTACCTGCTCGCGCAGATAGTGGTGGCTCCACGGGCGGGCGGCCTCGGCGCGCAGCAGCGGTACGGCCGTCTCGTGCCCGACGATCTCGACTCCCGGCCAGGCGCAGGCGCCCCAGACGTGGTCCCAGTGGTGGTGGGTGTAGACGAGCCAGCGCGGCTGGGGTAGCCCGGCGGCCGTCAGCGCGGCCTGGATCTCCCGGGCGTGCGCGGGGCTCTGCCCGGCGTCGATCAGCACACTGCCGCGCTCGTCGGCGACGACTGCGACACCGGCCTGGACCGCCTCCGGGTCCGGGTCGCCCGGGCAGAGCCAGACCCGACCGGCGAGGTGGTGGAATCGCATGGCGACGATGGTGATCGACCCCCGAGATCTTTCGCGGACGCTGTTCCGGCGGTCACCGATCCTAGATAACCGGGCCGCTTGCCACCGCCACAAGCACCGAGGCAGGCTACGACCCCTCATGATCCGCGAGTCACAACCTAGCCGGGTGCCGCACGTTCGAGTGATCGTTGGACGAGCGTGAGGACGGGCGGTAGGAGCAGGTCGTTGCCACCGATCGTGGCGACGGAGTGCACGCTGTGGGGGGTGCCGTCGAAGTCGACGACCAGGGCGCCCGCCTCTCGGGCGACCACGACACCCGCGACGGTGTCCCAGGGCTTGTTGCTGAGCATGATGAACGCGTCGATCCTGCCGTGAGCCAACCAGGCGAGGTCGATTGCGGCAGACCCGTGCATGCGGATCCGTTGGACGTGCCGGGTGAGCTGCTCGGTGATGGCGAGTCGTTCGGCGTTCTTCCGGCTGGCCCCAGTGCCGACCGCGTAGTCGCCGATGGCGACGACGGCGTCCCTGAGGTCGGTGACCCGGCTGGCCTGAATGCGTCGATTGTTGGCGTAGGCACCGTGCCCCCTGGTGGCGTGGTAGCGGGTGCCGAGGAACGGCAGGTCGATGACGCCGAGGACGGCGTCTGTGTCGTGGATGAGGCCGAGGGAGATCCCGCACAGGGGTGAGCCGTGGACGAAGTTGACGGTGCCGTCGACGGGGTCGAGTGCCCAGGTCAGTGTGCTGGTGTCGCCGCTGCTCCCGTACTCCTCGCCGAGGAAAGCGATATCAGGCGCCTTGGCGGCCAGATGCTCGCGGACCGCCCTCTCGATGGCGTAGTCCACCTCGGAAGCCATGTCGCGCTCACCCTTGAAGGTCAGCGCACCGGGCTGGAGCGTCCGCATCAGGTCGTGCGCCAGGTCCACGGCCTCCTGCGCGAGGGGGAGGAGGCGGGCGTAGTCGGTCATAGCTGGCGGCTGCGCTCCCAGAGTGAGGTGAACATCTCGTCGAATATCGGGTAGAGGCCGGAGGTGCCCGCGCTGCGTTCGATGAACCATTGTCGGACAGTCGACGCCCCGCATCCGCGGTAGCACGCCCGTTTTCTCGGCTGGCTGTCACTGACTCGCCGGCCGCGCCGGCTCGCCGTCTCGTGGTCAGGCAACCCCGCGCGCCTATATTTTCCCAGGTCAATGTGATGAGCGCGGCCGGGCGACGCCGGGGCCGGCGTTGACCGGCGGCGCGGCGGTGTGGCAGCATTCGCGGCCTGACGGCAGTGAAGGAAGTCGGTGCGATTCCGACGCGGTCCCGCCACTGTCACCGGGGAGTGATCCCCCCTCGTGAGTCACGGCCGTGTGTCTGCGGCTGGAAGGCCGGGGGAGAGCGTCGATCCGGAAGCCAGGATACTTCGGCCGTCGGGACGTACCCCAGGGCGTGGACACCCGAGGAGGACCCGATGACGCACGGCGTCTCATTCATCGACGAGCATCGTCATGACCCGCATCGCGGGCGACACACCGCACCCGGAACCGGCCGCGCCCGCACGGCTGGCGCCGGTTGCCTCGACGCACGCCAGGCCGCTGGCTTCCGCTACCGCTGAGTTGAGCGCCCGCCGCTGACCGGCTCCGACGCCCGCGTCGACGAGTCCGGCAGCGCCGTCGTACCGGCTGACGCCGCACCCACCCGCTTCGTCCAGGTCGCCCCCGCAGCGGCCAGGGCGTCACTCTCCGGAGCCCGCCGTGCGCATCCTGCTGCTCTCCACCGCCGACACCGACCTGCTGGCCGCCCGCGCCAGCGGCGCCGACTACCGGCTCGCCAACCCCGCCCGGGTCACCGCCGACGAGGTGCCCGCCCTGCTCGACGGAGTCGCCCTCGTCGTCGTACGCCTGCTCGGCGGTCGACAGGCGTGGCCGGACGGCCTCGCCACGGTGCTCGGCACCGGGGTACCGACGGTCGTGCTCGGCGGCGAGGCGCTGCCCGACGCGGAGCTGATGGCCATCTCCACAGTGCCGTCCGGGGTCGTCACCCAGGCGCTGTCGTACCTGGTCGAGGGCGGGCCGGACAACCTGGCGCAACTGGCCCGGTTCCTCTCCGACACGGTGCTGCTCACCGGCGAGGGGTTCGCCCCGCCCACACCCACCCCGGCGTACGGCGTGCACGGCGAACACCCGACCGACCCGGACCGGCCCACCGTGGGGATCGTCTTCTACCGGGCGCACGCCCTCGCCGGCAACACCGGATTCGTCGACGTACTCGCGGACGCGGTCCGCGAAGCCGGCGGCAATCCGCTGCCGATCTTCTGCGGCTCGCTGCGCGGGCTGACCACCGGCGCCGGCCCGCTCGGGCTGTTCGCCCGCTGCGACGCGCTGCTGGTCACCGTGCTCGCCGCCGGCGGTGCGGTCGCCGCGGACGCCTCCGGAGGCGGCGACGAGGACGCCTGGGACGTCGGCGCCCTGGCCGCCCTGGACGTGCCGGTCATCCAGGCGCTCTGCCTGACCAGCACCCGGGCGCAGTGGGAGGCCAGCGACGCCGGGCTGTCCCCGTTGGACGCGGCGATGCAGGTGGCCATCCCCGAGTTCGACGGTCGGATCGTCACCGTGCCGTTCTCGTTCAAGCAGATCGACGCCGACGGCCTGTCCGTCTACGCCGCCGACCCCGAGCGGGCCGCCCGGGTCGCCGGGATCGCGGTGCGCCACGCCCGGCTGCGCTACGTGCCCAACGCCGACAAGCGGATCGCCGTGGTGCTCAGCTCGTACCCCACCAAGCACTCCCGGGTCGGCAACGCCGTCGGGCTGGACACCCCGGTCTCGGCGGTCCGGCTGCTCGCGGCGCTGGTCGACGCCGGCTACCACCTGGGCGACGCGCCGGTGCCCGACGACGGTGACGCGCTGATCCACGCGCTGATCGCCGCCGGAGGCCACGACGTGGAGTGGCTCACCCCGGAGCAGTTGGCCGCCGCCGAGGCCCGGATACCGGGGTCGACGTACCGGCGGTGGTTCGACCAGATCCCGGCCGAGCTGCGCGAACGGATGCGGGAGCACTGGGGTGAGCCGCCCGGCGAGCTGTACACCGAGAGCGGGGACATCGTCCTCGCCGGGCTGCGCTTCGGCAACGTGGTGTTGCTGATCCAACCGCCGCGCGGCTTCGGGGAGAACCCGATCGCCATCTACCACGACCCGGACCTCCCGCCGAGTCACCACTACCTGGCCGCGTACCGCTGGTTGGCCGCTCCGAGCGCGGACGGCGGCTTCGGCGCGGACGCCGTGGTGCACCTGGGCAAGCACGGCACCCTGGAGTGGCTGCCCGGCAAGGGCCTCGGCCTGGCCGCCGACTGCGCGCCCGACGCGGTCCTCACCGACCTGCCGCTGGTCTACCCGTTCATCGTCAACGACCCCGGCGAGGGCACCCAGGCCAAGCGGCGGGCGCACGCCGTGGTGATCGACCACCTGGTGCCGCCGATGGCCCGCGCCGAGACCTACGGCGACCTGGCCAAACTGGAGCAACTGCTCGACGAGTACGCGACGGTGCAGGCGCTCGACCCGGCGAAGGTGCCCACCGTGCGGGCGCAGATCTGGGACCTCGTCCGCGCCGCCGAGCTGCACCACGACCTGCACGCCGAGGCGATGCCCGACGCGGACGACTTCGACGACTTCGTGCTGCACCTCGACGGGTACCTGTGCGAGGTCAAGGACGTGCAGATCCGCGACGGGCTGCACATCCTCGCCGACGCGCCCACCGGTGAGCCCCGGGTCAACCTGGTCCTCGCGGTGCTGCGCGCACCGCAGATCTGGGGCGGCGCCCGCGCCCTGCCCGGCCTGCGGCAGGCGCTCGCCGTTGCGTACTCCCTCGACGAGCAGGAACTGCTCGCGGCACCTGGCGAACGACTGGCGCTGCCCACCGCGCTGACCGACGTGGTGGACGGGCCGGCCGGCACCGCCGCCGACGCGATCGACCTGATCGAGGCCCTGGCCCGACGGTTGGTCCTCGGCATGGAGACCCTGGACTGGGCCGTGGACGGGGTCGACGCGGTGGTGGCCGAGGTGACCGGGCAGCCCATCCCGGACGTCGCGGCGGTGCTGCACTTCGCCGCCACCGAGCTGGTGCCCCGGCTCGGCCGGACCACCGACGAGCTGACCAACACCCTCGGCGCGCTCGACGGCCGGTTCGTGCCGCCCGGCCCGTCCGGCTCACCGACCCGGGGCCTGGTCAACGTGCTGCCCACCGGGCGCAACTTCTACTCCGTCGACCCGAAGGCCATCCCCAGCCGCAACGCCTGGGACGTCGGGGTGGCCCTCGCCGACTCGCTGCTGGCCCGGCACCTCGCCGACACCGGGGCGTACCCCCGCTCGGTGGGTTTGACCGTGTGGGGCACCAGCGCGATGCGCACCCAGGGCGACGACATCGCCGAGGTGCTGGCGCTGCTGGGCTGCCGGCCGGTGTGGGACGAGCGGTCCCGGCGGGTCACCGGCATCGAGGTGGTGCCGACCGCCGAGCTGGGCCGGCCCCGCGTCGACGTGACAGTGCGCATCTCCGGTTTCTTCCGCGACGCGTTCCCGCACGTGGTGGCGCTGCTCGACGACGCCGTGCGGCAGGTCGCGGCCCTGGACGAGCCGGAGGCGGAGAACTACCTGCGGGCGCACGTCGCCGCCGACCTCGCCGAGCACGGCGACGAGCGGCGGGCCACCGCCCGGATCTTCGGCTCCAAGCCCGGGGCGTACGGCGCCGGCCTGCTGCCGCTGATCGACGCCCGGACCTGGCGCAGCGACGCCGACCTGGCCGAGGTGTACGCGGTGTGGGGCGGCTACGCCTACGGCCGGGGCCTGGACGGGCGGGAGGCGCGCGCCGACATGGAGCGCTCGTTCGCCCGGATCGCGGTGGCGGTGAAGAACCAGGACACCCGCGAGCACGACATCGTCGACTCCGACGACTACTTCCAGTACCACGGCGGGATGGTGGCGATGGTCCGCCACCTCACCGGGACGTCACCGCAGGCGTACGTGGGTGACTCGGCGATGCCGCACGACGTGCGCACCCGCACGCTGGGCGAGGAGACCCGGCGGGTGTTCCGAGCCCGGGTGGTCAACCCGAAGTGGATCGCGGCGATGCGCCGGCACGGCTACAAGGGCGCGTTCGAGCTGGCGGCCACAGTGGACTACCTGTTCGGCTACGACGCCACCGCCGGCGTCGTCGACGACTGGATGTACGAGCACCTGGCCGCCGCGTACCTCTTCGACGACACCACCCGCGAGTTCCTGGAGCGGTCCAACCCGTGGGCGCTGCGCGGCATCACCGAGCGCCTGTTGGAGGCCGCCGACCGGGGGCTGTGGGCCAAACCCGAGCCGGCCACCCTGGACCGGCTGCGCGACACGTACCTGGCCAGTGAGGGCGATCTGGAGGACCGGGCATGAGCGTGACCACTTACCCGTTCAGTGCGGTGCTCGGCATGGCCGACATGCGGCTGGCGCTGCTGCTCAACGCGGTGTCCCCGGCGATCGGCGGGGTGCTGGTCCGGGGTGAGAAGGGCACCGCCAAGTCCACCGCCGTGCGCGCACTGGCCGCGCTGCTGCCCCCGGTCCGCCGGGTCGCCGGCTGCCGCTTCGGCTGTGACCCGGCCGAGCCGGACCCGGCCTGCCCGGACGGGCCGCATCCGGCCGACGCCGCCGCCGAGACGCGTCCCGCCCGGCTGGTGGAGCTGCCGGTCGGTGCCGCCGAGGACCGGGTGGTCGGTTCGCTGGATTTGGAGAAGGCCCTCGGCGAGGGGGTACGCGCCTTCGAGCCGGGCCTGCTCGCCGCCGCGCACCGGGGGGTGCTCTACGTCGACGAGGTCAACCTGCTGCACGACCACCTCGTGGACCTGCTGCTGGACGCGGCGGCGATGGGTCGCAGCCACGTCGAGCGGGAGGGCGTGTCGGTCAGTCATGCGGCCCGGTTCCTGCTGGTGGGCACCATGAACCCGGAGGAGGGGGAGCTGCGCCCGCAGTTGCTCGACCGGTTCGGGCTCACGGTGGAGGTGGGTGCCAGCCGGGACCCGCAGGTCCGGGTCGAGGTGGTCCGCCGCCGGCTCGCCGCCGACGCCGACCCGGCCGGGTTCGCCGCCCGCTGGGCCGACGCCGACGCGGAGATCGCCGCCCAGGTGGCCGCCGCCCGCCGCCGGCTTCCCGGGGTACGCCTCCCGGACGCCGCGTTGCGGCAGATCGCCGAGGTGTGCGCGGCGTTCGACGTGGACGGGATGCGCGCCGACATCGTCACGGCCCGTACCGCCCTGGCCCACGCCGCCTGGCACGGTCGGGACCGGGTCACCATCGACGACGTCCGGGTGGCCGCCCGGCTGGCCCTGCCGCACCGCCGCCGCCGCGACCCGTTCGACACCCCCGGGCTGGACGAGAAGCGCCTCGACGAGGCGTTGCAACGGGCCCAGGACGCCCACCCCGACGACCCGGACGACAACGGCCCCGAGGACCGCGGCCCAGACGGTGGCGGCCCGAACGGTGGCGGCCCGAACGGTGGCGGCCCGAACGGTGGCGGCCCGAACGGCGGGGGCCCGGCTGGTGGCGGCCCGCAGGGCGGCGACGGCAGTGATGATGGTGCCGGCCAGGGCGAACCCGGGCCGGCCGGGCACTCGCCGGCACCTGACGGCGTCGGCCCGGATGGGCCCGCGGACGGGCCGGACGGCGCCGACGGCTGGCCGCCGCGCTCGGCCGAGGACCGGGGCGCAGACGACTGGCCCCAGCGTTCGGCGGAGGACCGGGGCGCAGACGACTGGCCGCAGCGCGGGACGGACGAGCGGGGCGACGACGGCTGGCCGCAGCGCTCGGCGGACGACCGGGGCGGTGCGAACGCGCGCCCGCGCGGTGGCCGGGAGCCGGTGGCCGGTGACGACGATCCGATCCGGAGCGGCGGGAAGTCTCAGCCGGTGGCCGTACCCCGGGGTGGGCTGCGGGCGCGGGTGCTCACCGCGCCCGGCGTGGGTGACGGGGTGCCGGGCCGGCGTTCGCGAGCCCGCACCGGGCGGGGGCGTACCACCGGGGCGCGGGTGCCGACGGGCCGGGTCGGGGCGTTGCACCTGCCGGCGACGGTCCGTGCCGCCGCGCCGCACCAGGCCGCTCGGGGGCGGCTGACCGGCCCGCTGCGGTTGCGCCCGGACGACGTGCGCGAGGCGGTGCGCGAGGGCCGTGAGGGCAACCTGGTGCTGTTCGTGGTGGACGCCAGCGGCTCGATGGGTGCCCGGCAGCGGATGACCGCCGTGAAGGACGCGGTGCTCGCCCTGCTCACCGACGCCTACCAGCGGCGGGACAAGGTCGCGGTGATCGCCTTCCGCGGTGCCGGCGCGCGGACGCTGCTGCCGGCGACGTCGTCGGTGCTGGCCGCCTCGACCCGGCTGGCCGAGTTGCCCACCGGCGGGCGTACGCCGTTGGCCGAGGGCCTGCTCGCCGCCGCCGATCTGCTGCGGGTGGAGCGCCTGCGCGACCCGAAGCGCCGCCCGCTGGTCCTCATCGTCACCGACGGCAGAGCCACTGCGGGTCAGCGTCCGCTCGACCGGGCAGCGGCAGCCGCGAAGGTCCTGGCGGCGACGGCCGCCCCCTGCGTGGTCGTCGACTGCGAGGCCGGCCCGGTCCGCCTGAACCTGGCCAATCGCCTGGCAACCCAGCTGCAAGCCCCCCGCCACGAACTGAACGACGTGGCCCAGACCCGAGGAGATCTTGGAAGGAAATGGCCCCTGGAAGGGCGGATTCCTTCCAAGATCTCGACCGGCACCACCATCACGCCAGCCAGGGGAGATCGCTGATGCCGCAGGGACAGCCGAGTCACGTGCCTACTGACGGGTTGACCACCCGGCAGCGGCGGCACCGACCACTGCTGATCGTCCACACCGGACAGATGAAGGGCAAGTCGACCGCCGCCTTCGGGCTGGCGTTGCGGGCGTGGACGGCCGGCCTGCCGGTGGGCGTGTTCCAGTTCGTCAAGAGCGCCAAGTGGCGGGTGGGGGAGGAGAACGCCTTCCGCGCGCTCGGCGAGGTGCACGAACGCACCGGCCAGGGCGCACCGGTGGCCTGGCACAAGATGGGCGAGGGCTGGTCGTGGATCCAGCGCGGCGGCGAGGCCGACCACGCCGCCGACGCCCTGGAGGGCTGGCGGCAGATCCAGCGTGACCTGGCCGCCGAGCGGTACGGGCTGTACGTGCTCGACGAGTTCACCTACCCGATGAAGTGGGGCTGGGTGGACGTCGACGAGGTGGTGGCCACCCTGGCCGACCGGCCCGGCTTCCAACACGTGGTGATCACCGGCCGGGACGCCGACCCGCGCCTGGTCGCCGCCGCCGACCTGGTGGCCGAGCTGACCAAGGTCAAGCACCCGATGGACGCCGGCCAGAAGGGCCAGAAGGGCATCGAGTGGTGACCGCGACGCCCTGGGCACTGCCCCGGGTGGTGGTGGCCGCCCCGGCCAGCGGGCACGGCAAGACGACTGTCGCCACCGGGCTGCTCGCCGCCCTGCGTCGGCGTGGCCTCACGGTCAGCCCACACAAGGTCGGCCCCGACTACATCGACCCCGGCTACCACGCCCTCGCCGCCGGCCGGCCCGGCCGCAACCTGGACCCGTTCCTGGTCGGGGCCGACCGCATCGCCGCTCTGCTGCGGCACGGCGCGAGCGTTCCGACGCCCGCCGACATCGCCGTGGTGGAGGGCGTCATGGGCCTGCACGACGGGGCGGTGGGCCGCCGCGACTACGCCTCGACCGCGCACGTCGCCCGGCTGATCGAGGCACCCGTGCTGCTGGTGCTGGACACCACCGCACAGGGCCGCTCCGCCGCCGCGCTGACGCTCGGCATGGCCGCGTTCGACCCGGCGGTACGCATCGGCGGTGTGATCCTCAACCGGGTCGGTTCACCCCGGCACGAGACGCTGCTGCGCGACGCCCTCGCCGAGGTGGGCGTACCGGTGCTCGGTGCCGTCACCCGCGCCGCCGAGGTGGCCGCGCCGGCCCGACACCTCGGCCTCGTCCCGGTCGCCGAGCGGACACCCGAGTCCCTGGCGATCGTCGCCGCCCTCGCCGAGCTGGTCGAGGCCACCGTGGACCTCGACGCGGTGCTCGACCTGGCCCGCACCGCCCCGCCGCTGACCGGCCCGGCGTGGGACCCGGTCGCCGCCGTCGGCGGGCCGGCCGGCGTCGAGCGGCCACGGGTCACCCTCGCCGGTGGTCCGGCCTTCACCTTCTCGTACGCGGAGACCGCCGAACTGCTCACCGCCGCCGGCGCGGACGTGGTCACCGTGGACCCGCTGCGCGACCCCGCCCTGCCCGCCGGCACCCGGGCGGTGGTCATCGGCGGCGGGTTCCCCGAGGCGTACGCCCAGGCGCTGGCCGACAACACCGCGCTGCGCGCCGAGCTGGCCGACTTCGACGGGCCGATCGTGGCCGAGTGCGCCGGGTTGCTCTACCTCGGACAGTCCCTGGACGGCGTGCCGATGTGCGGCCGGCTGGACCTGACCGCCCGGATGACCGGCCGGCTCACCCTCGGCTACCGCGAGGCGGTGGCCGTCGCCGACTCCCCGGTGGCCGTCGCCGGCGGGCCGGTACGCGGCCACGAGTTCCACCGCACCACCACCGACCCGGGGCACGGCGACGCGCCGGCGTGGCGTTGGAACGACACCGAGCACGGCTTCGTCACCGGCCGGGTGCACGCCTCCTACCTGCACACCCACTGGGCCGGTCACCCCGACGCGGCCCGCCGCCTGGTCGAGGCGTGCCGATGAGCGCCGACGACCGTGCCGCCGGCGGATCGGCCGACGCCAGGCTGACCGGGGCCGGCGGATCGGCCGACGCCACGCTGACCGGGATCGGTGTCGGCCCCGGTGACCCGGAACTGCTCACCGTCAGGGCGGTGCGGTTGCTGCGCGAGGCCGACCTGGTCTTCGTACCCGTGATGGCGGACCGGGTCGCGCCCACCGCGACCGCCGCGCCGACGCCGGCGGGTGCGGACGCCGGGCGGGCCGAGGCGACGGTACGGACACACGTCGCGGCGGACCGGCTGCGCCGGCTGCCGTTCGCCCTGGACGACCGGGGTGGGGTGACCGCCCGCCGGGCGGCGGCCTGGGACGACGCGGCCCGGGCGGTGGTCGACGCGATCGACGCGGGCGCACGGTCACTGGCGTTCGCCACCATCGGCGACCCGAACGTCTACTCCACCTTCGGCTACCTGGCGCAGAGCGTGCGCGCGCTGCGCCCGGCGGTGCGGGTGGCGACGGTGCCCGGCATCACCGCCATGCAGGAGTTGGCCGCGCGCAGCGGCACCCCGCTCTGTGAGGGACGCGAGCCGTTGACCCTGCTGCCGGCCACCGCCGGTCTGGCGCTGTTCGCCGACGCCCTCGCCGGGCCGGGCACCGTGGTCGCCTACAAGGGCTGGCGGCGGCATCCGGAGCTGCTGGCCGAGCTGCGCCGGCAGGGCCGCCTCGCCGACGCCGTGCTCGGGCGCAACCTGGGGTTGCCCGGCGAACGGATCGGCCCGGTCGACGACACCGCGCACGACCTGCCGTACCTGTCGACGCTGCTGGTCCCGGCCCGCCGCGAGCACCGAGGAGGAAAACTGTGACAAGCGACGGCAAGGTGTGGTTTGTCGGCGCCGGCCCCGGTGCGGCGGACCTGCTGACCCTGCGGGCCGCCCGGGTGATCGCCGACGCGGACATCGTGATCTGGGCGGCCAGCCTGGTGCACGCCGACGTGCTCGGTCACGCCCGCGCGGGCGCGGAGATCGTCGACTCGTCGCAGCTGCCCATCGAGGGTGTGCTGCCGCTCTATCAGCGCGCCGCCGAACAGGGGCTGACCGTGGCGCGGATCCACTCCGGCGACCCGGCGCTGTGGGGCGCCGTGCAGGAGCAGCTGGACCTGTGCCGGGCGCTCGGCCTGGCCGTCGAGATCGTGCCCGGGGTCTCCTCGTTCACCGCCGTCGCGGCGATCGTCGGGCGGGAGCTGACCGTGCCCGAGGTGGCCCAGTCGGTGATCCTCACCCGCCTCGAAGGCGGCAAGACCCCGATGCCGCCCGGTGAGCGGGTCCGCGACTTCGCCCGGCACGGCACCACCATGGCGCTGTTCCTCTCCGCCGCCCGTTCCGGGCAGGTGCAGGCCGAGTTGCTGGCCGGCGGCTACCCGCAGGACACCCCGGCCGTGGTGGCGTACCAGGCGACCTGGCCGGACGAACTGGTGGTGCGCTGCACGGTCGGCACCCTGGAGGCGACGGTCAAGCAGCACAAGCTGTGGAAACACACGCTCTTCCTGGTCGGGCCGGCACTGGCCGCCGAGGGCACCCGCTCGCACCTGTACCACCCCGGGCACTTCCACACCTTCCGCCGGGCCGAGCCGGCCGCCCGCGCCGAGCTGCGCCGCCAGTCCGGCACCCGCGCCGGAGGAACAGGCACACCGTGACGTACGCCGAGCCGCCGCTGCGCGAGCCGGACCTGCCGCGTACCGCGAAGGTCCGGCCCACCGCGCTGCGCACCGGCTGGACCACCGGCGCCTGTGCGACGGCGGCGGCCAAGGCGGCGGTCACCGCCCTGGTCACCGGGGAGATCCAGCCGGACGTGGAGATCGGTCTGCCCGCCGGTCGGCGGGTGCGCTTCGGAGTGGAACGCTGCGAGCTGACCGGCGACCCGCCGGTGCGGGCCGAGGCGGTGGTGGTCAAGGACGCCGGCGACGACCCGGACGTCACCCACGGGGCCGAGCTGACCGCGACAGTGGACTGGACCGACGTTCCCGGCCTGCGGCTCGCCGGTGGCGCGGGCGTCGGCACGGTCACCAAACCCGGCCTCGGGCTCGCGGTCGGCGGCCCGGCGATCAACGACACCCCCCGCCGGATGATCGGCGAGGCGGTGGCCGAGGTGGTCGACCTCACCGAGGTCGGCGTACGGGTGGTGATCAGCGTGCCCCGGGGCGAGATCATGGCCCGCAAGACCACCAACCGCCGACTGGGCATCCTCGGCGGCATCTCGATCCTCGGCACCACCGGCATCGTCCGCCCGTTCTCCACCGCCTCCTGGCGGGCCAGCGTCGTGCAGGCCGTGCACGTGATGGCCGCCCAGGGTGAGCCGACGGTGGTGCTGTGCACCGGTGGGCGTACCGAGCGGGCCGCCCGCGCGCTGCTGCCCGACCTGCCCGAGGTGTGCTTCGTCGAGGTCGGCGACTTCACCGGGGCCGCGGTGACCGCCGCGGTGGAGGACGGCATGACCGGTGTGGTCTTCGTCGGCATGGCCGGCAAGCTGGCCAAACTCGCCGCCGGCATCCTGATGACCCACTACACGCGCTCGAAGGTGGACCTGTCCCTGCTCGGCGCGGTGACCGCCGAGGCCGGTGGCGACCCGGCGCTCGTCGCCGCCGTGACCGAGGCGAACACCGGGCGGCACGCGTACGAGCTGTGGGAGGCCGCCGGGCTGCTCGGCCCGGCCGGCGACCTGCTCTGCCAACGGGTCCGCCAGGTGCTGCGACGCTTCGCCGGACCGACGGTCACCGTGGACGTGGCGATGGTCGACTTCGCCGGAGCGCACGTGGTCGCCTCGTCGGGGCGGTGGCCCCGATGAGCCGGACGTCCCCGGATCCCCTGGCGAACCCGGCGGCACCGGACGCGCTGGCGAACCCGGCAGCACCGGCCACGCTGGTGGCCACGGCCGGCCCGGAGGCGCTGGTGTCCGCGACCGGCCCGGAGGCGCTGGTGTCCGCGACCGGCCCGGAGGCGCTGGTGACAGTGGTCGGGCTGGACGCGGCCGGGGCGCCGCCGCACCCCGCCCTCGCACCCGCGCTGGCCGAGGCTGGGCTGGTCGTCGGGGCGGCCCGGCACCTGGCCGCCGTTCCCGTGCCGGCCGGCGCGGGCACCGTCGCCCTCGGGCCGCTCGCCCCCGCCCTGCACCGGCTGACCGAGGTCGTCGCCGCCGGGGTGCCGGCCGTGGTGCTCGCCAGCGGGGACCCGGGCCTGTTCGGCATCGTCCGCCGGCTGCGCGCGGCCGGGCTGCCGCTGCGGGTGGTGCCCGCGGTGTCCAGTGTGGCCGCCGCGTTCGCCCGCGCCGGGCTGCCCTGGGACGGTGCCGCCGTCGTCACCGCGCACGGGCGCGACCCGCGACCGGCCCTGAACGCCTGCCGGGCGCTGCCGCTGGTGGCGGTGCTCACCGCACCCGGTGCCGGTGCCGCCGAGCTGGGTGCGGGCCTGATCGGCTGGCCCCGCCGCCTGCTCGTCGCCGAGCACCTGGGCACCGCCGCCGAACGGATCCGCCCGGTGACCCCCGAGCAGGCCGCCACCGAGACCTGGTCCGACCCACACGTCCTGCTCAGCCTCGCCGACTCGGATCGGGTCGCGCCCGGTGGGATGCGCGCCGACAACCAGCCGGCCGCCGCGCCGGCCGGTGGGTGGGCGCTGCCGGAGAGCCGGTACGCCCACCGCGACTCCATGATCACCAAGTCGGAGGTGCGCGCCCTGGTCGTCGCCCGGCTGCGCCCCCGACTGGGTCGGCTGGTGTGGGACGTCGGCGCGGGCAGCGGTTCGGTCGGCATCGAGTGCGCCCTGCTCGGCGCTGCCGTACTCGCCGTCGAACAGGACCCCGGAGCCGGCGCGACCATCCGGGCCAACGCGACGGCGCACGCGGTGGACGTCCGGCTCGTCACCGGGCGGGCACCGCAGGCGCTGGCCGGCCTGCCCGAACCGGACGCGGTCTTCGTCGGCGGCGGAGGTGTCGACGTGCTCGCCGCCGTGGTGACCCGCCAACCCGAGCGGGTGGTGCTCACCCTGGCCGCCCTGGACCGGGTCGCACCGGCCGTTGGCCTGCTGCGCGCCGCCGGCTACACGGTGCAGGGCTGTCAGCTCTCCGCCGCCCGCCTCGCCGACCTGCCCGGCGGGTCGATCCGCCTCGCGGCCACCAACCCGGTGGTCGTCCTCACCGGGGAGCGCCCGTGACCGACCAGAACCCGCCCCCTCGCATCGGTCTGGTGGCGGCCACGGCCGCCGGCCGACGGCACGCCCACACCGTCGCCGCCGCCTGGCCGCACGCCCGCCTGGTCGAGGGGGAGAGCGTCGCCGACGCGCTGCGGACCGCCTGGGTGGACAGTGACGCGGTGGTCGCGTTCCTGGCCACCGGCGCGGTGGTGCGGATCCTCGCGCCGCTGCTCGCCGACAAGCACGGCGACCCGGCCGTGGTGGTCGTCGACGAGGCCGCCCGGCACGCCGTGGCGCTGCTCGGCGGGCACGCCGGCGGCGGCAACGACCTCGCCGAGCGGGTCGCCGCGCTGCTGGACGCCCGACCGGTGATCACCACCGCCACCGACGCGGTCGGCCTACCGGGGCTGGACACCCTCGGCTGGCCGGTGCAGGGCGCGGTCGCCGCGGTGTCCCGGGCCATCCTGGACGGCGAGCCGGTCCGACTGGTCGCCGACGCCCACTGGCCGTTGCCCGCCCTGCCCCCGAACGTCCGGCCCCAACCCGCCGCCGCACACTCCCGGGTCGCCGCCGACAGCGGGGCCGCCGACAACGCCGTCGGCGACAACGCCGTCGGCGACAACGGGATCGCCCCCGTCGACGGGGCCGCCGCCGACAACGAGGCCGGTGGTGTCGACTCCGGTTACCGACTGTTGGTCACCGACCGGGTGGTGCCGCTCGACGGGCGGACCGCCGTGCTCCGGCCGCCGTCACTTGTCGCCGGCGTGGGCGCGAGCCGGGGCGTACCGGCCGCCGAGGTGGCGGAGCTGCTGCACCGGGTGCTGGCCGAGGCCGGCCTCAGCGCCGCGAGCCTGCGCTGCCTGGCCAGCGCCGACGTGAAGGCCGACGAGGCGGGCATCCGCAGTACCGCCGACGCGCTCGGCGTACCCCTGGTGACCTGGCCGGCGACGCGGCTGGCGGAGGTCGACGTGCCGCACCCCAGCGAGGTGGTCCGCGCGGCGGTCGGCACGCCGAGCGTGGCCGAGGCCGCGGCCCTGCTCGGTCCGGACGGCCGCCCGGACGACGCCACGTTGCTGGTGGGCAAGACCGCGACGGCGATGGCCACCGTGGCGGTGGCCCGGCACGCGCCACGCGGCCGGCTGGCCGTCGTCGGGCTCGGACCGGGCGCCGCCGACCTGCGCACCCCCCGCGCGGTGGCCGAGCTGCGTCGCGCCGCCGTGGTGGTCGGCCTGGACCAGTACCTCGACCAGGTCCGCGACGTGCTCCGGCCGGGCACGCGGGTGCTGTCCAGCGGGCTCGGCGCGGAGGAGACACGGGCCCGCGCCGCCGTCGCCGAGGCCGTCGCCGGCCGCGCGGTCGCGCTGATCGGCTCCGGCGACGCCGGGGTGTACGCGATGGCCAGCCCCGCCCTGGAGTACGCCGACGAACGCATCGACGTCGTCGGCGTGCCCGGGGTGACCGCCGCACTGGCCGCCGGGGCGCTGCTCGGTGCCCCCCTCGGCCACGACCACGCCTATGTCAGCCTGTCCGACCTGCACACCCCGTGGGAGGTCATCGAGCGACGGGTGACCGCGGCGGCCGAGGGTGACTTCGTGACGCTGTTCTACAACCCGCGCAGCCGGGCCCGGGACTGGCAACTCGGCAAGGCGCTCGGCATCCTCGCCGGCCACCGCCCACCGGACACCCCGGTCGGTGTGGTGCGCAACGCCAGCCGCCCCGGCGAGCGGCTGCACCTGGCGACCCTGGCCACCCTCGACCCGGCCGTGGTCGACATGTACAGCGTCGTGGTGGTCGGCAACAGCGACACGAGGGTGGTCGCCGGTCGGATGGTCACGCCCCGGGGGTACCGATGGCGATCGTGACGATCGACGCCTGCCAGGGCTGTGGCGCCTGCCTGCTCACCTGCCCCACGCACGCGATCCGACCGGTCGCCGGCGGCCTGACGGTCCGCGCCGACAGGTGCACCGGCTGCCTGGAGTGCCTGGAGATCTGCCCGGTCGACGCGATCCGCGTGCTCGACCCCGACCCTCGTGAAGGAGCCCCGATGAGCCGGATGGTGCACCCGATCGAGGTCGAGTCGTACCGCATCCTGCGGGAGCGGGTCGACCTGTCGCACCTGCCGCCGCTGAGCCGGGCGGTGACCGAACGGGTGGTGCACGCCAGCGCCGACCTCGCGTACGTCGACGAGTTGGTCTGCGACGAGGCGGCGCTGGAGTCGGGGCTGGCGGCGTTGCGCGCCGGGGCACCGGTGGTCACCGACGTGGCGATGGTCGCCGCCGGCATCACCCGGGCGGGCCTGGAGTTGGTCTGCCCGGTCGGCGAGCCGGCCGCCGCCGAGTTGGGCCGCGCGGCCGGGATCACCCGCTCGGCGGCGGCCGTGCGGATCGCCCTCGACCGGGTCGGGCCGGGCGCGGTCTGGGTGGTCGGCTGCGCACCCACCGCACTTGTCGAACTACTCACCCTGGACGCCGCTCCGGCGCTCGTCGTCGGCCTGCCGGTCGGCTTCGTCGGAGCCGCCGAGTCGAAGGCGGCGCTGCGGGCCAGCGGTCTGCCCGCCGTGTCCAACGTGGGGGAGAAGGGCGGGTCGGCGGTCGCCGCCGCCGCCCTCAACGCCCTGCTCTACACCGAGGAGAAGTCATGACCGGGTTGGTCATCGTCGGGCACGGTACGCGCAGCGCGGCCGGGGTCGACCAGTTCGCCGCGCTTGTCGGGCGGGTCCGTCGTCGCGGTGACGTCGGCGACGTCGAGGGCGGCTTCATCGAGTTGTCCCGCCCGCCGCTGACCGACGCGGTCGGCGCACTCGTCGCGCGCGGGCACCGGGCGCTCGTGGCGTTGCCGCTGGTGCTCACCGCCGCCGGGCACGGCAAGGGTGACATCCCCGCCGCGATGGCCCGCGAGCAGGAGCGTCACCCCGGGCTGACCTACCGCTACGGCCGTGCACTCGGCCCACACCCCCTGCTGCACGACGCCCTCGAACAGCGCATCGACGCGGCGCTGGCGGGTGCCGACCGGGCCGGCACGGCGCTGGAGGGTGCCGACCGGGCCGGCACGTGGGTCGCGTTGATCGGTCGGGGGTCCACCGACCCGGATGCCAACGCCGAGGTGGCGAAGGTCGCCCGGCTGCTCTGGGAGGGGCGCGGCTACGCGGGTGTGGAGCCCGGCTTCGTCTCCCTCGCGTCTCCGTCGGTGCCGGCGGTGCTGGAGCGGCTGCGCCGCCTCGGCGCGCGGCGGATCGTCGTCGCCCCGTACTTCCTGTTCGCCGGGGTGCTGCCCGACCGGATCGTCGCCCAGTCGGCGGAGTTCGCCGCCGCCCACCCCGACCTCGACGTGCGGGTGGCCGAGGTGATCGGCGACTGCGACGCCCTCGCCGACCTGGTGCGGGAACGCCACACCGAGGCGCTGGCCGGGGACATCCGGATGAACTGCGACACCTGCGCGTACCGGGTGTTGATGCCCGGCTTCGCCGACAAGGTGGGCCGCCCGCAACGCCCGCACGACCACCCCGACGACCCGGTCGGCCACCACCACCACGGGCACGACCACCACCACGGGCACGACCACGGTTCGGTCGCGGTGGTCGGCGGCGGGCCGGGACCCGACGACCTGATCACGGTACGCGGAAGGGCGCTGCTCGACGCGGCGGACGTCGTGGTGGCCGACCGGCTGGCCCCCACGGGGTTGCTCACCGGGCTGCGCCCCGACGTGCTGGTCATCGACGCCGCGAAGGTGCCCCGTGGCCCGTCGATGGCCCAGGAGGCGATCAACGCGGCCCTGGTCTCGCACGCCCGCGCCGGTCGCCGGGTGGTCCGGCTCAAGGGCGGCGACCCGTACGTCTTCGGACGTGGCCACGAGGAGGTGCAGGCCTGCGCGGCGGCCGGTGTGCCGGTGACGGTGGTCCCCGGGGTGAGCAGCGCCATCGCCGCGCCGGCCCTCGCGGGCGTGCCGGTGACGCACCGGGGCGTGGCGCACGACGTCACGGTCGTGTCCGGACACCTGCCGCCCGGGCACCCCGACTCGCTCGTCGACTGGGCGGCGCTGGCCCGCGCCCGAGGCACCGTCGTGCTGCTGATGGCCGTCGACACCATCGCCAAGATCGCGTCAGTGCTGATCGAGCACGGCCGGGCCCCGGAGACCCCGGTGCTCGCCGTGCAGGACGCCGGGCAGCCCGACCAGCGGTCGCTGCCCGCCCGGTTGGACGAGATCGGCGCCCTCGCCGCCCGGGAGGAGATCCGTCCGCCCGCCGTCTTCGTCGTCGGCCCGGTGGTCGCGCTGACGACCACCGGGCCCACGGTCTGACGACTACTCGCTGCGGGCGGTCTCCGGGCCGGTGATCCGTTCCAGCAGCGGCAGGGTCGAGGCGATGACACCGAGGCAGGCTGCCAACCCGACGACGACGATCACGTAGAAGCGTGGCTCCGGCGCGATCAGCGTGTAACCCATCTGTGCCCGCAGGAACAGGTGGGCGGCGAGGAGTCCCATCCCGATGGCGACGGCGGCGACGGCGAGCATCGGTACGGCGCTCTCCAACGCCACCACCCGACGCAGGACCCGCACCGGTGCGCCGCTGAGACGCAGCAGGCTGAACGGGCGTCGGCGTTCGGTGAGCCCGCCGATGACGCTGACCGCGAGGCTGCACCCGCCGAGCGCGAGGCTGGCGATGATGACGACGTTGGCCAGTTGTTCCCAGCCGCGCAGCGTGTTGGCGAACTCCGACTCGAAGTCACCGGGCACGTTCGGCGCCACCCGGAAGGCCGGCAGGGCGGTCTCGAGCGCGGTGCGCGAGCGCTCGATGGTGGCGGCGGAACCGTCAGTGTCGACGACGATCGACATCACCGGCAGCTGTTGGAGTTCGCCGAGTGGAACCGATGCGGCGGGCCAGACCCTGCTGGACGACGCCGACTCCCGGAAGGGGATGAGACCCGTCGCTACCTCGGCGACGGTGGCGCCTTCGGCGCACCGGCCGTACGCGCTCGGGATCTCGGCGCACGCGATCAGGCCGGGCTCGCTGGCGCTCATCCGGTCCGGGTTCTCGCGCACCGCGAACGCGGACCGCACGCCGGTGATCGAGCGTAGGTCGGTGAAGAGCGAGTCAGGCGTCGCCGGTGCATCCTCGGGAAGGTAGAGCGACACCTGTCCCGCCTCGGTCGAGCCGACCGGTGCCGGGCCGCGGTTGGCGACGATCGTGGTGATCACGCCGACGGCCACGCTCGTCACGAAGAGCGCGAGCATGATGCCGCTGATCGCCCGGAAGCCGGCCTTCGGGTTGTCGGCGAGGCGTCGCGCGGCGATGAGGGTGGCGGGGCGGTTGGCGAACCGGGCCATCACCCGGGCGCCGACCATCGTCAGCCACGGGCCGGCGAGGATCAGGCCGGCCATGATGAGCAGCAGGCTGGGAAGGAACACCGCGGCCTGGCCATCGGATGTCGGGGGCCGGAACCCGATGGCGAAGAACAGCACGGCGACACCGAGCAGGATCGGGATCAGCCGGTACGCCCGCGGGGCGCGGGGAGTGACCCGGCGCGTCACGCCCAGCGGCGAGATCCGTACCCGGCGCAGCGAGACCTGGGCAGCCACCGCCGCGCCGGCCGGAACGCCGAGCGCCACCAGCAGGGCGTCCAGCACGCCCAGCGACATGTCGCTGGGGAAGAACGGCATGCCCGTGAACGGGATGGCCGCCATCGGGCCGCGGAAGGCGTAGAACAGGCCGAAGCCGACGGCGGTGCCGACGACGGCCGCGGTGGTCGCCTCCACCGCCGCGACCACCGAGATCTGCTTCGGGGTGGCGCCGACCAGGCGCATCGCGGCGAAGCGCTGCTCCCGGCGGGCCGCGTTGAGCCGGGTGGCGGTGCCGACGAAGATCAGCAACGGGAACAGCAGCCCGCCTGCGATCACGCTCAGGATGAGGTTCACAGTCGTCTCGGGCAGCGCGGGAGTGTCGCCGACGGTGGTGAGCTGCCTGGCGAGGGGCAATGTGGCCACCTCGTCGGGGGTGCCGCCCCGGATGACGAGCAGGGTGTCCGGTGAGGTCAATCCGGCCGGGCCGACGGTGCCGATGTCGCGCCCCGGGTAACGGTCAGCCAGTTGGTCGGTGGGGTGGGCGGCCAGCAGCTTCCGCAACGCGGGCGAGGCGTAGTACTCCCCGGCCCCCGGCGTGCTCGGGACGCCGGTCGGGGTGGGGGCGTCCGGGCCGGTCGCGGCGACGTCGATCCGAATGATCTGCTTGCCGTGGAAGTAGTCCTCGCGCGTCGACCACCACAGGGGATCGGCGTCGCCGCCGGTCGAGGCGTAGGGATAGACCGACGCGTACCGGGTGAGCTGGGCGTTGACCGCGTTGACCCCGGCGAGGGTGGTCAGCAGCAGCCCACTGCCGATCGCGACGGCGGCAGCGATGACGAGCAGGCGGGTCAGCGCCTCCCGACCGCCGGCCACAGCGAGGCGGAGCCCGAAGCGGATCATGAGGCGATCCGGTCCGGCGCGTTCACGCGCCCGTCGCGGACCATGACCTCACGGTCGGCGTACGCGGCGATCCGGGGTTCGTGGGTCACCAGGATGACAGTGGTGCCCTGCTCGCGGGCGGCGCCGACCAGCAGGTCCATCACCTGCTCGCCGGTGAGTGAGTCGAGCGCGCCGGTCGGCTCGTCGGCGAAGAGCACCTGCGGCTCGGCGACCAGGCCCCGGGCCAGGGCGACGCGTTGCGCCTGCCCGCCGGACAGCTCGCCGGAGCGGCGCTGCTCCAGGCCGTCCAGGCCGAGCCGCGCGAACCAGGCTCTCGCCCTCGGCAGCGCCTGCTTGCGGTGTACGCCGCTGAGCAGCAGCGGCAGGGCGACGTTCTCCACCGCGGTCAGCTCGGGGACGAGCTGGCCGAACTGGAACACGAAGCCGAAGCGGTCGCGGCGCAGGCTGCTGCGCTGGGTCTCGGCCATGGTGTCGATCCGGGCTCCGTCGAGGAGGATCTCGCCGGAGTCGGGCACCAGGATGCCGGCCAGGCAGTGCAGCAGGGTGGACTTGCCCGAGCCGCTGGGGCCCATGACGGCGAGGATCTCGCCCGCCTCCACGGCGACGCTGGCGCCGCGAAGGGCGGGCGTCTGGCCGAAGGAGAACGCCACGTCCCGTGCTTCGATCACGACGCTCATGGCCGCACCTCTTTCCGCAGGGCGTCCAGCCGGGCGCCGGTCATCTCGATCCACCGGAGGTCCGCCTCCAGGTGGTAGAGACCGTGGTCGGCGAGCAGCGCGTCGACCAGGCTGCCGGCGCGCTTGATCTCGGTGAGCTCACGCATCCGGTGCAGGTGTGCGCTGCGCTGGGTGTCGAGGTATTCGGCGGCGGGCCGGTCCAGCATCAGCGCGAGCACGACCTTGGCGAAGAGCACCGTCTGCAGGTGCGGCTCGGGGTCGACCGGCTGGGTCAGCCACTGCTCGACCTCTGTCGCGCCGACGTCGGTGATGATGTAGCGCTTGCGGTCGGGGCCGGAGCCGGGAGCGACGTCGCTGATCACCACCTTGCCGTCGCGGGCCAGGCGGCTGAGGGTGGAGTAGACCTGGCCGAACGGCAGTGGCTTGCCGCGGCCGAAGAAGGCGTCGTAGTCACGCTTCAGGTCGTAGCCGTGGCTGGGCTCTCGTTCGAGGAGGCCGAGAAGGGTCAGGGGCACGCTCATGGGAGGAGACTACACCGAGGGTATACCTCGCGTATATACCCTCGGTGTGGTCTGGGTTTGCCCTGGTCCAGGCGTTGGTGGGAGGGAGGCGGGTGCGCGGCGGCTGGCGTGCGGTCAGCCGGTCAGGGCGCGGGCCACGGCGTAGCCGGCGGTGGCCGCGGCGAGCCCGGCTGCCACGCTGCCGAGCACGTTGGCCAGCGCGAGGAATCGACGACCGCCCCGCGCCAGCCGCAGCGTCTCGTAGCTGAGGGTGGAGTAGGTGGTCAGCGCCCCACAGAACCCGGTGCCGAGCAGCGCGGTGACCGCCGGGCCGGTCGGCCACCCGACGAGTACGCCGAGCAGCAGCGAGCCGACCACGTTGACGGTGAGCGTGCCCCACGGAAACGCCGAGTCGTGCCGGGACTGTACGGCCCGGTCGGTGAGGTAGCGCAACGGTGCGCCGACGGCCGCCCCCAGGGCGATGAGCAGGGCGGTCATCGGGCCACCCGCCGCCGCAGCAGTGCCGCGGTCACGGCGTCGCCCAGCCCGACCGCGACAAGTGCCCCGAGCAGCGTGCCGGCCAGGTACGCCAGCGCGGTGCCCGGTGCGCCCGCGACAAGTGCCTGCTGGACGTCCACCGCGTAGGTGGAGAACGTGGTGAACCCGCCGAGCACCCCGACGCCGAGGAACGGGCGGGCCAGCGGATGCCCACCGCCGAGGTGGGTGAGGATCGCCATCAGCACACCGATCAGCAGGCAGCCGGACAGGTTGATGGCGAACGTGGCCCACGGGAAGCCCGTCGCCGCATGGGGGGCGGCATGTTGCAGGGCGGCTCGGGCCAGCGCACCGACCACCCCGCCGGCCGCGATGCTGGCGAGGATCGTGACGGGGCGAGTGGTCAGCTCGCCCCGATCGGCGCCGACACGGAGGTCGACGTCGGGATCGGTGCGTTGGTCCGGCGGCTCTGGCACGGGTCCTCAGCGTAGTGCCGCGACGGCGGCGGTCAGCGCACCACGGCGACTGCGGTAGTCAGCGTCACGGCGGCGGTCAGCGTCACGACCGCGACGGCGGCGGTCAGCGCACTGCCGCGAGGGCGGCGGTCAGCGCACTGCCGCGAGGGCGGCGGTCAGCGCACTGCCGCGAGGGCGGCGGTCAGCGCACTGCCGCGACGGCGGCGTCCGGGCCGCCGCGCCACACCGTGCCGACCTCGCTGAAGCCGGCCGCGGTGAGCGCGGCCAGGTGCCACGAGACCGGCGGGTTCCACTCCGGGCTGTGCCCGGTCGGGTAGATGGCCTGCCGCTGGGCGACGAGCGGGGCGAGCGCCGGATCGGCGGCGGCCCGCTCCCACCAGTCCGACCAGGACGGCACCGAGCCGGCGGCGTACCGGGCGTTGCGCCGGTCCCGGGCCCGGTCCAGCAGCCGCTTGGTCAGCTCCGGCAGGCTGTCGTCGGGCATGTGGTCGGCGTTGACGAAGACGCCGCCCGGGCGCAGCACGTCGCGCAGTTCGGCGTAGAGCTGCCCGAGCCGGTCGGCCGGCAGCCAGTGCAGGGCGGTGGCGGTGAGCACGGCGTCGTACTCCTGGTGGGGGAGCGCGGAGCGCCACTCGGGGGTGCCGAGGTCGGCCGTGACGATGGTGGCCCGGTCGGCCAGCGAGGCGCCGGCGATGGTGAGCAGCGCCGGGTCGAGGTCCACGAGTGTCACCTCCGCGTCGGGGAAGCGCGCCAGCGTCCGCAGCGAGATGGTGCCGGTGCCGCCGGCCAGGTCGAGCACGCGCGGCGGCCGACCGTCGAGCACCGCGTCGACGGTGTCCAGCATGGTGGCGAACCGGTGTTCCCGGTCCGGCAGGTAGGCCTCCTGCTGACGGTCCCAGCTCTCCTGCCAGGCCCACGGTTCCGAAATGTAAGGACTCATAGCGAGCAGGCTAGTTACGGGCCGAGCGCGTTGTCCAGACCTTGTTGCACATCTTTTGCAATTGCCGGATGATGGCAGGGCGATGATCAGAGCGACGCCGGGTCGGGCATCCGCCCGGCCCGGCGTCCTTCTCCCACAGAGGTCAGACCGTGGCGTCCACCGGGCTCGCGTCGGCCCTGGTCGGCTCGTCGCGGCGGGCCAGCCGCAGGGCGCCGAGGAGTACGCCCAGGCCGATGAGGGTGAGTGCGGCGCCGGCCCAGATCGGCGAGGTGTAGCCGAGGCCGGCGGCGATGGTCACCCCGCCGATCCACGCGCCCAGCGCGTTGCCGAGGTTGAACGCGGCGATGTTCGCCCCGGACGCCAGCGTCGGCGCCTGCTGGGCGTACCGCATGATCCGCATCTGCAGCGGCGGCACGGTGGCGAACCCGAACCCGCCCATCAGCACCAGCGCGACGATGGTCAGCACCGGGTTCGTGGCGGTCAGCGCGAAACCGACGAGGACCACGGTGAGCACCGCCAGGACGGTGACCAGGGTGCGCGACAGCGACCTGTCCGCCGCCCGGCCGCCGAGCAGGTTGCCGGCGAAGAGCCCCACCCCGAAGAGGACGAGCAGCCACGGCACGGTGCCGGTGGCGAAGCCGCTGACCTCGGTCAGCGTGTAGGCGATGTAGGTGAACGCGCCGAACATCCCGCCGAAGCCCAGGACGGTGATCACCAGGGAGAGCCAGACCTGCGGGTGGGTGAACGCCCGCAACTCGCCGCGCAGCCCACCGGCCGGGCGGTCGGCGTTGGCGGTGCCACCCGCCGGGATGAGCAGGGCCAGCCCGACCAGGGCGACCACCCCGATGGCGGTGATCGCCCAGAACGTCGACCGCCAGCCGAAGTGCTGCCCGAGGAAGGTGCCGAACGGCACGCCGAGCACGTTGGCGATGGTCAGGCCGGCGAACATCATGGCGATGGCGCCCGCCCGGCGGGCCGGTGCGACCAGGCCGGCGGCAACCACGGCGCCGATGCCGAAGAACGCGCCGTGGCAGAGCGCGGCGACGATCCGGCCGGCCATCATCACGGCGTAGTCGCCGGCGACGGCGGAGAGCAGGTTGCCGATGATGAACAGCACCATCAGGCCGAGCAGCACCGGCTTGCGCGGCAGGCGGGTGACCGCCGCGGTGAGGGCGACCCCGCCGACGGCCACGCTGAGCGCGTAGCCGGAGATCAGCCAGCCGGCCACCGGCTCGGTGACCGCGAAGTCGGCGGCCACCTCGGGCAGCAGCCCCATGATCACGAATTCGGTCAGCCCGATGCCGAACGCGCCGATGGCCAGCGCGATCAGGCCGGGCGGCAGGGACTTGTGGCGTACGGACATGGTCTTCCCATCGGGGAGGGGGCAGATATGCGGCGCGTGCAACTACACGCGCCAGCAACGAGATACTTGCACGCGCTGGATACCTGCGCAAGCGTGCTAGCCTGGGGCCCGTCAAGGTCACACCCGAGGAGGGCCGGCATGGGCATCGCCGACGACGCGGTCGAGATCCGCGCGCAGGGCTGGCGCACCCTCGCCGCCCTGCACGGGCTGATCGAGACGTCCCTGGAGCGGGCCCTGCAGGCAGGCCACGACCTCTCCGTCGTCGAATACACGGTGCTCGACGCGCTCTCCCGGCAGGACGGCTGGCACATGCGGATGAGTCAGCTCGCCCGCGCCGCCGCGCTCTCCGGCAGTGCCACCACCCGGCTGGTCACCCGCCTCGAACAGCGGGGGCTGCTCACCCGCATCCTCTGCGCCGACGACCGGCGCGGCATCTACACCGAGCTGACCGCGGCCGGTTCCGAACTGCTCGCCCAGACTCGACCGACCCACGACCGGGTGCTCACCGACGCGCTCGCCGAGGCCGAGGCCACCCCCGAGCTGGCCCCGCTGGTCGACGCCCTGCACCGGTTGCCGGCCAGCCGCTGACCGCCCCGCCGGTCCGGGCGACGGCGGGCGTACGGTACCCGCAGCCCCACCGGGACCGCCGCGCCAAGGAGGCACGCGATGCAGGACCGCACCCCTCGTGCGGAGGAGCTGGAGCCGATCGAGCGCGCCGGGATCGACGAGCTGCGCGCCCTGCAACGCGAACGGCTGCGCTGGTCGTTGCGGCACGCGTACGACAACGTGCCGCACTACCGCCGGGCGTTCGACGCGGCCGGGGTGCACCCCGACGACTGCCGGGACCTCGACGACCTGGCCCGCTTTCCGTTCACCGGCAAGGCGGAGTTGCGGGACAACTACCCGTTCGGCATGTTCGCCGTCCCCCGGGAGCGGGTGGCCCGGCTGCACGCCTCCTCCGGCACCACCGGCCGGCCGACAGTCGTCGGCTACACCCGCGACGACCTGCACACCTGGGCGCGGCTGATGGCCCGCTCGATCCGCGCCTCCGGCGGTCGTCCCGGCGACCGGGTGCACGTCGCGTACGGCTATGGGCTCTTCACGGGTGGCCTGGGCGCGCACTACGGGGCCGAGGAGCTGGGCTGCACGGTCATCCCGGTCTCCGGGGGCATGACCGAGCGTCAGGTGCTGCTGATCCGCGACTTCGAACCCGAGGTCATCATGGTCACGCCCAGCTACCTGCTGGCCATCGTCGACGAGATGCGTCGTCAAGGCGTCGACCCGCGGGCCACCTCCCTGCGGGTGGGCATCTTCGGCGCCGAGCCGTGGACCGAGGACATGCGCCGCGAGATCGAGCAGCAGGTGGACATCCACGCCGTCGACATCTACGGGCTGTCCGAGGTGATGGGCCCCGGTGTGGCCACCGAGTGCGTCGAGACCAAGGACGGCCTGCACCTCTGGGAGGACCACTTCTACCCGGAGATCATCGACCCGGTGACCGGGGCCGTGCTGCCCGACGGCGAGCGGGGTGAGCTGGTGTTGACCTCCCTGACCAAGGAGGCGATGCCGGTGGTGCGGTACCGCACCCGCGACCTGACGCGGCTGCTGCCCGGCACCGCCCGCCCGATGCGCCGGATCGAGAAGATCACCGGCCGGACGGACGACATGATGATCGTGCGCGGGGTGAACGTCTTTCCCACCCAGATCGAGGAGCTGATCCTGCGTACCCCGCAGTTGTCGCCGCACTTCCAGTGCGTCCTCGATCGGCGGGGCCGGTTGGACACCCTGACCGTCCGGGTGGAGCGGCGGGCCGGGGTCGCGGCGGACGCCGCCGAGCGGGCCGGCGCGACATTGGTCGAGCTGGTGAAGAACACCGTCGGCGTGAGCGTGGCGGTCGACGTCCTCGCGCCGGACGCGGTGGAGCGGTCGGTCGGCAAGATGCGCCGCATCGTCGACAGGCGGCGACCCACCTGAACCCCGGCCGAGCGCCTGGGCCCCGTCCTGGGCCGGTCCGCTGCCCGGCACCCCGTAGAGCTGCCCCACGGCTGGGGCAGGTGGCGTGGTCGGAAGTCCGATGTCGTGTTCCGGTTGCGCCGCCGACCTAAGATCTGCGCATGCGTGTGCTGGTGGTCTCCGCCCCGCTGGTCGGGCACGTCTTTCCGCTGGTGCCGCTCGCGGTCGCGCTGCGCGATGCCGGCCACGACGTGCTGCTGGCCACCGGTGGCGGTGGCCTGGCCGCCGCCGAGGCCGGTCTGCCGGTGCACGACATCGCACCGGGCTTCGACTTCGGCCGGATCGCGCTGCGCCTCTTCCCCCGCCACCCGCTGATCGCCCGCGCCGAGTTGGCCGGCACCGCCGGCACCCGGGGCGCCGGCCTGCTCTTCGGCACGCTCAACGACAAGCTCACCGACCCGGTTGTCACGTTGGCCACCGAGTGGCGGCCGGATCTGGTGCTGCACGAGCCGTTCGCGGTGGCCGGCGCGGTGGCCGCCGCCCGGCTGGGTGTGCCGGCGGTTCGGCAGGAGAACTCTCTCTTCGACGGTCGGGACCTGGTGCGCGCCACCACCGCCCGGCTCGGTCCCGCGCTGCGGCGGCACGGCCTGACCGAGCTGCCGCCACCGGCCGCCGCGCTGGCCGTGGCCCCGCCCAGCGTGGCGAGGCAGGATGGCTGGCCGATGCGCTACGCCTCCTACGTCGGCGGCGGCGAGCTACCGGCCTGGCTGCGGGACCCGGGTGAACGACCGCGCATCCTGGTCACCCGCAGCACGTTGACCGGCCCCGGCGACCGGGGGCCGATGCCCGCCGTGGTCGCGGCCGCCGCCGAGGTGGACGCCGAGATCGTGCTGGTCCGGCCCGACGAGCGGTCGTCCCGGTCGCTGCCCGGCAACGTGCGGGTGGTCGACTGGATCCCGCTCGACGCGGCGTTGCCGTCGAGTGCGGCGCTGGTGCACCACGGCGGGGCGGGCAGCATCTTCGGTGCCCTCGCCGCCGGCCTGCCGCAGCTGGCCACGACGGGTCCGGGGGACCGGCGGCACAACGCCGAGCTGGTGGCCCACCGGGGTGCCGGTCTGGCGCTGCGCCCCCGGGACATCACCGCGCGGGCGCTGACCCAGCTGCTCACCGACGACCGCCTGCGTACCGCCGCCGGGCAGGTCAGCCGGGAGATCGCCGCGATGCCGCCGCCGGCCGACCTGGTCGCGCGGCTGGCGGCACTGGCCTGACGGTGACCCCGCGTGGCCGCGCCGGGAGCGCGTTCCGCTGGGGCAGGATGACGTGATGCGACACGTCGTGCTGTTCCACTCCGTGTACGGGCTGCGGCCCGCCGTGCGCGCCGCCGCCGACCGGCTGCGTGCCGCCGGGCACCAGGTCGCCACCCCCGACCTGTACGGCGTACCGGCCACCGACTCCGTCGAGGACGGCTTCGCGCTGCTCGACAAGATCGGCCACGAGGTGGTGCTGGACCGGGCCCGGGCGGCGTTGCGTGACCTGCCACCGGAGACGGTGCTCGCCGGCTTCTCGATGGGCGCCGGTGTGGCCGGGGCGCTGTTGGCCGAGCGCCCCCACTGCGCTGGCCTGCTCCTGTTGCACGGCACCGGCGGCGCACCCGACGCGGTCCGACCCGGGTTGCCGGTGCAGTTGCACCTCGCCGACCCCGACCCGTTCGACGCCCCGGACGAGGTCGCCGAGTGGCAGCAGGCGCTCACCGACGCCGGCGCCGACCTGACGGTCTTCCGCTATCCCGGCGTGGGCCACCTGTTCACCGACCCGGACCTCGCCGAGCACTCCCCGGACGCCACGGCGGCGGCCTGGCCGCGCGTGCTGACCTTCCTGGCGCCCCGCTGAGCGTCAGCGACTCCTGACGGCGGCCTGGCCGCGCGTGCTGGCCCGCTGTGCGCCGGCGACTCCCGACGGCGGCCGTCCCGCCTCTCGCTCAGTGCGTGCCGGCGCCGATGCGCGGGGGCGTGGCGGTGCCGTGCACCCGCCTGGCGTGCGCGGCGAAGAGCCGGGGGGCGATGATCGGCATGAGCAGCCGGGCCGGCAGCGGGGCGTGCGCCAGCACCGCCTTGACCACCGCCGGGTCGCCCTCGTACATGGCCAGGCCGAAGGCCAGCGGCAGCAGCTTCTTCGGGGAATTGCTCATTCCGTGCTCGCCGAGCCGCATCCACTCCCGGGCGGTGACGTGCCGTTGCGCCAGGGGCAGGATCTCGGCCTCCTCCAGGGCCATGTGTTCGACCAGCGCGGCGCGCAGCTGCTCCAGGGCGTCCGCGAGCTGCCCGCCGTCGCGTCCGGTGCGACGCCACTGCGGCAGCAGGGCGACCACCGCCGTGTGGGCGTCCTCGATGGCGTGGTGCTGCGCCTCCATGGTGGGGACGATGGCCGTTGCCTCCGCGCCTCCGCGCTCCAGCAGCAGGGGCCACAGCAGCAGGTCCTCGCCCTCGTGGTGCGTGTGCAGGATGTGGCAGAGCATCTCGGCGTGGGCGCCGACGACCTCCGCGCGCGTGGCGTCGCCCGGTGTGACGTCGCGGACGAGCTGCGGCAGCAGGCTGAACTCGCGACGGAGCGCCGAGTGCGCCATGTACATGTCGCGCACGTCGGCCATGGCTTCGCGGTGGTTCTGGTTCACGGTGACCTTTCCGAGGGATCAACTGGCACAGATCTGTTGATCATGCTCGGTGGCACTTGGAATCGGCTTGGAGTCCACCAGCAGCGACGGTCAGTCGGCCAACGCGGCCGTCGCCGCGGCCAGCCAGTGCGGCGACTCCCACCGGCGGGCCACCCGCGCGGCGAGGGTGAAGTGCCGGGTCGCCTCCTCGGTGCGACCCAGCAGCCGGTACAGCTCACCGAGCGTCAGCGCGACCGGCCGTACCACGGCCGCCGTGGTGGAGAAACCGGCCAGTTGGTCGCGTACCGGGAGCAGCGTGTCGATCACGGGCTGGGCCAGGTCCCGGCGACCCAGCGCCACGATGACCATCGCGCGCACGCTGAGCAGCGCCGACTCGAAGTAGTCCGGGCGGTAGGTGTGCCGCCCGATTGGCATGGCCCGCGCCTCGTCCACCCGGCCGCTCCCGATCAGCGCCAGCGCCAGCAGGTCGTCCACGATCGGGCCCAACGATCCGCGTATCCGCCGGGTGGCCTCCAGATGCTCGCCGAAGCGGCCCTGGCTGATCAGCAGGGTCCCCACCGAGAAGAAGTGGAAGGCCTCGGCGTGCAGTGAACCCTGCCGCCGCATCTGCTCGGCGACCTCGTCGTAGTGCCGCTGCGCCGCGACGAAGTCGCCGGCGACGTGCGCGAGCGCGCCCAGCGCGCACCTGTGGATCGTCTGCGCCTCGTTGAGCTGGTACGTCTCGGCCAGCCACCCGTGCCGGGCGACGCTGAGGCGCAGGTCGTCCGGCTCGTTGAGCGCGGCGGCGCTGTGCCCGAGCACCTGCTCGGCCACCGAGCGGTAGGTCACCAGCCCGTGCGCGTCGGCGAGGGCGCGCAGTTCCAGCGCCAACTCCCGACGCGCCGACGCCTCCCGCTCGTAGCTCATGGTGCGTACCCGCGCGGCCAGCCCGAGGGCACGCAGCTCCGGGTCGTCCAGCCGCCGGCTGAGGGCCAGCGCCTCCCGCCCGGCCGCCACGCCCCGCGGGTCGGACTCGCCGTCCAGCTCCGTGGCCAGCGCCTCCAGCAGCCGGCAGCGGGCGACCGGGTCCAGGTCGTCGGCGCGCAGGAGCCGGGTGAGCAGCTCGACGACGCGGTGGTCCACCACGCCGTACTCGTGGGTCAGCCACGGGGTGGGGACGGTCCACGCGGTGAAGGCCGCGACCAGCAGATCGTCGCGGTCGGACGCGGTGGCGACGTCGATGGCGCGGGCGCGGGTCCGGCGGGCGGCGGCCACCGCGCCGGCCCGAGCCTGGGCGCGCAGCAGCCGGCCGAGCAGGTCGACGCGCAGCGCGTCGTGATCCCCGCTGACCGACCCGGCGGCGTCCACGGCGTTGGTGAGCACCTCGATCGCCGCGTCGTACGCGTACCGCCGCTCGGCCAGTTCGGCGGCGCGGACGGCGTACTCGACGGCGAGCGGCGCGGTGTCGGCCGACGCCGCACGGGCGTAGTGGTGGGCCAGGGCGGGATAGTCGTCGGGTGTCAGCCGGCGGGTGGCCGCGGCGATCCGGGCGTGCAGGCGGGTACGGCGTAGCTGGGGCAGGTCGGTGTAGATGGTGTCGCGGACCAGCCCGTGCACGAAGCGCACCCGCCCCGGCGCCGGTTCGGTGAGCAGCCCGGCGGCCAGCCCGACCTCCAGCGCTTCGAGGACGGAGGTCTCGTCGGTGCCGGCGGCGTCGACAAGTGTGCGTACCTCGGCCTCCCGCCCGGCGGCCGCGGTGAGGCGCAGCGCCGAGACGGCCGCCGAGGGCAGGCGGGAGAGCCGTCGGCGCAGCACGTCGCGTACGCCCTCCGGCACGTCGCTGGTGGCGACGAGGGTGCCCTCGGTGGCCAACAGTCGGGCCGACTCCCGCACGTAGAACGGGTTGCCGCCGGTCCGCTCGGCCAGCGCGGCGACCGTGTCCGGGTCGACGGTGGTCCGGGCCAGCGCGCCGAGCAGCCGCTGCACCTCCGGCGGCGTCAGACCGGCCAACGGGATCCGCAGGGATGATCGGCGGGCCAGGACGGCCATCGTGTCGGCGAGCCGTTCGCGGTGCTCGGCCGGGCGCAACGCCGCGACGAACAGGACGGCCCCGGTGGTCAACTCGACGACGCTGTTCAGCAGGAGCAGCGTCTCGGCATCGGCGGCGTGCAGGTCGTCGAGGACGACGGCGACCGGTCGACGGGCCGCGGCGGCGTCCAACCAGGCCCCGACGGCACGGTGCAGCCGGAACCGGCCGGCGGTGACGTCGCCCCCTCCGTCGCCGTCGCCGTCGCCGAGCAGCGGGGCGAGGGCCGGTGCGAGATCACCCGGCGGCGCCTGCCCGGCGAGTTGCCGCAACGCCTCGACCCAGGCCCAGGCCGGCGGGGCGCCCTCGACCTCGGGGCAGCGGCCCACGGTGACCAGCCAGCCGTCGGCGGCGAGCCCGTCGCGGAATCGGGTGAGCAGGCTCGTCTTGCCGGCCCCGGCCTCCCCGCTGAGCAGCGCGACGCGTGGCCCGCCGGCCGCCGCCTCGGCCGCTGCCTGCCGGAGAGCCGCCAGCTCGGCCTCCCGTCCGACGAACACATCCTCCGGCACCTGTCGCTCGGCGCCGACGCGTACCGCCGTGGCGGCCACCGGGGGCAGCAGGTCGAGGCGCTGGCCCAGGATCGCGGACTCCACCTCGACCAACGCCGGCCCCGGGTCCAGGCCGAGCTGGTCGGCGAGGGTCGCTCGCGCCCGGCGCAGCGCGGCGAGCGCGTCGCCCTGCCGACCGGCACGCCACAACGCCAGCGCCAGCAGTCGCCAACACTCCTCCCGCAGCGGCGCCTGCCGGGTCAGCACCTCCGCCTCGGACACCGCCTCGGCCGGGTCGCCGAAGCGCACCGTCAGATCGAGCAGCAGCTCCCGGGCGCCCAGCCGCGACTCCTCCAGCCGCAGCACCTCGGCCTGCGCCCACGGTTCCCCGGCGAATTCGGCGTACGCCCGACCACGCCACAGGTCGAGCCCCGTGCCCAGCAGGTGACGTGCCCGGCCCGGGTCGGTGGAGCTGACCGCCCGCGCCTGCACGAGCAGCCGCTCGAAGCGACAGGCGTCGACCGCGTCGGCGGGCACCCGGATCGCGTAGCCGGGCGGCGCGGTGACCAGGACCCGCGCCGGCGCGCGGCGCTCGCGCGACGGCTCCAACAGGCGGCGCAGGTGCGAGACGTACGCCTGCAGGGAGGCGATCGCCCGCGGCGGCGGGTCACCCCGCCACAGATCCTCGATCATCCGACCGACGGAGACGACCTCGCCCCGGGCCGCCAGCAGCAGCGCGAGCACGGCGCGTTGGCGGGGGCCGCCGAGGTCGACAGGTCCGCCTGAGTCGACCTCGACCTCAAGCGGCCCGAGCACCCGTAGCAGCATGACCGGGCCAATCCTAGTCACGCGCCGGGTGGCCTTCCCGATCTACCGTGGTTTCGGCAATCACGAGCGGTAGCGCCTGTCCGCAGCGCCTTCTTGTCGACTGCCCCTGCTAGGGCCTGTGTCGAAGTCGGTGCCAGGGCGTGAGCTGTTGGGTGAGGATCTTCGCGTGTCGGTGTTCGAGATGTAGCGAGGTCTCCGGTATCT
>NZ_JBICUF010000020.1:0-98434 GCF_043198035.1 Micromonospora sp. NPDC048898
GGGGGGGGGGGGGGGGGGGCGCGCGGCCGCGGGGGTGGCACCGCGCGCGCCCGCGGGGGGGGGGGGCCGGCCCCCCCCCAGCCCGGACCGCAACCACCGACCAGCCCCAACCGACCGCAGCCAGCCCGACCACCACCACCGAACCAGGCCCGACCGACCGCAGCCAGCCCCACCACCACCACCGAACCAGCCCCGACCGACCGCAGCCAGCCCGACCACAGCCACCGAACCAGGCCCGACCACCACCCCGGCCAGACCCAACCGACACCAGGACCAACGCGGACCACCTGAGCCAACGCGGACCACCTGAGCCAACGCGGACCACCTGCGACAAGAGGGCGTGAACCGTAGCCCTCGGGCGCGGCCGGTTCAACTCCTCTCTCCCGGGTAGCAGTCAGGCAGCGACCAAGGGAGGCGACCAGTCATGAAGGCGTTGACGTGGCAGGGCAAGCGGGACGTACGGGTCGAGGAGGTGCCGGACCCGCGGATCGAGGAGCCGACCGACGCGATCGTGAAGATCACGTCGACCGCGATCTGCGGCTCGGACCTGCACCTGTACGAGGTGCTCGGGCCGTACCTGAAGCCCGGTGACGTCCTGGGCCACGAACCGATGGGCATCGTCGAGGAGGTCGGGTCGGGGGTGACCGGGCTCCGGCCGGGCGACCGGGTGGTGGTGCCGTTCAACATCTCCTGCGGCAGTTGTTGGATGTGTAGCCGGCAGCTCTACGCGCAGTGCGAGACCACCCAGGTCACCAGCGAGGGCAAGGGCGCGTCGTTGTTCGGGTACACCTCGCTCTATGGTTCGGTGCCCGGCGGGCAGGCCGAGTACCTGCGGGTCCCGCAGGCCCACTTCGGCCCGATCAAGATCCCGCAGACCGGTGTCGACGAGCGTTACCTCTACCTGTCCGACATCCTGCCCACCGCGTGGCAGGCCGTGAAGTACGCGGACACCCCGCCGGGCGGCACCCTGGCCGTGTTCGGGCTGGGCCCGGTCGGGCAGTTCTGCGCCCGGATCGGCCGCCATCTCGGTGCCGGCCGGGTGATCGGGCTGGACCTGGTGCCCGAGCGGCTGGAGTTGGCGCGCCGGCACGGCATCGAGGTGCTCGACGTACGCGAGTTGTCCGATGTGCCGGGCGCGCTGCTCGACCTGGTCGACGGGCGTGGCCCGGACGCGGTGATCGACGCCGTCGGCATGGAGGCGCACGGTTCGCCGGGCGGCAAGCTGGCCCACGCGGCTGTCGGGCTTCTGCCGGACAAGCTGGCCCAGGTGATGACCGACAAGGCCGCCATGGACCGGCTGTCGGTTCTGCATGCCGCCGTCAAGGCGGTCCGGCGCGGCGGCACCGTGTCGATCTCCGGCGTCTACGGCGGTGAGGTGGACCCGATGCCGCTGATGGAGATGTTCGATCGGGGCATCCAACTGCGGATGGGGCAGTGCCACGTGCGCCGGTGGACCGACGAGATCCTGCCGCTGCTCTCGGCTGACGACGATCCGCTGGGCGTGGAGGACCTGCGTACCCACCGGTTGCCGCTGGCGCGCGCTCCGCAGGCGTACGAGATGTTCCAGAAGAAGGAGGACGGCTGCATCAAGGTCGTGCTCGAACCGTGAGCCGGGTGGTGGTGGTCGTCGGCGCGAGCAGCGGGGTCGGCCGGGCGACAGCCCGGGCGTTCGCCGAGCGCGGCGACCGCCTCGTCCTCGCCGCCCGTGCCACCACGACCCTTGCCGAGGTACGCGCGGAGTGCGCCGACGTCGACGTGCTGACCGTCTACCAGCAGGCGGCGAACTATCTGGGCCGGATCGGGTGCCCCCCACCGCCGGTGACCAGCCCGCAGCGGGTGGCCCGGGCCATCGTGGACTGTGTGGACCGGCCGCGCCGGGAGGTCTCGGTGGGTCGGCTCAACGTGGTGTTGCGGGCCGGCTTCACCGTACTGCCGGGGGTCTACGACGTGTTGGTCGGGCCGTTGATGCGGGTGTTGGGCCTCAGTGGACGGCCGGTCGCCGCACACGACGGCTCGGTCTTCGCCCCGAACCCGGCCGACCAGGCGGTACGCGGCGGGCACCTCCCTGACCTGCGGCAACTCCTGTTTGGACCGGTTGGTGCGGTTGGCACCGCAGTGCGCCGGCGGCTCGGCTGATCTGTTCGGGACTGTTTGCGACTGTTTGGGGTTCGTCTTGCGTCGATCAACTCGCCTAGGGTGGTGGGCCAGCAAGCGCTCTGGCGCTCCACTATGGGGGAGACGATTGACCATGCGACTGAACCGAAGGACCGCACTCGGGTTGGGCACGATGGCTACCGCGGGCACGGTGCTGGGCGCCGCCGCTCCGGCGAGCGCCGCCGAGAGCACCGAGGCCGCGCCGACCACCCCCGCCCGGGCCGCCACCCGGGTTGCCTCGATCTTCAGCAGGCACAGCACCGAGGCCGGCGGCAACTGGCAGGCGTACGTCAGCGTGGCCGACCCGGCCGGCACGCCGGTGGTCGCGGTGGCGGCCGACGCGGACCGGCGGATCGAGGCGTACAGCGTCAACAAGATCGCGGTCGCCACGGCGGTGCTCGACAAGGTCGACCGCGGGCTGCTCACCCTGGACCAGCAGGTCGAGGTGACCGCGGCGATCGTCGTGCCGGGCGGTGACGGCATCTTCAGCCTGGACGGCGCGTACCCCAGCAGGGTGACGATCGGACACGTGCTGGCCAACCTGCTGACCGTCTCGGACGACACCGCGGTACGGCTGTGTGGCCTGGTCGCCCCCGCCGCCGAGATCAACTCCATCCTGGTCGCCAAGGGCTTCCCGAACACCCAGGTCGAGCCGGTGGCCAACCCCAACCGGTTCTTCCTCGGCACCAGCACCCCGCGCGAGACGCACGACCTGCTGCGCGCCCTGGTCGGCGGCACCCTGCTCTCGCCCGCCTCGACGACGTACCTGCTGGGCATCCTGCGCTCGCCGGTCGCGTTCACCGACGGCGTCCGGCGCACGATGTCCTCCGACGAGCGGGCGCGGATCGCCACCAAGGCCGGCTGGTACGCCGACGCCCGGCACGAGGCCGGCGTGATCTTCGACCGTTCCGGCGCGGCGGTACTCACCTACGCGCTGTTCGCCGACGGCCAGGCGGACCCGGACAACTTCGGCGCCACCCACCCGGCGGTGCAGGCCCGGGCCGCCATGGGCCCCAAGCTCCTGGCCGCGGTGGACCGCATCGCGGGCGCGGGCAAGACGTTCCGGATCACCGCCCGCCGCCCCAGCAACGGCGGCTAGCAGGTTAAAGATCAAGCTAGGAGCCTGCTCGAAGCCCCTGGCCGGCCTGCCGCCGGCCAGGGGCTTCGACACACCCGACCCGGCGTGGCGACCGCCGCGGCACCGCTCGGCGCGGGTGACTACCGTGTAGGGCGGACACGTCGGAGGGACGCCAATGGCACGAGCGCGGAGCACGGACGTCGAACGGTCGCTCGGGCGGCGGATGCGGGGCGTGGCCGGCCTGGCCGCGCTCGCCGGCCTGGCCTGGGTCGCCCGGGATGTGCCGGCGGCCCTCGGTGGCCGACTCAGCGGGGCCCGAGCCGAGCGTGCGGCCCGCTCACCCCAGTTCCGCGAGGGCACCTTCCACAACCGGGCCGGCACCCGCACCATGATCGCCGAGCCGGGGCGCAACCTGCTCCGCGAGCTGATCTTCGGCAAGCAGAAGCGGCGGCCCACCGCACCCGTGCCGCTGCTGCGCCCCGGCGCCGGCACGGCCGACACCGCCGACGAGCTCAACATCGTCTGGTACGGGCACGCCTCGACGCTCATCGAGATCGAGGGCCGGCGGGTGCTGCTCGACCCGGTGTGGAGCGACCGCTGCTCACCGTCCGGGCTGGTCGGCCCGCGTCGGCTGCACGAACCACCGGTACGCCTCGACGAACTGCCCCCGCTGGACGCCATCCTCATCTCGCACGACCACTACGACCACCTCGACATGGCCACCGTGCGAGCACTGCTGGTCGGGCAGTCCGCGCCGTTCCTGGTGCCGCTCGGTGTGGGCGCGCACCTGGACCGTTGGGGCGTACCGGCCGAACGGATCATCGAACTGGACTGGTCCGAGTCGCACCGGGTCGCCGGGCTGGAGATCACCGCGACCGCCGCCCAACACTTCTCCGGTCGCGGGTTGCGCCGCGACGGCACCCTGTGGAGCTCCTGGGTGGTGGCCGGGGTGCGCCGCCGGGTCTTCTACACCGGCGACTCCGGCTACTTCGACGGGTACGCGGAGATCGGTGCCGAGCACGGCCCATTCGACGTGACGCTGATGCAGATCGGCGCGTACGACCGGGCCTGGCCGACGATCCACATGTTCCCTGAGGAGGCCGTCAGCGCCCACCTCGACCTGCGCGGTGGGCTGTTCGTCCCGGTGCACTGGGCGACGTTCAACCTGGCCCTGCACGACTGGTCCGAGCCGGTCGACCGGCTGTGGGCCGAGGCGAAGGCCCGCGACGTGCGGCTCGCCGTGCCCCGCCCGGGTGAGCGGGTGGTGGTCGACGAGCCGCCCGCCGTCGACGGCTGGTGGCAGGCCATCGCCTGAGTCAGGCCAAGGCAGGCACCGCCTGAGTCAGGCCAAGGCAGGCACCGCCTGAACCAGGCCAAGGCAGGCACCGCCTGAACCAGGCCGCTCAGAGCACGAACGCGTCGGTCCAGAGGGCACCGGACCGGCCGGACAGCGCGTCCAGCATGGCCACCGCCTGACCGTCGGTGAGCTGCGCGACGAAATCCACGATGGCCCGACCCCGGGCCCGCCCGATCCGGTCCGGGGTACGCGGGTGCAGCTCCGCCTCGGCCAACTCGACCAGGTCGTGCAGCCGGCGGGGCAGCCGGGACTCCTCCTCCGGGTCGAGCAGCCACTCCCAGAGGGCCTCGACCAGGGTGCCCAGCAGTCGGGCCTGGCCGCGCTGGTGCAGGGCGAGATCCGGGCGGGCCAGCACGAAGCGGTGGTGGACGAACTTGAGCACCTGCACCTCGTGCCACTGCGCGCCGCCGAGCAGCACGTGCCCGGAGCGCACCGAGGGCGCGTCGGTCACCGTGATCGCCTCGACGAAGCGCGTGGACCAGCGGGCGGAGAACCGCGCCACGTACTGCTCGGCCTCGATCGAACCGTCGAAGGGCATCGCCAGCAGCCCGTCGACCAACTCCTCACGGACGTGCTCGACCGCGGCGGCGAAGGCGTCGTCGTCCGCGATCCAGGCGTCCTTGCGGTGCAGCTGCCGACGGAGCCGCTCGATCGCCGCACCGGGTCGTCGCGCCGCGGTGGCCAGCGCCGCGTCGGTGATCGCCCGGAGTTGCCCGCTCTCGCGCTGCCAGGCCATCAGCTCGGCGGCGACCGACCCCTGTTGGAGCACACCGACCCGGTAGAAGTCCTCCACGTCGTGGATGGCGTAGGCGATGTCGTCGGCGGTGTCCATCACGGACGCCTCCACGGTCTGCTGCCAGTCCGGGATGCGACCGGTGAACGGCTCGCGCGCCTGCCGCAGGTCGTCCAGTTCGGTGCGGTATGCGCCGAACTTCGACGAGCCGCTCTCCGGGTCGTCCGGCGGTGGGGTGGCTCCGCGCGGCGGCGGGTCCATGGTGCGGGGGTGCGGGTCGGGATGGTCCAGCCGGGTCCACGGGTACTTCAGCATCGCCGCGCGGACCGCCGCGGTCAGGTCCAAGCCGGTGGTGGCCGCGCCCCGGATCTCGGTGCTGGTGACGATCCGGTAGGACTGGGCGTTGCCCTCGAAACCGTCGGTGAGGCCGAGGCGCTGGCGGGCCAGCCGGTCCAGCACCCGCTCCCCCAGGTGCCCGAACGGCGGGTGACCGAGGTCGTGGGCGAGCGCGGCGGCCTCCACCACGTCGGGGTCGCAGCCGCCAAGCTTGTCCAGCAGGTCACGCCACCGCTCGTCGGCGTTCAGCCGCTCGGCTACCGCCCGCGCGACCTGGGCGACCTTCAGGCTGTGGGTGAGCCGGTTGTGCACCAGCAGCCCGGAGCCGACCGGGCTGATCACCTGGGTGACACCGCCGAGGCGGGCGAAGAACGGCGAGCCGACGATCCGGTCCCGGTCGGCGCGGAACGGGTTGGCCGTCAGGTCGCCGAGGGCCCGGGCGCTGCCGCCGAAGAGCCGCCGGGCGCGCGGCTCCGCAGGTGTTTCCATGATCGCCACGCTAGCGCAGGCCCGGCGGCGCCGTCCGGGGGTCACCCCGGCCGGGCGCGGCGACGTCAGCCCGGCCCGGCCGGGCGCGGCGACGTCGCCGGGGGCCGCCCGGCAGAATGCAGGCGGTACCCGCTCTGTGAAGGCGGATCGAGTCGAAGGCGGATCGAGATCGTGACCCAGTCTGTTCATCAGCGGATCGCCGACGAGCTCGGCGTGGCCGAGCGTCAGGTGCGGGCGGCCGTGGAGCTGCTCGACGGCGGCGCCACCGTGCCGTTCATCGCCCGTTACCGCAAGGAGGCCACCGGCCTGCTCGACGACACCCAGCTGCGCACGCTGGAGGAACGGCTGCGCTACCTGCGTGAGCTGGACGAGCGACGGGCGGCGGTGCTGGAGTCCATCCGCGGTCAGGGCAAGCTGGACGAGGCCCTGGAAGCGCAGATCATGGCCGCCGACTCGAAGTCCCGGCTGGAGGACATCTACCTGCCGTACAAGCCGAAGCGGCGCACCCGGGCGCAGATCGCCCGGGAGGCCGGGTTGGCCCCGCTGGCCGAGACGCTGCTTGCCGACCCCGGCCAGGACCCGCGGGCCACGGCCGCCGGGTTCGTCGATGCGGAGAAGGGCGTCGCGGACGTCGCCGCCGCGCTGGAGGGCGCGCGGGCGATCCTGATCGAGACCTTCGCGGAGGACGCCGACCTGATCGGCACGCTGCGCGAGCAGATGTGGTCGCGGGGGCGTCTGGTGTCCCGGGTACGCGAGGGCCAGGAGGCGGCCGGCGCGAAGTTCGCCGACTACTTCGACTTCTCCGAGCCGTACCCGAAGCTGCCCTCGCACCGCATCCTGGCCATGTTCCGGGGCGAGAAGGAGGGCGTGCTCGACCTGACCATGGAGTCGGAGGAGGCCGGCGAGGCGGACGCGGCGCCGACCGGCCCGACCCGGTACGAGGCGGCCATCGCCGGCCGGTTCGGGGTGTCCGACGCGGGCCGGCCGGCCGACCGTTGGCTGGCCGACACGGTCCGCTGGGCGTGGCGTACCCGGATCCTCATCCACCTCGGCGCGGACCTGCGGATGCGGCTGTGGCAGGCGGCGGAGGAGGAGGCGGTACGTGTCTTCGCCACCAACCTGCGCGACCTGCTGCTGGCCGCCCCGGCCGGCACCCGTCCGACGATGGGCCTGGACCCGGGCCTGCGGACCGGCGTGAAGGTGGCAGTGGTGGACGCCACCGGCAAGGTGCTCGCCACCGACACCATCTACCCGCACGAGCCGCGCCGGCAGTGGGACGCGTCGGTCGAGACCCTCGCCCGGCTGGCCGGGGCGCACGGGGTGGAGCTGATCGCCATCGGCAACGGCACCGCGTCGCGGGAGACCGACAAGCTGGCCGCTGACCTGATCAAGCGGCACCCGCAGCTCGACCTGACCAAGGTGATGGTCTCCGAGGCCGGCGCGTCGGTCTACTCCGCCTCCGCGTACGCCTCGCAGGAGTTGCCGGGGATGGACGTGTCGCTGCGGGGGGCGGTGTCCATCGCCCGCCGACTCCAGGACCCGCTCGCCGAGCTGGTCAAGATCGATCCACGGTCGATCGGTGTCGGCCAGTACCAGCACGACCTGTCCGAGGTGAAGCTGTCCCGGTCGCTGGACGCGGTGGTGGAGGACTGCGTCAACGCGGTCGGGGTGGACGTCAACACGGCCTCCGCGCCGCTGCTGACCCGGGTCTCCGGGATCGGCGCCGGCCTGGCCGAGAACATCGTGTTGCACCGGGACGCCAACGGGCCGTTCCGCTCGCGTACCGAGTTGAAGAAGGTGGCGCGGCTCGGGCCGAAGGCGTTCGAGCAGTGCGCCGGATTCCTGCGCATCCCCGACGGCGACGACCCGCTGGACTCCTCCAGCGTGCACCCCGAGGCGTACCCGGTGGTGCGCCGGATCCTCGCCACCACCGGGCAGGACCTGCGCTCGGTGATCGGTAGGAGCGCGATCCTGCGCGGGCTGCGGGCCACCGACTTCGTCGACGACCGGTTCGGCCTGCCCACCGTCACCGACATCCTCGCCGAGCTGGAGAAGCCCGGTCGTGATCCCCGGCCGGAGTTCCGCACCGCCACCTTCGTCGAGGGGGTGGAGAAGATCAGCGACCTGACCCCGGGCATGGTGCTGGAGGGTGTGGTCACCAATGTGGCCGCGTTCGGCGCCTTCGTTGACGTCGGGGTGCACCAGGACGGTCTGGTGCACGTGTCGGCGATGTCCCGGACCTTCGTCAAGGACCCCCGCGAGGTGGTCAAGTCCGGTGACGTGGTGCGGGTGCGGGTGCTCGACGTGGACGTACCCCGGAAGCGGATCTCGCTGACCCTGCGCCTGGAGGACGAGCCGGCCCCCGCCGGTGGCGGTGGTCGGACGAGCCAGGAGGGACGCGGCGGCCCGGCCCAGCGCGGACCGCAGGGTGGACGCGGCGGGCAGGACGGTCGCGGCGGTCCCGGTGGCGGCCAGGGCGGCTCCGGCGGGCGCGGTGGCCAGGGCGGGTCCGGCGGCCAGGGCGGGCGCGGCGGGTCCGGCGGGCGCGGCGGGCAGGGCGCACGGGGTGGGCAGCAGCGGCAGGGCGCGCCGGCGCCGGCCAACGACGCGATGGCGGAGGCTCTGCGCCGCGCTGGATTGGCCTGATTCCTCAGTCGACGCGAGCAGGCGCCCGGGATGCCGCGCAGGGCGGTCGTCCTCGGCGCCACCCGGGCCCCGGACGCGCGGTGGCCGACTCCTCGGGCCGGCGGTCGCTGTAGAGCTGCCCCAGATCTGGGGCAGCTCTACAGGGCGCGTTCGAGGTTGGAGGTACCGGGCGCGGCCTTCGTGACCGTGCCAGCCAGCGGCGCGCGGGCGGGCGGGGGTAATCGGCTCGCGCGGCGGTGGGCTCTGCGTGATGATCTCGCGGTGCGGATGCATGTCGACCAGGTGGATGTGAGCGCGGAGGTGGTCGCCGCGCTGGTGGCCGAGCAGTTTCCCCAGTGGCGGGGACTGCCGGTGCGCGCTCTCCCCTCGGCCGGCACGGTGAATGCCCTGTTCCGGCTCGGTTCGGAGTTCGTGCTGCGGTTTCCGCTGCGACCGTCCGCCGATCCCGACCTGCTCGCCGAGCTGCGGCGGGAGCAGGAGCACGCCCTACTGCTCGCCGCGCACCTGCCGGTCGCGGTGCCCGAGCCCCTCGGCCTCGGTGCGCCGGGCGACGGGTACCCCGGGCCCTGGACGGCGTACCGGTTCATCCCCGGGGACACGGCGCGGCCGGACCGGATCGGCGATGCCGACGTCTTCGCCCGCGACCTGGCCGCTGTCGTGGTCGCCCTGCGCGGCATCGACGCCGGCGGGCTGTCGTGGTCAGGGTCGGGGCGGGGCGGGCCATTGGCCGAGCGGGATGCCGGCGTCCGCGCGGCCCTCGCCGTCAGCGGCGACCTCGCCGACACCGCCGCTCTCGCCCGGGTGTGGGACCGGTGCCGGCAGGCGGGTCGGGCCGACCCGGCCGACGTGTGGATCCACGCCGATCTGATGCCGGGCAACCTGCTGGTCCGCGATGGTCGCCTGGTCGCGGTCATCGACCTGGAGTCGGTCAAGGTCGGCGACCCGGCGGTGGACCTGATGCCGGCGTGGAACATGTTCGACCCCGGGCCGCGGGAGACGTACCGGCGGGCGTTGGGCGTGGACGACACCACCTGGGAGCGGGGGCGCGGTTGGGCGCTGGAGCAGGCGATCAACGCACTGCCGTACTACGTGGAGACGAACCCGGTGATGGCCGGCATCGCCCGGCACACCCTGCTGGCCGTACTCGACTGAGTCGGGTCGCGTACCGTCGGCTCGTGGGTGAGGGCGACGGCCGTGAGTGGCGGGAGCGGCAGCGGCAGGCGGTGCGGGCGCACGCCGACGCGGACGCGCGGCGGCGTGCCGCCGAGCAGTCGCAGGCGGCGGAGTTGGTGGCCTGGTTCGTCGCGGAGGCGACCCGTCGGGGGCTGCCCACCACCCGGCTGGTGGCTCGGGGCTACGACGGGCGCGGGCGCTACCGGACGAGGCTGACCGGCTGGTACGTCGACCGGGCCGGGACCCGGGCGGTGGACGTGGACGGTCGGTTCCACCTGTTGACGGTGCCCGGCGGCGTGCGGGCCCGGCTGTTCGGGGTCGATCCGCAGCCCAGCCCGGCGCCGTTGGTCCTCGGCGCGGGAGGCCGCGACGGTGAGTCGATCCCGTTGCGGACGCTGCTCACCCGATTGCTGGACGAGGGGTCCCACACCCGGTAGCCGGCTGCCGACATCCCGGCGACGGTCGGCGGTGCGGGACGACACGCGGCAGCGCCACACGGCGGGCCGGACGACACGCGGCTGCGCCACGCCGAGCGTGGTCGGACGGGCAATCACCACCGGGTGCGGCGCTCGTTCTCCCTGGTGTGGACGGCGTCCGACCGCACTCTGCCGCCGCACTCAATGGTCAGCCGCCCGTGACGCCCAATCAGGTCAAGTCGCCTCTTTGTTGACGAAAGCACGTGACTGGGCCCATACCGGCTGATACAACCATTGTGGTCTTCCCCATCGTTCGATCGGAGGCGCCATCCGTGGATCTGATCCACCACCGTCCGCCCGTGGCGCGCAGCGGCGGACCAGGCGTGACCGACCCGGTCTTCCTCTCCCCGCCCGACGTCGGCGAGTTGGAGGAGTCCTACCTGCTGCGCGCCATCCGGGCCGGGCGTTTCGACCCGGACGGGCCGGAGCTGGGCGCGTTCGAGCAGGAACTCGCCGCGCGGGTCGGCGTGGGCCACGCGCTCGGGCTCTCCTCCGGCACCGCCGCTCTGCACCTGGCACTGCTCGCCGTCGGCGCGGGGCCGGAGACCGTCGTGGTGGTGCCCACGCTCACGTTCGCCGCCACCGCCAACGCGGTCACCTACACCGGCGCCGAACCGGTCTTCGTGGACTGTGACGCGTCCACCGGCAATCTCGACGTCGACCTGCTCTCCGATCTGCTCGGTCGTCTCGTCGACGCGGGCCGACGGGTCGCCGCCGTGCTGAGCGTGGACATCAACGGCCGGTGCGCCGACTACGACAGGCTGCTGCCGCTCTGCGCGGCCATCGGCGTCCCCGTGGTGGAGGACGCGGCGCAGGCCCTCGGCTCGACCTACCGGGGGCGGTGTGCCGGCACGTTCGGCCGGGTCGGGATCTACTCGTTCAGCCACAACAAGGTGATGACCACCACGGGTGGCGGGATGCTGGTCTCCGACGACCCCGCGCTCGTCGCCCGGGCCCGCCACCTCGCCACCCAGGCCCGCGAGCCGGTGTCGCACTACGAGCACCGCGACGTGGGCTACAACTACCGGCTCAGCACGTTGCTCGCCGCGCTCGGCCGCGCCCAGCTCACCCGACTGGACACCATGATCGCCCGGCGGCGGGCCCTGCGCGACAGGTACGCGCGGCTCTTCGGCGGCGTGACCGGCACCCGGATCCTCGGTGCCGGTGACCCCGGCTCGAACTGTTGGCTGACCTCCGTGGTCATCGAACCGGAGCGGACCGGCTGGCAGCCCGCCCACCTCGCCGAGCACCTGGCCAGCCACGGGGTGGAGTGCCGCCCGATATGGAAACCGATGCACCGCCAACCGGTGTACGCCGACCGGCAGGTCGCCCGCACCGGTGTCGCCGACCGCCTCTTCGCCACCAGCCTGTCCCTGCCCAGCGGCTCCGCCCTCACCGACGACCAGGTGGAGCGCGTGTTCGCCGCGATCACCGAGTTCCTGGACGGACACCGATGAACCGGCCCTACGACATCGTCAAACGCGTGCTGGACGTGGTCCTGGCCGCTGTCGGCCTGCTGCTGGCGACGCCGGTGCTCGCCGCGGTGGCGCTGGCCGTCCTGGTCACCATGGGTCGGCCCGTGCTGTTCCGGCAGGCCCGCCCGGGTCGGCACGGCGAGCTGTTCCACCTGGTGAAGTTCCGTTCGATGACCGTCGGCGGCGAGGACCAGGCGCCGGCCAACGACGCCGCCCGGCTCACCACCTTCGGCCGGTGGCTGCGGACGACAAGCCTCGACGAGCTGCCGCAGCTGTGGAACGTGCTGCGCGGCGAGATGAGCCTGGTCGGGCCGCGTCCCCTGCTGCCGGCGTACCTGAGCCGCTACAGCCCGGAGCAGCTCCGCCGGCACGAGGTCCGTCCCGGCATCACCGGCCTCCAACAGGTGTACGGGCGCAACACGCTGAGCTGGGACGATCGCTTCGCCCTCGACGTGCGCTACGTGCGGCAGCGCTCGCTCGCCCTGGACCTGCGGATCCTGCTGCGCACGGTACGCACGGTCGTGCGCCGGGAGGGGATCACCGCGGCCGGTGCGGCCACCGCCCACGAGTTCCTCGGCCCGGCCGAGCTGGCCGGCGCCGGTGGTCACGGCCCGGCGGAGCTGGCCGGTGCCGGTGGTCGCGGCCCGGCGGAGGGCCACCGGTGAGCCTGGACATCGTCGTCGTCGGCTGCGGCGGGCACGGCCGGGAGGTGCTCGGCATCGTCCGCGCCGTCAACGCCGCCGCCCACGGCGGCCCGGTGTGGCGGGTACGCGGCTTCGTCGACGACAAGCCCAGCGAGGTCAACCTGAAGCGGGTGCAGCGGCTGGAGGTGCCCTACCTCGGCGGCACCGCCCGCCTGGGCGAGCAGCCCGCCGGCACCCACCTGGCGCTGGGCATCGGGGATCCGGCCGCCCGGCGGTCGGTGGACCAGCGGCTGGCCGCGTACCGGCTGCCGGCGGCGGTGCTGGTGCACCCGGACGCCACAGTCGGCCCGGACACCGTCTACGGCGAAGGTCTGATCGTGTTTCCCGGCGCCCGGGTCACCACGAACGTCACGGTCGGTCGGCACGTGCACCTCAACCAGAACAGCGCGGTGGCGCACGACTGCGAGGTGGGCGACCACGTGTCGGTCAACCCGTTGGCGGCGGTCTCCGGCGACTGTCACCTGGGCGACGGTGTGCTGATCGGGGCCGGTGCCGTGGTGTTGCAGAGGCTGCGGGTCGGCACCGGCGCCACCGTCGGTGCCGGGGCCTGCGTGGTCCGCGACGTACCCGCCGGCGCGGTGGTCAAGGGAGTCCCGGCCCGGTGAGCGTCGGCCCCCGCGCGAACCGTCCGCTCGGTGTCCGCCAGCTACGGATCGCGGTGGTGGTCAAGACCAACACCGGCGGGCTGTGGCTGCTGCCGCAGGTCGAGGAGTTGCGGCACCGGGGGCACGAGGTGACTGTCGTGCTGCCGCGGGGCGCCGGCCGGCTCACCGACGAGTTGGCGCACCGCGGTGTCGAGGTGCTCGGCTCCCCGTACGACTTCACCATGGGCCGGTACGCGCCCATCGGGCTGCTGCTGTTGCGCGCGCTGCTGCGCCGGCTGCGCCCGGACGTGGTGCAGTACCACCTGATCGCGTCGGCGTACGCGGTGCGGCTGGCCACGCTGGGCCTGCCGGTACGCCGGGTGCACATGGTGGCCAACCCGGCGTACCTGGAATCCCGGTTGGTCCGGTCGGTGGAGCGATTGCTGTGGCGGCTGGACGACGTGCTGGTCTGCGGCTGCCGGTACGCCTCGGCCCGGTACGGCGAGTTGGGGTGTCCGCCGCACCGTCGCCCGGTCGCGGTGTACGGGGTGGACACCGACGCGTTCAGCCCGGACGCCACCGGAGCGGACCAGCGGGCCAAACTGCGCGCCGAGTTGGGCATCGACCAGGGCGTGTTCCTGGCGGTGATGGTCGCGCACGTCTACCCGCCCACGTGGTTGATCCACTCGGGTCGGGGGGTGAAGGGGCACGAGGTGCTGCTGGCCGCGTGGCGGACGTTCCGCCGCCGACACCCGGACGCGCACCTGCTGCTGGTCGGTGGCGGCTGGACGGCCGCCGGTGAGACCTACCGGCGGCAGCTCGGCGAACGCTTCGGCGTCGCCGGCGACCCGGGGATCACCTGGGTGGAGTCGATCCCGGACGTGCGGCCCTGTTACGCCGCCGCGGATGTCAGCGTCTCCCCGTCGCTCGGTGACGGCCCTGGCGCGGCGGTTCAGGCTGGCGCGATGGGTGTGCCGAGCATCGTCAGCGCCGCCGGTGGCCTGCCCGAGGCGGTGACCGATCGCTGCGGCTGGGTCGTTCCGCCTGCTGATCCGGCGGCCCTGGTGGAGGCGCTCGACTCGGCGTACCGGGGTTGGGTCGCGGGCACGCTCAGCCTGTGCGGCCGGTTGGCCCGCCGCCACGTCCTGACGTCCTTCGACGACCTGCGGGCGGCGGCCGAGGTGGCGGACATCGTGGAGGACGTGGCGGCCGGGCGGCGGTGAGCACGACGGCGGGCGGCCGGTGGTCGGTCCCGCCGGACCACCGACCGCCCGCCGCGGTGCCTCAGTGCCGGATGCCGGCCCAGTCGTGGTGCCGACGCACGGTGGAGAGGATGAAGTCGACAACCCGCCGGGAGGTGTCCGGCACCTGGTAGTCGACCGGGCAGGGCACCCCCTGCGCGGCGACCTGCGCCACCGTCACCTCGACCGCCTCGACCACGCCCTGCGGGTCGAGACCGGTCATGATGATCCCGCCGGCGTCGAGCGCCTCGGGGCGTTCGATGGACTCGCGCAGGGTGATCGCGGGAAAGCCGAGGATGGCGGCCTCCTCACTGATCGTCCCACTGTCGGACAGGGTGCAGAACGCCTTGGTCTGCAGGTGCACGTAGTCGAGCAGTCCGAACGGATCGTGGAAGGCGATGCCGTCCAGCGCGCTGGCGTCCGGGGCGAGTGCCTCCAGCCGTTTGCGGGTGCGCGGGTGGGTGGAGACCAGCACCGGGTACCCCCATCGGTCGCGGACCGCGACCAGGCAGTCCAGCAGCCGCCGCAGCCGGTCGGGCCGGTCCACGTTCTCCTCCCGGTGCGCGCTGACCAGGAAGTACCGGCCGCGTTCCAGCTCCAGTTGACTGAGGATGGTCGAGCTGGCGATCGGTGCCCGGTAGTGCTCCAGCACCTCCCGCATCGGCGAGCCGGTGTGCAGGATGCGGCGCGGGTGCAGGCCCTCGGCGAGCAGGTTGCGCCGGGCGTGTTCGGTGTAGACCAGGTTGAAGTCGGCCACGTGGTCGACGAGTCGCCGGTTCGTCTCCTCCGGCACGTTGAGGTCGAAGCAGCGGTTGCCGGCCTCCATGTGGTAGACCGGCACCCGCATCCGACGGGCCATCAGGGCCGCGATGCAGCTGTTGGTGTCGCCGAGCACGAGCAGCGCGTCGGGCCGCAGCTCGGTGATCGCCGCCTCCATGCCGACAAGCACCCCGCCGAGCACCCGGCCCAGCGACGCGGTGTCGACGCGCAGGAACCGGTCCGGTTCGCGCAGCCGCAGCTCCTTGAAGAACACGTCGGAGAGGGTGCTGTCCCAGTTCTGCCCGGTGTGCACCAGCACGTGGTCGACTGTCTCGTCCAGCCGGCTGAGCACCCGGGACAGTCGGATGATCTCGGGACGGGTGCCGACGACTGTCATCACGCGGGTCATGTGGTCTCCCTCCGCAGGTCGGTCACCGGACGCCCGCCGGCACCCGGTGCTCGTCACCGACCGGCTCCGGCCACGTGTCGGGCCGTTCCGGGTCGAACAGCTCGTTGGTCCAGAAGAGGGTGAGCAGCTCGTCCGGGCCGGTGTTGGTGATGTTGTGCGCCCACATGGTCGGCATGTCGATGACCACGGGTTGCTCGCCGCTGACCGGAAACCGGAGAACGTCGGTGTCGCCGACACGGCGCAGGCTGATCTCGGCGGTGCCGCGCAGCACCACGAACCGCTCCACCTTGGCCAGGTGGAAGTGCTCGCCCCGGGTGATCCCCGCTCGGGTGGTGGAGCAGAAGGTCTGCCCCGCTCCCCCGTGCGCCTTGACCGTCTCGACGAGTGCGCCCCGGGCGTCGGCCCGGGTGGGCAGGGCCAGCGGGTAGTGCGCCGGGAAGCAGTGCGACCGGTAGGTGTTGAACAGCCGTACGTCGTGCCTGTCGCGCAGCGGCGGGATCTCGCCCGTGCGGTAGGTGTCGGCGTACGAGGTGAGCTGGGCGGCGACCTCACGGACCCCGATCCGCAGCGCCGGCATGGCCGGGTCCCAGGAGCCGCCCGCGGTGACGCCGGCCAGCCGGGCGGCGGCGTCGGTGACGTGCACCAGGTCCAACTGTCGGTCGGCGTGCACCTCCGGCTGATGGCCGTCGGCGAGGACCCGGCAGAACGTGGCGACGGCCGAGTTGTACCAGGGTCGTCCGTGCTCGCCGTACAGGTTGGGCAACAGCACGTCGTCCAGGCGCACACCGGTCTCGGCGAGGATGCCGGCGGCGGTGGCCTTGGCGTCGCCGTAGGGGGTGCCGTTGCCGGCCTGCGTGGAGTTGGCGAAGACCACCTGGGCGGGCGGGTCCGGGCAGGCCCGCAGGCCGTTGGCGAGCTGGGCGGCGAGCTGGACGTTGCCGGCGGCCACGTCGGCGGGCTCACCCCGGTTGACCCCGGCCAGGTGCAGCACCCGGTCCGTCCCCGCGATCTTGCGGGCGACCACCGCCGGGTCGACCAGATCGGTACGGGTCAGCACGGTCGGCTCGGGCCAGCCGAGCGCGCGCAGCAGGACCCGCAGGTGCCAGCCGAGGAAACCGCCGGCGCCGGTGACGGCGAGGCTCAGCACGCCAGCACCGGGTCCCGCAGCGCCAGCTCCGCCCGGATCTCCGGCAGCGACCTCAGCAGCCGCACCACATCGGGTACGCCGAGCCGGGTGGCGTTCGCCGAGTTGAAGTCCTCCCCGGGCCGTTCGCCCAGCTCGCCCTCGGAGACGTAGAGCGCGTAGTTGAGGTCCCGTGCGTCCAACGGCACCCGGTAGAAGTCGCCGAAGTCGTCGGCCTGCGCCAACTCCTCCCGGCTCGCCAGGGTCTCGTGCGACTTCTCGCTGTGTCGTACGCCGATGATGTCCAGCTTGAACGGCACGTCGAAGAGCTGGCAGACCGCCTCGGCGAGATCGCTGATCGTGCAGGCGGCAGCCTTGCGGATGAACACGTCGCCGGGGCGGGCGTGGTGGAAGGCGTGCTCGACCAGGTCGACCGAGTCGGCGAGCGACATCAGGAAGCGGGTCATGGCCGGGTCGGTGACGGTGGGCGCGCGGCCCGCCTTGATCTGCTCGATGAAGAGCGGGATCACCGAGCCACGCGAGTACATCACGTTGCCGTACCGGACACAGGACACCGTGGTGGCGCTGTTCGGGTTGTTGCGGGCGTAGGCCTGGGCGACCTTCTCCATCAGCGCCTTGCTCATGCCCATCGCGTTCACCGGGTAGACGGCCTTGTCGGTGCTGAGCACGACGACCGAGCTGACGCCGTTCTGCGCGGCGGCCTCGACCACGTTGCCGCTGCCGAGGATGTTGGTGCGTACCGCCTCCAGGGGGAAGAACTCGCAGGACGGCACCTGCTTGAGCGCTGCCGCGTGGAAGACGAAGTCGACGCCCCGGGTGGCCCGCACCACCGTGTCGATGTCACGGACGTCGCCGACGTGATAGCGCACCCGCCCGTCGCCGATGGATCGCCGCATGGCGTCCTGCTTGGCCTCGTCCCGGCTGAGGATCCGCACCTCGGCGACGTCCCGGTCGAGCAGTCGTCGGGCCATGGTCTGTCCAAAGGATCCGGTCCCGCCGGTGATCAGCACCCGGCGGCCCGCGGTCATCACGCTCATCGGTTCTCCCGTTCGTCACCCGACGGGCGGTTCTCACCCGTCGACCCGGCGCGGCACAGCGCTGCGCGCCGTGGCGGGGGCACCGGTCTCCGGCGGTCAGGCGGAAGCCCCGCCGGATGCGGCACCCGGGTCAACGAGGGGTCCCAGCAGCAGATACGTGTGTGAGCCGCAAATAGGCCAAACGAGCCATAGGGCACTCAGAAAACATGTCGGTCTATGCAGTGATTTGGCCACTTCGTACTGTCGCACCTGATAGAAACGGCTCGGTGCCCCCGCGCCGGGCTACGGCCGGTGTCGGCGGACCACTCTCGGGCCAGTCAGGACACGAGCGATCACCGGACCGACCCCCCGAAGGGACTCCCACTGCGGCACCACCACGCCGGCGGCGCACGGTTGGCGCCCGCCCCGCTGACACCTGCCGAACGGCGACCCGCGGCGCACCCGGGCCCCGGCCCCGCGCCGGTCGCGCCCAGCGGCAGCCTGCCCGCCGTGCTGGTCCTCTGCGTGGCCGCCTACCTGGCGGCCCGGCCACCGTGGTGGTCGTTCAACTACGTCGCGATCCTCGCCGTGGTGGCCATCGTGCTGACCGGCCGGCTGCCCCGGCTGCGGTCGGTCGACACCGTCGCGCTGCTCACCGCCGGTTGGGCCGCCGCCAGCCTGCTCTGGACGAGCCACCCCGACCTCACCGGGCCCGCCGCCTACCGGTACATCTCGATCTGCGTGCTCTTCGTGGCCTGCCGGCACGTCGTACGGGGACGACGGGACCTGCTGCTGGTCGGCTGGACCTTCCTGCTCGGCTGTGCGGCGGTCGCCGTCGAGGTGGTCACCGGCGCCCGGTCCCAGGGGCAGGTGCTGCTCTTCGCCGAGCGCTACGGCATCGACGGCAGGGAGGTGAACGGCACGGCGTACACCCTGGCCGCCGGGGTGGTGCTGGCCCTGGTGCTCGCCGCCGCCGGCGCGCACCGGCCGGTGCTGCGCCTCGCGCCGCTGGCCCTGGCCGTGCCGCTCGGGTACGGCGTGCTGCTCACCGGCTCGCGCGGTGCGGCGATCGGCATCGTGTTCGGTCTGGTCGCCGCGCTGGCCACCCGCGTGGCGCCCCGACTGACCGGGATCACCGTCGCCGGGCTCGCCACCGCGCTCGTCGTCCTGGTGCCGTTCGGGCTGACACCGAAGGCCGAGCTGCTCTGGCTCGACGCTCTGTACGGGCGACCCACCGGCGACATCTCCGGACGCCTCTCGATCTGGCCGTACGCGCTGTCCACCTGGGCGGAGTCACCACTGAGCGGATCCGGCGCGGGGGTGTTCATCAGCACCAACCCGTTCGACATCGGGCCGCACAACCTGCTGCTCACGGTCGGCAACGACCTGGGGCTGGTCGGCGTGCTGCTCTACTTCGGCGCGCTGGCCGCGGCGCTCGTCACCGCGGCCCGCACCGGTCGGGTCGGACTGCTGCTGGCCTGCGCGTTCACCGGTGTCATGCTGCCGATCTCGCTGACCGGCCAGTGGGAGACGTCGCTCGCCTTCTGGTTGGTCCTGGCGCTGGTCACCGTGCTGCCGGGAATCTGGGGGCCGCCGCGTCCGCCCCCGGCACCCCGGCACTCGGCCGCCCGCCGCCGGCGCCCGGTCCCGACCGCGCCGGTGGCCGGTGGGCCGGACGGGTCGCCGCCTCCCGCAGCACCTCGGCGAAGTGGGCCGCCACCTGATCCGTGCGGTGGTGCCGCACCGCGTACGCCAGGCCACGCCGGCCGAGCCGATCCCGAAGGCCGGCGTCGACGCAGAGCGGGGTGAGCGCGTCGACGAGGGCACCGGGATCGTCGCTGCCGACCACCGCGCCGGCGTCGGCCGCCGCGAGGTGCGCCATCGAGGCCAGTTCGGCCGGGCCGAACCCGAAGACGGGACGGCCGGACGCCAGGTACTGCGGGATCTTGGTGGACAGCGAGTAGCGGGTGTAGCGGCGGTGCTCGGCGGCGAACGACTCGACGTGCACCAACACGTCGGACCGGCGCAGCACACCGGCGACCTCGTCGCTGGCCAACGAACGACCCAGGTGCACCGCGGGCAACCCGGTGAACGCGCCCGCGTACCGCGCGAGGTCGGTCGCCGGGGCGTGCACGGTCAACCGGGCCGGCGTGCCCTGGGCCACCAGCCGAGCGACGGCCTCGCCGACCCGGCGCAGCGACCGCCACCGGTCCAGGTGCAGCCCACCGACGTAGACCAACTCGACCGGGGCCCCGTCCGGGCTCTCCGGCGCACACCTGTCGGGATCGGCGAAGTCCGCGGCGTCCACGCAGTTGCCGAAGGCGGCGAAGGGCAACCGGTAGCGGCGCTCGAACTCCCGGGCCATCGCCACGCTGATCCCCATTCCGTACGAGGAGTGCCGCAGGACGTCGCGGAAGCCGGCACGGACGGCGAGCCGGGGCAGCCCCAGCACCTGGCCGTCGGCGTAGAGGGTGGTGGGCCAGTCGTCCATGAAGTGCGGCACCAGGGGCACCCGGCACTCCTGCGCGGCGGCGACGGCGAGGCGCATCATCCGGATGCTGCCCAGCGTCGTGTAGACCACGTCCGGCCGCTGCGCGCGCAGCCACCGGCGGACGTCGTCGGGAATCCGGACCGGGCTGAGGTCGACGAAGGCACGCAGTTGGGTGCGCAGCCGGGCACGCACCGGGCCGGGCCCCGGATCCCGCGCCGCACCGGCCGCGCTGGCCGAGCCGGCTGGGTCGGGTGAGCCCTTCACCAGGGCCCGGACCGGTCGGCGGACGCGTTCCCACTGCCGGAACAGGTGGTACTCCACCGGCGCGTTGCGCGGCGCGAACCTGGCGAACGTGCCGACGGCGTCCGGGCCCGGGGCGCGGTCCTCGGCGTAGAGCTGGGCGAGGCGGTCCCCCGGCCAACCGGTGAACAGGTTCGACAGGGTGATGCCGGTGCCGGTGGAGCGGTCGAACACGGCCGCGCTCACCACCAGCACGCGGGGATACTCGTCAGCGCGCACCGTCCTGAACCAATCTCTGCTCGATGACCGGGCCGCGGTGCAGCCGCAGCGTCCGGCGATATCCGTACAGCGCCGCCGGCACGACGGTCAGCGCGTAACCGACCGCGCCGACCCAGGGCACGGCGGCGACGGCGATCCGGTCGGCGGCGTACCACTTGCCGAGCACCGACACCACCAGGAACGCCCCCCAGCCGACCAACTGCGGGACGAGGACGCCACCGGCGTTCTGCACCATGAACCGGGGCGAGAGCGCCGACTGCAGCAGCCACCAGACGCCCAACCCGGCCAGCAGCCACCGGTCGCCGCCCATCGGCACCGGCAGCCAGGCCGCGAAGAGCCACTCACCGAAGGCGACGAGTACGGCGGCCGGCAGGCCGGCGGCAAGCACGGACACCATCGTCATCCGGCGGGTGGTCCGGCGTACCCAGTCCACCTGGCCCTGGGCCAACGCCTCGCCGTTGGCCGGCCAGAGTGGCACGTTGACCAGGACGACGAGCTGGCCGAGTTGGGACAGCAGCTTGGCGGGCACCACGTAGCCGGCGACGGCGGACAGACCGAGCGCGTGCGCGATGATCAGGGTGTCGGCGTTGGTGGCGAACGAGATGACCACGGTCAGCAGGAAGAACAGCCCGCTGAGCCGGGTCAGCTCCACGGCGGCGTGGGCCTGCACGGCCCTCGGCGTGGGCCGGATCCGCGGCTCCCGCCGACCGAAGAACCAGAGCGTGTTGAGCAGGTTGACAAGCAGCGGCGCGGCCACCGACAGGGCCACCACCAGCAGCGGCGACCAGCCGGCCCAGACCACGCCGAGCACCGCGCCGAGCGCGGCCAGACTGCCCGCGGTCTGCCAGACGTTGCTCCGGCCGACCTGCTGGTAGGCGTACTGGACGCGGGCGATCAGGCTGAGCGGCACGTTGAGCACGAAGGCGGTGAGACAGATCAGCGCGATCATCCGGGTCTGCTCCGGGCTGACCTGACCTGTCACGTTGAACAGCGCCGACCAGGGCACGGCACCGGCGAAGATCCAGAGCAGGCCGGTGAGGGTGAGCGCGAGCCCCGACAGGGTCAGGTACGCGCTGGAGATGTAGCGGCGGGCCTGGACCGTGTCGCCGTGCGCGTAGCAGGGGGCGAGCTTCGTCATGAGTCCGCTGCCCAGCCCCAGGTCGGCGAAGGCCGCCATGCCGGCCAGCGCGGCCACCGCCATCCACAGGCCGTACAGGTCGTTGCCGAAGTAGGGCAACGTGACAGGCACCAGCACGATCGGCACGACGAGCCCCGCCAGCCGACTGAGCAGCGCGGTCGCGACCCCGGAGACGAGCCGGCGACCACGGTCGGGGCGGCGACGGTGCGCGCCCGGTGGGCGGGCGCGCCGGGTCCGCTCGACGACCCCGGACGACATCGACGCCCCTACTGGCTCGCGAGCACGTGATCGGCCATCCAGGACACCGTGCGCTCCAGGCCGGTGCGCAGCGGCACCGGCCGCAGACCGGGAAACAGCTCCCGCAGGCGGGTGCAGTCGGCCTGCGAGTCCCGCACGTCGCCCGCGCGCGGCGCCTCGTGCACCACGGGCAGCGGCCGGCCCAGCACGTCCTCCAACTCGGCGACCAGGTCGAGCAGGGAGATCCGCACGCCGAAGGCCAGGTTCACCACGTCGGTGGTGGACACCCGGCGGACGACGGCGTCGACGATCACCGAGGTGACGCTGCCGACGAAGGTGAAGTCGCGGGTCTGCCGACCGTCGCCGTGCACGCGCAGCGGCTCACCGGCGAGCGCGGCGGTGACGAAGCGGGGCAGCACCGCCGCGTACGGGTGGTGTGCCGCCTGTCGTGGGCCGTAGACGTTGAAGAAGCGAAACGGCAACACGCCCAGGTCGTAGCAGGCGGCGTAGGCCACCGCGTACGCCTCGGCGGCCAGTTTGGAGACCGCGTACGGGGAGACCGGGATGGGGCGCAGCCCTTCCTGGCGGGGCAGCACCGGGTTCGCGCCGTAGACCGACGACGAGGACGAGAGGATCACCTGCTGGACGTGGTGCCGGCGAGCGGCCTCCAGCACCATCAGTGTCCCGGTGGCGTTGGCGTGGTGGCTGGGCAGCGGCCGGTCGATGGAGCGCGGCACGGAGCCGAGCGCACCCAGGTGCACCACGCTGGCCGCGCCGGCGAACGTCTCGTCCAGCAGGTCCGGGTCGAGCACGGTGCCCCGGTGCAGCCGGACGGGCTGACCGTCCAGGTTGTCCAACCGGCCGGTGGAGAGGTCGTCGACGACCACGACCTCGGTCACCTGGGGTGCCTCGTCGAGGGCCCGTACCAGGTTGGCGCCGATGAACCCGGCACCACCGGTCACGACTACCTTCAACGCGTCCCCCGTTCGGCTCGGCCCCGGGCGGCCGGCGCTGCGGTGTCCGCCCGCTGGGCGCGTGGCAGCGGTCGCCGACGGCCACTAGTGTGACAACGAGCGCTCTTCTCGCAAGTCACGCGAAACGGGCACCAACCCGCGTGTCCTCCGTTCCCTTCCGTCAGTTGTCTGCCCTGGTGGGCGAGTTGACGTCGACGGGAGTGCCGGGCACATGCGAATCGGACTGATCAGTCAGTGGTACCCGCCGGAGAGCGCCTTCGTGCCGGGCCAACTGGCCACGGAGTTGGCCCGCCGCGGCCACGAGGTGCGGGTGCTGACCACGTTTCCGAGCCTGCCGCTCGGGCGCACCTACCCGGGTTGGCAGCAGCGCTGGAACCACCGGGCCACCGATCGCGGGGTGGCCGTTCGCCGGGTGCCCGCGTACCCGAGTCACGACCGGTCCGGCCTGCGCCGGGCGGCGAGCTATCTCTCCTTCGCCACCACCAGCACCCTGGCCGCCCCGCGTCACCTACGCGGTGTCGACGCGCTCTACGTCTACCATCCGCCGCCCACCGCGTACGCCGCCGCCGGTCTGCTGCGGATGCTGCGCGGCGTCCCGGCGGTGCTGCACGTGCAGGACCTGTGGCCGGAGTCGGTGACGGCGTCCGGGATGGCCCCGCCGGGGCTGGCGGGGCGGGCGATGGACCGGGTCCTGACCGCCACGATGCGGCGGATCTACCGCGCCTGCGCCGGCATCGCGGTGATCGCGCCGGCGATGGCCGAACAGGTGGTCGAGCGGGGTGTCGACCCGGGCGCGGTGCGTACCGTGTTCAACTGGACCGACGAGGCGTTGTTCCGGCCGGTGCCCGGCACCGACTCCGCCCGGGAGACGATCGGGCACCGGGGGCGGACCACCGTGATGTTCGCCGGCAACCTGGGCTTGTTGCAGGGCGTCGACGTCGCCATCCGGGCGGCCGCGGCGGCACCGGACGCGGTGGACCTGGTCTTCGTCGGCACCGGGCTGGGCGCGGAACAGGCCCGGCGTCTCGCCGACGAGTTGGGCGCGGCGAACGTGCGGTTCGTCGGTCGCCGTCCGGGCGCCGAGATGGCCGAGTTGTACGCCGCCGCCGACTACCAGTTGGTCATGCTGCGCGACCTGCCGTGGTTGCGCGGGACGGTGCCGTCGAAGTTGCAGGCCGCGCTGGCCTGTGGCAGTCCGGTGTTGATGTCGGCCGACGGCGACGCGGCCCGGTTGGTCAGCGCGGGCGGGGCCGGGCTGGTCTGCCCCCCGGACGACTGGCGGGCGTTGGCCGACCAGTTCGCGGCCGCCGCCCGGGTGCCGGCCGAGCAGCGGATCGAGATGGGCCGTCGGGGTCGCCAGCTCTATCAGGACCGGATGTCGTTGCGGGTCGGCGTCGACCAGATCGAGGACCTGCTCAGCAAGGCCGCCGCGAGCGGTCGGGGCTGAGCGCCGCGCTGGTCGGGCAGCCCGGCCAGGCCGGCGAGGAAGTCGCGCACGCGGCGACCCTGCGCGGCCGGGTTACGCGTCTCCCGCACGAAGCGGGCCCCACCCTCCCCGCGCGCACGGGCCTCGTCCGCCGGAAGCTCCAACACCCGGCCGACGGCCGCCCGCAGTCCGTCGGCGGTGTCCGGCTCGGCGAAGGACAGCCACGGCGCGTACTCCGCCGGAATGCCGGGCAGCCGGGTGCTCACCACCGGCACCCCGGCGGCGAGGTACTCGATGATCTTCGACGGGAAGGACCAGCGGACGAAGTCCTGGTCCACCGGGCGCGGGTTCACCAACACGGCCGCCCGGGCCAGTCGGGGCAACAGCTCCGACCGGGGCAGCAGCGCGGGGGGCACGATGCGCCGGTCCACGGCGGCCTGGTCGCGCAGCCAACCCGCCAGTTCGCCCCGGCCGTACACGCACAGCCGCAGGTCGTCCCCGGCCAAACCGCGGAACGCCTCGACCAGCCGGTCCACGCCGTAGGCGCGGCTCAGTCCTCCCGCGTACACGATGTCCCTGGTCGCACCGCGCGGCACGGGCGGGCCCGGCGGCAGCACCACCCGGGCGTCCTCGCGCAGCTCCGGCGCCGGCACCACCCGGACGTCCTCGCGCAGCTCCGGCGCCGGCACCACCCGGGCGTCCTCGCGCAGCTCCGGCGGGTCGGCGGAACAGATGCCCTCCAGCACCAGCCGGGGCCGGCCGGGCGCGAAGTCCTCGGCGAGCGCGGGGGTCAACGCGATCACCCCCGAGCAGCGGGCCAGGGCGGCCCGGACCAGGGCGACGTCGAGCCCGCGCAGCAGCCGGACCAGCCGACCGTCGGTGGGCAGCGCGACACCCGGCGGGTCGGTGAGCACCGGCACCACCCGGACGCCCCGGCGGCGCGCCCGCAGCACACCGAACCAGAGGAACGGCGAGTGCACGCCGTGCACCAGCAGCACGTCGGCGTCCCGCTCGCGCAGCGCCCGAGCGCCGGTACGCCAGGCGGCCACGAACCGGGTGAGGTGCTTGAGGCCGAGCAGGTTCACGAACGCCAGCAGCTGACCGTCCACGTGGTCCTGCCGGAACCGCCCGGCACGAAAGCGGATCTGCCCGTTGCCGGGCCAGGTGGACACCGGCGCCGCGGAGAGCAGGTGTACCGGACAGTCGGCGGCCCGCAGGCTGCGCACCAGGCTCCAGGCGAAGGTGTGCGTCTGGGTGGGCATGATGGTGTCCCGGGCGATGATCTCGGCGAGCAGGTCGTCCGGGACCGTGAAGCCCAGCAGGGTGACCCGTGGGCTGCGGGGCCGCGCCACCGTCACTCCCCGAGGATCTGCTGGTAGACCCGGTCGAGGCGACCGAGCATGACGTCGAGGCCGTAGTCCTCGGCCACCACCTTGCGACCCAACTCCCCCACGTGACGCCGCTCGGCGGGGTCGTCGAGCAGCGGCGTCAGTGCCGCGGCCAGGGCGGCCGGGTCGCCGGCCGGCACCAGCCGGCCGCCGCCGGAGCGCAGCACCTCGACGTTGCCGCCCACCGCCGACGCGACCACCGGCAGCCCGTACGCCATCGCCTCGAGCAGCGCGTTGGAGAGGTTCTCGTGCAGGGTCGGGAAGACGAAGAGGTCCGCCGCGGCGAGCAGGTCCGGTACGTCGAGACGGTTGCCGAGCAGGCGCACCTCGACGTGGCCGGCCCCGGCCAGCGCGGCGGCGATCCCGTCCCGGTCGAGCCCGTCGCCGGCGACGAGCAACACCCGGCGGGTGGCCGACGGCGGCAGTCGGCGCATCGCGTCGGCGAGGACGGCGTAACCCTTCTCCCAGGTCAGCCGGGACACCACGATCATGGCCACGTCGTCGGGACGCAGGCCCAGCTCGGCCCGGACCCGGTCCCGCTCGGCGTGTGGACGGGCCGGCAGCGGCACCCCGTTGGGGATCACCCCGACGAACTTCCCGCCCAGGCCGGACAGGAAGTCCCGGCCGGCGGCGTACGCGCAGACGGTGCCGACGTGGGTGGCCAGCCGCAGCGTCGCGGGTTCGGCACCGTGCACGAGCAGTCGCCGCCGCCAGGCGCGACCCGGTTGACGCAGGTCACGTACGGTGCCATGCACGGTGACCAGGATCCGCGGGCAGCCGGCGAGGCGGGCGGCGAGGACGCCGTGGAAGCCCTCGTTCTGCAGGCCCCGCACGTGCACCAGATCGGGGCGGACCCGTCGCAACAGCCGCACCCACTCCCGCAGCAGCGGCACGTTCAGGCTGCCGTTGCCGGCGTGTTGGTGCATCCGGACGAACTCGTACCGGTCGGCCAGGGGTGAGGCGAGCACCCGCCGCAGGGCCGTCAGCGGGCCGTTGGCACCGGGGGTGCCCGCCGAGTGCTGCACCACCACCGGTCGGCTCACCACGGGGCTCCGGCCGACGCCCGCCGGGTGTCGCGCACGGCTGCACGCTGCATGTCTCCTCATTCCGACGGCCCGCCTAGACTAAGCAGTCATAATGGCACAAATTACCTCAATCTTCTGAGGGGGTAGACCGTGGGCGAGCCCACCACCGGCACGGACCTGATCTCCGCCCTGCGGCCCACCACGACGCCGACGGTGCTGGCGCTGGCCGCGTACCGGTTTCCGCACGGTGACGCGATGTCCAACCGGCTTCTGCAACTGGCCCGCTCGGCCACCCCGCCGGGGGGACAGACACTGGTGGTCAACGACTGGCCCGACGACGGGTCGCGTCCGCCGAGCGCGGTGGACCTACCCCCCGGCGTCCGCCTGATCACGCTGCCCCGACGCCGCCTGGGCGGTGGGGTGCTGGGCCGCTTGTGGCACCGGCGCGTCCGCCCGCTGCGGGTGCTGGCCGCGCTGCGCCGCGCGGGCGTCCGTCCGGGTGAGCTGGCCGGCGTGCACCTGCCGCTCGGGCTGTGGGACCTGACGACCTGGGCGGTGCTGCGCGTGGCGGTGCGGTGCCGGGTGACGGTGGACGTGCTGGAGCAGCACGACCGGGCGCAGTTCCCCCGGGGCTGGCTGACGCCGTACTTCCTCCGACACCGCTGGGCGTCCTTCTGGGCCGGACGACTCGCCGACCAGGTCATCGTCATCTCCGAACTGCTGGAACGGCACTTCGTGCGCCAGGGCCGGCGGACCCTGGTGGTGCCGCCCCAGGTCGACCGCGCCGACTACGCCGATCCCGCACCGGCCTCGCTCGGCGACGGCCTCCGACTGCTCTACGCCGGGTCGGCAGGTGTGAAGGACCAGGTGGCCGTGGTGCTGGAGGGCATCCGTCTACTTCCGCCCGCCGATCGGGCCAGGGTGCACCTGGTGATCGCCGGGATCAGCCGGGAGCAGGCCAGCAGCCTCTCCGACCTCGGTGCGGCCGGGCCGATCGACCTCGACGACCAGGTGAGCTTCCTCGGCCGGGTGCCCCGCGAGCGGGTGCTCGCCGAGTTGCGCCGGGCGCACTTCTCCGTGCTGGTCCGCCCGCCGGTCGGGTACGCGCAGGCGGGCTTCCCCTCCAAGGTGCCGGAGAGCCTGGCGGCCGGTTGCCCGGTGCTGCTCAACCTCACCAGCGATTTGCGGCGCTACCTCGTGGACGGTCGGGAGGGCATCCTGCTCGACGGCTCGACAGCCGAGGATGTCCGGCGCGGCGTCGAGCGGGCGCTGCGTCTCGACGACGCGGCCTGGCGGACGATGAGCCGCGCGGCCCGGGAGCGGGCCCACTGTTTCGACTATCGCGGCTGGACGCCGGTGGTCAGCGACTTCGTCACGGGCGTCGCACGCGGCTCGGGCACCGGCAGCTCGGCGAGGCCGGCCAGTTCGGCGGCGGTCAGCCGACGGTCGGCCGGGTAGAGCTGCCGCTCGTGGGCCCGGATGGTCTCCACCGGCCACCGCAGGCGGATCACCCGGGCCGGGTTGCCGGCGGTCACCGCGTACGGCGGCACCGACCGGGTGACCACCGCGCCGGCGCCGATCACCGCACCCCGGCCGATCGTCACCCCGTGCAGGATCACCGCCCGGGTGCCCACCCACACGTCGTCGCCGATGGTGACGCCCCGGTCGTGGGTGTCGTCGCCGGCGTCCTTGTCGACCGCGATCATCGGTACGCCGACCTGCTCGATGCGGTGGTTGCCACCCCGGATCGTCACCTCGGGGCCGAACATCACGTTGTCACCGATGCGGATCCGACTCCGGGCCGCCATCAGGATCGGCCGGTACCCGAGATCGACATTGTGGCCGACCTCGATCGACTCGCAGGTGTAGACGCCGTCCGGGTCGAACGTGAAGTTGTCTCCCCGGGCGGCGAACCGGCCGGCGAGGGCAAGACCCCGGATCGCCCGACGGGCCCGCGCCCCCGCGCACAGGAGACTGTCGAGTGACCCGAGCACCGGGCCGAGCAGCGTTCCAGGTTGGTCGAGGCGGACGCGCATCAGTTGGCCGTCCCGACGCCGGCCCGCTCGGGCACCGTACGCATGTCGCCCCCGCATCTCCGCCGATCGTCCAGGTCGACCCAGGGGCCGATGATAACCTCCACAATAGGTGTATAGCGCTCGAAGTCCCCGTACGCGCCAAGCGTCCGAGATGACCAGAATCGTGACGTCGCGCGCATCCCTGGTGACCTGAGCAGCGGCACGAACCCCCGGCCGAAGGGGCCGCCCCTCCCCTCGCCCGACCGGCCAGTTTTGGCCTCGCCCGACCGGCCGTCGTGACGCTCACGGCTCGCGTCGTGGGCCACTACCCCACAGAAGGCCGCCGAGCTGGCCGTGTCCGACTGCGGGTTTTGGGGTTGATCGGGGCAATGCGGGTTGTGTGTCACCAATCAGGGCCGTCATCCGGTTTCAGCCCCGATGGGACGCTCATCCGGCGTTGTCCCCGACGCCGTTGGAGGTGGGATCGTGCCGATTCCCAGTGGTTTCGTGACCGGCGGTGCCCGATGAGCGGCACCGTGTACCTGTCGCCACCCGACATCGGACCGCTGGAGGAGTCGTACCTGCTCGCCGCCCTGCGCTCGGGCTGGGTCGCACCTGTCGGCCCGGACCTGGACGCCTTCGAGCGGGACGTCGCCGCGCGGGTCGGCACCGCCGGAGCCGTGGCCGTCAACTCCGGGACCGCCGCCCTGCACCTGGCGCTGCTCGGTGTCGGGGTCGGGCCCGGCGACGTGGTCGTCGTGCCCACGCTCACCTTCGTCGCCACCGCGAACGCGGCCCGCTACATCGGGGCGCGGCCGGTCTTCGTCGACTGCGACCCCCGGACCGGCAACGTGGACGTCGTCCTCGTCGACGAGGTGCTGCGACGGCTGCGCGCACGCGGTGAGCGGGTCGGCGCGGTCGTCCCGGTGGACATGTTCGGCAGCTGCGCCGACTACCGCGCCCTGCTCCCGGTCTGCGCCGACGCCGACGTCCCCCTGGTGGAGGACGCCGCGGAGGCCCTCGGCGCCGGCCACGGGGGGCGACCCGCCGGTTCCTTCGGGCGCGTCGGCGTGCTCTCCTTCAACGGCAACAAGATCATGACCACCTCCGGCGGCGGGATGCTGGTGTCCGACGACACCGTGCTGCTCGCCCGGGCCCGTCACCTCGCGACACAGGCCCGCGAACCGGCGCGGCACTACGAGCACCGCGAGACGGGTTACAACTACCGGCTCAGCAACCTCCTCGCGGCGCTCGGCCGAGCCCAGTTGCTCCGGCTGGACGCGATGATCGCCCGGCGCCGCCAGCTGCGCGACCACTACGCCAAGCTCTTCGCCCCGGTGCCGGGCGTCCGGCTGCTCGGCGCGGAGGACACCGAGTCCAACTGCTGGCTCACCGTCATCACCGTCGAGCCGCAGCGGTGCGGCTGGGGGGTGGACGACCTGGCGGCCCACCTGGCCGAGCGGGACATCGAGACCCGGCCGGTGTGGAAGCCGATGCATCTCCAGCCCATGCACGACGGTGCGGAGACCCTGCTCACCGGCGCGGCGGAACAACTCTTCACCAACGGGCTCACGCTGCCCAGCGGAAGCGCACTCACCGAGGCGCAGATCGCCCGGGTGTCCGTCGCGATCGAGGAGTTCCTGAGCCTCCGGACAGGAGCCTGCACGGTGTGACGACCGGGGTGCGGGAGATGGCCGATCCGGTGACGCCGCGGGGCGTACCGGCGGGCTGATCTTCACCGGACCGGGCACAACTTGGTGCTATCTCCGGCAAAGAACCCAAAAAACACGAAACTGCCTGTAACAAGGACAAAGGGCTTATGGTCCCTTCTGTCGTACGCGGCGGAAGCGGTCGAAGACGGGTCAGGGAGCCAGCACATGCCGCAGGAGACTGAGCACACGGAGCGCGCGGGCCGAACGACTCGGCGGGCCAGGGCCCGCCGCCGTACCGCGGGCTTCCTCGCCACCGACACCACCGCCTGGGTCAGCGGCTTCGGCGCGGCCGTGTGGACCCGGTTCGAGTTCGATCTCCCGGCAGGCCAACTGGGTCGGGCCGCGGCGATCGGTGTGCTCGCGGCGGTCGTGCACGTGGCGGTGGCGGCGGTCCGCCGGCTCTACTCCGGACGGCACCCGCTGGGCAGCCTCCAGGAGGTCCAGGGCGTCGCCGGCACCACCATCCTGACGGCGGCCATCGTGCTGCTCGGCCTGCTGTCCTCCGGTGACCGACCGGTGCCGGCGAGCACCCCGCTGGTAGGCGGCGCCCTCGCCCTGCTGCTGATGCTCGGTGCCCGGTTCGCGTACCGGCACCGCCGGGACCTCTCCATGCGTCCCGACGTCCGGTCCTCCACACCGGTCCTGCTGTTCGGGATGGGCAACGCCGGTCAGGAGCTGCTGCGGGCCATGCTCGGCGACCCGCGCGGCCGGTACCTGCCGGTGGGTGCCCTCGACGACGATCCGGACAAGCGCGACCTGCGCATCCGGGAGGTGCGGGTGCTCGGCGGGCGGCAGGACGTCGAGACCGCGGTGCGGCGTACCGGCGCGAAGGCGATCATCTTCTCGGTGGCCAACGCCGACGCGGCGCTGATCCGCCAGATCCGCGAGGCCACGCTCGCCACCGGTGCGATGTTCAAGGTGCTGCCGCCCGTGCGGGACCTGGTCGACCACCGGATCACCGTCACCGACGTGCGGGACGTGCAGATCGGCGATCTGCTCGGCCGCCGCCAGGTGGTCGGTGACCTGCCGCTGAGCACGAACAGCCTGACCGGACGACGGATCCTGGTCACCGGTGCCGGCGGGTCGATCGGCTCGGAACTCTGCCGTCAGGTGATGAAGGCCGACCCGGGCGAGCTGATGATGCTGGACCGGGACGAGTCGGCCCTGCACGGCCTGCAGATGTCGCTCGCCGGGCGGGCCCTGCTGGACGGCCCCGAGCTGATCCTCGCCGACCTGCGCGACGACGAGGGCCTTCGACGGATCATCCGGGAACGCCGCCCCGAGATCATCTTGCACGCGGCGGCACTCAAGCACCTGACCCTGCTGCAGCGCCACCCCGGCGAGGCGGTCAAGACGAACGTCTGGGGCACACTGTCCGTGCTGGACGCCTGCCGGGACGTGGCCAGGTTCGTCAACATCTCCACCGACAAGGCGGCCAACCCGACAAGCGTGCTCGGGTACTCCAAGCGGATCACCGAGCGCCTGACCGCGCACGCCGCTTCCCGGTTCCCGGGGACCTTCCTCAGCGTCCGGTTCGGCAACGTGCTCAGCAGCCGCGGCTCGGTGGTGACGGCGTTCCAGCGGCAGATCGAGGACAGCAGACCGCTGACCGTCACCCACCCGGACGTCACCCGTTACCTGATGACCATCCAGGAGGCCGTCCACCTGGTGCTCCAGGCCGCCGAGATCGGCCGCGACGGGGAGGCGTTGGTGCTGGACATGGGCGAGCCGGTCCGCATCGCCGACCTGGCCCGGCAGATGGCCGAGCAGGCGTCCAGCAGGGTGCCGATCGTCTACACCGGCCTTCGTCCCGGAGAGAAGCTGCACGAGGACCTGTTCGGCACCGGCGAGGTGGACACCCGGCCGTTCCACCCGCTGGTGTCCCACGTGGCCGTGCCGACGCTCGACCCGATCGAGGTGAGCGGGCTCGACCCGTACGACGACGCGGCGAAGCTCATCGAGCACCTGGCGCTGCTCTGCGCCCAGCCGATCGACCCGACGGTGGGCGGTCCGGTGGGCGTACCCCTGCAGTCGCGGTGACCGGCGCGGCGGGCGGTGACCGACGACCACACCCAAACCCCCGCACCGACAGTTATGACCGTGAGGAACCCCCACGCGAGGCCGCGTCGCGGCGACCGCGTCGCCAGGCGCGTCCCTCCGGCGTTCGCCGCCGATCGATAGGACCGACAGATGCGGACCCGGCACGGCAGGTCTCAGCGGTACGAGCCGCTGCACGCCGCCGCATCGCCCCGGCCGCGGCGGGCCGTCCAGACGATGGAACCACCCGCGCCGGTCGACCCCGCTCCCCCGGCCCCGCGTCGCGGTCGCCGGCTGCTGTCCTGGATCGCCACCGCGGCGCTGAGCCGGGCGGTCAGCGCTCTCGTCCCACTCGTCCTGCTTCCCGTGACCCTGTCGTATCTGGGCACCGACCTGTACGGGCTCTGGGCGGCGGTGCTCGCCGTCACCGGGATGGTCGCCTTCGCGGACCTGGGCGTCGGCCTCGGGCTGATGACCAGACTCGCGCCGTGCCGGGTGGACGGCGACTCGGACACCGCCCGGCGGTACGTCTCCAGCGCCTACGCCGCGGTCTGCGGGGTGGCGCTCCCGACGTGTGGCCTGCTGTGGCTGGTCGGTGGGTTCGTCCCGTGGCCGTTGCTCTTCAACGCGACAGGCACGGCGGCGCGGGACGCCCACCTCGTCGCCCTGGTGTGCCTGACCGCGTTCCTGCTCAATATTCCGCTGTCGCTCGTCGCCCGCGTCCAGTACGCGTATCAGCAGGTGGCGGCCAGCAATGTCTGGCAGGCCACGTCGAGCGCGCTCTCGCTACCCCTCGCACTCGGCGCGGTGTACGCGAAGCTGCCGCCGATAGCGGTCATCGCCAGCATCGCCGTCGCCCCGTTACTCGTGAACATCGTCAACACCGTGTGGACCTTCGGCTGGCGGCTGCCGCACCTGGCGCCCCGCCTGAGATTCGTCGACGGTCGGGGGGTCCGGGAGCTGTTCGGCCTGGGCGGCCTCTTCTTCCTGGTCACGCTGATAATGGTGCTGGCGGACAACGCCGACCCGTTGCTCATCGCGCACGTGCTGGGTCTCGCCAGCGTCACCGCGTACGCGGTGCCGGCCAGACTGTTCAACCAGCTCGGCGCACTGGTGACGCTCGTCAACCAGCCACTGTGGCCACTGCACGGTGAGGCCCTGGCACGCGGTGACCTGGCCTGGATACGCCGAACCGTGCGGCGGATGACGATGGTGTCGACGCTCATCGCCGTGCTGCCGTCGATCTTCCTGGTGGCGTACGGCGAGCAGTTCTTCGCGGCCTGGTTGCCGATCTCGATAGGCAACAGGTCACTCCTGCTGGGCCTCGCCTGCTGGTGGGTCGTGCTGGCCGCGATCTCGCCGCGGTTCATGGTGCAGAACGCGGCCGGAATAGTCCGCCCACAACTGTGCGGCTACCTCCTTTACCTACCACTGTCCATTGTCGGAAAACTGCTCGGTCTGCACTGGTGGGGGGTGGCCGCGACACCGTTCGTCGCCGTCGTCATCTACACCGTGACGGTCGTCCCGGCGGCCCTCTACGGCTACCGGCGGGCACTGCGAATACGGACCACCTGAGAGAGGGGATTACGCAGATGGTGTTCGACGAGGAATTTCCGCGGGTGCTGGTGGTGAGCCACACGCCCTTCAGCCGGGTCAGCGGGACCGCCCTGACCCTGTCGAACCTCTTCTCCGGCTGGCCCAGGGACCGTCTCGCGCAGGTACACACCGGCAACATCACCCCGTCGACGGACGTGTGCGAACACTTCTTCCACTTTCCGCCGCGAGACCACTACCTGCCCATCCAGTACTACGCCATGCGGATGTCGGGCTGGAACGGGCGTACGCCGCTGCAACAGAGCCGACCGATCGCCGCCGTACACGCCGCGGCGGAGACCCGACCCACCATGGCCAAGATCTACGCACAACTGCGCGCGAGCGCTGACCTCAGCCCCATCCGGGTTCCCCCGGCGCTCATCGAGTGGATGCGCGACTTCCAGCCCGACGTCGTCTACTCGATGCTCGGCAGCGTGCGGCTGACCAGGATCACCGCGCTCGCCGCGCGCACCTGCGACGTTCCGGTGGTGCCGCACTTCACCGACGACTGGCCGGCAACCCTGTACGACAACGGCGAGCTCTTCGGTCGGGCCGACCGGTCCGTCCAGGAGACGATCGCGAGACTTCTCCGCCTGGCCCCGCTCGGCATGGTCATCAGTCAGCCGATGGCCGAGGAGTACACCCGGCGTTACCGCATTCCGTTCAGCGCGTTCGCGAACTGCGTCGACGAGACCTTCTTCGCCCCACCCCGCGACGCGGCGCGGCAGCAGGGGACGACGGAGCTGGTCTACGTCGGCGCTCTGCACCTCAACCGCTGGGAGTCGCTGCGCGACATCGGCGCCGCACTGGACGGCCTGGCCGAGGCCGGTCTGCCCGTCCGGCTGACCATCCACGCACCGGAGACGGACCTCAGCCGGTACGCGAGGCACTTCGCCGCCCTGCCGCGGGTGCGGCTCGGGCCGTCGCTGGCCAGCGACGAGGTGCCCGCCGCCCTGCGCGGCGCCGACGTCCTCGTCCACATCGAGTCCTTCGACGAGGAGATCCGCCGCTACACCCGCTACTCGGTCTCGACGAAGATCCCCCAGTATCTCGCCTCGGGCCGTCCGATCCTCGGCTACGGGCCCGCCGAGGTGGCGTCGATGCACCACATCCAGGAGGCCGACGCGGGCGTGATCGTCGGTACCAACGACACCGGGGCGCTGGTCCGCGGTCTGACCGACCTCTGCCGGGACGCGGCCCTGCGGGAGCGGCTGGCCCGCAACGGCACTGCCTTCGCCCGGCAGGAGCACGCCAAGGAGAGCGTGGCCGCGCGGTTCGCCGCCACGCTCGGCTCGGCGGCCCGCACCGGGTCCGCCACCGCCGCCCGCCGGCAACTGACCTAAGGCCTGTTTCATAAGAACTGGCCGGCCTGCGGCGGGCCCGGACGACGACCGGCGGCGTTGCGGTTTCGTCCGGATACAACACCGGTATCCGGACGAAACCGCGCCTTGCCGGATCGCCGCCCGGACTCCGCCTCGGCACGACCGCCCTTATGAAACAGGCCTTTGAAGCGAGTGGAGTACCGCGATGAGACGTACCGGATGGGTCGCCTGTGTGGGTCCGTTCCTCTTCCCGTGGGGGGAGGCGGGGTCCCGGCGGGTCTACGGCCTGGTGGCGTCGTTGGCCGCCGCCGGCTACGACGTGGTGGTCGCCAGCGGCGGACCGGACCCCCGCACCGTCACGCCGTTGCCGGGCGTCGACGGGCCGGGTTCGATCTCCCACCTCGGCCTGGCGGAGCGGCCGTCGCCGGAGGCCGGGCCGATCGGCAGCTCCGTCCAGACGCTCGTACGCTGGGGTCAGCGGACGGTCCGCTGGCTCGACGCCCAGCCGACCAGGCCCTCGCACGTCCTGGTGCACGGCGGTCAGGCCCAGTACATGTTCCACCTGCAACGCTGGTGTCGTCGGCACCGGGTGCCGCTGATCGTCGACGTCGTCGACTGGTTCAACGGACGCCACGTGCGGGGTGGTTACCTCGGCCCACTGCATGCCAGCATGAAGCTGGCCCTGCGCCACTACTACCCACGGTGCGACGGCATCATCGCGATCAGCTCCCACCTGGAGGCCCACTACCGCCGCAGTGGCAAACCCCTCCTGCGGGTGCCACCCACTCTCGACGTCAAGAGCCTGACGCTGGACGCCCGGCAGAGCGCGGGCGACGCACCGCTGCTCACGCTCGCCTACGCGGGAAATCCGCACGGAAACCGCAAGGATCTCCTGGGTACCGTCATCGAGGCGGTGGGCAACGTCCAGCGCGACGGCGCGAGCGTCGAGTTGCGCGTCTACGGCCCGACGCTGGACGAGGTGCGCGGGCTCTTCGACGCTCGGCCGTTGCCCGACGGTGTGCGGTGCCTGGGTCGCCTGCCACAGGTCGAGGTGTCCAACGCCCTGCAGGGCGCGGATTTCACAGTCCTGGTCCGCAGGCCGGAGCGGGCGGCGGAGGCGGGCTTCTCGACGAAGTTCTGCGAGAGTCTCGCCAGCGGCACACCGGTGATCGCCAACCTCACCAGCGACATGGGCAGATACCTGCGCCCCAACCTGGAGGGCCTGGTCTGCCGGGACCACACGGTGGCCGAGGTCACCGAGGCGTTCCGCGCGGCGACGCGGCTGAGTTTCGCGCAGCGCAGCGTCATGCGCCAGGCCGCACGCAGCCAGGCGCTCGAATCGTTCGACTACCGGGCGTACGCGGAGCCTCTCGGCAGGTTCTTCCGGCAGTGGGGCTGACGGCACGCCGGTGCGGTCGGGCCGGTCGGCCTATCCGCCGGCGGCCCGCACGACGGGGGTCGGGCCCGCCGCGGGTTGCCGGCGTTCGCTGAAGAGCGACTGCATGACGTGCAGCGCCAGTAGCGTGGCCATCCCGACTATCGATTCCGGTGCCATCCCGAGCTGGTTGTTCGCCGGCACGTAGATGATGAGAATGCAGAGCTGCGCGAAGATCAACGTCGGGACCACCCGTCGGGAGGACACCGCCGCGCGCCACGAGCCGGCGAAGAGCCACCCGACCAGGCCCATGAACAACGCCGCGCCGGGGAAGGTCAGGTCCGAGGCGAGCCAGGGATAGATGGTGGCCCAGTACATGCGCGCCGGCCACCCCTTCTCGTGCTCCGTCCGGTCGGGGTAGGTCGGGTGCTCGGTCAGGTCCACGTCGAGGGTCTGCTCGGCGAAGATCGCCGCGGACGGCGCGCTGCCGAGACCACGGGACCACTCGAAGGGCACCTGGAGGTTGTGGGACAACCCGAGGTAGCCGTGCGTCGGATAGCCGATGATGGCGGCGATGCCCTCGGCCATCGGCTTACCCACGACACGTTCCACGGACGGATTCACGTGCACCACGTCGCCCGTGGTGCCGAACTCGGCCGCCCGCGTCGCGTGATTGTGGATCATGTAGGTGGCCAGGAGCACGAACGCCCCGACGACCAGCAGGAGCGCCCGGCGTCGCCGGGAGTGGACCCGCGGCCGGTGCCGGACCGACGCCCACGCGACCAACATCCCCGCCGCGAGCATGATGACGACGTCGCCGAGCCCCTTCATCGTGCCGATGAAGAGGTAGAACGCGATGTGCGTCGCCGTGGCGACCACGCCGGCGAGTCGCAGCCAGCCGGAGAGACTGCGCCAGTGCACCACCAACAGCGGCACGAGGGTCACGCTGAGGACGCCGAGCGGGAACAGCAGCGTCATCCACGGGCTCGTGCTGCCGAACCCCTGCTGGTAGACGTCGAACTTGTTCACGTAGCCGGTGGCGGGCGCCTGGATGTTGGCCCACACACTGCCGGGGCCGGTGGCACCGAACTGGGTCAGCCGCGTCAGGTTCACCACGACGTAGTAGACGGCGCTGGCCAGGACCAGTTGGCGTACCAGCCGGATGCGGGCGACGGAGTGGGTGGCGGCCGCCACCGCGGGCGGACGGCGGGACATCTGCGCCACGTACCCACCGGCGAACAGGGCTGTCGCCACGAGCACGAAGACGCTGAGCTGGTCGGGGTTTCCGACATCGCGGGCCAGCCTCGTCAACCAGAACGCCCCGAACGTGCCGAGCATCCACGCCAGCGCCAGCGCCAGCGGCAGCCAGGTCGTCGTTCGACCTGCCGGTGCCGCGACCGGCGGGTGTACGCGGTGCCCGGGTCGCGGCGCCGCGGGCGGCATCTGGAGGTCACCGACCGGCGAGCGGTGCCGGCCGTGACTGATCCGGTCGACGGCGGTCACCGGAGACCACTCCGTGCCGGACGGCCGGCCCTGGGCGGTCGCGAGTCGACCCGGACCCGGTTCCGAGATTGCACTCGCCGACCCTCCACACTGTTGAGCGCCCGTCGACCGCCGCGGGACGACTGTCGCGCCCCGGCATGTTCCGGCGCTCCGCGACGGTGCGGGTCGATCGGCTGGCTGTCAGTAGTCACTGAACGAGCCAACGACCGGGTAGTCACACCGGTGATGGCCCCGATCACGTGGGAACGGCTCCGCCGAGAAGGGGCGCGCCGGCGCGGGCACCGCCCGGTCCCGGCGGAGGGGCCGCCAGCCGGCCCGGGTCAGCCACCAGCCGACGGCCGACGGCCTGGACCGGCAGCATCGACAGCAGGGCGAGCGCCAGCCACGACCCCCGCTCGAACTCCCACACTCCGGTCAGCCAGAGCGGGAACCCGCCCACCAGGAAGAGCCCGGCGACCCGGAGTCCGACCGGGCACCGGGCCGCCCGTCGGGCGAGCACCACCCCGAACAGGGCGGCGACGCCCAACAGCCCGACCAGGCCCAGGTCCACGGCGACGGCGAGGACGGCGTTGTGCGGGCGGATGCCCAACGGGTTCCAGAGTTCGAAGGTTCCCGCGCCGCCGCCCACCCACAGGACGTCCCACCAGTAGGCGGACGCGTACCGCCACAACTCGATCCGACTCAGCACGTCGCCTGTCGCCTCCGAGCCGATGAGGTCGTCGGCCCACACCAGGGCGCTCTGCCCCAGGCCGAGCGGCACCGTCAGCAGCAGCGTCGGCACCACCGCGGCCGCCGTCACCCACATCGTGCGGGGGCCGAGTTCGCTGAGCAGCGCGTACACCACCACGAGCAGCAGGGCGACCAGGGCGCCCTTGGTCCGGTTCAGGAAGACCCCGGACGCCAGCACCGGCAACGCGGCGGTCAGTCCGATGGTGACGAGCCGCCGTTGACCGCGGATCTTCAACAGGCCCAGCGCCAGCACGAACGCGGTGACGCTGGAGTAGGCCGTGAAGTTGATGTTGGTGCCCTCGATGCCGAAGCGCACCGCCATGTCCATCGCGCTGGCCTGCCCGCCGACCCCACGCGCCTCGATGACCAGACGCCACACGGCCAGCGCGCACCCGACGATGTACGCGCCACCGACGGCAAGCAGGTGCCTCGGCGTCGTGGCGACGTGGCGGACCGCGACGAAGAGCAGACAGGCCGAGGTGTACGCGAGGGCCACACCGTGCGTCTGCGCGGCGTCACTGGACCAGAGGACGGTCAGCTGCGCCCAGCCGGCGACCGCGACCGCCAGCACGTCGGGCAGTCGGGGACGGGGAAGACGGCAGCTGAGCAGGATCGCCGCGACGGACGCCTGCAGGACGATCAGCCAGGCGTTCGCCGACGACGCCTGGAAGGCCGCGACACACAGCAGCCCGACGGCGAGGGTCGTCGCCCTCGTCCGCCAGCCACCCCGACTCGTCCCGGCCGGGGCGACAGTGGCCCCACCGGTGGGGGCGAATCCGACACCGGCCCGAGCCGGCACCGGCGTACGGGATCCGAGCCGCACCCGGGTTCGCGATGTCACGACCACTCCTCCTCGTCCCTGCACCGGCACCCACCACGTCGCTCCCGCGGCGGTGCCGACCACGTCGCTCGCGCGGCGGCACCGGTACCTCGTCCGTGAAGCGGCACCGGTGGCGTCGTCACTGAAGCGGCACCGGCGACGTTGGACACCCGACAGACCGACGACCCGTCCCGACCGGCACGCGTCCGTCACCTGATCTGAAAACAACCTCAAGAACGTGCCAAATGCCCGATTTGATAGCAATTGCAGCTTGCTATAGGCGTCGTCCCGCTCGGGACGAAACGACGGAATCTCCGTGCCAACACCCAAGGGGAAGGTGAAGGTGAAACCCGATCTCCGCGCGATCGCCGTGGACACGCGTGCTCTGGGCCTCTCGGCGCCACTGCGCGCGGCGTACGAGGCATCCAAGCGCAGCGGATTCCACGCCGTCCTGTTCCACGGGCGGGCGCACCGACACCATCCGGCCGCGTTGGTGCCGCTGACGAGCGTGCTGCCGATCGGCGACGGGGCGCGACGGCGGTGCCTGGACGACGCCGGCCACGTGCTGAACGACGGGCTCCGGGTCTTCGGCGCCCGCGTGCCGACGGGCGTGTCCGCACCGTGGGGCACCGACCCGCTGACCGGGCGGCAGTGGCCGGCGGGCGACCCGTGGTGGCGCATCGACATCCGTTCCGAGGCTCGACTGTCGGACGTGAAGCACACCTGGGAGGCGGCACGCCACCGGGACCTGGTCGTCCTGGCCCGCGCAGCCCGCCTCGACCCGGCCGGCCCGTGGCAGGACGGCCTCGACGAGCTACTGCGGGCCTGGTGTGCGCAGTCCCCGCCGGAGCGGGGCGTCAACTGGTACTCCAGCCTGGAACTCGCGCTGCGCGCGATCGCCTGGAACCAGATCCTCGCGTTGGTCGGCGACCGACTACCCCGCGACGTCGTGACCGGCATGGAGCGACTGCTGCTGTCCAGCGCCCGGCACCTGATGGTCGAGCTGCCCTACACGTTGAGCAGCATGCGCAACAACCACCTGCTCGGCGACGCGCTCGGGCTGCTGCTGCTCGCCCGGATGTTTCCCACCGCCCGGCGCGCGCGCTGGTGGGCGCGTACCGGCGAGCGGATGTTCGCGGCCCAGCAACGCCGACACTTCGGGCCCGACGGTCGCATGATCGAGGACTCGGTGTCGTACCACCGTTTCGTCCTCGAGATGCTCGTCGTGCGGGTGCTGCTCGGCGGCGCGCCGTCCCGCGTCCACCGTGACCTGCACGCCGCCAGCCTGCACCTGGCCCGGCTCGGCGTGTTCGACGGCGACGTCCCGCAGTACGGCGACTGGGACGAGGGGCGGGTGCTCGCGTCCTCCGGCGACCCGCTCGACGTGGCCGGCTCCACCGCGCTCGGGCTCGCGCTGTGCGGCGAACGGCTGCCGGCGCGGTGGTACGCCGACTTCGACGAACTGGCGTGGTACGCGCCCGCGCCCGGCCCCGAGGCCACGTCGGAGGAGTTCGTCGCGCGGATGCGTACCCGGTCGACCGCGACGACCTCGGGCGGCATCGCGCTTGTCGAGCGGGGGCCGTGGCGCGTGTGGTTCAAGGTGGACGGTGGTCCCTCGCACGGCCACGCCGACCTGACCTCGGTCTGGATCAAGCACGGCGACCGGTGGCTGATCGCCGACCCGGGCACCGGCACCTACAACGGCCCGCTGGAGGTACGCAACGGGTTGCGCACCTCGGCCGCCCACCCGGTGCGTCGCCCGGACGGACGGGACCAGCTCGTCCCGCACCGGGCGTTCCGCTGGCTGAACTCCGGCCGTGGCCACCTCGGGGCACCGCTCGTCCTGCCGGATCGCACGATCGTCTTCGGGTGGCACGACGCGTACGCGCGCGGCGAGCACCCGGTGCGCGTCGGCCGCGCGGTGGTGGTGGCCGAGCAGTACGTGGCGATCGTCGAGTTCGCCGACCCGTCGGCGACCGCCCGGTCCTGGTCGCTCACCGTTCCGCTGCACCCCGACGTCGTCGTGGACGACGACACGCTCACCGCCGGCGAGACGAAGCTGGACCTCGTCGGACTGGCCGGACACGAGGCGGTGCGCGGACGGTCGGCGCCCTTCGCGGGCTGGCACAGCCGGACGTACGGACGCTGGGAGCCGGCGACGTGGATCACGGCCGAGAGCCGCGCCGACACCACCGTGTGGGGGCTGGGCGCGATACCCGGACCGCCGGACCCGACCGCCCTCGACGGTCTCCGGTTCCAGGCGACCTGGGACGACGCGGGCGCCCTGCTCACCGTCACCCAACTCGGATCAGGGGAAACCCACCACGTGCGAGCACCGCGATGACGACACGCAGGGTCCTCGTCCTCAACCACTTCGCCGTGCCCCCGGGCCATCCCGGCGGCACCCGGCACATCGAGTTGTTCAGTCGGCTGCCCGGCTGGACGCACGTGATCATCGCGGGCCGCCGCAACATGATCACCGGCCGGCCGCAACGGCCACAGCCGGGGTTCCACCTGGTCGCCGTGACGCCGTACCGGGGCAACGGTCTGGGCCGGGTGGTCAACTGGGCCAGCTACGCGGTGACGGCCACGGTCGCCGGCCTGCGGCAACCCCGACCCGACGTGGTCTACGCCTCCTCGCCGCACCTCCTGGCCGGCCTCTCCGGCTGCGTCGTGGCGACACTGCGGCGTACGCCGTTCGTCCTGGAGGTCCGGGACCTGTGGCCGCGGGTGCTCGTCGAGATGGGCACGCTGTCGGAGACGTCGGTGGCCTACCGGGCGTTGGCGCGCCTCGAACGGTTCCTGTACCAGCGCGCCGACCGCGTGGTGATCATGGCGCCCGGCGTACGGGCGGCGATCGAGGGCACCGGCGTGGCGCCGGAGAAGATCGCCTTCATCCCGAACGCGGCGGACCCGGAGGACTTCGTACCCAGCGGCGACCGCGCCGAGCTGCGGCGACGGTACGGGTTCACCCGCCGGACCGCCGTCTACGCGGGAGCACACGGCCCGGCCAACGGGCTCGACCTGCTGCTGGCCGCCGCCGAAGCGGTGCCCGAGATCGACGTCGTGCTGGTGGGTGCCGGAGTGGAGAAGTCGCGCCTTCAGGCGTTGGCCCTCGGCAGTCCCAACGTCCGTTTCCTCGACCCGGTGCCGAAGTCGGAGATCCCCGACCTCCTGCACGCCGCGGACGTCGGTGTGCACGTGCTCGCCGACGTCGAGTTGTTCCGTGCCGGGGTGAGCCCCAACAAGGTGTTCGACTACATGGCCGCCGGGCTGCCGATCGTCACCAACAGCCCGGGGACCGTCGGCGATCTCGTGCTGGGTGCCGACGCCGGTTACGTGACGCCGCCGGGCCACCTCGCCCACGGCCTCGCCCAGATCACGCAGGCGAGCCCGGACGAGCTGACCAAGATGGGCGCGGCGGGGCGGAGCTGGATCCGGGCGAACCAGTCGCGTACCGCGATGTCCCACGCCCTCGGGCGACTACTCGCGCCGCTCGTCGACGGCGACTCCCCGCACTGACCCAGGTGCGCCGGCGGGCGTGGCGCGCGGACGCCGGCACGCGGCAGCGCCCGGTGTCCCGGCCGGTCACGAGGTGGAGCCGGCCCGCACGCTCTCCGTGTCGACCTGGGTGGGCAGCCGCGACGGGTGCTCCTGGATGCCCGTCAGGGCGGCGACCGCGGACAGCGCGGCCCTCGTCGTGCCGAACGACGCGTCGAGGTCCCGTTCGGCGGGCGCGTTCCCGGCGAGCACCGCGCGGGTGTGGACGAGCAGGTCCTGGTGCCCCTTGCCGCCGGACACCCGCTTCGCCTCCCGGCCGTCGATCTCCAGCCGCCGGAAGTCGTCGAGCACCACGGTGTGCCCGCGACCGAGGACCTCCAGGCGCTCCTTCGGCGTCCGCCGGTGCCCCCGGGTGGAGTACGTGATCGTCGCCGTGGACCCGTCCGGGTATCCGAGCAGGACACTCACGTCCTCCTCCAGACCCGGTTCGCCGCGACCGCTGCCGTACGCGTGCACGACCCGCGGCTGCTCGCCCACCAGCCACGACGCCAGGTCCATGAAGTGGCACACCTCGCCCCGGATGCGACCGCCCTGGCGTCGGTCGTGGTACCAGTGCGCGGCGGGCAACTGCCCGGCGTTGATCCGGTAGGCGACGGTGATCGGCCCGGACCCGGCGGCCAGGGCCCTCTTCGCGTGCACCACCATCGGCGCGTGCCGGCGGTTGAACCCGACGAACAGGTGCCCGGAGTTGCGGTCGTAGGCGGCTCTGACCTCGTCGAGTTCGTCCTGGGTCAGCGCGAGCGGCTTCTCCACGAAGACGTGTTTGCCGGCGTCGAGCGCCTGCACCACCAGGCGGGCGTGCGAGTCGTGGCGGCTGAGGACGAACACCACGTCGACGTCGTCGCGGACCAGCAGATCCTCGACTGTCGGTGCCACGACGGCGATGCCGTTGCGCTCGGCCGCGTGCCGCGCGGACAGGCCCCGGGCCGACGTGATGGCGACGAGGTCGTCTCCCCAACCCGCCGCCTTGAGCGCGGGCAGGAACGTCGCCTTGGCGTAGTTGCCGGCCCCGATCAGGCCGGCCCGCGGCGACGTCGAGGTCCGGCGCGGGCGGATCGTGATCGTCTGCCGGGACGGCTGCGCGGGAGCCGAGTAGCTGAGCTGCACCGCGAGCGAACGCGGGTCCGAGGCCAGCACGTCGTAGGCCGCCGTCGCGCGCTCCACCTCGAAGACGTGCGTCACCAGGTCGTCGACCGCCACCCGGCCACCGGCCACCAGGTCGAGATAGGCCTCGATGTTGCGCCGTGCCGTCCAGCGCACGTGGCCGATCGGGTAGTCGATGCCCCACTCCTCGTAGGACCGGTCGTGCCGGCCGGGTCCGTAGCTGCGCGCGAACCGGAGATCCAGCTCGCGCTCGTAGAAGCGTCGACGGTCGAGGTCCAGGCCGACGTCACCGACCACGACCAGTCGGGCCCGGTCACGGGCGATCTCGGTGCTGCGCGCGACCGGCTCCGACGAGGGCGTCGCCGCCGTGATCAGGACCGCGTCGACACCTCGGCCACGGGTCAGTTCCATGATCTGGTCGGTGGTCGTCGCACCCGCCTCGACCAGGCCGACCGCACCGCACTCGCCGGCCAACTGGGCGGTCCAGTCGCGCAGGTCGATGCCGATGACGCGCAGCCCCGAGGCGAGCGCCAGTCGTACCGTCAGTTGCCCGACCAGGCCGAGACCGACGACCGCGACCGCACCACCGAGGCCCACCTCGGCCTGCCGCAGGCCCTGCATGGCGATCGCCGCCACCGCGCCGAAGGCGGCAGCCTCGTCGGACACCGACTCCGGGACGGGCACCGCGAGCAGACCCGGCACCGACTGGTACTCGGCGTGCCCCACCGAGGCGGTGGCCACCCGCATCCCGGGTCGGATGCCGTCGGTGGCGGTGCCGGCGGTGACGACGACACCCGCGGCGCTGTAGCCGAGCGGCATGTCCTCGTCGAGCCGGCTGCGCACCGCGGCGAGCGTCGAGCGGACTCCCCCGGTGCGTGCCCGGTTGACGACCTGGCGGACCAGATCCGGCCGGGCCCGGGCCTTACGCAGCAGGCTCGCCGAGGCCAGCTCGCGCACGGCGCGCTCGGTGCCCGCGGAGAGCAGGGACCTGCGCGTGGCGACGAGCACCTCGGTGGGGCCGGGCTCTGGCTGGGGAACCTCGACGACGCGCAACTCTCCGCCGGACACCGATTGGACGATCTGCTTCACGCGGGTCTGCCTGCCTTCGGGGAGTAAGAACATCGTTTACGGCAGGTCACCGGTCCGGCAACGCACACCGCAACGCATCCGTCATTCGGCATCCTATGCCGATTAGATGCCTTAAACTGGATAACTTGTACTATTGGCGCGCCGTCGCTGATTCGCCCCGAAATCACGAGGAGATCCATGCCAGCCGACGCCGTTCTGCACGTCGCGGGTGCCCGCCCCAACTTCCCCAAGGCGGCGCCGGTGATCCGTGCCCTTGAGCGGCACGGCGTGCCGCAGCGCCTCGTCCACACCGGACAGCACTACGACGAGCGGATGTCCGAGGTCTTCTTCCGGCAACTGGGCCTCCCCGAACCGGACGTCAACCTCGGGGTGGGTTCGGGGAGCCACGCGAGCCAGACCGCGCGCGTCATGACCGGCCTGGAAGAGCTGATGATCGCCGACCGCCCGGCGCTCACCGTCGTCTACGGCGACGTCAACTCCGCACTCGCCGCGGCCCTCGTCGCGTCGAAGCTGGGCATCCCGGTCGCGCACGTGGAGGCCGGCCTGCGCAGCTTCGACAGGTCCATGCCCGAAGAGATCAACCGCATCGTCGTCGACCACGTGTCCGACCTGCTGTTCGCCACCAGCCCCGACGCCGTGTCGCACCTGGAGACCGAGGGCGTCGCCACCGAGAAGATCCATCTGGTCGGCAACCCGATGATCGACACCCTGCTGGCCAATCTCGACCGCTTCGACGTCGCCGGCATCCGTGCGGCGCTCTCGCTCCCCGACCGCTACGTGGTGGCGACGCTGCACCGACCGGGCAACGTCGACGACGCGGCAGACGCGGTCGGCCTGGTGAAGGCGATGCACGCGGTCGCCGACCAACTCCCGGTCATCCTGCCGCTGCATCCGCGCGGCCGGCGGCACCTCGAGAACGCGGGCCTGCTCTCGCATCGCGCGCTACGCGTCGTCGACCCGCTGGGCTACCTCGAGTTCGTCAGTCTGGTCCGCGGGGCGGCAGTCGTCGTCACCGACTCCGGCGGGGTGCAGGAGGAGACGACGATGCTCGGCGTGCCCTGCCTGACGCTGCGACCCAACACCGAGCGCCCGATCACGATCACGCACGGCACCAACCGCCTCGTCACCCGGTCGACGCTCGCCGAGACCGTGGCGAGCACGGTGGCGGCGCAACGACTCGCCAGCTGGCCCACGCCGCCGATGTGGGACGGCGCGGCGGGTGCGCGCATCGCGGACGTCATCTCGACGACGCTCCGGTAGCCAGCACCACTCGATCACTGGCGGCACCCGCACCAACACGGTCAGCCACCTCGCGCCCATCGAACTATTGACATCGTTTACGCCACACCGAAGGCTCGCGCCTACAGGTCCTTCACCCAAGGAGGCGCGATGAGACCGAGACGACTGGCGATCGCCAGCGTGGTCACCCTGCTCGGCGCACTGGCACTGACCGCACCCGCCAGCGCGCGGCCGTCGTCCGATCCGGACGCCCGGGACGGCCTGGAGGTGTACGTCGGCACCGTCGACGCGAAACAGCGGGATCAACTGCGCGCGGCGGGGGTCGACCTCGGCCACGACGCGAAGACCGACTCGGCCGGCCGCACGGCTGTCGAGACCGTGCTCAGCCGCCGGCAGGCCAAACGGCTGACCGACAAGGGCGTCCCCCTGTCGGTGAAGAGGGTTCGCGGCAAGGACGCGTCGCAGGCACTGCGGGAGCAGGCCGCGGCCGGCTGGACGGCGTTCCGCCCCTACGGGGAGCCCGGTGGCCTCCGGGACGAGCTGAACGCCACAGCCGCCCGGTTCCCCAAGCTGACCAAGGTGGAGACGCTCGGCCGCAGCCAGCAGGGCCAGCCGATCCTCGCCCTCAAGGTCACCAAGAACGCGCGGACCGTCGCGGACGGCAAGCGCCCGGCGGTGCTCTACGCCGGTGCGCAGCACGCCCGCGAGTGGATCACGCCGGAGATGACCCGCCGGCTGATGCACCACGTGCTGGACAGCTACGGCACCGACCGGGAGATCACCCGCCTGTTGGACACCACCGAGCTGTGGTTCCTGCCGGTCGCCAACCCGGACGGCTACGACCACACCTTCACCCCCGGCAACCGGCTGTGGCGCAAGAACCTGCGGGACAACAACGGCGACGGGCAGGTCACCTCGGCCGACGGTGTCGACCTCAACCGCAACTTCAGCTACAAGTGGGGGTACGACAACGAGGGCTCGTCGCCGGACCCGAACAGCGACACCTACCGGGGCCCGAGCCCCAACTCCGAACCGGAGACCAAGGCCCTGGACCGGCTGTTCAAGCGGGTCGGGTTCGAGTTCTTCGTCAACTACCACTCGGCGGCCGAGTTGCTGCTCTACGGCGTCGGCTGGCAGGTGAGCACGCCCACCCCGGACGACGTGATCTACGAGGCGATGGCCGGTGACGACGCACACCCGGCGGTGCCCGGCTACGACCCGGACATCTCCGCCGAGCTGTACACCACGAACGGTGACACCGACAGCCACGCCACCGTCAAGTACGGCACGTTGGGCTTCACCCCGGAGATGTCCACCTGCGAGGCCGCGTCGGCGGTCGACCCGGACGACCAGTGGCGCCCGGAAGACTGCGTCAGTGGCTTCATCTTCCCCGACGACGAGGCCCTCATCGCCGGTGAGGTGCAGAAGAACCTGCCGTTCGCGTTGGCCGTGGCCCGGTCCGCGGCGGACCCGGACGACCCGGTGTCGGTGGTCGGCCGGAGCACCCCGGACTTCGTGGTGGACACGTTCGACACCTCGTACGGGCGTACCCAGCAGGTCGCCTCGATCACCCGGCGGGCGCTGAAGAACGTCCGGATGCACTACACGGTCAACGGCGGGCGGCCGAAGACTGTCGCGGTCCGCGAGTGGCGCGGCGGCGAGCGGTACGGCGACACGCACGACGACTACTACGCCGAGCTGCGCGGCACGGTCACCGGCGCCAAACCGGGTGACCGGGTGGAGGTCTGGTTCACCGGGAGCAAACCCCGAGCCGGAGTGGTCGCCAGTGCGCACTTCACCTACCAGGTGCACGGCGACATCGGCGGGGACGTGCTGGTCCTCGCGATGGAGGACGTCACCGGCCTCAGCCCGACGCAGACCGGCACCACCGCGAAGTACGCCGACGAGGTCGCGGCGTCGCTGAGCGCCGCCGGGCGCAGCAGCGACGTGTACGACTTCGACACGATGGGACGCAAGGCGCCACACCCGCTGGGCGTGCTGTCGCACTACAAGGCGGTGGTGTGGGAGACCGGTGACGACGTCATCCTGCGGGCTCCCGGCCAGGTGCCCGGCACCACGGCCAAGGCGGCGCTGGACACCGAGCTGGCCGTCCGCGACTACCTCAACGAGGGCGGCAAACTGCTGATCAGCGGCCAGTACGCGCTGTACGCCCAGGGCGCCAACGGCTCGTACGTCTATCACCCGGACGCGCCGCCCGAGTGCACCGACGCCGAATCCGACGACTGCCTGCCGTTGTTGAACGACTTCCAGCAGTACTGGCTGGGCGCGTACACCTACGTCAGCGACGGCGGCACCGCCCCGGAGGGGGGACCGTACCCGGTCGCCGGCATCGACGGGGCGTTCACCGGCTTCAGCGGGCAGCTCAACGGGCCCGGGTCGGCGCAGAACCAGGAGCACGGCGCGTCGTTCCTCACCACGTCGGGTTTCCTGCCGCCGGACGAGTTCCCCCAGTTCGCCAGCTCCGCGCCGGTGGGCTGGACCCGGCCGGGCGCGGCGCCGTTCGACCCGCGTACCGGTGAGTGGTACCTGCACAGCGGGCAGAGCGACGAGTCGTACAAGCGGCTCACCCGCACGGTGGACCTGACCGGGGCGAGCAGTGCCGAGTTGCGCTTCTTCACCTCGTACGACATCGAGCAGGACTGGGACTTCCTCTTCGTCGAGGCCCACGAGGTGGGCAGCGACGACTGGACGACCCTGCCGGACGCCAACGGCAAGACCAGCACGGCCACCGGGGAGAGCTGCCTCGGCAACTGGGACGAGCTGCACCCGTTCCTCGACCACTACCAGGCTGCGGACTGCTCGCCCACCGGGACCACCGGCAGCTGGAACGCGGCGTCCGGTGCCTCCGGCGGCTGGAAGGAGTGGGTGGCGGACCTGTCCGGTTACGCCGGCAAGCAGGTCGAGGTGTCGATCACGTACGCCTCGGACTGGTCCACGCAGGGTCTCGGCGTCTTCCTGGACGACGCCCGGGTGCTCGTCGGCGGGGCGACCGTAACGGAGACCTCGTTCGAGTCGGCCGACCTGGGCGGCTGGACGGTGGCCGGACCACCGGCCGGGTCCGGTGGCAACGCCACCGACTGGTCACGTAGCCAGCGGGCGTTCGAGGAGGGCTCGGTGGTGGTCACCGGCGACACGGTCTACCTGGGCTTCGGGTTGGAGGGTCTGCCCCCGGCAGCCCGCGACGACCTGGTCGCCCGCTCGCTGGGGCACCTCACCGGTCGACCCCGCCCCTGACGGCGGCGAGGTGCGCCGGCGGCCCCCGGGCCGTCGGCGCACCTTCGGTGTACGCCGGGTACGGCCATCGCGAATGTGGTGAGCTGTACGAGTGTCGGGGCTGGGACTTGTGCTGCACCCCACCCGGGATGTCACCGAGGTGGTCGGGATCATCGAACGCTGGGCCACTCGCCATCGCAAGACGCTGATGGTGCGCGAGGAGGACCAGCACCGGGTACCGTCCTGCGTCGAACCGGTGCCTGCCGACGAGGTCGCCATCCGCGCCAACGCGCTGATCAGCATCGGCGGCGACGGCACCATGCTGGGCGCGCTGCGTTCCGCCATCCGCGACCCGAAGCCGGTGCTCGGCGTACACCTGGGTCATCTGGGTTTTCTCGTCGAGATCGAGCCGCCGGAGCTGCCCGACGCGCTGAGTCGGCTGCTGTCGAAGGACTTCACCGTCGAGTCGCACGCCTGCCTGGCGTGCGACGTGTGCGGTGACGACGTCGTGGCGTTCAACGACATCGCGTTGGTCCGCCAGCCCGGCTCCGGCTTCGTCAGCGTCACCCTCGGCATCGACGGCCAGCAGTACGGCTACTACCGCAGCGACGCTGTGGTGGTCTGCACCCCGATCGGCTCGACGGCGTACAGCTACGCGGCCGGCGGCCCACTGATCTCTCCCGCCGCGGACTCGGTGGTGATCACACCGTCGGCGCCGATGGCCGGCATCTCCCGGTCGGTGGTGCTCTCGCCGGACGAGAAGATCCGGTTGGAGCTCCGGCCCGACTCGTCGCCGGTCGTGGTGGAGATGGACGGGCTGGTGTTCCGCGACGCGGCCACGGAGGGGGCCGTGGACATCACGTACCGCCGCAACGCCGGCCTGGTGGTCCGCTTCGACCCGCTGCGCTACCAGGAACGCAACCAGTTGAAGATGACGCTGCTCGACCTGCCGTTCCTGCCGGAGCAACTCCGCGAGCTACTCCCCGAGGAACTCCGACGAAGAGCCCAACAAGAAATCCCCCCACCCTGCTGACTCAGCCGGTCAGGGCCTGGTCGACCAGGTTCTTGGCCTCCTCCTGGATCTGCTTGAGGTGGTCGGGGCCCTGGAAGGACTCGGCGTAGATCTTGTAGACGTCCTCCGTGCCGGAGGGCCTCGCCGCGAACCAGCCGGACTTCGTGCTCACCTTCAGGCCGCCGATCGGGGCGTTGTTGCCGGGCGCGGTGGTCAACGTCGCGGTGATCGGCTCGCCGGCGAGTTCGGTCGCCGTCACCTGCTCCGGGGAGAGCTTGGCGAGCACGGCCTTCTGCTCCCGGGTGGCCGGTGCGTCGATCCGGGCGTACGCGGGCGCGCCGAACTTCTCGGCCAACTTGGCCCAGTGCTCGCTCGGGCTGCGCCCGGTGGTGGCCAGGATCTCGGCGGCGAGCAGGCAGAGCAGCAGGCCGTCCTTGTCGGTGGTCCAGGTGGAGCCGTCCCGGCGCAGGAACGACGCCCCCGCGCTCTCCTCACCGCCGAAGCCGACCGCGCCGTCCAGCAGGCCGGGCACGAACCACTTGAAGCCGACCGGCACCTCCAGCAGCGGCCGACCCAGGTCGGCGGCGACCCGGTCGATCATCGACGAGGAGACGAGCGTCTTGCCCACCGCGGCGTCCGGACCCCATTGGGTACGCGTCCGGAACAGGTGCCCGATCGCCACCGCCAGGTAGTGGTTGGGGTTCATCAGGCCGGCGTCGGGGGTGACGATGCCGTGCCGGTCGGCATCCGCGTCGTTGCCGGTGGAGATCTGGTAGTCGGCGCGGGCGGCGATCAGCGACGCCATCGCGTTGGGCGAGGAGCAGTCCATCCGGATCTTGCCGTCGCCGTCCAGGGTCATGAACCGCCAGGTCGGGTCGACGTTCGGGTTGACCACGGTCAGGTCCAGTCGGTGCCGTTCGGCGATCTCCCCCCAGTACGCCACGCTCGCCCCGCCCAGCGGGTCCGCGCCGATCCGGATCCCGGCGTCGCGGATCGCGTCGATGTCGATCGCCGCGGGCAGGTCGTCGACGTAGTGCGCGAGGAAGTCGTACTCCCCGGTGGTGTCCGCGGCCCGGGCCCGCGCGTAGCTGATCCGGCGGACCTCCTTGAGCCCGGCGGCGAGGATCGCGTTGGCGCGGTCCTGGATCCACCGGGTCACGTCGGTGTCGGCCGGCCCGCCGTTGGTGGGGTTGTACTTGAAGCCGCCGTCGTCCGGCGGGTTGTGCGACGGGGTGATGACGATGCCGTCGGCGAGCCCGCTGGTCCGCCCCCGGTTGTGGGTGAGGATCGCGTGCGACAGCGCCGGCGTCGGGGTGTAGCCGTCGCGGCTGTCGACGAGCACGGTGACCCCGTTGGCGGCGAGCACCTCCAGGGCGTCCACGGCGGCCGGGGCGGACAGCGCGTGGGTGTCCCGGGCGAGGAACAGCGGCCCGTCCAGGCCCTGCTCGCGTCGGTAGTCGCAGAGCGCCTGGGTGACCGCCAGGATGTGGTCGGAGTTGAACGCGTTGCGCAGGCTGGAGCCGCGGTGGCCGGAGGTGCCGAAGGAGACCTGCTGCGCCGGGTCCGCTGGGTCCGGATGCTCGGCGTAGTAGGCGGTCACCAGGCGCGGCACGTCGACCAGGTCGGCGGGCTCGGCGAGCTGGCCGGCACGGGGGTGGGTCACTGCGGGAACCTCCTCGGGGAGTGCGGCTCGGTCACGGTACGACCTTCTGGCCCTTGCCGATCACCACGATGCCATTGTCGGAGACGGTGTAGCGCTGCCGGTCCTTTTCCAGGTCGACGCCGATCTCGGCGCCCTCCGGGACGAACACGTTCTTGTCCAGGATGGCCCGCCGGACGACCGCGTGCCGGCCGATCTCCACACCCTCCATCAGCACGGAACCCTCGACGTGCGCCCAGGAGTGCACCCGCACCTTGGGCGAGACGATCGAGTTCTCCACCAGTGAGCCGGAGATCACCACGCCCGGGGAGACCATCGAACCGACCGCCCGGCCGACCCGCTCACCCCACTGGTGGACGAACTTCGCCGGTGGCCACGGCGGCTGCTCGGTGTAGATCGGCCATTCGAAGTTGTACATGTTGAACACGGGGTGCACGTTGATCAGATCCATGTGCGCGTCGTAGAACGAGTCGAGCGTCCCCACGTCGCGCCAGTAGCCGCGGTCGCGGTCGTTGCTGCCCGGCACCTCGTTGTCGCGGAAGTCGTAGACGTTCGCCTCGCCCCGCTCGACGAGCATCGGGATGATGCTGCCGCCCATGTCGTGCTTGCTGGTCTTGTCTTCCGCGTCACGCTCGACCGCCTCGCAGAGAGCGCGGGTGGTGAACACGTAGTTGCCCATCGAGGCGTAGATCTCGTCGGGGGCGTCCGGCAGACCGACCGCGTCGGTGGGCTTCTCGCGGAACGCCCGGATCCGCTTGCCGTCCTCGCCGACCTCGATGACACCGAACTGGTCGGCCATCGACAGCGGCTGGCGGATGCCGGCGACGGTGACCGCGGCGCCGGAGGCGATGTGGTCCTCCACCATCTGCCGCGGGTCCATCCGGTAGATGTGGTCGGCGCCGAAGACGATCACGTAGTCGGGCTGCTCGTCGTGGATCAGGTTGAAGCTCTGGTAGATGGCGTCGGCCGAGCCCGCGAACCACCACGGGCCACGACGCTGCTGCGCGGGCACCGGGGTGACGTAGTTGCCGAGCAGCGTGGACATCCGCCAGGTCTTGGTGATGTGTCGGTCGAGGGAGTGGGACTTGTACTGGGTCAGCACGACGATCTTGAGATAGCCGGCGTTGGCCAGGTTGGAGAGGACGAAGTCGACCATGCGGTACATCCCGCCGAACGGGACGGCCGGCTTGGCCCGGTCCGTGGTGAGTGGCATCAGGCGCTTGCCCTCCCCACCCGCCAGGACGATCGCGAGCACCTTGGCAGCCATGCCCCGACGCTATCCACCCGCGTCGGACTTCACCACTCGTACGGGGACTCTTCTGCATTAGGGTGCGGGGTCATGACGGAACCCACCCCGCTGCGCGTCGATCTGCTCACCCGCGAGTACCCGCCGGAGGTCTACGGCGGCGCCGGGGTGCACGTCGAGTACCTCGCCCGGGAGTTGCGCCGCCGCGCCGACGTACGGGTGCACTGCTTCGGCCAGCCGCGCACCGAGCCGGGCGTCACCGCGTACCCCGAACCGCCCGGCCTGACCGGCGCGAACGCCGCGCTGCGCACGATGGGCGTGGACCTGGAGATGGCCGCCGGCGCGGCCGGCGCCGACGTGGTGCACAGCCACACCTGGTACGCCAACCTGGCCGGTCACACCGCGAAGCTGCTGCACGGGGTGCCGCACGTGGTGACCGCGCACAGCCTGGAGCCGCTGCGGCCGTGGAAGGCCGAGCAGCTCGGCGGCGGCTACGCGCTCTCGTCCTGGATCGAGCGCACCGCGATGGAGGCCGCCGACGCGGTGATCGCGGTCAGTGGCGGGATGCGCACCGACGTGCTCACCGCCTACCCGCAGATCGACCCGGACCGGGTCCGGGTGGTCTACAACGGCATCGACACCATCCAGTACGCCCCGGACTCCGGCACCGACGTGCTGGACCGGCTCGGCGTCGACCCGTCCCGACCCAGCGTGGTCTACGTGGGAAGGATCACTCGGCAGAAGGGGCTGCCCTACCTGTTGCGGGCCGCGCGGGAGCTGCCGGCCGACACCCAGCTCGTGCTCCTCGCCGGAGCGCCGGACACTCCGGAGATCGCCGCCGAGGTGGCGGAGCTGGTGGCCGAGTTGCGGGCCAAGCGCTCCGGCGTGGTCTGGGTCGCCGAGATGCTGCCCAAACCCGAGGTGATCCAGGTGCTCACCCACGCCACCGTCTTCGTCTGCCCCTCGGTGTACGAGCCGATGGGCATCGTCAACCTGGAGGCGATGGCCTGCGAGACGGCGGTGGTGGCGACGGCGACCGGCGGCATTCCCGAGGTCGTGGCCGACGGTGAGACGGGCCTGCTGGTCCCCATCGAGCAGGCCACCGACGGCTCCGGGACCCCGTTGCGGCCGGAGGCGTTCGTCGCCGACCTGGCGGCGGCGATCAACACGCTGCTCGCCGATCCGGCGCGTACCGAGCGGTTCGGCCTGGCCGGTCGCCAGCGCGCGGTGGAGCACTTCTCCTGGGACGCCATCGCCGGTCAGACCCTCGACGTGTACCGCTCCGTCGGCGCAGGTCTGGGCGCGGGCGGCGGCGCGGGCGCGGGTCTCGGCGCGGGCTGAGGGCGGCGAGCGACATGCGGTACGACGAACTCGAAGCGGCGATCCTTCGGTTGGTCGTCGGGGCGGACGAGGACGACCTGCGCGTCTTCGGCCTGGAGACGGTCACCCGGCTGGTCCGCCAGGAGCTGCTCGACACCGCCGCCGACGACGAGCTGACCGAGGACGCGTGGGCGGCGCTGACCAGTGCCCGCGAGAACGTCCGGACGGCCGACGCGACGGAGCTGCGCGCCCAACTGGTGCGGATCGACGAGGGCATCCTCGCCGACGGCGACCTGGATCAGGGGGTCGTGACTGTCATCACCGCCCTCGAACACTGGACCACCTACCTGGAGGAGAACCAGCGCTGGGAGCTCTACGAACTCGCCATCCGCTCGGTCGTGGAGATCGACTTCCAGGTCTCGGCCGACCTCGACGACGTCCTCGCCACACCGGAGATGGCCGCCGAGTACGCGCGCATCGAACGCCTGCTCACCGCCGGCCTCAGACCGCCGTCCCCGGAGGAGACTTGAGCAACGACGTCGCCTCGGCGGAAAACCCACCACGCCCGTCCCGGAGCGCGCTGGCCGCGATGCGGACGAGGTCGATGTTGACGCCGGCAGCACCGCTGGGATCATGCACGGTCAGCTTCACGTCGAGGCTCACCGCCGTCTCGCCCCAACCCTGCGCCTCGATGTTGAGGTGAGCCACCTTCTGCGAGCGCAGGTGCGGCAGGTAACCGAGCGGAGCCACCTCGACCGTGCCGGCGGCCCGTTGTTCCGTGACGCTTCGGCCGGCGGCGGGTCGGACGGTGGCAGGTTGGCCTGCGGCGGCATGGGCAGTGGCAGGTTGGCCTGCGGCGGCATGGGCAGCAGCAGGGTGGCCGGCGGCGGCTTGACCGGCAGGGTGGCCTTCCGACAGGGCGTTGAGCTTTGACTGCTTCTTCGTGTTGGGGTTGTCGACCAGGTTGCGGAAGTCCTCGGTGCCGCCCAGGTTGACCTGGTAGGAGCTGACCAGGGTGAGGCCCCGCTCCTGAAGGAGCCGCAGCAGCGCGTTGTGCAGCACCGAGGTGCCGAACTGGCTGGCCAGGTCGTCGCCGAGCAGCGGCAGACCGGCCGCCGCGAACCTGTCCAGCAGGTGCGGGTCGCGGGCGACCGGGTCGGACGTGGTGTTGACGAAGGCGACGCCCGCGGTGTGCGCCGCCTCGGCGTACGCCCGGGCGGTCTCCGGCCGGCCGCTCGGCGCCGAGTAGAGCAGCACCTCCGCCCCGGCCAGCACCGCCGCTACCCGTTCCACCTCCGTCGCGTCGACAAGGCCCTTCGTGACGGGCACACCCGCTCGGGGTAGGTCGCAGTTCAGCCGGGGAAAATTGTTGGGCGGCAGGAAGATCGCCTCGGTCAGGTCCCGACCGATCTTCTCCGCGGAGGTGGCGAAGGCCGCCACCACGTCGATGTCGCCCACCCCGAGCCCGTCGATCGTCGGCCGACGGATCCCGACCAGACTGCCGCTCTGGCGGTAGAGAGCAAGCCCCTGCACCAACGCCGACGTGTTGTTGCCGACCCCGACGACCGCCACCTTCACCCGCTCGATCATGGCGGGAGGCTACGTCACCTCCGCGCGCGCGGAGGCCCTCGCCCGATCGTCACCGTGCTGGTCGACGCCGTGGGCAGTGGCGTGCAGGGCCCGGACGGAACGCACGGCCTGCTGGTACGGCCCATGGGAGGGCGACGCCAGGTAGCCCCTCGCGCGGAGGTTCGGTGATCCACTCCAACCGGACCTTCGACGGTGCCGGAAAGTGTCGTACACGTGTGCCAATCTCTTGGTGTGATTGAAGCGTTGGCGCAGGCCGAGGCCGCGGTGGCGGCCTGCTTCGACACGCCCGCCTGGGCTGCGGCCGAGGACGACCTCGTGGCGGCGTTGGACGACACACACCGCATCGAGCAACGCCTGGCCGCGGTGAAGTTGAGCCTCGTGCGTGAGTTGGACGGTCGCGGCACCGCGACCGCGCAGGGCGCGTCCTCCACGGCGGTGTGGCTACGCGACCGGTTACGCCTCGGCGTCGGCGCCGCCCGCCGCCTGGTCGAGCTGGCCGCGACACTCGACACCGCGCCGGACGGCGTGCGGGACGCGTTGGCCGGCGGGGCGGTCGACGTGGAGCAGGTCCGGGTCATCGCCACCACGGTCGAGACAGTCCACACCAACGCCGGCGCGGAGGCTGCCGACAAGGCCGTCGGCGTCCTCGTCGAGTGGGCGGCGCAGTTCGACGCCACCCTGCTACGCAAACTCGGCACCCGCATCCTCGACCACGTCGCCCCCGAGGTCGCCGACGCCGCCGCCGAAGCCGCACTGCGGGCACAGGAGTCACGGGCCGCCCGGGACCGGCACGTCACCATCAGCGAGCAGCCCGACGGCCGGCTACGCCTCACCGGCATCCTCGACACCGAGGCCGCCGCCACCCTGCGGGCCGCCATCGACCCACTGACCGCTCCCAGCGGCCCCGACGACACCCGCACCCCAGGCCAACGCCGCCACGACGCCCTCGGCGACGTGTGCCGGCTGGCCCTGCGCACCGGCGAGCTACCCGACAACGGCGGAGACGTCGCCCAGATCGTCGTCACCACCAGCTACGACGGGTTGACCCAGCAGTTGGGCACCGGCGCTCTCGACATCGGCGCACACCTCACCCCCGAGGCCGTGCGTCGGCTCGCCTGCGACGCGGCGGTCCTGCCGGCCGTCCTCGGTGGTTCCGGCCAACCCCTCGACGTCGGCCGACAACGCCGCCTCGTCACCGGGCCGCTACGACGGGCCCTGGTGCTCCGAGACCGGGGCTGCGCGTTCCCCGGCTGCGACCGCCCGCCCCGCTGGTGCGATGGTCACCACATCCGGCACTGGGCCGACGGCGGCGACACCAGCCTGGCCAACGCGGTGCTGCTCTGCGGCCACCACCACCGGCACCTCCACCACAGCGACTGGGTCGTCCAGCTCGGTGGCGACGGCCATCCGGAATTCATCCCACCGGCGTGGCTCGACCCCGACCAGATCCCCCGCCGCAACCACTACCACCGGCGTAACTAGGGCGCGTGTCAAGCCCCTGGCCGGCCTGTGGCGGGCCCGCCCGGACGGCGACCGGCCGCGTTGGAGATTGGTCCGGGTACAACACCGGGATCCGGGCCACTCTCCGCCTCGGAGGGCCGCCCGACGGCCGCGTCCCAAACTCTGGACAGGACACCGACAGCCGGCCGGGTGTCAGCCAGTGCGGTCGGCGCGGAGGCGGTCCCGGCAGAAGTCCCGGAAGGATCGTGGCGTACGACCTGTCACGTCTGCGACGGTCGACGTCGTCCGGTCCTCCGCGCCTGCCGCGATCGCCGTGTCCAGGCTCGCGAGGAAGCGGGCGAAGTCCGGCGGTATGCCGTTCGCGCTGTGGCGTTCGGCCAGTTCCGCCGCGTCGATCGCGCGGTGCCGGACCGGCCGGCCACCGACCTCGGTGAGGACGGCGGCGACAGCGTCGTAGCTCAGTGCCTCTGGTCCGGTGATGATGTGGTCGGTGTTGTGCGGCGTCGGGTCGGTGAGAGCCCGCACCGCCACCTCGGCGATGTCGGCAGGATCGACGAAGCCGACCCGGGCGGTGCCGGTGGCGCTGACGATCTCGCCATGGTCGCGGGCGCTCACGGCGTACGGCCGCTCACCCACGAAGTTCTCCATGAACCAGGACGGCCGCAGTACCGCCCATTCCGCGAACAGCTCACCGAGGCGTGCGTGCACCAGGCCCAGTCCGTGCTCGGCGGGCGGGACGGCCGAGGAGCTGAGCAGAACCACCCGGCGGACACCGGCGTCGCGTGCCCGATCGAGGAAGGGCAGCATGATCGGTGCCGGGTCGACCTCGCCGACCGGGGGAATGGCGTAGATCGCGCGCACGCCACCCAGAGCGTCCGGGTGGGTGGTCGGGTCGCGCCAGTCGAAGCGGACCCCTCCGGTGGCGGGGCGTCGGCTGGCGATCCGGGTGGGATGACCACGCTCGGCAAGCGTGGCGGCGACGATACGGCCGGTGGTCCCGGTGCCACCGATGACCAGGATCATGAGCGCACCAGGCCGCCACCGAGCAGCTCCTGTGCGGCGATCGGATCCCAGTAGTCGCGATAGTGCACGAGCCGCCCGTCCCGGATGGTCAGGACGGCGATGTAGCGCACATCGTACGGTCGACCCGTCGCGACGACGAAGCCGGCGGCGACGAACTCGACGACGATGACCTCGGGGTCCCTGGTCTCGTGCACGGTTCGATCGCGGATCTCGCGGACGTCGAGCAGGGCGGGGTAATTGATCAGGTACTCGTGCAGCTCGGCGCGTCCGGCCACCCGGCGCGGTTGGCCGGGCGGTGCGAACGGGAGCTCCAGCACCGCATCCTCGGCAAACAGCGCGATGAATCCGGCCATGTCCTTGGCGAGCAGCAGCTCCATGCCGCGATGGAACACGGCGGTGGGGTGGTCCGACATGATCGTCCTTTCGTCGTCCGGGACGGTCGCGATAAGATTCGGACCGCCGGTCCGCTTAAACTATACGGACCGCTAGTCCGTTTGGCGAGAGGGGGCCCGGTGCGGGCCGATGCGCTACGCAACAGGGAGTCGGTGCTAGCCGCCGCCGGGCGTCTCTTCGACGCCGCAGCCGACCCCGATCAGGTGTCGATGGACGACATCGCCACCGCAGCCGGCGTCGGCAAGGGCACCCTGTTCCGGCGCTTCGGCGACCGCATCGGGCTCATCCGCGCCCTCTACGAGCAACGGGGACTGCGGTTGCAGGCTGCGCTCCCGGTGTCACCCAAGCTCGCGGTGCCACCCACCCGGCCGGCGGCGGAGCAGGCCGTCGAACTGCTGCGGGCCATGCTGCGCTTCAAGCTCGACAACCGGGTGCTCACGCTGGCGCTGGAGAGCGCCGGGAGCGGCAGCCCGTACCGCAATGAGGCGTACGACCACTGGCACGCCCTGCTGGCCGGCCTCGTCGCGGAGGCACGCGGCCCGCAGACGGCGGACTACCTCGCCCACGCCCTGCTCGCCGCCGTCCGCAGCGACCTGGTAGAGCACCTGCGCGACTGGCCCGAAGCCCGGTGGCACGAGGGACTGACCGCACTTGTCGGCTCCGTCCTCGGGGACGACGGCCACCGCGCTGACTGATTCCCCCGGACCGGCACGCCACCATCCGCGCCGGCCAGGTGACGCCCGTCAGGCGACGCCGAGGGTGGTGGCGAGTTGGACGATGCCGGCGGGCGCGTCGGCGGACCGCCACACCACGGCGACCAGCTTTCGTACCGCCGGGCGGTCGTGCACCTCGCTGTGGGCGGTGCGTTCCGCGTCGAGCAGCGTCCGGCCAGCCCGAAGCATGTCGCCGGTCAGGGCGTATGCGCGGGCCACATCGAGGAGGTACGCGGCCCGGTGCTCGGGCGGCAGCCACCGCCACTCCTCGCCGGCCACCAGCCGCTCGTGCCGAGCTGTGGCCGTGGTGACGTCGCCCAGGGCCGCCTCGGCCACCACCCGCCCGGCCTCGACCACCGCCCGGCCAAACCCCGCACCGCCAAAACCCGCACCGCCCAAGCCAGCGCGTCAGTCGCGCCGGGGCGGGCGGCCTGCGCTTCACGGGCGGCCTGCGCTTCGCGCGCGGCGTCGAGCAGGCCGGGCAGCAGTGCCAGCAACGCCGGATACCGGGCGTGCCGATAACTCTGCTCGGCATGGTCCAGCCGGGCACACAACTCCTCAACCAACGGCGGTCGCTCCGTGCCCGGCAGGTGGTAGCGCGCCAGCGCCGTCCGGATCCCGTCCACCCCGGCGGCCACCGGAGTTGGCCGCACGGGCCGGGTGGCCAGCAGGACCTCCACGTCGATGCGCAGCGTCTCGGCGACCTCCCGGAGGTTGGACACCCGCTCCAACCGGCGTACCCCACGCTCGACCTTGTCCACCCAACTCTTCGACTTGCCGAGCCGGTCGGCGAACTGCTGCTGCGTCATGTTGCGCCGTACCCGCCACTGCGCGACCCGGCGACCCACCGGCAGCTCGTTCACCGCCGGCCCGTCGCGCTCACCGCAGCACCCCCACCACAAACAGCACGAGTACGACCACCGCGATCGCGATTCCGTAGGAGTACTGCCGCCGGGTGAGCGGCGCCCGCGTCGGCCGGGGCGGACCGGGCACCCGATCCCCGTCCGGCTGCGGAGGCCGCGCCCCAACAATCGGGTACGCGGGCGGCAGCGGCCCGTCCGACCCCGTTCGCCCCTCGCCAGCCTAGATCCACTCGGGTTTCAGGAAACCGCCGCATCCGGGTCGCGTCGATACCGCGGTTTCAAGGAACGCGTGTGGATCTTCGCGCGTGACCTCGGGGAGGGACGGACCGGCGGGCTTGGCCGCGCACGAACGGATCTCGGGCAGTAGGTTGGCGGGGTGACTGGACGGTTCCCGATCGAAGACGTCTCCCCCGTCGTCTCGTGCGGGCGGTACCCGGCCAAGGCGGTGGTCGACGAGCCGGTCCCGGTGTCGGCCCGCGCCTACCGGGAGGGGCACGACGCGCTGGGCTGCAACGTGGTGTGGGCTGGCCCGGCCGGCGCGAGCCGGCCGTTCACCCGGATGCGCCCCGGCGAGCCCGGCCAGGACCGCTGGCACGCCACCATCACACCGGACGCAGTGGGCGAGTGGACCTTCGCCGTCGAGGCGTTCCAGGACCCGTACCTGACCTGGCAGAACGCGGTGACCAAGAAGATCGCCGCTGGGCAGGGGCCGGAGGATCTGGCCAACGACCTGGCCGAGGGCGCCCGGGTGCTGACCGCCGCCCGCGGCCTCGTGCCGACCGTCGACCGGCCCCGGGTCGCCGACGCGCTCACCGCCCTCGTCGAGACCGACCTGCCGCTGCCGCAGCGGGTCGGCCCGGCGCTGGCCCTGGCCGACCTGCTCTGGGAGCACCCGGTGCGCGAGTTGGTCACCACAGGTGACACGTACTCGATCTGGGTGGACCGCAAGCGGGCCCTCTACTCGGCCTGGTACGAGTTCTTCCCCCGCTCGGAGGGGGCGACGCAGGACCGGTCCGGCACCTTCGCAACCGCCACCGAGCGGCTGCCGGGTGTCGCCGCGATGGGCTTCGACGTGCTCTACCTGCCGCCGATCCACCCGATCGGCCGGGTCAACCGCAAGGGCCGCAACAACGCGCTCACCGCCGGGCCGACCGACGTGGGCTCGCCGTGGGCCATCGGCGCCGCCGAGGGCGGCCACGACACGATCCACCCCGATCTGGGTACGCCGGCAGACTTCCGCGCCTTCGTCCAGGCGGCGGCGGCGCAGGGCCTGGAGGTGGCGATGGACCTGGCGTTGCAGTGCGCACCGGACCACCCGTGGGTCACCGAGCACCCGGAGTGGTTCACCACCCGGGCCGACGGCAGCATCGCGTACGCGGAGAACCCGCCGAAGAAGTACCAGGACATCTACCCGGTCAACTTCGACAACGACCCGGAGGGCATCCGGGCCGAGGTGCTGCGGGTGGTGCTGCACTGGGTGGGCGAGGGCATCCGGATCTTCCGGGTCGACAACCCGCACACCAAGCCGTTCGACTTCTGGCACTGGCTGATCGCCGAGGTGAAGTCCGTCGACCCGGACGTGCTGTTCCTGGCCGAGGCGTTCACCCGGCCGGCCATCATGCACGGGCTCGGCAAGATCGGCTTCACCCAGTCGTACACCTATTTCACCTGGCGCACGACTGCCGCGCAGATGCGGGAGTACTGCGAGGAGCTGGTCGCGTCGGCCGACCACATGCGGCCGAACTTCTGGCCGAACACACCGGACATCCTGCACGAGTCGTTGCAGCACGGCGGCCCGCCGATGTTCAAGATCCGGGCGGTGCTGGCCGCGCTGCTCTCCCCCTCCTGGGGCCTGTACGCGGGCTACGAGCTGTTCGAGCACGTGGCCCGGCCGGGCGCGGAGGAATACCTGGACAACGAGAAGTACGAGCTGCGCCCCCGCGACTGGGCCGGCGCCGAGGCCCAGGGCCGCTCGCTGGCGCCGTTCCTGGCCACCCTCAACCGGGTACGCCGCGACAACCCGGCCCTGCACCAGCTTCGCAACCTGGTCTTCCACGAGATCGACAACCCGGCGCTGCTGTGCTGGTCGAAGCACGACCCGGAGACCGGCAACACGGTCATCGTGATCTGCTCGTTCGACCCGCGTGAGGTGCAGTGGGGCAACACCACCCTCGACATGCCGGCGCTCGGCTTCGACTGGCACGAGCGGTTCACCGTGCACGACGAGCTGACCGGCACCAGCTACGACTGGGGTCAGCGCAACGCGGTGCGGCTCGACCCGTACCTGCAACCGGCGCACGTGCTGACCGTGCGTCGGCCGGCCCCGCCGACCGAGCCGCAGCCGGCGGGCGCCGAGCCGGCGGACCTCACCGTCGCCGAGGTGCCGGACGACCTCTCCGGCGGCACCGCGCCGACGACCCCGGTCCTGACGGCCAGCGCCAACCCGACAGCCAGCGCCACACCGACAGCCAGCGCCACACCGACAGCCGGTTCCGCGCCGGCCGCCAGCACCGCACCGACAGCCAGCACCGAGCCGGCGGCGGCCCCGCGCCCGGCGGCGACCCGCCCGTCCGACCCCCGCTCCGTGGCGGCCCGCGGATCCGCTGCCCGCTCGGCGGCGGCCCGTTCGGCAGCGCCCCGCCCGTCCGCCTCCGCACCGACCGACGCCGCCCCGAAGGACGACAGATGGACCAGCTGATCACCGGCGCGACGCACGACCCGCACGCGCTGCTCGGCGCGCACCCCGCCGACTCCTCGACGACGATCCGCACGATGCGCCGGGGCGCCGGGGACGTGGTGCTGCTCGTCGGCGACGAGCGGCACCCGATGAAGCGGGTGCACGACGTGGGCGTCTTCGAGGCCCAGGTCGACGGCACCGTGCTCGACTACCGGGTGGAGGTCGACGGCACCGCGTACGACGACCCGTACCGCTATCCGCCGACCCTCGGTGAGCTGGACCTGCACCTGATCCGGGAGGGCCGGCACGAGCGGCTGTGGGACGCGCTGGGCGCGCGGGTCTTCGACGAGGGTGTGGCGTTCAGCGTGTGGGCGCCCAACGCCCGTGGGGTGCGGGTGGTCGGCGACTTCACCGGCTGGGCCCCCGACGACGGCTGGCCGATGCGGTCACTCGGCTCCAGTGGCGTGTGGGAGCTGTTCGTCCCCAACGCCCGGGTCGGTGCCCGCTACAAGTACCGGGTGCTGGGTGCCGACGGGCAGTGGCGGGACAAGGCCGACCCCCTGGCCGCGTACGCCGAGGTGCCGCCGGCCACCGCCTCGGTGGTGCACCACTCGACGTACCTGTGGAACGACGCGGACTGGCTGGCCCGACGGGCCGAGCGGCAGCCGCACCAGGAGCCGATGAGCGTCTACGAGGTGCACCTCGGCTCGTGGCGGCCCGGGTTGGGCTACCGCGAGTTGGCCGATCAGCTCACCGCGTACGTGACCGAGCTGGGCTTCACGCACGTGGAGTTCCTGCCGGTGATGGAGCACCCGTTCGGTGGTTCGTGGGGCTACCAGGTCACCGGCTACTACGCGCCGACGTCCCGGTTCGGTGACCCGGACGACTTCCGGTACCTGGTGGACCGGCTGCACGCCGCCGGCGTCGGCGTGCTCCTGGACTGGGTGCCCGCGCACTTCCCGAAGGACGAGTGGGCCCTCGCGCGCTTCGACGGCACCCCGCTCTACGAGCACCCCGACCCGCGCCGCGGCGAGCACCCCGACTGGGGCACGTACGTGTTCGACTTCGGTCGCAACGAGGTGCGCAACTTCCTGGTCGCCAACGCGCTCTACTGGTGCGACCAGTTCCACGTCGACGGGCTGCGGGTGGACGCCGTCGCCTCGATGCTCTACCTGGACTACTCCCGGGAGCACGGGCAGTGGGCCCCGAACCAGTACGGCGGTCGGGAGAACCTGGAGGCCATCGCGCTCATGCAGGAGGTGAACGCGACGGTCTACAAACACCACGCCGGGGTCGTCATGATCGCCGAGGAGTCCACCGCCTGGCCCGGCGTCACCCGGTCGACGGCCGAGGGCGGGCTGGGCTTCGGGTTCAAGTGGAACATGGGCTGGATGCACGACACCCTGCTCTACACCTCGAAGGACCCGATCTACCGCCAGCACCACCACCACCAGCTCACCTTCTCCCTGGCGTACGCCTGGAGCGAGAACTACGTGCTGCCGATCAGCCACGACGAGGTGGTGCACGGCAAGGGCTCACTGGCCGGCAAGATGCCCGGCGACACCTGGCAGCGGCTGGCGAACGTGCGCGCGCTGCTGGCGTACATGTGGGCGCACCCGGGCAAGCAACTGCTCTTCATGGGCTCCGAGCTGGCCGACGACCGGGAGTGGAGCGAGGAACGCGGCCTCGACTGGTACCTGCTGCACGACCCGGCCCGCGCCGGCGTGCACCGCCTCGTCGCCGACCTCAACCGGGTCTACCGGGACACCCCGGCGCTGTGGGCACAGGACACCGACCCGGCCGGGTTCCGCTGGATCGCCGGCGACGACGTCGCCAACAACACCGTGTCGTTCGTCCGGATCGCCCCGGACGGCTCGACGCTGGTGTGCGTGGCGAACTTCTCCGCCCAGCCACTGCACGACTACCGGATCGGCCTGCCGGCCGGCGGCACGTGGACGGAGGTGCTCAACACCGACGCCCACCACTACGGCGGCTCCGGGGTGGGCAACCTGGGCCAGGTACGCGCCGAGGACGTGCCGTGGCACGGCATGGTCGCCTCGGCCGCCCTGCAGGTGCCGCCATTGGGTGCCGTCTGGCTCCGCCAGGGCTGACCGCCCGAGGGCTGCGCGGGGTCAGACCAGGTTGGCGTCGCGCAGCAGTTGCCACAGGCCGGCGCCGTCCGGCGCGGAGAGCCACTTCTGCCCCACCGGCCCCGACGACGGGCGGCCGGCCGGGGCGGGCAGGGTGCCGGCCAGCACCGACTGCGTCGGGGAGAGCCGGCGGATCGCCACCCCGGCGACGTTCTCCGGGTGGGCGGCGGCGAACTCCCGGTAGATCTCCTGGTCGTGCTGGCCGTCGTCGCCGACCAGCAGCCAGCGCACGTCGGGAAACTCCCGGGCCAGCCGGGCCAGGGTGACCCGCTTGTGTTCCATTCCGCTGCGGAACCAGCGGTCGGCGGTCGGGCCCCAGTCGGTGAGCAGCAGCGGCCCGGCCGGGTAGAGGTGGCGGGACAGGAACCGGGTCAGGGTGGGCGCCACGTTCCACGCGCCGGTGGAGAGGTAGAAGACCGGGGCGCCGGGGTGCGCGGTGACCAGCCGCTCGTAGAGCACGGCCATGCCGGGCACGGCCGCGCGGGCGTGCTCGTCGAGCACGAACGTGTTCCACGCCGCGAGCAGCGGCCGGGGCAGCGCGGTCACCATCACCGTGTCGTCGATGTCGGAGATGATGCCGAACTTGACCTCCGGGTCGAGGATGCGCACCGGCGCGTCGACCGGCTCGGCGTCCGGGACGCTGAGCCGGACCGTGCCCCAGCCGGGTGGCAGGTCGGCCTCGACGAGCGTGTCGACGAAGCCGCTGCGGTCGGCCTGCGTCTCGTGCCGTACCCCGCCGGCCTCGATGGTCACCGTGACGTGCTTGTTGGGCAGGGTGGTGAAGCTGCGCCAGCCGCGGACCTTGTCCAGTCGACCCCGCTGCCGGGTGTCCGGTCGGCCCAGCAACACCCGGCACATCACCCGCACCCAGCCCGGGGCGCCATAACCGGTGTACGCGACGATGTTGACCCGCCAGCCGGTGCGCCGCAGCCGGCGCTGGACGAGCTGGTGCACGGCGTCCTCGATCCGCGCAGCCCGGTGCAGGTTCGGAACGGCCAGCTGGCCGGCGGGAGTGGGTGGCACGCGCCAACCCTGCCACACCTCGGCAGACACGGCCACGCGAGCAGACTCCGGCCGCGCCGAACCCGCCCGGCCGGCCACCCGAGCCGATCCCGGCCGCGCCGAACCCGCCCGGCCGGCCACCCGAGCCGATCCCGGCTGCGCCGATCCGGCCCGGCCCGCCCGCCGTCCGTGAAACACTCCGGTCGGGACGACGACGGGGGCGTTGGTCGTGTCGCATCCAGAGCAGCACCGTGGGCGACGGCGCCCACGACTCGACCGACCGGCGCTCGTCGCGCTGCTGTTCGGGCTGGCCGGCGTCGGTTATCGGCTGGTCCTGACACTGTTCACGGTGCCGGTCTCGAACAGCGACGAGGCCACCTTCGGCCTCGCCGCGCTGCACATCGGGCAGGGCCGGGAACGCCCGGTCTTCCTGTACGGCCAGCACTACATGGGGATGTTGGAGTCGTACCTGGCCGCACCCCTGGTGGCGGTGGCCGGGCCGAGCTGGCCGGTGCTGCGGCTGCCGATGCTCGTGCTGTACGCGCTGTTCCTCTACCTGATCCACCGGCTGACCCGCCGGCTCTGCACACCCTGGTTCGCCACAGTCGTCGTCGGCCTGCTCGCGCTCGGCGGCGAGCGGGTGGTCCGCGACCAGCTCACCGTCGTCGGTGGCCGACCGGAGGTGAAGCCGGCGGTGCTGCTGATGCTGCTGATCACGGTGGGGTTGGCGGCCGGCACGGTGCGCCGTCGGCGGCTCGCCGTGGCGCTGTTCGGCCTGCTCGTCGGGCTGGCCGCCTGGTCGGACTGGCTGATCCTGCCGTACCTGGCGGTGGCCGGGCTCGCCCTGGTGTGGGCGGTGCGGCGGGAACTGCTCGGCTGGTCCGGCCTGCTGCTGGTGGCCGGGGTCGTGGTCGGGATCGCGCCGATGGTCCTCGACAACCTGCGCGCCGGGCCGGGTGAGGACTCGCTGACCGTGTTCCGGGAGGTCAGCACCAAGGCCGGGCCGTCGCCGCCGTGGTCCGACCGGATCCGCGGCGGTCTGCTGGAGGGCGTACCGCTGGCACACGGGCTCTGCCCGGTGGAGGGTTGTGGACGCTGGCAGCAGTGGTTCGGGGTGGCGTACCCGGTGCTGCTGGTGGTCGGCGCGGCGCTCGCGGCACTCGCGTACCGCCGGGCGGCCGTGGGGCCACGCGGGGAACGGGTCGGGCCGGTCGTGCAGCTCGCGCTTGTGGCCGGTGCGGCGTTGACCCTGTTGTCGTACGTGCGCAGTCCGCTCGCCGCGACCAGCCCACTGGACAACGCCCGTTACCTGTCGGTGCTGCAACTGTCGCTGCCGGCGGTGCTCTGGCCGCTCTGGGTGGCGGCGCTGACCGCCTGGCGGGGCACCAGCAGCGTGCTCGGCCGGGTCGCCGGCGCGCTGTCCGCCGCCGTGCTTGTCGCCCTGACCGCGACCACGCTGGTGATCACCGTGCTCTTCGCGACCACCGGCACCGCCGCGTCGCGCACCGAGGAGCGCCAGGCCCGGGAGTTGGCCGCCGCGCTGCGCGCCAACGGCCCCCACCAGGTGTACGGGGACTACTGGACCTGCAACCGACTGATCTTCAACACGGACGAGACGGTGATCTGCGCGGTCCTCGACGGTGACCTGTCCCCCGGGCAGAACCGCTACCGCCCGTACTGGCGGCAGGTGGGGCGGGCCGCACGGCCGGGCTACGTGGTGGAGGTCGACTCCCCGATGGACCGGCGGCTGCGCCGGCTGCTCGCCGACCGGGCCGACACCACACCGGTCCGGGAGGTCGGCGGCTATCGCGTGTACCACCCCGAGGCCCCGGTGCGGCCCTGGCGGTAACAGCGGGTCGTACGCTGGCCGGGCCGCCGTCCCGCCCATCGAGGAGACCCCGATGCTCATCCTGCTGCCGCCCTCGGAGGGCAAGGCCGACGCCGGCACCGGGCGGCGCTGGGCCCCGGAGCGACTCTCGCTGCCCGAGCTGAACCCGGCCCGCGAGCGGGTGCTGGACGCGCTGGTGACGCTGAGCGCCGGACCGGACGAGGCGACGGCGCGGGCGGCGCTCGGCCTCAGCGAGGGCCAGCGGGGCGAACTGCGCCGCAACGCCCGGCTGCGGGAGGCGGCCACCGCCCCGGCCGAGCGGCTCTACACCGGGGTGCTCTACGAGGCGCTGGAGCTGGCCTCGTTGCCGGTCGCGGCACAGCGGGCGGCCCGCCGGTCGATCCTGATCAGCTCCGGGCTGTGGGGCGCGGTGCGGCTGGCGGACCGGATCCCCCCGTACCGCTGCCCGATCGGTGCCCGCCTGCCGGGCGTCGGGGCGTTGTCGGCGTACTGGCGTCGGGAGCTGACACCGGCGGTGGACGCCGCCGCCGGCCGGGGCCCGGTGCTGGACCTGCGCTCCGGCGCGTACGCGGCCACCTGGACGCCGCGTGGGGAGCTGGCCGAACGGACCGTCACCGTGCGGGTGCTGCACGAGCGGGAGGTCGACGGCGTCCCGGTCCGCTCGGTGGTCAGCCACTTCAACAAGGCGACCAAGGGCCGGTTGGTCCGTGACCTGCTCGTCGCCGGTGCCCGACCGCGCTCCGCCAGAGAGTTGGTCGGCACGCTGCGGGAGTTGAAGCACACAGTCGAGGAGCAGGCCACCGCGCCCGGCCGCGTGCGGCAGGTCGACCTGGTGGTCGCCGACCTGTAGCGGAGGGGCGGCAGCCGCAAGATTTGCTCAAGGCTGGGCCGGAGGAGTTCCGTAACGGCGGCAAACCGGCCACGGTAGGGGAACCCAGACTCCGACGAGGGAGCCTTCGTTGACCCGCGAACCCGCCCTGCTCGACCGGCCGCGCTCGGCGGCGCCACCCCCGCTGGACTGGCTGACGCTGGGCGACGCGTTCGAGGCCGCCTGCCTGCTGCGCTGCACACCGTCGCCGACCGCCGCCCGGCCGAACGCGGCGCTCCCCGCGCACCTGCCGGGGGTGGAGTTCAACCGGGAGGACGCCGCGCAGCGGATGCGGCAGTTGCTCGCCCGGCTGGACATCCCGGTCACCCACGAGGTCGCCGTCGGGGGTCTGCGCCGCCGCTACGAGCTGCACCGGCTCTGGGTGCCCCAGGAGCAACGCGGCACGTACGCCCGGATGTTGGACGCGGGCTGGTGGCAGGGGCGGCGTGAGCTGCTCGGTGGGCCGCTCCCCGGCGCCTCGCCGGCACGCCGGCGGCTGGTGACCCGACTCGCGGCGGCGGCCTGGCGTTCCGCGCTGCTGGCGGCCGGCCGACACGTCCGCCGGCACATCCTCGGTGTGCGGCTCGGCGACCGGGAGTTGGCGGCGGTGCTGATCCGCGGCGCCGCCGTGCTCGACGTTCCGGCCCGGCTGAGCGCGGGCACCGGCTGTTTCCTGGTCAGCGTGGCCGACGGCCCGGACCGGACGCGGATCCTGAGCAACGCGAAGCTGGAGCCGGCCCGCCCGGCCTGCTGACCGGCGCGCGGGCCGCACCCGTCCGGCCCACCGCCCGTCCGACCCACCTCCCGTAGGGAGCTTGCGCGCACCGGTCCGACGGCGCACAGTGCATCGCGTGAGACGTACCTCATCCCGCCGGCCCCGGCGTCACCGGGCGAGGCTGGCGGCCCTGTTGACGGTGCTGCTGACCGCGTCCGCGAGCTCCGCCGGTTGCCAGGACGCCCCCACCGAGCCGATGTTGATCCGGATCGCCACCGGCAGCACCACCGCCGTCTACTACGCGTTCGGGCAGTCGCTGGCGGCCATCCTCAACCGGGAACTGCCCGACGTCGACGCCCGCGTGGTGGTCACCGCCGCCTCCGCGGAGAACGTCCAACTTGTCGAGTCCGGCCGGGCGGAGCTGGGCTTCACCCAGGCCGACGTCCTGCCCACCAGCACCGCGGGAAGCTCCTCGGTCCAGGCGGTCGCCCGGGTGTACGACGACCAGCTGCACCTGGTCACCACGGCTGGAGGGCCGGTGCGCACGCTCGACGACCTGCGCGGCCGGCGAGTCTCCGTCGGCGCACCCCGATCGGGCACCGAGATCACCGCGACCCGGCTGCTGGAGGTGGCCCGCCTCGACGGCGACGCGGTACGCCGTACGCGGCTCGGGCTGGACGACTCGGTAACGGCGCTGCGCTCCGGCCAGATCGACGCGTTCTTCTTCTCCGGCGGGCTGCCGGTGTGGGGCATCGAGAACCTGGCCCGGCAGCGTGCCACCCGGATCGTGGACCTCAGCGAATGGACCGAGCAGCTGAGCTCGTGCTACGGCCAGGTGTACGTCTCCCGGGACATCCCCCGCTCCGTGTACGGGGTGGACGCGGTGACCACGGTGGCCGACCCGAACTATCTGATCGTCAGCGCCAGCCTGCCGGAGCCGTTGGTCCGGGAGGTGACCCGCCTGCTGATGGACGGGCGGGCCGAGCTGGCCGCCGCGCATCCCGCGGCGGGGCGGATGAGCCCCCGCTCGGCGATCGTCACCGCGCCGCTGACGCTGCACCCCGGCGCCGCCGCCTGGTACCGGGAGGCCAAACCCTGACGCCGGGTGTTACCGCGTCAGGGTGGACCGCCGATCCGTGACCGGCACGTCGTCCACCGGCTCCGCCGCGGGCTCGGGCTCGGGCTCCGGCGCTGGCTCGGGCTCGGGCTCCGGCGCGGGGAACCACAGGGCGGCCACCAGCCCGCGCGTCTCCCCCGGGCGCATGGTGAGCCGACCGTCGGACGCGTCCACCAGCACGGCGGCGATGGTCAGGCCGAGCCCCGCGCCGTCCACGTTCTGCGCGTCCGGCGCCCGCCAGAACCGCTCGGTCGCCTGGCCGAGCTGACTCCCGGTCATGCCCGGGCCGGAGTCGCGCACCTCCAGGGCCACCCCGTCGTCGCGGCGGGCCACGGTCACCGTCACCGCCCCGCCGGCCCCGCTGAACTTCACCGCGTTGTCGATGAGCGCGTCCAGCGCCTGGTCGACGGCGGTCGGCACGGTCTGGGCGTACGCCGGGGCGTCGGTGGTGGTCAGCCGCAACGCGACGGAACGGTGCCGGGCCAGCGGCGCCCACGCGGCCACCCGGGACGCGGCCACCGCGGCGGCGTCCACGGTGACCCGCTCGTTCTCCTCCCGTTCGGCGCGGGCGAGGGTCAGCAGCGCGTCGAGGACCAACGCCAACCGGTCGGTCTCCTCCAGGGCCAGCCGGTGCTCGGATCGGCCCTCCGGGTCGGTGAGGCTGGGGCCCAGTTCCTCCACCCGCAGCCGCAGCGCGGTGAGCGGGTTGCGCAGCTGGTGGCTGGCGTGCGCGACGAAGGCACGCTGCCGGTCCATCACATCGGAGACCACGTCGGCCATGTGGTTGAAGCTGGCCGCCAGGCGACGTAGCTCCGGCGGGCCCGGACGCTGCTGCACCCGGGCACCCCGGTCGCCCTCGGCGATCTCGTGGGTGACCGCGTCCAGCTCGGTGACCGGGCGCAGCACCCAACCGGCCAACCCGAACGCGGTGAGCACGCAGGCCAGCACGGCGAGCAGGCCGGCCAGGGCGAGCAGCAGCCACCAGACGGTGACCGCCCGGCGGATCGGGTCGGCGGGGGTCACGATCAGCACCGCGCCGAGCACCTCACCACCGTCGTTGATCGGCACCGCCACCACCACCGGACCGGTCGTCCACGGCCACACCAGCTCGGGGGCGCTGGTCTGCTGCCCGGACAGCGCCATGTTCAGCACCGACGCGGCCCCCACACCGTGCTGCCAGCTCGGCGACGCGACAGATGTGCTCCCGTCCCGGTCGACGATCGCCGCACCGATCCCGTAGAGATCGTCGTAGCTGGTCAGCTCCGACTCGATCGGACCCGGCCCACCGTCGCGTAGCGCCGGCCCGGCCAGCGAGGCGAACCGGGTCGCGTCGGCGAGCCGGTCGGCACGGACCTGTTCGGTTTCGCGACTGGCCATGGTGACCGCCAACGGCGTCTCCAACGCGATGAGGACGAGCACCATCAGCAGCAGGTAGCTGATCACCAGTCGACGACGCATGTCCGCCCCTCACGCATCGCGCAGCCGGTAGCCGACGCCACGGACGGTCTCCACCAGCCGGGCGTCGCCGAGTTTGCCGCGCAGGGACCCGACGTGCACCTCGACGGTGTGCCGGTCGGCCCAGGTGGTGCCCCAGGCGTCCAGCAGGATGCGGTCGCGGGGCACCGCCACCCCCGGCTGGCGGGCCAGCGAGAGCAGCACGTCGAACTCCTTGCGGGTCAGCGTGACGACCCGGCCGTCCACGGTCACCGTCCGGGCGGTCACGTCGATGTGCACCGAACCGGCCTGGATGAGGTGCCGCTGCGGTGCGGCGTTCGCGGCCCGGCGCAGCACCGCCTCGATCCGGGCCTGCAACTCCACCATCGAGAACGGCTTGACGACGTAGTCGTCCGCGCCGAGACGCAGGCCCAGCACCCGGTCGCGTTCCTCACCCCGCGCGGTCACCGCGATGATGCCGAGCTGGCTGCTGCGCCGGCGCAACTCCCGGCACAGGTCGGTGCCGTCGCCGTCGGGCAGGGTCAGGTCGAGCAGCACCAGGTCGCACGGGGCGGCGGAGAGCGCGGCGGCGACGGTGGCGGCGTGCTCGACCTCGTACCCCCGGCGGGTGAGGGCGGAGGAGAGCGCGGCGGCCACCCGGCGGTCGTCCTCCACCAGCAGGATCCGCACCCGTGCCCCCGTCCGTCGCAGCGCTGTTCTGCGAATGGTGGCAGAAACGCGCACCCGGCGGAAAGCCGCGTGTCGGGTCGGGCCTACAGGCCGAAGACGTCGTCGGCGGTGGCGTCCCGGACGCCGTCGGTGAAACCGCGGAAACCCGGGTCGTCGTGGCTGGCCGGCACGCTGGTGACGGTGACCCCGCCCGCCTGGGTGACCGCGTCGACCAGGGGCGGATAGTCGATCTCGGCGTCGTTGAAGGCGTCGTCGTCCGCCTCGGCCAGGTTGATCACGTGTTGTACGTCATCGGACGGGGTGTCCGGGTCCTCGGCCCACTCACCACCGGCCCGGTAGCACTCGTCGTACAGCGCGCGCTGGCTGTCGGTCCAGTCGTCGTCGTAGCTCTGCATCGCCCATCCCTCCGCGGCCCTTGACCTGAGCATGCCCGGATCGGGGCGACGGGCGCGGCGGTACCGGGGAAAACCGGGCGAGCGTGCCGACGGCACCCCCGTAGGCTGCGACGGTGATCTACAAACTGTTGTCGAGCGCGGAATGGGACGACGCCCTCGCCGCGGGCGCCTTTCCCGGCTCCGCCGTGGACCGGCAGGACGGTTTCATCCACCTCTCCGGCGCCGACCAGGTGGTGGAGACGGCGCGACGGCACTTCGCCGGCGCGACCGGGTTGACCCTGCTGAGCGTGGCGGAGGACCGGCTGGGTGACACGCTGCGCTGGGAGCCGTCGCGCGGCGGGCAGCTCTTCCCGCACGTGTACGGCCCGCTGCCGGTCACGGCGGTCGTCGCGGCGCAGGCGTTGCCGGCGGACACTCCGGCCGCCGACGCGGTGGCCGCGCTGCTGGGCTGAGCCGGTCGCGCCCGGCCCGAGAGGTGTCGGGCCGGGCGCGCAACGCACAACGGAACTCAGCGGCACAGCCGCACACCGGGGCTCAGCGGCACAGCCGCACACCGGGGCTCAGCGGCACAGCCGCACACCGGGGCTCAGCGGCAGAGGCGGTCGATCTCCTCCTGAAACCGGTCCATCGGGTTCGCCTCGGCCGGGCCGAGCAGGTAGGTCTTCAGCTCGCGGCGGGCCTCGGTCATCGGGTCGTCGCCGGCCCGGGTCAGCGCCACGATCTTCTCCAACTCGCCGCAGTCCTTGGAGAGCAGGTACGCGGCCCGAGCCGTCGGGTACTCCCGGCGGAAGTCGTCGTCCGACAGGCCGGACGGGTTGGCCACCACGTACGGCCGCTGACTCTGCACGAAGTCGGAGACCACACTGGACACGTCGCTGATCAGCAGGTCGGTCTGGTTGAAGCAGTCGAACAGCGCCGGCGTGCGGCCGGTGACCACCAGGTGCGCGGTGCCGTCCAGGGAGGACGCGTTCGGGTCGCCACCGGCGGCGCGGATGGCCGCCACGACCCGGTCGTGCACCGCCCTGGCCGCCCTGGACCGCGACCCGGTGAGCGGGTGCGGCTTGTAGATCAGACGCAGCCGGGGCGTCGTGGCGAGCAGCCCCTTGACGATCCGCTCACCCATCAGCACCAGCGAGGTGTGGTACGGGTCGTCGTCGAGCCAGCCCTCCCAGGTGGGGGCGTAGAGCACGGTGAACGGCCGGTCCACGAACTCGGCGCCGAAGGTGTGCACGCCGGCGAGCTGCGGGCGGCCGATCTCGACGATGTCCGAGTCGAGCACGCCCACACCGGCGCGCGCGTAGCGCTCCCGGCCGGCCAGGCCGGCGACCCAGACCTCGTCGTACACCTTGCTGTAGGGGTTGACGCTGGCCTGCTTGTCGCTGTCGCCGTGCCCGACGAAGACGTGCTTCGTGCCCGGCTCACGGAGCATGTGGATGTTCGCGCCGACGTTCGCGGAGTAGAGCGCGGCGCGGATGCCGGTGAGGTCGAGGTTCATGAAGTCGACACCGGCCGGCACGCAGATCACCGGCAGCCGGGTGTCGGCCAACTCCAGGAACGCGTCCCGGTTGCGCAGCAGCACCACCGCGCGCTGCTGGAGCGCCTCGGTCGGGGCGAGCCACATGTTGGCCTGGTAGACGTCCTTGGCCGGCCCGGCGAAGTAGAGCGCCACCTCGGGCCGGTAGGTGTCCAGCCAGCGCTGCACGGCGGGCAGCAGCGGCCCCTCCCCCGTGCTCCGGCCCCGGCCGCGCAGCCAGGTCAGCGCGGTGATGGCGCCCACCAGGCCGGTCGCCACGACCGCCACCGCGGCGGCGGCGAAGAACGGCGTCGAGTCGTGCTGCACCGCGGCGGCCACGGCGGCCGGCACCAGCAGCAGGTTGAGCAGGGGCATCCGGTCACCGGTGACCGCCGCCACCCAGGCCGGCAGTTGCGGGGCGGAGCGCAGCTCACCCAGCTCGATGTTGCGCACCATGGCGGAGAGCGGGTTTCGACGCTCGATCATGATGGAGAGCGCCCCGGCGAAGACCGACACGACCCACACCGCGGCCGGCAGCGCCAGCAGCAGGGTCAGCTCACCGCCGCTGAGCCGCACCTCGGCGGCGACCAGCAGCACGGCCGCGAGGTCCCGGGTCAGCTGCCGGTACGACCAGTGCAGACCCACCTTCTCCAACAGCAGCAGCGATGGGGGTGACCAGCGGGCGACGGCGAACTCGCCGATGATGGCGGCCAACCCGGCGACGGCGAAGAGGCCGACCCAGCCGAATACGCCGCCGACGAGCATGACCAGGTAGGCCAGTACCAGTAGCGCACAGTGGGCGGCCACTCCGAGGCGTCCTGTCAACGTGCCGAACAAACGAGTTCGCTCCCTACGAGATTTCATTGCGGGCTGAGCCCGTGCTGGGTCGACGTCACTCCCCCGTGGCGCAGCGGGTCAACCGCGGCCGGCTGCGCGTGACTGCGACCTTAACGCGAGGGGACAGGCTGGTGTCGCTCGGGTATCCCGCACCATTTCGGGCAAAGTCCCGTGCTTCGGCGCACCCGACACCGCCTCGGCGTCGGATGCCCGGCACCGGGTGCGGTGCTCAGTCGGCCCGTCCGAAGCAGGTCATCGCCCCGGGTGCCGGGCGCGTGGCGAACTCCTGGTAGCCGAGCTGCGGGGCGGTGGCGCGGGCGTACTGGTTGCCGTTGTAGACGCAGATGGTGCCGACGTCCAGGCGGTCCAGCGCCGGCGTCAACTCGGCCGGCGACGGACTGGCCGTACCGTCGGCGAACTCGGCCAGCAGCAGCCGGTCCTTGGCGAACTGGGAGGTGAGGTCGTACTCGACGAGGTAGAAGTCGCGGGGCAGGACGACCCGGACCTCGCTTGTCACGATCGGCACTGTCCGCATGATCGTCTTCGGCGCGAGCAGCATGCCCTGCGGGCGGTCCAGTCCCTTGATCCAGAAGGCGATCTTCTGCCGTTGCTGCGGGAGCTTCCAGGTGGGGCGCGAGTGCGTGTCGACCCAACTCTTCGGCGACCACATCGGGGTGGCGAACAGCGCGAACGAGGCGACCAGCAGCACCGCGATCCCGCCGGCCGCCGCGCGGTTGAGGGCCGGTCTCGGTGTCGGCACGCGCACGGTGCTGAGCAGACCGATGAGCGTCGGCAGGGCGAGCAGCCACGGTACGCGCCAGAGCACCACCGAGATGCCACTCAACGCGCTCATCACCTCCAGCACGCCGGGCACGAACATCACGCTCAACGCCAGCGTGGCACCGGCGGCGAGCAACGCGGGCGTACGCCGACGGGCCAGCAGTGGGCCGCACCACAGCGCCAGGCCGCTGATCACGCCCACCACCCCGAACAGCAGCGTCCGCCGGTAGGTGTAGGCCGCGTCGAAGAAGGCGTCGTCCGCGCCCTCGGCGGTCATCCCGCCGAGCAGCAGGCGGGAGACCACGAGCGAGCCGATCGGGTACGCGAGGGCGGCGACGGCCGCGACGACGGCGGCCTTCCACCGGCCGACCAGCAGCATGGCGAAGCCGGCGGCGCCCACGAGCATCGGCAGGATGATCGCCGCGGTGTTGGTGAGGCCGATCGCGGTGATCGAGAGCGCCACGATGAGCACCAGGCTGCGCCGCGACCGGTTGTCGAACCATTCGGTCAGGTAGAGCCACATCAGCGGAATGACCGCCGAGACGAACATGCCCTTGCCCTCGTGCAGCCGCAGGAGGTGGAACGTGCCCAGCGCAGCGTCCGCGCCGGCGACGAGGTACAGGTACGCGATGGCCACGGTGAAGGCGAGCACCGGACGGCGCGGGGCCCACCGGTGCGTCAACCGCCAGAGTGCCAGCGCCGCGAGCACCGCCATGATCGGCAGCAGCACGTACCAGAGGGCCGAAGCGGCGTGGATGCCGACGACGTTGGCGAACGCACCGTCGAAGACCTCGATCGACGGGATCGGCGGCTGCGAGCCCATCGCCGGCAGCACGTTCTCGGAGAACAGGAAGTCGTTGAGCGGGATCAGGTCACGCTCGGCGATCCAGACCGACTTGCCGACGTAGTAGACGTCGTCGGGGGTGTTGCGGGCCAGGAAGAACGAGGAGATCCCGACCAGCCCGGAGATGACGAGCGCGTACGCCGACTGCCCCGCGGTCGGCGCCGGGGCGGCGGTGGTGGACGGCGGGCCGCCCAGCCAGGCCCGGCGGACCAGCAGCATCCCGCCGATCGCCGCGAGCAGGCCGGTCACCGCCGGGATCCACCACCAGACGGTGACCTTGGGCCCGGCGACAACACCGGCGGAGACGGCGGCCACTGCGGCGGCGACCGGCACCCCGATCAGCAGGCGGCGGTCGACGGCGGGCCGCGCGCCGCTCGGCTCGGCCGGTGCGCTGTCGGCCGACGCGGCCGGCTCGTCGCTCACGGCCGGGGTGCCGGCGAGCCGGCGGCGGGCACGCAGCAGGGCCACGACCGCGAGCACCGCGCAGGCCACCAGCCAGATCCGGAAGGTCACCGACGGGCGCAGGTCACCCAGGAAGGCCAGGTGGTACAGCACGGTGAAGAGCGCGAACGCCAGCACGGCACCATCGGTGAACAGCGCCGGGGCGACGGCCACGAGCGCGCGTACCCGGGACGTCGCCGCGCGGCGGCCGACCGGGGGCGGTGCCGGCTCCGGGGGTGTCGGGTCCGAATCGGCGGGCGCTACGGCGATGCTGTCGACGTTGGCCACGGGCGTCCTTACTCGTCAGACGGATGCGGGGGTCGGCGCGGTGCGGGCCGGGTGACACGGGGCAGCGTAGCGGAATCGGACAGCGGGACCGCCGCTGCGGGCGACGGAGTGTCGGAGGCTGGTCACCCCGATATCGGGGCTGCTCGGGGGCGGGATAGGGCGCCGTCGGCGCCGAGCCCGGCGGCCACGGATTCGACCAGGTTGTCGAGGTAGCTGTCGGTGAGTGGGAGGCGGGCGATGGCCAGCCGCCAGTAGAGCGGGCCCACGATGAGGTCGATCGCCGCGTCCGGGTCGGTGTCGGCGGGCAGTTCGCCGCGCTGCACGGCGTGGGTGACCAGGCGACCGCCGATCTCCTGCTGCCGGGCGTGCAACACCTGACGCAGGGTCGCGTCGATGCTGGGGTTGCGGGCCGCCTCGGCCAGCAGGTCCGGGATGATCTGCGACGCCAGCGGGTGGCGCAGCGCGTGCGCCACCGCCTGGAACAGCAGCGCCAGGTCACCGCGCAGGGTGCCGGTGTCCAGTGCCGGCAGCTTGCCGTGCGCCGCCGCGGCGACGATCTCCAGCACCAGGTCGAGCTTGGAGTTCCACCGTCGGTAGATCGCCGTCTTGCTGACGCCGGCGCGACGAGCCACCGCCTCGATGGAGAGCCGGCCGTAGCCGACCGCGGCCAACTCCTGCGTCAGCGCGCGCCGGATGGCCGTGGTGATTTCGCCACGGAGCACGGCCGCGCCGGCCGGGGCACGCCTCTTCTCGGTCGTCACCAGGAACTCTTATCGCAGGTCACGGTGCCCAGAGTAGCGCAACGACGATACGGTTGCGTCCCGACGTGTTTCGGACTACTGTCCACGCAGCGACGAGGCGGCGCCCCGCGCACATCTCCCACTAGGATCCCATCGTCGCGAGCTACCCCGTCTGCACGAAAGATCGGAGCGCCATTTCCATGGCCACCACCGCGCTGGTCGACCCCGACACGGGCCTGACCCAGGCGCAGCTGGCCGCTCGGCACGGGCTACGGGTCGCCGGTGAGCGCCCCAGCGTCGTCGAGTACAGCCGCCAACTATGGGCCTACCGGCACTTCATCGCCGCGTACGCCAACGCCAAGCTGGTCGCCTCGTACAGCAACGCCAAACTGGGCCAGCTCTGGCAGGTGCTCACCCCGCTGACCAACGCGGCGGTCTACTACCTGATCTTCGGGGTGGTGCTGGCACAGAACGACATGCCGAACTACATCGCCTACCTCACCACCGGGCTGTTCATCTTCAACTTCACCCAGAGCGCGGTCCTGGCCGGCACCCAGGCGATCAGCAGCAACCTGGGGCTGATCCGGGCGCTGCACTTCCCCCGCGCCAGCCTGCCGCTGTCCACGACATTGACGCAGTTCCAGCAACTGCTGGCGTCGATGGTGGTGCTGATCGGCATCGTGCTGGTCACCGGGGAACCGATCACGCTGGAGTGGCTGCTGCTGGTGCCGGCCCTGTTCCTCCAGGCGGTGTTCAACGCCGGCGTCGTCCTCGTGGTGGCGCGGTTGGGCAGCAAGTCGAGCGACCTGAAGCAGGTCATGCCGTTCATCATGCGCACCTGGATGTACGGCTCCGGCGTGCTCTACAGCGTCAGCCTCTTCGAGCGGCTGCCGAGCTGGGCGACGACGCTCGTGCAGTACAACCCGCTGCTCGTCTACATCGAGCTTGCGCGGTACACGCTGCTGGAGGAAGCACCGCTGCTCAACGAGTCGCTGGCCCAGCTCTGGCTGGTCGGCGCTGGGTGGGCACTGCTCGCCGGCCTGGGCGGTTTCATCTACTTCTGGCGCGGCGAACAGGAGTACGGCCGTGGTTGAGCACTTCGAGGCCCCCACCGAGGCGACCGCGACGATGACCGCGTCGCAGGAGCGCATCCCGACCGTCGTGGTCGACGACGCGCACATCATCTACCGGGTGCACCAGGGTGCCGGCGGTGGCACCACGCCGGTGGCCGCGCTGCGCCGGCTGGTCAAGCGCACACACGCCCCGAACATCCGGGAGGTGCACGCGGTCAAGGGAATCTCCTTCACCGCGTACCGGGGCGAGGCGATCGGGCTGATCGGCAGCAACGGCTCCGGCAAGTCCACCATCCTGCGGGCCATCGCCGGCCTGCTGCCGGTCAACCGGGGCGCGATCCACACCCAGGGGCAACCGTCGCTGCTGGGCGTGAACGCCGCCCTGCTCAACGACCTCTCCGGCGAGCGCAACGTCACCCTCGGTTGCCTGGCCATGGGCATGCACCCGGACGACGTGGCCCAGCAGGCCGCCGGGATCATCGAGTTCTCCGGGATCAACGAGCGGGGCGACTTCGCCAGCCTGCCGATGCGGACGTACTCCTCGGGCATGGCGGCCCGGCTGCGGTTCTCCATCGCCGCCGCGAAGAAGCACGACGTGCTGCTCATCGACGAGGCGCTCGCCACCGGCGACAAGGGCTTCCGCAAGCGCAGCGAGCAGCGGGTGCGCGAGCTGCGGGAGGGCGCGGGCACGGTGTTCCTCGTCAGCCACCAGCTCTCCTCGGTACGCGACACCTGCGAACGAACGATCTGGCTGGAATCGGGCGTCCTGCGGATGGACGGGCCCACCGACGAGGTCATCCGGGCCTACGAGGCGTACGCGAACAGCAAGTAGACCGCCGCATCGACACGGCACCACGGACCGCGTCGCCCGCATTGGGGCGGCGCGGTCCACGCGTTAAGGTTCATCCCGTCGCCACTCGGGCGGAACCTTCCGTTAACGCATCCGAAGAGAGTGAGGATCCGGCAATGACGCAGGACCAGACCACCGGCCCGGACGCCGTGGCGGAGACCCCGACGCCGTGGCGGCCCTCGCGGACGGTGGCCGTGGTTCTGGCCGGAGGCACCGGGACGCGGCTGGGCCTCGGCATCCCCAAGCAGCTGCTGAAGATCGCCGGCAAGCCGATCATCGAGCACACCCTGGCGGTCTTCGAGGCGGCACCGGAGATCGACGAGATCATCGTGCTGATGGCGACCGGCCACGTCGACGACGCCCGGCAGATCGTCGAGAAGGCCGGCCTGCGCAAGGTCACCAAGGTGATCGAGGGCGGTGACACCCGCAACGCCACCACCCGGATCGCACTGGACGCGGTCGGCCCGGCGGACTGCAACATCCTCTTCCACGACGCGGTACGCCCGCTGCTCAGTGGCCGGATCGTGCGCGAGTGCGTCAACGCGCTGTGGACCTACGACGCCGTGGACGTGGCCATCCCGTCCGCGGACACGATCATCCAGGTGGACGACAACGACTGCATCACCGACATCCCGGTGCGCTCCCGGCTGCGCCGCGGGCAGACCCCGCAGGCGTTCCGCTCCCCGACCATCCGCGAGGCGTACCGGATCGCCGAGGACGACCCCCACTTCGCCGCCACCGACGACTGCGGCGTGGTCCTGCGGTACCTGCCCGGCACCCCGATCAAGGTGATCGACGGCTCCGACGAGAACATCAAGGTCACCCACCCGGTCGACGTGCACCTGGCGGACAAGCTCTTCCAGCTCGCCGCGGCGCAGGCACCCCGGCTGACCGACCACCGCAGCTACTCCGAGGAGCTGACCGGCCGCACCATCGTGGTGTTCGGCGGCAGCTACGGCATCGGCCACGAGCTGGCGGAGCTGGCCCGACGCTACGGCGCACAGGTCTTCCCGTTCAGCCGTTCGGGCACCGGCACCCACGTGGAGCGGGCCGCGGACGTCGAGGCCGCGCTGACCACCGCCTTCGAGGCCACCGGCCGGATCGACCACGTGGTGGTCACCGCCGGGGTCCTGGAGAAGGGCGCCCTCGCCGAGATGGACGAGGAGACGATGGACCGGGTGCTCCAGGTCAACTTCGTCGGCCCGGTGACCATCGCCCGGCAGGCCCTGCCCTACCTCCAGCAGACCAAGGGCCAACTGCTGCTCTACACGTCCAGCTCCTACACCCGGGGGCGGGCCCGCTACGCGCTGTACTCGGCCACCAAGGCCGCGCTCGTCAACCTGACCCAGGCGCTCGCCGACGAGTGGGCCGACGTCGGCGTCCGCGTCAACTGCATCAACCCGGAGCGGACCGCCACGCCGATGCGCACGCGGGCCTTCGGCGAGGAGCCGGAGCACACCCTGCTCGCCGCGGAGGCCGTCGCCCAGTCGTCACTGGACGTGCTGATCTCCGACCTGACCGGCCAGGTCATCGACGTACGCCGGGCGCCCGGCGACGGGCCCACGCCGAGCGTGCCGGTCCAGACCGGGCCGAGTCAGGTCCAGGCGACGGCCGGCGCGACGCCGACGAGCTGACCCCGACCGGCGGCGGAACCACGAACGGAGCGACATGCGCGGCGACCTGGTCCGAAAGCTGGCCGCCCGGTGCCTGAGCACCGGCTTGGCGGTGCTGGCCTTTGTCGTGCTGGCGCTCACCGGCGCCACCGGCTGGGGGCTGGCGTTGGCCGTCGCCGCGCTGGCCGCCTCGGCCGCCGAGCAGCGGATCCGACCCACCGCCGACCTCGTCGCGGAGACGACGCTGATCGCCGCCGCGATCCTGGTCGGCTACTCCCGACGGCTGGACGACGGGCTCAGCCTCACCCTTGTCGCCACCGCCCTGGTCCTGCTGGGGCTGGTGCTGCTGGTGGGGCCTCTGCGTACCGCCGGCAACCTGGAGATCCGCGCGGCCAACCTGCCGGTCCGCGCCTGGACGCCGCTGGTCGCCGACCGGCTCGGCACCATCCTGCTCGGGTTGCTCGCCGTCCTGACGCTCGCCGCCGCGCTCACCCTGCCGGCCGGTGTGGCGTTGGCCGCGAGCCTGCTGGTCGGCGTCGGCACCGGTGTGGTCGCCCTGGACCTGGCCCGGCGGCGCTTGCGGCCGGGAGCCGGTGGCGGGCCGGTGGCTCGGGCGCTGCGCCGGCACCAGCCGGAGTTCCTGCTCTACTTCTCCGCGCCGCCCGGCTCGGAATACCAGGTCACCATGTGGCTGCCGTACCTGCAACGGATCGGCCGGCCGTTCCTGGTCGTGCTGCGCGAGCCGGAGTTCCTGGCCCCGATCGCCGCGGCCACCGACGCGCCGGTGGTCTACTGCCCCACCCTGCGGGCGATGGACGAGGCGCTCGTGCCGAGCCTGCGGGCGGCGTTCTACGTCAACCACGGCGCGAAGAACAGCCACTGCATCCGCTTCACCCAGCTCACCCACGTGCAACTGCACCACGGCGACAGCGACAAGGCGCCGAGCGCCAACCCGGTGTCGGGGATCTTCGACCGGATCTTCGTGGCCGGGCCGGCGGCGATCGACAGGTACGCCCGTGCCGGCGTGCGGATCCCGGCGGACAAGTTCGTGGTGGTGGGCCGCCCGCAGGTCGAGTCGATCCAGGTACGCCCGGAGCCGGCCCGGGGGTTGGCGCATCCGACTGTGCTGTACACGCCGACGTGGACCGGGCACCACGCCGACGCCGACTACTGCTCGCTGCCGGTGGCCGAGGGGCTGCTGCGGCGGCTGCTGGAGCGCGGCGCGACAGTGATCCTGCGGGCCCACCCGTACACGGCGCAGAACCCGGCCTCGGCCCGTCAGTTGGGCCGGCTGACCGAGCTGCTGGTCGCCGATCGGGCCAGCAGCGGTCGCCCGCACGTGGTCGGTGCGGCGGCCCGCGAGCTGAGCCTGACCGAGTGCGTGAACTCCTCGGACGCGCTGGTCTCGGACGTGTCCGGGGTCATCTCGGACTACCTCTACTCCAGCAAGCCGTACGCGGTCACCGACATGGGTGACGAGGGCGACCGGTTCACCGAACGTTTCCCGCTGGCCGCGTCGGGTTACGTGCTGCGTCGGGACATGTCCAACCTGGACGGTGTGCTGACCGCGCTGCTGGACACCGATCCGCTGGCCGCGGAACGCTGGACCACCCGCCGGCGTTACCTGGGTGACTTCCCCGCCGAGTCGTACGCCGAGGCGTTCCTGACCGCCGCCCGTCGGGAGTTGGCGGCGACGGAGGCCGACCCGGCGGAACGTTCGCCGCAGCTCTCCCCCCTCGCCTGACCGGGACTGTCGGCCCAGGGACGCTCGGGGAACCTCAGCGGTACGCGTCCAGCAGCGCCAGCACGGCCGCCGGGTCCTGCACGTGCGCGTTGTGTCCGAGGCCGGGCAGCGTGGCGACAGGTACGCCGTACTCCTTGAGCTGTGCGTCGGTGACCATCGGGTCGTGCTCGCCGCGCGCCAGCAGCACCGGGGCGTCGGTCGCCGCCAGCAGCGCACCGAGGTCGGGCTCGCCGACGGCGAAGGCGTGGGGATCCATGGCGAGACGCCACCTGCCGTCGACCTGACGAAGGCCGGCGTCCACCACCGGGTGGTCCGGCGGGAGCAGGCCGGCCAGCCCGGAGACGCGCAGGTAGCGGCGGGCCGCCTCATTGCGGCTGGCGAACCAGCTCACCGGGCGGGCGGCGAGCTCGGCGGCGCGGTCCAGCTCGGCGGGTGACCAGAGCGCCTTGATGCCGAACCCGACCACGGCGTCCACAGGCATCCCGGCGTCCCGCGCGGCCAACGCGAGGCCGACCACGCCGCCCAGCGAGTGCCCGAGCACGACGAGCCGGTCGTCGGGGGCGAGTGCCTGCGCGATCCGCTGGGCGAGACCGGCGAAGGAGTACGACGGCAGCGGCGGTGCCCAGCCGTGGCCGGCGAGGTCCGGTGCCAGCCACCGGCCGGGCCAGTGTCGTTCCAGGTGCGGCGCCCAGGGCAGCCACACGTCACCGGTCGTCCCCATGCCGTGCAACAGCAGCAGGACCGGCCGTCGACCGGCGTGACCACCCGACTCATCCACCACGGCCGCAGTCTCGCACGGTTCGCTGTCCCGGACGAGAGTCGTCGACGGGGGCGTACCCGGGCCAGCGGGAGAGACGCCGCGGGCGTCGGCCCCTTGTGGGGGACGACGCCCGCGGCTGTCGGGGTGCCCGGGTCAGGCGGAGTAGCCCCGGCTGGTGATCCAGTTGGCCAGGTCGATGGTGGTGATCCAGTACGACGGGTCGGCCGGGTTCGCCGAGTCGGCGATCCGCACGGTGCGACCGTTGTCCTTGTAACCCACGACGGCGACGTAGTGACCGCCACCGTAGGAGTGCCAGCCGCCGTCGGTGTCGGTGGCGTCGCCGACGACGTTGGCCACCACGCCCCGGCCGTCGGTGATGGCCCGGACGACGTCGGCCTGGAGCCGGTCCATCTGTGCCGGGCTGGGCGCGCCGGGGAACATCCGGGTCCGGTACGGGGAACCCTTCACCTCGGCGTTGAGCGCCCGGGTGGTGTCCTCGGCCGAGTTGGTGCCCATCTCGGTGGTGCCCAGTTCGGCGGCGAGTTCTTCCTGGGTGCGGTCGATCCCGCTGGCGCTGAGCGCGTTGCGGGTGGCCGCCGGGCCGCAGTTGTAGTACGTGTTCTGCGCCTCGTACTCGTAGTCGAGCACCTTGGTCGCGGGCGGCTTCGGCGGTGTCGGCTTACGGGTCAGATCCGGGTTGCTGCTGGCCTTGGCGGCGGGCGCCGCGGCGCTGGTGGCCGGGGCGGCACTGGACGGCGCGGCGCTGGCCAGCGGGGACGCGTCGCCGTGGGAGGTGGTGGTGGTGTCGCTGCGCATCTCGGCGACCGTGGTCGCGGTGCGCTGAGCGGCCGGGGCGTCGTCGGCGACGGTGAGCAGGGTGCCGGTGGTGGCGGCGAGCACCAGGGCCGCGGCGGTGGCGGCGACGATCTGGTACGGGCGCTCGGTCGCGATGCGGCGGAGCTGGCGCTGCATGGTGTGCTTCACGGGGTCCTCCACGGATCGGGGGGAGAGCGGCACACCGGGGCGCGACCGGTGTCCGGGCAGGCGCCAGCGCGCGGACCGTGGTCCGCGGATGGTGAACCGCTCAGGGGAACGCCCGGCACGGCCGGGCGGGAGAGGCGATGACCCGGGGGTCAGCTCACCGTCACTGGACGGATGAGCGGGGGCACCGCTGCGCCGTGGAGGCGAGGGAACAGCCGAGGGGTGGAAAGGTGCTGCACGAGTTTGGAACTCCTTCCGACACCGCCTACCGGGTTAGCTGACGGATTCGGGCGGGAAGATCGCCCTACCGCGGGCCGTGGCTCGCGGATTCACCCCGGACTTACTGATGGGTCCCCGGTTCGTTGATCACGATTGAGCGGGTCGGCGCGGCGTCGCCTCTTGCGATCGGTTACCGCACCGGACGGGACGACACTACTGGCCCATCCACACCCTGCCAAGCCGGCCTCACCTGCGTAAACCTCAATTGGTGCCACAATTTCTGCGCGTATTGCCGATGACGTGACTCGATGGGACAACCGGTTACGGCGACGCCTACGGTCGACAACCGGACAGGCCGCCGACAATGCGGCCACGATCCCGGGAAAAATCGAGCCGATCGTGCCGGACGCCCGATTCGCAAATCCCGTGACCGGGCTCACATAACGGATCGGGCGCGAAGGGCACGGGCCGGGAGCCGGCGTGCCACGACGGCGGGCCGGGGCACCCCGCGCACCAGCCGGCGCACGGGTGCCGGGCTGGGCCGCAACCGGGCAACCGCCGCGGCCGCCTCTGCGGCGAGGGTGCGCGCCGAGGAGGCGGCCAGGTCCGCATCCCGCCAGGCGGCCCGCTCCGCCGTGGCCGCGGCCTGGTAGTCGGCCAGCCTCGCGTCCCGGATCACCCGGCTGAGCAGTGCCTCCTGCTCGACCGGGTGCCGCCGGGGATCCCAGCCGCGCCGACGCCCGAAGACGTCACCGAGCTGCGCCATCGTCAGGTCGCCCCGCCAGTACGCCGCCGTCGCCGCACGGTGCAGGTAGCGCTCCCGGGACGCGTACTCGGCGGGGGTGCGGGGGGTGTCCGGGCTGGGCAGCGCCCCGGACCCCGCGAAGCGACGCGCGGCGGCGTCCGCCTCGTCGTACCGCGTCCAGGCCCGTTCCACCTGGTCCTGAGCCGTCAGCCAGGCATCCCGTCGCCGCCCGGCCGTCCTGGCCGCGCCGGCCGCGGCGACTGTCACCTCCTCGGCGTACCGGTGCCTGTCGACGGTGTCGGCCGCGGCCACCTCACGGGCGGTCGGGACGGGCGGCGGCGGGTCGTCGGTGAGCCGGTCCCGTTCGGGCCGGGCGACCAGCACGGCGAGTACGCCGAGCGCCAGCAGGAACAGGGCCGACCAGATGGCAGCGGCCTGCGGCACCTCGGTTACGAACTGGTAGAAAACGACTGTCTCCATGGGCGGCACCTCGCGGAGGAAGCAGAGCGATGGGAGCCCCACCGGCCGCCCGGCCACGGCGGGCCAGGGATCGGCGGGGTGCGGAGCTGGTGGGTCGACAGGGCGCGGCGACGGGACGGCGTGTCCCGGAGGGCTCAGCGCCCGGGTGGTCCCCGGGGCGGCCAGCTGTGCAGACCGTCGACGAGCGGCAGCCGGTCGGACCCGCTCGCGCACACCGGCAGCACGCCGATCGCGATGGCGCCCAGGCCGCCGGGGAGAGCCGGTGGCGCGTCGACCGACCAGGCCGGGAAGGTCTCCTCGGCGACATCCGCGGTCGGCGCGGCGCTCACGCCCGACGCGGCGCTCACGCCCGACGCGGCGCTCACGCCCGACGCGGCGGTCGGGTGCGACGGTGGCACGGCGGCCGAGGCCGGACCTGCGCCGAGCGCCAGGGCCGCGACGACGGCGAGGCTGGTCAGCACCCGTGTCGCCCAGCGCGCCACCCACCACAGCGGACAGGTGAACGCGACCGGAAGCACGTCCCCACGCTACCGTCGCACCGGCGCCTGCCGCATCGACCACGGGCGTGTCGGCGCACGCCGCGCCGACACGCTGACCTGGGTGGACGGTGTCAGCGGGTGTCCGCGTACGTTGATCGACTGTCGGTCTGGTCGGGCCCACCGGTGCGGCCGGTCCGGTCGGCGTCGGCGGCCTGGGTCGCGGCTGTGCGTTGTCCGGGCACGGACACCTGTCGGGCCGGACGGCGCGGTGCGAGCCGGCGCATCATCGGGGTCTCGACGAAGCGGTGCAGCAACCCGGCGAGGATCAGGTTCACCAGCAGGAAACCGAGCACCACGGCCGGGCCGCGCCAGCCCGGGAAGCCGGTCCCCCAGTCACCGCTGAAGCGCAGCACGCTGGTCATCACCAGCACGTGGACCAGGTAGAAGGCGAACGAGACCTCGCCGAGCCAGACCAGCGGCCGGGACCGCCACGGCGACCGCCGGCCGCGCACGTCCGCGTCCGCCGCGGCGGCGATCACCAGCAGGTACGCGACCGCGAGCAGCGTGGTCCACAGCTCCGCGGGGATCCACTGTGCGGCCACCGCCCAGACGCCCACGAAGATCAGGCTGGCCCAGGCCAGCCCCGGGCCACGCCAGAGACCCCGGCGCATCAGCTCGGCCGCCACCGCGCCCAACCAGAACTCCAGCGACCGTACCGGCGGGAAGATCTGGGTGAACCACCACCGGCTCACCTCCGGCACCAGGTGCTGGGCCGGCCAGAGCGCGAGGATCAGCAGGGGCAGCGCGACGATCAGCACCACGAGCAGCTTCGGCCGGGCCCGGCGCAGGAACGGCAGCACCAGCGGCAGACACAGGTAGAAGAAGAACTCGCAGGACAGCGACCAGCTCACGGTGTTGATGCTGTAGAACCAGCCCGGCCGGGGGTCCCAGGCCTGCAACAGCAGCACGTTCTCCAACGCGGCCGCCGGCAGGACCGGGTCGGCGAACCACCAGGCGACAAGCACCGTCGCCCCGAACAGCACCAGGTGGTTGGGGTAGATCTTGGCAACCCGCCGCCGCCAGAAGGTGCGCCGGGAGTCGCCCTCGCGCGCCGACCAGACCAGCACGAACCCACTGAGGATGAAGAAGAACTGCACCCCGGACAGGCCGAGGCTGAACAGCTTGTCGACCACGGCCTTGTAGTCCGGTTCGGCGATGATCCGCATGGTGCCCGCGTGGAAACCGAAGACCAGCAACGCGGCGATCCACCGCAGCCCGGTCAGCGAGGGCAGCCGGGCCGGCGCGTGGCCGGGCCGGGCCGTGGACACCGCGTCGACGCTCGTCATGCGGGGATACCGAGGCTTGGCAGGGTCACCAGCACGTTCGTATCCTCCTCGGCGCGGCGTGGACGACGCGACGGCGACGCCCGCGACGACCCGGCAGGGCCGCACCCGGGGCACCCTACCGGGTCACTCCCGGGTGAACCGGACGCGTCCCGCCCGCCGCGGGCCCGGTCCCGCCGGTCGTCGTTAACCTCCCGCTGGGCGGGAGTTCAGCGACTCCACCATCGTCGGCCACTTCCGGTTCCGGGACCGGTCACCCGGGTCGTCGAACCTGGCGGGCGTGGTCAATGAGCCGACGCACGCACCGCTGCTGAGTATCGTCGTGCCCGTCTACGGCGTCGAGGCGTACCTGTACCAGTGCCTCGAGTCGATCCGGGCCGGCATTCCGGCGGGTGAGTCGGACGCGGTCGAGGTGGTCGCGGTCGACGACGCCTCCCCGGACGGCTGCGGCGACATGCTCCGCTCGTACGCCGCCGACCACGACGGGGTCCGGGTGGTGCACCTGAGCAGCAACGTGGGTCTGGGCCTGGCCCGCAACGCCGGGCTGGACGTGGCCGCCGGCCGGTACGTCTGGTTCGTCGACAGCGACGACTGGTTGCCGCCCGGCACGATCGCGGCGGTGCTGGACCGGCTGCGCCACCACCAGCCCGACGTGCTGATGCTGGACCACCTGCGGGTGCACGAGGACGGCCGGCGGGAGATCGACGCGAGCAGCCACCTGCTGCGCGGCATTCCCGGCGTGACCCGTCTGGACGACCAGCCGCGGCTGCTGCGGGTGCAGCACACCGCCTGGAACAAGGTGGTCCGCCGGGACTTCCTGGACCAGTTGGAGCTGCGGTTCTTCCCCGGCTGGTACGAGGACATCCCGTTCAGCCACCCGCTGCTGATCGGCGCGGAGAAGATCTCCGTGCTGGACCGGATCTGCTATCTGTACCGGCAGGGCCGCCAGGGTGCGATCACGTCCACCCGCAGTGGCCGGCACTTCGACGCGTTCGACCAGTACGAGCGCCTGTTGGACTGGGTCGCCCGCCGGCACCCGGACGAGGGGTTGCAGGCCGAACTGTTCCAGTTGATGATCAACCACTACCTGGTGGTGGTGGGCAACGACGACCGGCTGCACCCACACCTGCGGCGGGACTTCTTCCACCGGGCCGCCGAGCACTACCGCCGGTACCTGCCCACCGGCGGCTACCCGCTGCCGTCGGGCGTGACCGGGCTCAAGCACCGCCTCGTCGGGCGCGGCGACTGGTTGGCGTACTCGGCACTGCGCCAGGCCCACCGGGTCGCCGGCCGCCTGCGCCGCAGTGCACCCGCGGGTGCCGGCGCGGCCGGTGCGGTAAGCGCCGACGACGACCCGGGGCGAGGGGCGGACGTCGCCACGACGCGCGACGTCGGCACGGTGACGGATCGGCGTGACGCGTTCGCCGGGGGCCGCCTGCCGTGACCGCGCCCACCACACACCACGCCGGGAGCCGGGTCGGCTCCCGGCGCACTGGTCTTCCAGGTCGTCCGCCCGCCGGGTGGACGACGACAGCAGCACCACCGCACGCGGGTGCGGGCAAACCTGAGCAGAGGTCGGAATGACGGCGACAATCAAGATCGGACCGCACCTGGTCGGTGCCGGGGAGCGACCGTTCGTGGTCGCCGAGATGTCCGGCAACCACAACGGCGATCTGGGCCGCGCGCTGGCCATCGTCGACGCGGTGGCCGACAGCGGGGCGCACGCCCTGAAGCTCCAGACGTACCGGCCGGACACCATCACCATCGACGTCGACACCCCGGCGTTCCGGATCTCCAGCGGGCACGAGTTGTGGGGCGGGGAGAACCTCTACCGCCTCTACGAGCGGGCGCACACCCCGTACGAGTGGCACGCCCCGATCTTCGGACGGGCCCGCGAGCGTGGCCTGACCGTCTTCTCGTCACCGTTCGACGCGACGGCGGTGGAACTGCTGGAGTCGCTGGACGCGCCCGCGTACAAGATCGCTTCTTCGGAGCTTGTCGACCTGCCGCTGATCCGACTCGTGGCCAGCACCGGCAAGCCGATGGTGATCTCCACGGGGATGGCGACGGTCGCCGAGATCGACGCCGCGGTGCGCACCGCCCGTGCCGGCGGCGCGGCGGGCATCGTCCTGCTGGCCTGCACCGCCTCCTACCCGGCGCCGCCGGCCGACAGCAACCTGCGCCGGTTGCCGGTGCTGGCCGGTGCGTTCGACGTGCCGGTCGGGCTGTCCGACCACACGCCCGGCATCGGGGTGGCGGTCGCCTCGGTGGCGCTCGGCGCCTGCTTCATCGAGAAGCACGTCACGCTGGACCGGGCCGACGGCGGCGTGGACTCGGACTTCTCGCTGAACCCGGCGGAGCTGACCGCACTTGTCGCCGAGTCCGGCCGGGCGTACGCGGCGCTGGGTGGCACCGCGATCGGCCCGACCCCGGCCGAACGGGAGGGGCTGCGGTTCCGCCGGTCGCTCTTCGTGGTCGAGGACGTCCGCGCCGGTGACCAGGTGACCGTGCACAACGTCCGGTCGATCCGACCGGCCGGCGGCCTGCCCCCCGTGGAGATCGACCAGGTCCTGGGCCGCACCTTCACCACCGACGTCCCCCGCGGCACCCCACTGAGCTGGGACCTGATCTGACCCGGCTCGGCTCGGCTCGGCTCGGCTCGGCTCGGCTCGGCTCGGCTCGGCTCGGCTCGGCTCGGCTCGGCTCGGCTCGGCTCGGCGATCTTGCACTTTCTGTCCCGGCGAAAGGTGCGAAAGTCGCGATTCGGCGTCACAAAGTGCAAGATCGCGGAGCGGGAAGGCCACAGGACTGCGCCGCGAGGGGCGGGAAGGCTGCGGGAGGTCGGGTTGACCCGGAGGTGACGGGCTGCTGGGCCCCAAGCAGCAGAAAACCCCAGCCTCACACCGAGGCTGGGGCTCCCCTGCGTCTAGCCAACCTTGAGCGGTTTCCTGGCTGGAGGCTTGCGCCCGGCGGGGGTTGGCCTCGGTGGTGAAGGTGGCACGTACGTCACGTGCTCGGGCATCAGGAACAGGGAGCGTCGGGCTATCGCGTCGCCCTTGTCGTCGAGCTGGTAGCAGTCAACCCAGCACCAACCGTCGTAGGTGATCCAGTCGAGTTTCCTGATGACTCGGACGGTGATGGGGATCATGAACTGAACGCTTGCGGCCCGGTCGAGCCGGAGCAGGTCACCGGCCTTCATCCGACCTTCCTCGCCCGCCAGACCTTCAGAGTCCTGCCTGCTTCGCTCAGCCTGGGGCAGAAGCCGACGGGCGTGCAGCTAGGGCAACGTCTGCGGTTGTGACGGTCGACGACGAACCCCGCCATGATCACGGTAAAGGGCGGTTCGGGCCGATACTCCTCAAGCATCGTGCCGCCCGTCTCGCTGGTTGCGACGCTTGAGCACGTGCCGTCTGCTGCTGACCTCGTCCGGCTGTTCCCGTGGCACGGGAGGAACGCACGCTACGGGCTGATAGGCAGAGCGCTCCACAACGTCGATCGGTTCGGATGGTCGCTGAAACCACTTCCAACGGCGCATGAAGCTGCCTCCCGCAATCATGGCTGCGGCGGCGGCCGAGCTGCCGAACGTGCGAATCCATGTCGTGCCCGAAGACACTGGGCTCTACCCTGGCCTGCAAGGTGGGTTCATCCTGGCGAGGATGCCGGACGGCTCCACGCTCGGGCACATCGACAATCAGGTGCGTTCACAGACAGTCAGCGGCGGGCCGGAGATTGCTACGCTACGGGCGACGTGGGAGACGATCCTCCGGGCCGCTCTGCCTCGAAGGCTGTCTCTGGGCATGATCAAGGAAGCGGCAAAAGCATGGACATGACCAACGCCCGGTGGCGCAAGTCCTCACGGTCTGGCACCAACGGCGGTAACTGCGTCGAGGTGGCCGACAACCTCCCTGATGTCGTCGGTGTGCGAGACAGCAAGGACATCACGGGACCGGCTCTGATGTTCGGCCCGGCCCAGTGGCAAACTTTCATCGGCAGCCTCAGGGCTGACGCCTGAGCTGACCGCGCTCCGCAGAGGTCGACCTTCCAGGGTGTCCCATCTCCTGAGCAACCCTCTGCCAGGTGCCGAGCTGAGGTTTGAGGGTTTCGGCACGCCTGTCGACTTCGGCAGGTTCGATCTTGCCGAACGGTCGGCTCTGGGTGCGCTGGCGTGGTGCGATGCCGCTTCCGATGCTGAGGACTCCGCGCCGAGTCGGCAGGCTGCCGATCAGCAACGGGTCAGGTCGGAGATCCAGTCACGGGTCTGCTCACCAATCCGTCTCGGCTGGCTGCCCCTGAGCCGACATCAGCACCACGATCGCCAGGCGCAACTTCACCGGGTCCTGCGCGGTGGAGAAGACAAGGCACTAGCTTTCGTCAAGGTTTTCCGGTCGCCAGCCAGAGAGCATCGACAACGCGCAAGTCCACAGAACGAATAAAAACACGACGCCCAGCAGCATGGTCGATTAAATCCGCTACCAGACGGTCGGCGTGCTGGCGAGCAGCGTGGTCGGAAAAAGCCCATTCAGGTATCCAGAAGAGGTCGCCGGGGCCTCCTCCCAAAGCCTCGTCGAGGCGATCGAGAGCATCGGTGGCTACCTGACTGAACTGGTAGAGACGATCGTCCGGAAAATCGGCGTCGGTTCGCTCGGCAATAACCCGGAAATGCCAGACCGCATCCACGGCAGCGAGTCTGGCGAAGCCCTCCAGCGGCCCGTCGTACCACTCGAGAACGATGGCCCGGTCGACCACCACCTCCGCCACCGACATGCCCGCCAACTGCTGAGCAGCATTCATCGTGTCCGTCCGAAGAGTTGATTGAAGGCTCGCGCCACATCCGACGTGACCGGTTTGGGCAGTTCCAAGGTGTGGTGATCGGGATCGTTTCTCGTCGGCGTGGGATGAACATTGAACCCAGCGTCTTCGATTTGTTGACGGGTTGCCGTCATCGCGTCGTCTGGGTTGGCCGAAAGCCGAAGGTTGGACTGTGGGGTGGTTACTGACACCCCATGTGGGAACCGTCCGGTCGCCTCGGCCGCTTCGGCCTGCTTTGCCAAGCGCCCAGTGCTCTCCCAATTTGTGCCCCGCCTGACGAACGCGTCGTATGGCGCGAGCCCAAGCGGGTCGAACCTCTGCAGCGGGTTCGATACGTACGCGTGGGGATCGGGTCCCGCGTCGAGGCCGAGAGGATCGATGGAGGCGTAGCGACCGCTGTCGGGCTCGTAATACCGGAAACAGTTGTACGAGGCACCGGTTTCTGGGTCGTGGATCTGCCCGGGAAAACGCAGCGGACAGTCTGTGCCCGTGGCACTGCCATGGGTCGGGATTCCCCAGATGGTGGTGCGCTGCCGCCAGGCGACGTCGCCGTCCGGGCTGACGAGTTCGGTGGGCGTGCCGACCAGGTCGGTGACGATCGCGTAGAAGCGGCGGTCCACCTCGTCCTGATCGGCGAAGCCGTCGGTCTGGGAGATCGGGGTGAATGTACCGGGGGCGTATTCCCAGGTGCTGGTCTTGTCGCCGTCGTCGCCACGACGGGTCTGCTCGATCAGGCGGGGGCCGTCCCAGACGAAGTCGACCTGCTCGACCACGCCGCCGTCGGCGTCGAGGCGCTGCTTGGCGATCCGGCGGCCGAGCGCGTCGTACCGGTAGCGCCAGCGGGTGCCGTCCGGGGTGGTGACGGCGATCAGCCGGTCCTCACTGTCCCAGGTGTATCGCCAGTTCGAAGGCTTGGTCGAACGTTCCTTGCGTTGCCGCAGCGTCATCCGGCCGGCCGCGTCGTACTCGTAACGCACGCCCCCGGCCCGCGTGATCAGCGTGCCGGTGTACTCCCGCTCACCCCGGGCCGCGCCGGCGTCATTCGCACCGGGCCAGGCCGCGCTGGCGATGGTGCCGGCTTCGTTATAGGCGTACCGCTCGGTCCACTCGGCGGCGTGCACGGCGGTGATCCGGCCTGCGCTGTCCAGCTCCAGCTGGCGTTCGCCGGTGAGGTGGTCGGCGATATCGGTCAGATAACCGTCGGCGCGGTACCGGTAGGCCCGGTGGGCGACGAGGTCCGGGACTGCGGCTGGCCCCGCCGGACTCGCCGTGAGGATCTGGGAGAGCAGTCGGTGGTTGGCGTCCCAGCTCTGGGTCAGGGCAAGGCCGCCGACCGTCCGTCTGGTCTCCCGCCCGGCCGCGTCGTGGGTGAAGCTGACTGTCGCGCCGCCGGTGCGCAGAGCGACCGGCCCGTGCCCGGCGTCGTACTCCCAGGTGCTTTCCACGCCCGACGGGGTCCGCCGCTGGGTCTGTCGGCCGAGCAGGTCGTAGGACGAGGTGACCACCTGCCCGTCTCGGATCTCGGCGAGCACCCGACCCAACGGGTCCCGCTCGAGCCGGAGATCAACCTCCGGTGAGACTGCGTGCAGGAGCCGGCCAGCCGGGTCGTATCCGTAGGTGGTGGTGCCCTCGGTGGTGCGTTTCTGCACGACGTTGCCCAGCGGGTCGCGGACCAGCTCGATGCTCTGCCCGGCGCCGTTGGCCCGGGTCACGGCCTGACCGGCGGCATCGTGCGTGTACGCCTGGGTGCGGCCGTTGAAGTCGGTCTCGGCGACCAGCCGCCCGGCCGGGTCGTAGTCGTAGCGCCAAACCAGCCCTTGCGGGTTCGTGACCGTGGTGAGGCGCAGCTCGGTGTCGTAGGCGAACGCCAACCGGGCGCCGTCTGGGCCGGTGCGCGCCGCGGGCAGGTCGAAGTGCCCGATCTCGAACTCGGTGGTTGCTCCGGTCTGGTCGGTGTGGGTGACCAGGTTGCCTTCCGGGTCGTAGGTCCACTCCTCGCTCGCCCCGTCCGGGGTGCGCCGCCACGCCAGCCGCCCCTCGGTGGTCCAGCCGAGGCGGGTGGTGCCGCCGAGCGGGTCGCTCACCTCGACAACCCGTCCGGCGGAGTCCCGCCGGGAACGTGTCGTCGCGCCGGTGGGATCGGTGACCGAGCTGATCAGCCCGGTCGGGTCGGCGGTCACCCCCGAGGTGTTGCCCAGGGCGTCGGTCACCTCGGCAAGGTGGCCCGCCTCGTCGTACGCGTAGCGGGTGATCGCGCCGACCGGGTCGGTGATCACGGTCAGGTTGCCGCGTTCGTCGTACTCACGCCGCCAGATCGCACCGTCGACGTCGGTGACCACAACCGGCTGACCCAGATCGTTGTACGACGCCGTCGCGCGGGTGTCGTCCGGGCGGGTGACCTCGACCAGGTTGCCGTCGTCATCGTAGGACCAACGAGTCGTCCGCCCCAGCGCATCGGTCTCGGACAACTTCCGATCAAACCGATCCCAGACCGTCGTGGTGACGTTACCCAACGCATCCGTGACCCGTTCGGCCTGCCGCAACTCGTTGAGCGCGTAGACGCTCGCGTGGCCCAGCGAGTCGACAACAGTGGTGGTCCGGGCTTCGGTGTCGTAGCGCAGCAGACCCGTCAGATACCCGCCGGTGCCGGCGGTGGCGACGCAGCGGCCGTCCTCGTCATAGGTGTAGCGGTACTCGGTGCCGTTACGATCCGCCCACCGGGTGACCCGCCCGTCGATGTCGTAGTCGAACCGCAGCGGCAACCCGGAGGAGTTGACCACCTCGGTCAGATCACCGGCCTCGTTATAGCCGAACCGGACCACCTCGGTGTCGGTGTCGTCCCCGGCGAGGTCGAAGCCGACGATCCGGTTCTCCTGCGTGCGCACCCGGACCCGGTAACCACCGGAGTGCAGCAGCTCGGCGGGTGCTCCGCTGTCGTCGTGCCGCACATCGACCCGGTGACCATTGCGGTCCGACAACGCGACAAGAGGAAGCTGGCCCGCCAGGCTCCCCGGCACCGGCCCGAAGTGCCACGTCCACCCCGATGCCGGATTGGTGACCTGGTAGGTGCCACCCTCCGGGTCCTGCACCAACGGCCAACGCGGCCCCTCCGTCGGCAGCCGGTCGACACGACCGTCCGCGCCGACCGGGTAGATCAACGTCATCCCGTCGGCCGTGGCGACGTACACGCCGGTGTCGTCGACCTCGATGCGCTGATCCAGCGTGGAGGCCCACGACCGGCCGAACCAACTCCCCATCCGATACGACGACAGATGCGTCCGCGACAACAGCACCGGCAACGCACCAGGCAACTCGACGTCAGTCTGGGTGAGCACCATGTCACCACAGGCGATGTCGATCGGGTCCAGCCGGGCCAACCGCTTGATCGCCTCGATGCCATTGGCCCGCGGGT
>NZ_JBICUF010000021.1:0-94818 GCF_043198035.1 Micromonospora sp. NPDC048898
CGACTCCTACCAGGCCACACTCGACCTCGCCGAAACCCTCGACTGGCTCCGCGCCGTACCCGACCAAACCCCATGATCCGCCAAGTACGCCCTAGAGCCAGCCGTTGTCCCGGGCGGCGCGGATCGCCGCGGCCCGGTCGGCCGCGCCGAGCTTCTGCACGGCGGCGGACAGGTGGTTGCGGACGGTGCCGGTGGACAGGTGCACCCGGCGGGCGATCACCGCGACCGGGGCGCCGAACTCGGCCAGCCGCAACGTCTCCAGCTCACGGGGCGTCAACGGGCACGCGGGCAGGGTCAACGCGTCGGCGGCCAGCGACGGGTCGACGTACCGGCCGCCGGCGTGCACCCGGCGGATCACGTCGGCGAGCGCACCACCGGGCGAGCCCTTGGGCAGGAACCCGCGGGCACCGGCGGTCAGCGCCTGCCGCAGGTGCCCCGGGCGGCCGTGCCCGGTCAGCACGACCACCGCGCACTCGGGGCGAACCCGGGTCAGCTCGGCGGCCACCGCGATGCCGTCCAGACCGGGCATCTCCAGGTCCACCACCGCCACATCCGGGCGGTGCGCGAGCGTCGCGGTCACCGCCGTGGGTCCGTCGGCGGCCTGGGCCACCACGTCGATGTCCGGTTCGAGGCCGAGCAGCGCGGCGACCGCGACCCGCATCAGGTCCTCGTCGTCGGCGAGCAGGACGCGGATCACGACGCCACCGGCACTGTGGCCTCAAGGGTGAACACGCTGTCCTCCCGGCGGACCCGCAGCTCTCCCCCGGCTGCGGCCAGCCGGTCGGCCAGGCCGCGCAGACCGTGGCTGTGCTCGTCCGGGCCGCTGTCGTCGGCACCGTCGTTGGCGATGGTCATCCTGGCCCCGTTCTCGTCCCGGTCGATGTGGATCCGGCACCAGTCGGCCCGGCTGTGCCGCAGCACGTTCGTGCTCGCCTCGCGCAGCACCGCCGCCAGTTCGGTGGCGGCCGACTGGGGCAGGTCGGCAGGCGGCGGCGACACCGTGCAGCGCACCCCGCAGGACCGCAGAACCTCCGCCACGGCGGCCAACTGCTCACCGAGGTCGACCGCCCGGTAGCCGTGCACGGTCTCGCGGACCTCGGTCAGCGCGGACGCGGCGAGCCGTTGCACCTCGGCGGCTTCCCGACCGGCCCGTTCCGGGTCGACCGGCGCGAGCCGGGCGGCGAGTTCGGCCTTCAGCGCGATCACCGTGAGGTGGTGCCCCAGCACGTCGTGCACGTCGCGGGCGAAGCGCAGCCGCTCCTCGGCGGCGGCCAGCCGCACCTGCGCGGCCTGGCCCTGCCGGGCGTCCACGAGCAGGCCCCAGAACCAGATCTGCAACCCGTTGACGGCCGCCACGGCGGCCCCGATCCCGCCGGTCACGGCCAGGTGACGCGCGATGGACCCTCCGGTCCACACGGCGACCGCCACCGCCACCAGCAGGACGCCGGTGGCCATCGCGAGCGCGGCGCGCAGTCGCAGCAGCAACGGCGCCATGCCGATCAGTGCCGCACCCAGCCAGGCCCAGGTCGGCCACCTGCCGGCCGCCACCGGGCCCACCAGCGGAACCGTCAGCACCGCCGTCCCCGCCAGGCTCACCTGAGCGCGGCGTCGCCAGCGCGAGTCGAGCCACGGCGTCACGGCCGCGTACAGCACGACGGTCTGGGCGGTCACGAAGGCGAGAATGCCGACCGCGCCGAGCACCACCCGCCCCGGGGCTGGCTCGTGGGTCAGACCGACCGCCGGGAGCAGGACGCTCACCCAGACGCCGGTGACCAACGACAACAGCGTCGCCTGCCGGGCCCGGTGCAGCCGGCGGTCCGACCGGGAAGTCACCGCCTCGCTCGCCACCCGTCGATCCTAGGACCGCCCGACACCCGGCCCACCCCCGCGACCGTCACGGTTGAACCGTGCGTCCCGCACGGTTTTCCGATGACGAACGGTTCTGCCCACCGCGCCGCGACGCCGGCAGGGTCAGGGCATGGAAAAGACAGAGTTGTACGCGGACACCGCCGGCGCCGTACCCCCGGCCGCGACGGCGCCCACCGCCCAGCCGGCGGCCTCGGACGCGGCGCTCCCGGACGCGGCGCCGGCCGCCGGTGCGCGGCGGCTGCTGTGGCATCTCGGCGAGATGGCGCTGGCGATGCTGGCCGGGATGCTGCTGCTCGACGCACTGTGGGACGCGGCCGGCGCCGTGTCGGGTCTCGCCGGAGGGCTGCGCCGGCCGGACGTCGCCGCGCTGGTGATGGCGACGAACATGACAGTCGGGATGACGGTGTGGATGCGCTACCGGGCGCACCACTGGCGCTCGGTCGGCGAGATGGCCGCCGCGATGTACGTCCCGTTCCTGCTGCTGATCGTGCCGTTTCGGGCCGGCCTGGTCGACGGCGACGCGCTGCTGCTCGGCGGTCACCTGCTGATGATTCCCGCGATGGTGCTGGTGGCGGTCCGACACCGACACGAGGCACCGGCACCGGTACGCCGAAACCGGGTCGTGGTGGCGCTCGCCCACCGCTGGCCGGCCGGGTTGGCGCTGCTGCTGACCGTGGACATGTGGGTCGACCCGGGCGTGCTCAGCCCGTGGACGATGCTGGTGCTGCCCGGCGGCTACCTGGTGATCGGCATGGCCCGCCGCACACTGGGCGGGCGGGGCGTGCTCACCACCCAACTCGCCGGTCTGGCCGTCTGGGTCGCCCTGATCCTGATCGCGGTGACGGTCGGCGGGCGGACCGCCGACTGGCTGGTGGCGATCGGCTGGTTGGTGCACGCCGGCTGGGACGTGGCGCACCACCGCAACCGACGGGTGGTGCCGCGCGGCTACGCGGAGTTCTGCGCGGTGCTCGACGTGGCCGTCGCCGCGGTGGTGGTGCTGGCCATCCTGACCACCGACGCCTGACCGCCCCGCCCCGCCCCGCCCCGCCCCGCCCCGCCCGCTCATGATCCACACACGCGCTCGCGGGGTTGTGCCGGTCGGCGCAGCGGCCCGGACGGCGTAATGAAAGGCTTGGCACATGAGTTCCGCACCTGCACAGCACGACGCACCGACCGACGCACCGATTGACGCCAGCCCCGGCGGCACCGACGAGGTGAGCGCCTTCACCGATCTCGGGCTGCGCGCCGAGTTGCTGGGCGCGCTCGCCGCCCTCGGGTACGAGGAGCCGACCCCCATCCAGCGGGAGGCGATCCCGCCGCTGCTGGAAGGGCGCGACCTGCTGGGTCAGGCGGCCACCGGCACCGGCAAGACGGCGGCGTTCGCGCTGCCGCTGCTGAACCTCATGACGCCCCACCGCCGCGACGGCGACCCGGTGGCGCTGGTGCTGGTGCCGACCCGGGAGTTGGCGGTGCAGGTCTCCGAGGCGTTCCACCGCTACGGCAAGGACCTCGGCGCGCGGGTGCTGCCCATCTACGGTGGGCAGCCGATCGGGCGGCAGTTGCGGGCACTGGACAGCGGCGTCGACGTCGTGGTGGCCACCCCGGGGCGGGCGCTCGACCACATCGCCCGGGGCACCCTGCGTCTGGGCGGGCTGGCCACGGTGGTGCTCGACGAGGCCGACGAGATGCTCGACATGGGCTTCGCCGAGGACATCGAGGCGATCCTGGAGCACGCTCCGGCGCAGCGTCAGACTGTGCTGTTCTCGGCCACCATGCCGTCGCGCATCGACGGGATGGCCCGCCAGCACCTGCGGGAACCGGTCCGCATCGAGATCGGCCGGGAGCAGACCGTCGCGGGTGAGGCGCCCCGGGTGCGGCAGAGCGCGTACATCGTGACGCGGGCCCACAAACCGGCCGCATTGGGCCGGGTGCTGGACGTGGAGTCGCCCACCGCCGCGATCGTGTTCTGCCGCAGCCGCGAGGAGGTGGACCGGCTGACCGAGACGATGAACGGCCGGGGCTACCGCTCCGAGGCCCTGCACGGCGGGATGAGCCAGGAGCAGCGCGACCGGGTGATGGGCCGGCTGCGGGCGGGCACCGCCGACCTGCTGGTGGCCACCGACGTGGCGGCCCGTGGGCTGGACGTCGAGCAGCTCACCCACGTGGTCAACTACGACGTGCCGTCCGCGCCGGAGTCGTACGTGCACCGGATCGGCCGGGTCGGGCGGGCCGGCCGCGAGGGGGTGGCGATCACCCTCGCCGAGCCGCGTGAGCACCGGATGCTCAAGACCATCGAGCGGGTGACCGGCCAACGGATCACCATCGACAAGATCCCCACCGTGGCCGACATGCGCACCCGCCGGTTGGAGCTGACCCAGGCGGCGCTGCGGGAGAGCCTGCTGGAGGACGACCTCGACCCGTTCCGGGTGATCGTGGAGACGCTGACCGACGAGTTCGACCTGATGGAGGTCGCCCTCGCCGCCGTGAAGCTCGCGCACGAGGTGACCTCGCCGGGCGCCGACGACGAGGAGGAGATCCCGCAGGTGCCGGTGCGGGCTCCCCGCGAGGGTCGACCGGAGACCGGCGGCCGGGGCGGCGACCGGCGAGGCGGGGGCCGGCCGCGCTCGGGCGGCGGCAACACCGTGCAGGTCTTCGTCGGCCTGGGTCGACGGGCCGGGGTGCGTCCGCAGGATCTGGTGGGTGCGATCACCGGGGAGACCGGGATCCGTGGCCGCGACATCGGCTCGATCGAGATCGCCGACCGGTTCTCGCTGGTGGAGGTGCCGCAGGGGGTGGCCGACGAGGTGATCTCCGGGTTGCGGCAGAGCACGATCAAGGGCCGCAAGGCCACCGTGCGCCGCGACCGGGGAGGCGACGAGCGCTGAGCACGCCGCCGGCGACCGCCGGCCCGATCCACGCCGCCGGCGACCGCCGGCCTGAGCACGCCGCCGGCGACCGCCGGCCTGAGCACGCCGCCGGCGACCGCCGGCCTGAGCACGCCGCCGGCGACCGCCGGGGTACGACGGTCGCCGGCGCGGGTGGATCAGAAGGAGTACGGGCCGAAGCGGCCCCAGGCCACCACGGCGGCGAGCACGAGCAGCACCGCGCAGGTGATCGCGCCCTGGATCTCCGTGCGACGCTCGGCCGCCGTGTCGCGCTGCTTCCGGTCGCGCAGGTGCACGGAGATGCCGCCGATCATGACGACGACCAGCCCGACGGCGGCGAGCGGGGTGAGCACGGTGGCGATGCCGGTGAGCGCGGGCAGCACCAGCCCGACGGCGGCCAGCAGCTCGACCGTCCCGAGTGCCTTGACCTGGGTCGGTGGGACCGGGTCCACCCACCGCATCAGCTCACGCAGTTTGTCCTTGGGTTGGGTCAGTTTGGCGAAGCCGGCGCCGGCGAAGACGGCGGCGAGCAGGATCTGGATGATCCAGAGCACCAGGTTCACGGGGTTCCTCCGGGGGACCGCCTCGCGGCGGAGAGGCAGTTGGGGGTTCACGCGGGACAGTAGCCCCCTTTCCGCGTACCGAAGGACCCCCGCCGTCTCCGATGACGGCGGGGGTCCTTTGGGGTTGCGGCGTCAGACCGTGAAGAGCGCCGGACCGTCCAGCGTCTCGACCTCGGCCGGACGCAGCGCCAGGGCGAGCACGTCGGCCACGTCGGCCAGGGTGTGCACGGTCAGCGCCTCGCGCACCTCGGTCGGCAGGTCGTCCAGGTCGGGCTCGTTGCGAGCCGGGATGATCACCTCGGTGAGGCCGGCCCGGTGTGCGGCGAGCAGCTTCTGCTTCACCCCACCGATCGGCAGCACCCGACCGGAGAGCGTCACCTCGCCGGTCATCCCGAACTCGGGGCGGACCGGGCGGCCGGTGACCAGCGACGCCAGGGCCGTGACCATGGTGATGCCGGCGCTCGGGCCGTCCTTGGGCACCGCGCCCGCCGGGACGTGCAGGTGGATCCGCCGTCCCGCCAGGGCGTTCGGGTCGATGCCGAGCCGGCGCCCGTTGGAGCGCAGGTACGACAGCGCGATGTGCGCCGACTCCTTCATCACGTCGCCGAGCTGGCCGGTCAGGGTCAGCCCCGGCTCGCCCTCCATGCTCGTCGCCTCGATGAAGAGCACGTCCCCACCGGCACCGGTGACGGCGAGGCCGGTCGCCACACCGGGCACCGCCGTGCGCTCGGCCGACTCCGGGGTGAACTTCGGTCGGCCCAGGTAGCCGGTGAGGTTGTCGGTGTCGACGCGTACCGGGGTCGGGTCGGTCGCCAGCGTCACCGCCACCTTGCGCAGGATCTTGGCCAGGGCACGCTCGAGCTGCCGGACACCGGCCTCCCGGGTGTACTCCCCCGCGATCAGCGCGAGCGCCTCGTCGGCGACGCCGACCTCGTCGGCGGTCAGCCCGGCCCGGTCCCGCTGCCGGGGCAGCAGGTGGTCGCGGGCGATGGCGACCTTCTCGTCCTCGGTGTACCCGTCCAGGGTGACCAGCTCCATCCGGTCCAGCAGCGGGCCGGGGATGGACTCCACCACGTTGGCGGTGGCCAGGAACAGCACGTCGGACAGGTCCAGGTCGACCTCCAGGTAGTGGTCCCGGAAGGTGTGGTTCTGCGCCGGGTCGAGCACCTCCAGCAGGGCGGCGGCCGGGTCGCCGGCGTAGCCGGCGGAGACCTTGTCCACCTCGTCGAGGAGCACGACCGGGTTCATCGAGCCGGCCTCGCGCAGCGCGCGGACGATCCGGCCGGGCAGCGCACCCACGTAGGTGCGCCGGTGACCGCGGATCTCCGCCTCGTCGCGGACGCCGCCGAGCGAGACCCGGACGAAGTTGCGTCCGAGTGCCCGCGCCACGGACTCGCCGAGGCTGGTCTTGCCCACTCCGGGCGGACCGGCGAGGGCGAGCACCGCGCCCGAGCCGCGACCGCCGACGACGCCGAGGTTGCGCTCGGCCCGCCGGTTGCGCACGGCCAGGTACTCCAGGATGCGGTCCTTCACGTCGGCCAGGCCGGCGTGGTCGGCGTCGAGCACCGCCCGGGCCGCGGCCAGGTCGGTGTTGTCCTCGGTACGCGTGCCCCACGGCATCTCCAGCACCGTGTCGAGCCAGGTGCGGATCCAGCCCGCCTCCGGTGAGGCGTCACTGGCCCGCTCCAGCTTGCCGACCTCGCGCATGGCCGCCTCGCGGACCTTCTCCGGCAGCTCGGCGGACTCGACGCGGGAGCGGTAGTCGGCGGAGCCGTCCGGCTCGTCCTCGCCCAGCTCCTTGCGGATCGCGGCGAGCTGCTGACGGAGCAGGAACTCCCGCTGGGACTTCTCCAGCCCCTCCCGGACGTCACTGTTGATCTGCTCGGTGACCTCCTGCTCGGCCAGGTAGTCCTTCACCCAGCCGACAAGCAACTCCAACCGGGCGGTGACGTCCGCCGCGGCGAGCAGTTCGTTCTTCTGCTCCAGGGTCAACCAGGGTGCGTAACCGGCCGAGTCGGCCAGCTCGGACAGGTCGGTCATCCGCTCCACCGCGTCGATGACCTGCCAGGCGCCCCGCTGCTGGAGCACGGAGGTCACCAGGGCGCGGTACTCGCGGGCGAGTTCCCGGGCGCGGCCGGCGGGAGCGGGTTCGTCGAGTTCGGTCGCCTCGACCCAGAGTGCGGCGCCGGGGCCGGGCACGCCGGAGCCGATCCGGGCCCGGGACAGGCCGCGGATGACGGCGGCGGGCTCACCCTCGGGCAGCCGGCCGACCTTCTCGATGGTGGCGACGACGCCGACCGGGCCGTACTCGCCGTCGATGCGCGGCACGGCCAGCAGCTTGCGGTCGCCGGTCGCCCGCGCCGCGTCGATCGCGGCCTGGGTGGTGGGGTCGAGGGTCACCGGGATGACCATGCCGGGCAGCAGCACGGCGTCGGTCAGGGGAAGTACCGGAAGAGTTGCCATCGAACACCTGCTATCGCGTTGAGTTGAGCGTGTCTCACTCAAGTAACAAAGCGTTCCCCTTGTTCCGGCTTGTGACCCAGGCCACTCCGACGAAGGGATCTCCCCCACTCCCTTGCTGCGGGCCGACGCCGAGGGGTTCCTGCCGAAGACCAGCGAACCGAAACAACTGCTGCGGGCGATCGCCGCCGGCCGCAAGACCGTCGACAGCGCCGAAGAAACTGCACGTCTCGGAACGGACGGTGAAACGGTTGACGGCCGCGTTGCCGCGCCGGCTGCGGGTGTCCAACCGGGCCGAGGCGGCCGCCCTGGCCGGGCACACCGGCCTCCTCGACGATTGCGACCCCCACCGATTCGCGGTTTTTCTCGGTAACGAACGCAATCACGACGCGCCGAATGGGACGCATATTGTTGCGGATTACCGGGCTGATAGGTCAGACTTTGAACACATCCCGCCGCACACAGGGAGTAATCGGCAATGGCGAGAAAAGTAATCACGGTCCTGACCGACGACCTGGACGGCGGCAAGGCCGACCGGACGGTCGAGTTCAGTCTCGACGGCGTGGCCTACACGATCGACGTCTCGGACGAAAATGCCGGCGTCTTGCGCAAGACGCTTGATCCGTACATCAATGCGGGTCGGCGGATCGGGCGCGGCCCGGTGGAGAGCGCCCGATCGATCCGGAGGCCGGGGCGACCCACCGGTGCCGGAATGGATCGGGAGCAGAACCGGGCCATCCGGGAATGGGCCGTCAAGAACGGCTACAAAATTTCCGAGCGGGGCCGGATCCCGGTTGAGGTCGTCGAGGCGTACAAGGCGCGCTGACGCGCGGGTTGCCGACAGGGTTGCGCCGGACACGGCGAGGCCCCGCCGGATTGTCTCGGCACGACATGACGGTGGCCGGTCACCCAGGGTTTGTCGCCCCGGGTGACCGGCCGCCGTCGGTCGTGCTGGGTCAGTTGACGTCGATGCGTACCGAGTCGAACGCGGGGGTCTGGTTGGCCCGCTCCATCATCGGCAGCCGGTGTGAACCGTCACCGGCCCAGACGGAGCACTGCGCGGTGCCCGACTCCGGCAGGCCCGGAATCTGGATCGTCACCTCGTCGGGCTGGGCACCACCGCGGCCGTCCTCGGTCGCGACGAAGAAGGCGGGCACCTCCTGCGGCTCCGGCGGGGCGGTCAGACTGTCCAGCATCCGACACGCGGTATGGAAGTGGCCCCGGACCAGGCCCTGGGCGTTGAGCAGCGAACTCTCCACGTAGTAGCCACCCTGACCGGCGGCCAGGAAGCGGTCGCGGACCAGGTTGCGCGTGCTCACCCGCAGGGTGAACGCCTGGTTGCGGCCGATCTGCTCGGGGAACTGGGTGATCAACAAAGACGGGTTGTTCGCGGCGGCGCCGACCTCACCGAACTCGGTGCTGACGCAGCGGTTGCCAATCTGGAAACCGTCGTGCGGCTGGAGTCGGCTCTCGTCGCAGTCGTTGGCCAGCACGCCGAGCCCGGCGCCGGGGGCATTGCCACCGCCGTTGTTGTTGCCGCCGCCGTTGTTACCACCGTTGTTGCCGCCACCGTTGTTGTTGCCGCCGCCGCTATTCCCGCCGCCGTTGTTGCCGCCCGTGTTGCCGGTCGGCTGCACCTGGCAGTCGGCGAGCTGCGCCAGGCCCTGCGGCCGAGGCCCGACCCGGTCGATAGCGGTCGTGATCCGGTCCAGCACCGCGCGCCGTTTGCCGGCCAGCGGCTGCAGGATCGCGTTGCGGATGAAGGCCTCACCCTTGTTCCCCTCGGCGGCCAACCGGCGGTCCGCCTCGGCGATCTGGGCCTGCAACTGGGCGAGACTGCGATCCACCTCGGCCCGTGCCTGGGCCGGCACCTGCGGCAGCTTCGCCGCCACGTCCGGACAGGCGATGGCCGTGCCGGTGCCCACCGTGCCGTCCTTGCCGTCCTCACACTCGGGGACCGACTGCTGCCCGTCACCCCAGTGGTTACGCACCCAGCGGCCGTTCTGCCAGGTCCGGCTGGTCGAGGCGCCGCCAGCCGGCGCGGTCGAACCGGGACTCGGCTCCACGCACTGCCCAGCAACCGGACGGGGCTTATTTGTCCGCCGGTCCTGGGCCGACGAAATCTGGGTCACGGCGACGACTCCGCCGAAGACCACGAGCGTGCCGACAACGGCCAGCAGACGCTTGCTCCGCGCGTTGCCGGATGACCGGCGCGCCCGTGTGGACCTGCGCATCGAATTGCTCTCCTTCTCGATCCGGTAGTGGATTCCTGCCCTCGGCGGACCGACGGATGTGAGATCGCACGCCACGGTGGTGAGCACCGCGACCTACCCGGTAATGCGTCGATGGCCGACGATGCCCTTTCCGCACCGTCTCCCGCGCCCGTGGACGCGGTTGGGGAGATCCTGTTCATTCGCGCAGGAGTACGGGCCGGTGACCGGGAAGGTTCAACCGTCGCGAAGGAAATTGCCGGGACCGGAGGCGGAGCCGATCCGGGGCAGGAATCAGCAGGTGGAACGGGCGCCGGTCAGTCGGCGCAGAGGTGGTCGAAGGCGAATCCGCCGACGAGTTCGTGGCGGCGCCGACTCAGCGCGGCGATCCGCGCCGTCAGTTCGGCACGCGGCAGCAGGTCCGTGCCGGCGTCCGCCCGCAGCCGCTCCCCCACCGCGACGGTGGCGAGATCCTCGGCCAGTCGGGCCGCGTCGATGCCGCACGAGAAACGCTGCTCGGTCACCGAGACCTCCTCGACGAGGCAGGCGTCGGGGCGGACCTGCACCCAACTCCACCCCTGCGCCGGCCCGTCGGCCCAGCGCACGTGCAGCCCGCGCACGATCGGGTCGGCCACCCGGCCCGCCACGTACGCCTCGACCGCCGCCGCCCTGGTCAGCGCGCCGAGGTCGTTGACCGGCCCGGTACGGCCGTCCGGCAGCCGACCGAGGATGTCCCGGAAACCCACCGGGGCCGGGTCGTCGCCACCGGCGGTCACCCCGGCGGCGCCGGCCGCCCAGGCGCGCGCGTCGATCACGTACTCCACGAGGCGCCGGCCGTGCTCGGCGGCGCGCAACGTCGAGGATCCGATCCGCAGCACGGGCAGCCCGACGGCCGCGCTCACCGCGTCCGTGAGCCGTTCGAGCCGCTGCTGCGCGGAGCCGGCGGACGCCACCGGGCCGATCTCCACGGCGACGACCGCTCGGCCGGTGTCGGCGGCGCAGACAACGAAGTCGAAGCTGGCACGGCTGGCCGAACTCCACTGACTGCCGGTGACCCCGGGCGGGCGACCCTGGACCAGGTCGCTGAGCCGGCGGGCCGGATGGACCCGGAGGCCGGCGCGGCTGAGCGTCGTCTCGCGCCCACCGTCGGCGGGCAGCGCCCGCAGCCAGCCGCGGTCGTCGCTGCCGATGCTCGTCATCTGCCTGATCCATCCGCCGGTCGGTCGAGCCGGGCCGAGTCTAGGTGGTCGATCATCGGACACCGACTTCAGATGTGACCGGGATCACAGGCGAGTGACGTTCCAGGGGCGGCCGGCGGGTGTATCCAGCGACCGCCGGTACCGGACCGGCCGGAGGTGACCATGTCGCGTCAGCAGTTCGGCTTCCTCGCCGGGTTTCTCGCCGTGGCGCTCTGGGCACTCGCCGGCGTCGGCGTGACAGCCGTCGCCGTGCTCGCCGGCCTGCTCGGCTGGCTGGTGGTCCGGGTGCTCGACGGAGACCTCTCCGTGACCGGCCTCGGCGACCGCCGCACCGAGCCACGGCGACGCCGATGACCGGCCGCCCGTCCGACGCCGCGGACGTCGCGCGGATCGCGGTCCAGGCCGCCGGCCTGGTGCCGGGCGTCTCCGTCGTCCGTCCGGCGGCGGTCCGCCTCGACGACCGGTCCGTCGGACTCGACCTGCACCTGATCACCTGGTACGGACACAGCGTGCCCGCCATCGCCGAGGCGGTCCGGGCGGTGGTCGCCGACCGGGTGGGCGTCACCACCGGCCTCAGCGTGGCGGCGGTGACGGTCACCGTGGACGACCTGCTCGTCCCGGGCGTGGACGTCTCCGCGACCCCCGCGACCGTCGCACCCGGGGGCCGCTGAGATGCGCACCGCCAACCGGGTCGCCTCGCTGCTGCTGGCCACCGCCCTGCTCGTCGGCGGGGCCCTGGCAGCCGTCCAGGCACTCCTGCTCGCCCTGGACCGACCGGTGCCGCTGGACACCACCGGCTGGTTCGACGCCCTGCGCGGCACCCGGTGGCGTGACCCGACGGTCCGGGCGGTGGCCGGCGGCACCGTCCTGCTGGGCCTGGTCATCCTGGTCGCCCAACTGCGCCCCTGGACACCGGTGCGGTTGCGCACCGACGACCACGACGGCTGGCACCTGCACCGTCGCAGTGTGGAGCGGCGGCTGGCCGACGCGGCCAGCGCGGTGCCGGGCGTACGCCGCGCCCGGGTCCGCGTTCGACGCCGTGGCGGCCAGTGGCGCCCCCGGGTGCGCGCGACAGGTGACCCGGCGGCCCGGGCGGAGATCGAGTACGCCGTGCACCAGGAACTGCACCGCCTCACCGCGCCCCGCCCCGGACGCATCGACATCCGGCTACAGCCCCGTCGGCGCCCGGCATGACCAACGCCGGCCACCGCCTCCTGTGGACGATCGTCGCGCTGCTGCTGGTGGCGGGCGGCGCGGCGGCGCTGGCGGCCGGCAACGGCACCCTGCCCGGCGCTGATCCACAGGCGGTGTTGCTCAGCGCCGGGCTGCTGGACCGGTGGCGGACGGCCACACCGTGGAGCACCCTGGCCGCGGCGGTCGGCGGGGCACTACTCGCCCTGGCCGGGCAGCGTCTCCTGGCCCGGGAGGTGCGGCGCCCCGCCGGTACGCTGCGCGGCACCCTGAGCCACCCCGGGCGACGACCGGGTCGCACCCGGCTGGCCACCGACGTCCTCACCGACGCGCTGGTCCGCGACCTGACCACCAACCCCGAGGTACGCCGAGCCCGCGTGGTGCTCACCGGCGAACCGCCGCACCCCGACGTGTGGATCCGGGTGGACCTGACGGCCGACGCGGCGACCGCCGGTGTACGCGAACACGTCCGCGCCGCGGTCCGCCGGTTCGCGGCGACGACCGACTGCCAGCCGGCACACCTCGACGTGACCGCCCACATCGAGCCAGGCCGACCCTGACCCGCGCCGGGCCGACGGCGGCGTACCGTGCGCCCTGCTCTCCGGCCGGCACCTCACCTGGTACGGCCCGTCCCTGGCCGAGGCGCCCGCGCTCCTGGCCGAGCAGCTGTCCCGGCCGGTGCGGGGCGACTGACGCGGGCGGCACCGGCGGGTCAGTTGCCGACGTCGGATCGGCGCGCGGCCACGACGCTGGCCCCGATGGAGAGCACCAGGGTCAGCACCACCACCGCCAGGGTCGACCAGACCGGCAGCTTGCCCACCGGCGTCTCGGCCAGGATGAGCTTCAGCCCGGCGAAGGCGAGCAGCAGCGCCAGCCCGTAGCGCAGGTAGCCGAACTGTCGCAGCAGGCCGGCGAGGCAGAAGTAGAGGCTGCGCAACCCCAGTACGGCGAACGCGGTCGCCGTCCAGACCAGGAAGGTGTTGGTGGTGATGGCGAGGATCGCCGCCACCGAGTCGATGGCGAAGACCACGTCGGTGGCCTCGATGGCGACGAGTGCCACCAACAGCAGGGTGGCCACCCGCCGGCCGGAGACCCGGGCGGTGAACCGGTCGCCGTGGTAGCGGGCGTCGGTGGGCACCAGCTTTCGGAACAGCCGGACCACGACGTTGCGTTCCGGGTCGACGTCCGGCTTTCCGCGTACGGCCAGCCGCCAGCCGGTCCAGACCAGGAACGCGCCCAGCACGAACCCGGCCCAGGTGAGCCGGTCCAGCAGCTCGGCGCCGGCGAAGATGAACAGCAGGCGGAAGACGAGCGCCCCGACGACACCCCAGAACAGCACCTTGTGTTGATAGCCCGACGGCACCTGGAAGTAGCCGAAGAGCAGGGCGAAGACGAACACGTTGTCCACCGAGAGCGCCTTCTCCAACAGGTAGCCGGAGAAGTACGCGATGGCCGGATCGCCGCCGAGGCCCCACCACAGGACCAACCCGAACAGCAGGCCCGCGCCGACCCAGACGGCGCTCCACAGCAGCGCCTCGCGCAGCCCGATGACGTGGTTGTCCCGGTGCAGGAGCACGTCCACGGCGAGCAGTACGGCGATCACCGCGCCCACAGCCGCCCAGGCCCACAGCGGCACCGCGACCGTCGCCTCAGCCACCGACGCCCTCCGCATCGACCGCCCGCCACCTACCCCACGGGCCGCTTCCGAGCCTAAGCGAGCGCCCCCGCCCGCACCCGGGCTCCGCGGAAGTCGGTCCCCGCCCGCCGATCTTGCACTTTCCGCCGCCACAAAAGGCGTCGATCAGGTGGATATCGGCGACCGGAAAGTGCAAGATCGACGCAGGGTTGGGGGTGGGGTGGTGGGTCTGCCGGACATTGGTGGGGGGTGATCCGGCAGGATCGAGGGTGACCGGACACATCAATCGACACGGCAGGAGATCCCCGCATGAACCAGGCAGCAGGCGCCCGATCCGGCAAGCCCGAGGTGGGTCCGATCGAGGGTGCGCCGCCGGCCGACCTCGTGATCGAGGACATCACCGTGGGCGAGGGGCCGCAGGCCGAGCCGGGCCAGTTGGCCAGCGTGCACTACGTCGGCGTGTCGCACTCCACCGGTGCCGAGTTCGACTCGTCCTGGAACCGGGGCGAGGCGTTCGAGTTTCCGCTCGGCGGCGGTCAGGTCATCGCCGGCTGGGACCGGGGCGTCGTCGGCATGCGCGTCGGCGGCCGTCGCCGTCTCACCATCCCGCCACACCTGGGGTACGGCGACCGCGGTGCGGGTGGCGTCATCAAGCCGGGCGAGACGCTCGTCTTCGTCGTCGACCTGATCGACGTGCGCTGACCGACCCTCGGGGGGTCGTCGACGCGCGCCGGCGGCCCCCGGAGCGGCCCTCGAACAGCGACGGCGGTTCAGTCAGGGTCGTCGGCACGCGCTGGCAGCAGCCCGTGAACAGCGACAGGGCTCAGAGATCGCCAGCGCGCGCCGGCAACGGCCCTCGAACAGCGACAGGGGCTCGTGGTCAGGCGGCCAGTTGCAGGTTGGCCGGCTCGACCGCCGGGCGACCGGCGGCGTCGACGACCCGGGCCGGCTCCAGGATCGGCATCACCCGGTGCAGGCCGGTGGCGCGCAGCACCCGGGCCACGACCGGGCTCGGGTCGACCAGGACCAGCTCACCACCACACGCCCGGACCCGCAGGTGCGCGGCGAGCAGCGTGCGGACACCGGCGGCGGAGAGCAGCCGCAACTCGGACAGCTCCACCTGGATCACCGGACGGGCCGGCACGGACCACAGCGCGGACCGGAACGCGGCCACCGTGGCGATGTCGACCTCACCGGCCACCCGCACGAGGACCACCTGGTCACCCACGCTGACCTGCACGTCGATCCGTTCTCCCATGCCGAGAAATCTAGCCTCCCCCACCGACAGTTTCGGCCTGCGCGGGAGTGATTCCGGGTACGCCCAGGGTCTTACCCCGAGGTGCCCCTCGTCCCCCTCGGGGTAGAGGCCGGGGCCCGGCTCCGCACCGTGCCCCCGACCGCCGGGCCGTGCGTTGATCGACTCCAGCTTCAGGAAACCGGGGCATCCGCAGCGGCGGAACACCGCGACACCACGGATACCCTGTCGATCATGGGTGGCGGTCGGCGCCGGCGGTGGAGAATGGGCCGATGCTGCTCCCTCGGCCCCGGCCGCCACGGTTGATCCGGCCCGTCCGCGAGCCGGCCACGGTGCCTCCGCCGCTGTCCGGGGCCTGGGCTCCGACGGACCGCCGACTCGACCGAGTCGAGGTACTGCCCCTCCCCGACGGCGCCGTCGGCCCGGAGGACGTGCTCGTCGACGAGGCTGGCCGGGTGGTCAGTGGCGACGAGGACGGCCGGCTCTGGTGCTGGCCTGTCGACGCGCCGGTCGGCACCCGCCCCCGACTGCTGGCCGAGACCGGTGGCCGACCGCTCGGCATCGAGGTGGACGCGTCGGGTGAGGCTCTCATCGTCTGCGACGCGTACCGCGGGTTGCTGCGGGTGACACCCGACGGCGCGGTACGCGACCTGACCGGGACCGCGCCCCTGGTGCACCTGGCCAACAACGCGACGGTGGCGCGCGACGGCACCATCTACTTCACCGACTCCTCCGACCGGTTCCCGGTCTCGCACTGGAAGCGGGACCTGCTGGAGCACCGACCCAACGGTCGGGTGCTGGCCCATCATCCGGGCAGTGGCCGCACCGACGTGGTGGCCGACGGGCTGTACTTCCCCAACGGGATCGCGCTGACCCCGGACGAGTCGGCGCTGATGCTCGTGGAGACCAGCACCCACCGCCTGCTCCGCGTCGAACTGGGCGGTGGCGTCCGGGTGCTCGCCGACCTGCCCGCGTACCCGGACAATCTCTGCGCCGTCGGCGACGGGACGTACTGGATCGCGTTGCCCAGCCCGCGGGTGCCGATCGCCGAGCGGCTGCTGCCGCACCCGCGACTGCGTCAGATCGCCGCGTTGCTGCCCGACGCGTTGCAACCGCAGCCGCGCCGCTACGGGCTGGTCGCGCTCGTCGACGGCGCGGGCGCGGTCCGCCGGACGCTGCACGGTCCGACCGGGCACTACCGAATGATCACCGGGGTACGCCAGCACGGCGAGCACCTCTGGTTGGGCAGCCTGGTCGGGCCTGGGGTGGCCCGCGTACCCCTGGGTTGACCGCCGGGGCCGACCCGACGTGGTGGCGGGCCGACCCCGGGGTGTCGGTGCCGGTGTCTCAGCGGCCGCTGACCGAGGGCGCCGGGGCGGGCGAACCGCCGGCCACCGCGCCCGGGTGCGCCGGGGCGACCGGCGCGGGCTTGAGCCCGGGCGGCACCGGCAGGGCGCTGCCCCGGACGAACTCGTCCCAGCTCACGTTCCACGCCGTCCAGCCGTTGCCCGGCTGCAGGTCCACCTCGGTGCCCTTGACGGTGATCAGGTCGCCGACCTGCGTCACCCCCATCAACCAGTCGGCCGCGGTGGCGGAGACGTTGGCGCAGCCGTGCGAGACGTTGGTGTTGCCCTGGTCCCCCTCCGACCATGGCGCGGAGTGGATGAACTCGCCACCCCAGGTGTAGCGCTGGGCGTCGTCGACGTCGACCACGTAGCCGCCGTTCGGCTCACCCCGGGTGTCGAAGGTGGTCCGCTCGTGCTTTTCCATGATCACCATCTTGCCGCTGGAACTCGGTGTGCTCGGTTTGCCCAGGCTGACCGGGATCCGGCGGATCTGCTTGCCGTCGCGCAGCACCGTCATCTGCTTGGTGGCGTTGTCGATCTCCAGCGCCACCTGTCGTCCGATCTTGGAGGTCGCGGTCCGCTCGGCGTCGCCGACCCGGTCCTTGCCGATCGGCAGGCCCTCCAGGCCGGCCCGCACACTGATCGAGGTCCCCGGTTTCCAGAAGTCGGGCGCCCGGTAATAGACCTGACTTCCGTCCTGGAGCCACGACCAGGTGCCCGGCTGCGGAGGATTCGTCTTCACGAACAACCGTCGCTGGACATCCGCTCTGGCCTCTTTCGGAATTGCCGGGTCGAACGCGACGGTTACCGGCATCGCCGTGCCGTACGTCCGATTACCCACAAAATAGAGGGTGCTGGTGATCTGCGGTTTGGTTGATTTGGCCATGGTGGTGAACGTGGTGGTGCGGGTGGTGGTGGCACCGGAGTCCCCGGTCGCGGTCACCTCGGCGGTGTACGTCCGTCGTGGCTGCAGCGGCCCCTTCGGCACCCACCCCGAGCCGTCCTCGCGCGGCTCGGCGTCGACCAGCTTGCCCTTGTCGTCGGTGAGGCGTACGCCGGTGACCCGTCCACCCTTGACCACGGTGCCCACCTCGGCGCTGACCGGAACGTCCCGGGCCTTGTCCCCCGGTGTCACGGCGAGTTCCGGCCCGGCGACGTGGTGCTTGGTCGAACCATTCGCCGTCTCCCGGTCGGCGGTGCACCCACCCAGGACGAGCGGTGCGGCTGCGATGGTTACCGCCAACAGCGTCAATCGCCGCCTAGACGTCATGTTCAGTCCCCCCGTTTTCGGCTTCCCTCCGCCACATTCTCGCCCGCTCGACAGGAGCGTCCACGGCATTCGGAAATAATCGGCAGCGCATTTACCGACGCATTTTCCGGCAATGTTCCGCTTGTTGGAACAGCGGCTCTGGCGACCCCTGTCGGGCCCTTTGCTCTGCTTGCGCGACCCCGGACCGGCTGTCCGGATGACGGCGTCTGCGGGGGATGCGACGCGAACGGGGCGTGCGACCGGTCGCACCCGGCCCGGTGACATGGGGTCATCGGGACATCACGGAGACGAATCAGGCCTGTGGCGCTCCGTCCACCTGGCCCGGCCGGCGCGGGAAGTAGGAGGTGACGGCGGGTGACGCACGTCGAGGGCGGACTTTTGTCGCCTGCAGTGAAACTTCTGCCGAACGCGACGAAGCTTTGCCTTCGTCCGGGGCCAAGGGTAAGGTCACTTTCCAGATAGAGGGTTGCCCATCAGTCGATCAGCTTGCCGCCACCCTGCCGGGTTCGCTGTGTTCCGCTCCCAACGGGGGCTGGGCCGCACCGGCGCACCGTCCTCACCGTCCAGCCGGAGCCCGCCTCCGGCCGGTTCGGCGTGCCCGGGTGACGGCAGTCGGGGTCGACCGCCGCCGACGGCGTACCTGCCGTCAGGAAGGGACCACCACCATGGATCAACAGCTCAACCGTCCGATATCGGCGTCCGAGTCGATCAGCCGGCGCGGAGTGCTGCGTGCCGCGACCGTCTCCGCCGCCGCCGTCGGCGCCGCCGGTCTGCTCGCCAGCCCGGCCACCGCCGCGCCCGCCGGGCAGTCCCAGGGCCGACGTCGGGTGCCTGTCGACCGGATCAGCATCCAGCTCTACACGCTGCGCGACCAGCTCGCCGCCGATCTGCCCGGCACCCTGGACGCGCTGCGCCGGATCGGCTACCGGCGGGTGGAGCACGCCGGGTTCGTCGGACGCACCGCCGCGCAGTTCCGGGCGGCGCTCGACGAGGCCGGGTTGCGGTCCACCTCCGGGCACACCGGCATCCCGCAGCCCTTCGATGCCGCCACCTGGGAGCAGGCCCTCGCCGACGCCAACGTCGTGGGCTGCAAGAAGATCGTCCACCCGTACTTCGGTCGGGACGCCAACGGTCAGGCGATCCGGGACCCCAACGTCTACCGGGCCCTGGCGCGCGACCTGAACAAGGCCGGCCGGTTGGCCGAACGCGCCGGGCTCGACTTCGGCTACCACAACCACCAGCTGGAGTTCACGCCGCTGACCGACGGCTCGACCGGCTTCGAGATCCTCACCGGGCAGACCGACCCGCGCCTGGTCCACTTCGAGCTCGACCTCTACTGGACCTGGCGGGGCGCGCACGACCCGGTCGACGTGATCCGGGCCAACCGCGGCCGGATCCGCCAGGTGCACGTCAAGGACCTCGACGTCGAGGGCGGTTTCGCCGACCTCGGCGACGGCCTCATCGACTTCGGCCGCATCTTCGCCCACGAGCGGGAGGCCGGCATCGAGGAGTACATCGTGGAGCGCGACGACGCCGGCACCGCGCCACGCTCCCCCGCCGACGCCCTGGACACCGCTCGCGTCGGCTTCGACTATCTCGCCTCACTTCGGTACTGAAACACCTCGGGGGACAATTGATGAACAGGACAGCATTCGTGTCCGCCCTGCTGCTGGTGACGGCCGGTCTGGCCGTACCACCGTCGGCAGCGGCCGCGGCGCCGGCCGCACCGCCGGACAGCAGCTTCCAGAAAGTGACACTCAACGACTTCCCGGGCGAGCCGATGAGCCTCGCCGTCCTGCCCGACCTGCGGGTGCTGCACACCTCCCGCACCGGCGAGGTCCGCATCCACGACCCGCGCACCGGGCTGAACACCCTCGCCGCCGACATCCCGGTGTACGAGCACGACGAGGAGGGGTTGCAGGGGGTCGCCATCGACCCGAACTTCGCCCAGAACAAGTGGGTCTACCTCTACTACTCGCCGCCGATGGACACGCCGGTGGACGACCCGGCGACCCCCGGCGTCAACGAGGGCGACGCGCCGGAGACCGGCACCGAGGCCGACTGGCAGCCGTACAAGGGCGCGCTGCGGCTGTCCCGCTTCAAGCTGGACGGGATGAAGCTCAACCTCGCCAGCGAGCAGCAGATCATCGACGTGCCGACCGACCGGGGCATCTGCTGCCACGTCGGCGGCCAGATCGACTTCGACAGCAAGGGCAACCTGTACCTGTCGACGGGTGACGACACCAACCCGTTCGCCTCCGACGGCTACATCCCGATCGACGAGCGGGCCGACCGGCACCCGGCGTTCGACGCCCAGCGCAGCTCGGCCAACACCAACGACCTGCGCGGCAAGCTGCTGCGCATCAAGGTGAAGAACGGTGGCGGTTACACCGTGCCGGCCGGCAACCTGTTCAAGCCGGGCACGGCGCAGACCCGCCCGGAGATCTACGCGATGGGGCTGCGCAACGCGTTCCGGTTCTCCGTCGACAGGCGTACCGACAACGTGTACGTGGGCGACTACTCCCCGGACGCGTCCAACCCGGACCCGGAGCGTGGCCCGGCCGGGCACGGTCGGTGGATGGTCATCGACAAGCCGGCGAACTACGGCTGGCCGTACTGCGTGACGCCGACGATCGCCTACCGCGACTACGACTTCGCCACCGGGCAGTCCGGCGCCAAGTTCAACTGCACGCGCCCGGTCAACGACTCACCGCACAACACCGGCAAGCGCGTGCTGCCGCCGGTCGAGCAGCCGCAGGTCTGGTACGCGGCAGCCCCGTCCGCCGAGTTCCCGCAGTTGGGCACCGGCGGCATCTCGCCGATGGGCGGCCCGGCGTACGACTACGACGGGACCAGCACGTCACGGACCCGCTGGCCGGCGTACTACGACGGGGTGCCGCTGTTCTACGAGTGGTCCCGCGACTACATCAAGGAGTTCCGCCTCGACTCCGACGGTGACGTGACGGACATCCTGCCGGTGGCGCCGTCACTGGTGGTGGACAACCCGATGGACATGGAGTTCGGCCCGGACGGCGCGCTCTACGTGCTGGAGTACGGTGACGGCTACTTCGCCGAGAACCCGGACGCCCAGCTGTCCCGGATCGACTTCGTCCGCGGCAACCGGACGCCGATCCCGAAGATCAGTGGTACGCCGACCGTCGGGCAGGCCCCGCTGACCGTCGCGTTCTCCAGCGCCGGCACCACCGACCCGGACGGTGACAAGCTCAGCTACGCGTGGGACTTCAACGCCGACGGTTCGGTGGACAGCACCGCTCCGAACGCGACCTGGACGTTCCCGGAGAACGGCTCGTACACGCCGACGCTGAAGGTGACCGACCGCACCGGACGGTCCGCCTCGGCGAGCCTGCCGCTGGTGGTCGGACCGACCGCGCCGGTCGTCGAGTTCGTCACCCCGGAGGCCGGGCAGCCCTTCCAGTTCGGGCAGACCGTCGCGTACGAGGTGAAGGTCACCGACGACCTGCCGGTGGACTGTTCCAAGGTGAAGGTCACCTACGTGCTCGGGCACGACGAGCACGGGCACCCGCTCTCCACCTCGACGGGTTGCTCCGGGTCCATTCCCACCTTCCTCGACAGTGGGCACAGCGGTGCGGACAACCTGACCGCCGTGTTCGTCGCGGAGTACACCGACGCGGGCAACCCCGCGCAGTCGGGCTCGGCCACGGTCGTGCTGGACCCGACCCCGGTGGCCGGTCTGGCCGGCTGACCACCGCACGATGACAGCGGCGGCGACCGGAGCACTCCGGTCGCCGCCGTTCGTCGTCTCTGCTCCGCGCGGCGTGAAAGCGAACACCGCGTACACCGCGAGCGGCCGTCCGGTCGCCGCTCAGCTCCAGTCGCTGTCCACGTGGTTGTCCCGCCAGCGTCCGCCCACCGGCGGGGTGTCCAGCAGCATCCCGTCGCCGGCGTTGCCGGCCAGGTCGTTGTCCTCGACCCGGCAGTCCACACAACTGCCCCGCTCGGTGATCCACAGCCCGTGCGTCTGGGTCTGGTCGTCGTGGTTGTCCCAGATCCGGTTGCCGCGAACGGTGGCCGAGTCGAACGCCGCGTCGATCGTGATCCCGGCCCGCCGCCGCGGTGCGGGAGACAGTTCGTAGGCGCAGCCGGGCGGCGGCACGTCCCCGCTCCACGCGGTGAACCCGTCGGGGCGTACCGGGGCGAGGGTGAGTTCGTCGCCGGTGTTGGAGGCGACCACGGCCACGGCGCGTCCGACCCGCAGGACCTTGCCCCGGTGCCCGTCGTGCGGCCAGTTGGCCGACCGGTCCACCAGGCACCGTTCGCTGTAGCGGACCCCGTCGCCCGCGCCGCCGGTGCCCTCGCCGCACTGCCGCCCGTTGTTGCGGATCCGGTTGTTGAGCAGCACCGCGTCGGTCATCTGGTGGTCGATCCGGATCGCGTCGAGGCCGTTGCCCCAGAACTCGTTGCTCTCGATGACCACGTCCCGGACCGAGCCCCGGTAGCCGCGTCCGAGGTCGTGCGCGTGGTAGCCGTGTCGCCCGTTGCCGCTGATCCGGTTGCCCCGCACCGTGTACGGGCCGGGGCTGTTGCCGAGGCTGACCCCGTCGCACATGTTGCCGTCGATGACGCAGTCGGTGAGCAGCCCACCCCGCCCAGCCACCGACGAGGTTCCCTGCGCCGACACGTCGAACCCGGTTTCCAGGTTGCCGGTCATGGTGCAGGCCGAGACGATCAGACCGTCAGCACCCCAGTCGGAGATGCCGAACCGGTTGCCCTGGCTGTGACAGCCGATGATGCGGTAGCCACGCGGTGGCACCCAGTACTCCTTCTGCAACTCCAGGAAGATTCCGTTGGTGCCGTTGGCGAGCGTGGTGCAGTTGGCGATGGTCAGCCGCTCCACCGTGCCCCAGCCGCCGATGCCGACCCCGATGCCGGCGCCGCCCATCTGCTCGCCGTTGTCCAGTCGGCCACACCCGACCACCACCACGCCGTCGATCAGCGAGTCCTGGAGGAAGTCGCAGCCCAGCCCGGTCGCCGCGGTGTGGTGGATGTAGAGGTTGCGGAACACCCCCCGCACCACGTACTGGAGACCGAGGCCCTTGGCCAGGTAGTTGTACTCGGCCATCGCCACGCCGGAGCCGTCGATCTGGAAGTCGGAGAAGGTGCAGTCGGCGATGTGCCGGTCCCGGTCGGCACCGTGCTGCACGGTGGTCCAGAAGGCCAACGGCGTCGGATCGGCCCGGTTGCCCTCGTTGCTGAGCATGAACCGGGTCGCCGCCGGGCCGGCCCCCACCAGCGACACTCCGCTGCGCCACACCGTGCCCGCGTCCCGGATCGAGTAGATGCCCGGCGGGCAGTAGATGACCCGGGCGCGCCCGTCCGAGGCGTAGCCGGCGCCCAGCCGGTCCACGAGGGCGGCCAGCGCCGGCTGGTCGTTCGTCGCGCCGTCGCCGGTCAGCCCGTACTCCAGCGCGTCGCAGTAGAGGGGTGCGCCGGCCGAGGCGGGCCGCCGTACCCGGACCGAGTTCAGTAGCAGCTCGTTCGCCACGGCCACAGGTCGGCTCCCTTCGACGCGTTCGGCGCGCTTCGGCGGGGCCGACTTCCCGATCGCACCGCCGGGAAACCCCGGCACGACGGCACCGCCGGGAAACCCCCGGCACGATCGCACCGCCGGGAAACCCCCGGCACGACGGCACCGCCGGGAACCCCGGCACGATCGCACCGCCGGGAGAGCCGGGACGCACTCCGGCCCCGGCGGGCCGCAGGGGGCAGCGCCGGGGCCGGGGTACGCGCTCAGACGGCGGCGATCAGCAGCGCGGGGCGCTCCACGCAGTCAGCGACGTGCCGCAGGAAGCCACCGGCCACCCCGCCGTCACAGACCCGGTGGTCGAAGGTGAGGCTGAGCTGGGTCACCTTGCGAACCGCGAGTTGCCCGTCGACCACCCACGGCTTGTCCACGATCCGCCCGATCCCGAGCAGCGCCGCCTCGGGGTGGTTGATGATCGGTGTGGAGCCGTCGACGCCGAACACCCCGTAGTTGTTGAGGGTGAACGTGCCGCCGGTCAGCCGGGCCGGCGGCAGGCTGCCCGCCCGGGCTGCGGCGGTGGTGGCCGCCAGTTCGGCGGCCAGCTCGGCGGTGGTGAGTCGCTGGGCGTCGCGCAGCACCGGCACCAGCAGACCCCGGTCGGTCTGCGCGGCGATGCCGAGGTGCACCCCGGCGGACTGGACGATCCGCTGCGCCTCGGTGTCGACGCGGGCGTTGAGCTGCGGGAACCGGCGCAGCCCGCTGAGGCAGATCCGGGCCAGCAGGGCCAGGATGCTCACCGGCGCGTCGGGCGTCGCCGCGTTGATCGCGGCCCGGGTCTCCAGCAGCCCGGTGGCGTCCACGTCGACCCAGATGGTCACCTCGGGGATCTCCCGCCGGCTGCGGGAGAGCTTGTCGGCGATGACCTTGCGGACACCGGTGAGCGGGACGATCACGTCGCCGTCGGAGGTCGGCACCGGCGCGACGGGCGCGTCCGGCACGGCGGCGAGCCGGGCGGCGGGCACGGTCAGCGCCGCCTCCACGTCGGCACGGCGGATCACCCCGCCGGGCCCGGAGCCCCGCACCGCGTTGAGGTCGACGCCACGCTCCCGGGCCAGCCGCCGCACGATCGGCGAGATGACCAGGGCGGTCGGCCGTACGGGGTGACCGGGCGCGTCGCCCGCCGCCGGAGAGCCGCCGGCAGCCGGGCGGGCCCCACCGGTCGGGGCAACGCCACCGGTCGGAGCAGCACCACCCGTCGGAGCAGCACCACCCGTCGCGGCAGCACCATCGGTCGGCGCGGTGTCGGCCGGTTCGGGGGCGAGCGTCAGCCGAGGTCGGCGCCGACGGCGGGTGGCGCCGCCGTGGCCGGTGCCGTAGCCGATCAACACGTTGCCGGAGCCGGCCCGCTCCTCCTCGCGGTAGGTGGCGTGCCCGGCGGGCTCGTCGCCGCCGTCCAGCGGCGCGATGGTGATCAGCGGCTGGCCGACCGGGCGTACCTCACCGGCCGCGCCGTGCAGGGTGACGACCCGGCCGGCGTACGGGCAGGGCACGTCCACGACCGCCTTCGCGGTCTCCACCTCGACCACGCTCTGGTCGACGGTGACCACGTCGCCCACGGCGACCCGCCACTCGACGATCTCGGCCTCGCTCAGCCCCTCGCCCAGATCGGGCAGGAGGAAGACCTGCGTCCGTTCGACGGTGGTCATGCCGCCGCCCAACGCGCGTCCGGCTGGTCGTCCCACTGGAGTCGGGCCACCGCGTCGAGCACCCGGTCCACGCCGGGCAGGTGGGTGTGCTCCAGCATCGGCGCCGGGTACGGGATGTCCAGGCCGGCGACCCGCAGCACCGGGGCGTGCAGCGCGTGGAAGCAGCGCTCCTGCACCCGGGCGGCGATCTCCGCGCCGACCCCGGCGAAGCCCTGCGCCTCCTGGATCACCACGCAGCGGCCGGTGCGGCGGACCGAGGCGGCGATGGTCTCGTCGTCGAACGGCACGATGGTGCGCACGTCCACCACCTCCAGGTCCCAGCCCTCCTCGCGGGCGGCCTCGGCGGCCTCCAACGCGACAGGCACGGCCGGCCCGTACGCCACCAGGGTGGCGTCGCGTCCCGGACGGCGCACGACGGCCCGGCCGAACGGCTCGGTACGGGTCGGCAGGGCCGCGTCGGCACTGCCGAAGTAGAGCTTCTTGGGCTCCATGAAGACCACCGGGTCGGGGTCGTCGATCGCCTCACGCAGCAGCGAGTACGCGTCCTCGACGGTCGCCGGGGTGACCACCTTCAGGCCGGGGGTGTGCGCGTAGTACGCCTCGGACGAGTCGCAGTGGTGCTCGACCCCGCCGATGCCGCCCGCGTACGGCACCCGGATCACGATCGGCACGCTCAGCGCGCCCCGGGTGCGGTTGCGCAGCTTCGCCACGTGCGACGCGATCTGCTCGAACGCCGGGTAGGCGAACGCGTCGAACTGCATCTCGACCACCGGCCGCAGACCGGACATGGCCAGGCCGACGGCGAACCCGACGATGCCGGCCTCGGCGAGCGGGGTGTCGAAGCAGCGGTCCTCACCGAAGCGGGCCTGCAGGCCGTCGGTGATCCGGAAGACGCCACCGAGCGCGCCGACGTCCTCACCGAAGACGACGACCCGGTCGTCGGCGGCGAGCGCGTCGGCGAGCGCGGTGTTGAGTGCCTTCGCCATGGTGGTGGCCATCAGGCGTCCCCCTCCTCGTCGCGAGCGGCGGCCAGCTCGGCGCGGACCAGCTCACGCTGTTCGACGAGTTGCGGGGTGGGCTCGGCGTAGACGTGCTCGAACAGGCTCAACGGGTCGACGCTGGGCTGCTCGTTCATCCGGGTCCGCAGGTCCGCCGCGTACGCCTCGGCCTGCTCGGCGACCTCGGCGATCGCCGCGTCGTCGAGCACGCCGCGGGCCCGCAGGTAGGTCTCCAGCCGGGCGATCGGGTCGCGGTCGCGCCAGGCGTCGACCTCGGCACCGTCGCGGTAGCGGCTGGCGTCGTCGGCGTTGGTGTGCGGCTCCATCCGGTACGTGTGCGCCTCGACGAGGAACGGCCCGTTGCCGGCGCGGGCGTGCGCGACCGCGCGGGTGAGCACGGCGAGCACCGCCACCGGGTCGTTGCCGTCGACCTGCTCGCTGGGCACGCCGTAGCCGACGCCCTTGTAGGCCAGCGACGGCGCGGCGGTCTGCCGGGACAGCGGGACGCTGATGGCGTAGCGGTTGTTCTGGACGAAGTAGACGACCGGCGCCTTGAACACGGCGGCGAAGTTCATTCCCTCGTGGAAGTCGCCCTCGCTGGTGGCGCCGTCGCCGATGAAGGCCAGCGCCACGGTGTCGCGCCCCTGGTACGCCTCGCCGTGCGCCAGACCGGCCGCGTGCACGCACTGGGTGGCGAGCGGGGTGCACTGCGGCGCGGTGCGTACCTCGGTCGGGTCGTAGCCGCAGTGCCAGTCGCCGCGCAGCAGGGTGAGCACCTCGACCGGGTCGATGCCCCGGGCAACCAGCGCCATCGACTCACGGTAGGTGGGGAAGACCCAGTCGGTGTCGCGGACCGCGAGCGTCGCGCCGACCTGGCACGCCTCCTGGCCCCGCGAGGACGGGTAGACGGCCAGCCGGCCCTGCTTGGTCAGGGCGGTCGCCTGGGTGTCGAACCGGCGGCCGAGCACCATCCGGCGGTACAACTCGCGCAGCAGCTCGACGGGTGGTTCCGGGTAGTCGCCGCGGGCGGGCAGCGGCGTGCCGGTCGGGTCGAGCAGGCGGACGGGTTCGGTGTTCGGCAGCAGCGGGCGCGCCGGGTCGGGCGGGGTGACCGCTCGACGCGTACGCGGGGATGCCCTGCGGACCGCCTGGGGAGTGGTCGTCACGGCGGAACCTCCTGGGACGTGTGGTGAGCCTATGCTTCCGCCTGTCGGATGATTGACTCAAGATCCACGCAGAAGGCGGGACGGTTGGCATGCGGAGGGACCATCAGTGAGCCAGGAGACCGGCGACGACGCAGACCGGGCGGCGGGATCGGGACGATCGGTACGAGCCCTCGACGACGTGGACCGGCGGATCCTCGACGAGCTGGTCCGCGACGGGCGGACGTCGGTGCGTACCCTCGCCGAACGGATCCACATCTCCCGCACCAACGCGTACGCGCGGGTGGAGCGGTTGCTGCGCGACGGGGTGATCACCGGGTTCCACGCCCAGGTGGCGCCCGAGGCGGCCGGGTTGGGCACCTCGGCGTACATGGCGTTGACGATCGAGCAGAACACCTGGCGCGAGGTGTCGGCCGAGCTGGCCCGGGTCCGCTATGTCGAGCACGTGGCGTTGCTCAGCGGCGAGCACGACGTGCTGGCCCTGGTCCGGGCGCCGGACAACGCCGCCCTGCGGGACGTGGTGCTGGACCGGGTGCAGCGCATCGCCGGGGTGTTGTCGACGCGGTCCTGGCTCGTCTTCGAGGAGTTCGGCGGAACGAAGAGCCCCTGGCAGTAGGCCATAACACGAATTCATTAGCACGATCCTGAAATAGCCGAATTACCGCACAACGCCGCTACTATCCGCGACGTGGCTATATCGAATGAGTTGTGGGCGCAGGCCAGGGTAGCCGCCCCGCCACCGACCAGACCGACGTCGACCAGGCCGACGTCGGCCGGCGCGCGGTCCTTCCGCGGCGACATCGAGGGCCTGCGGGCGGTGGCTGTGCTGCTGGTGCTCCTCGGGCACGCCGGAGTGCCGTACCTGCCCGGCGGTTTCGTCGGTGTGGACGTGTTCTTCGTGATCTCCGGCTTCCTCATCACCGGCCTGCTGCTCGAAGAACTCGACAAGTACGGACGGCTCTCGCTCACCGACTTCTACGCCCGACGAGCGAAGCGTCTGCTCCCGGCCGCCGCGACAGTCCTCCTCGCGACCCTGGTGCTCACCTACTTCTTCCTGCCCCGTGGCCGCTGGTCGTCCACCGCCTGGGACGTCATCGCCAGCGCCTGCTACGCCATGAACTGGCGGTTGGCCGAGCAGTCCGCCGACTACGTGGCCGCCAACGACGCCGCGAGCATCGCCCAGCACTTCTGGTCCCTCGCCGTCGAGGAGCAGTTCTACCTGGTGTGGCCGCTGCTGCTGATCGCCCTCGGCTGGTTCGCCCGCCGCCGGGGGCATGGGGGCCGCGGCCTCTACCTGCTCGGGTTGGCGCTGATCGCGGTCCCCTCGTTCGCCTGGGCGCTGTACGTCTCGCCGACCGAGCCATCGGCGTACTTCGTCACCACCACCCGGATGTGGGAGCTGGCCCTCGGCGGCGCCGTCGCCGTCACGGCGATCTGGTTGCGCCGGTCGCCGCGCCTGGTGGCCGTGCCGCTGGCCTGGGCCGGGCTGATCGCCGTCGGCGCCTCGGCCGCGCTGATCACCACCGAGGCCGGCTTCCCCGGTTACGCCGCGCTCGGCCCCACCCTCGGCACCGCCGTGGTGATCGCGTTCGGGCCGGCCGCCGGCCGCGCCGGGCCGGTCCTGCTGCTGGGCCAACAGCCGCTGCGCTACGTCGGCGGCATCTCCTACTCGCTGTACCTGTGGCACTGGCCGGTGCTGATCGCCGCGCAGGCGCACTTCGGTGACCTCGGCGTCGGCCCGGCGCTCGCCGTCGTGGCCGCCTCGGCGATCCCCGCCGCGCTCACGTACCACTTCGTCGAGAACCCGGTGCGCCGGTCACCGACCCTCGCCGACCGGCCAACCTCCGCCCTGCGCATCGGGGCCGTCTGCACCGGTGCGGCGGCGCTCGCCGGCCTGACCTTCCAACTGGCCATTCCGTCGACGGCGGGTACGACGCCACAGGCGTCGGTCATCATGGGCCAGGTGCCCGGCAGCTCCGCGCAGCCGACGCCACCGGCGGCGCCGGGAGCCGCGGCGCTCGGCGGATCCCCCCGCACCAGCCGGGCCGGGGCGCCCGTCGACAAGGTCGACTCGATCACCCCCGAGCCGGCGCGCGCGGCCCAGGACGCGCCGCTGTTGCAGGCCACGAAGAGTTGCCACGTGTCGCTGGAGTCCGCGACGCCGGAGGTCTGTGTCTACGGGAAGATGAACTCGGCGACCACGATCGCGCTCGCCGGCGACTCCCACGCCGACCAGTGGGTCCCGGCCATGCGGCTGGCGGCGGAGACCAACGGGTGGCGCCTCGCCACCTACACCAAGGGCGGCTGCCCGTTCCTGACGGCGGAGATCTCCCTGAACGACAGGCCCTACTCCTCCTGCACGCAGTGGAACAGGAAGGTGCGGGAGACGTTGCTCGGCGCGGGTCGCCCCGACCTGCTGGTCGTGACCAACGCCGAGTACCCGGTCCACGGCGAGCCGCGCTCGGAATGGCGGTCCGCGCTGGTCCGCGAACTGCGCAAGACGTGGAGCGGCATGATCGCGGAGAAGGTGCCGGTGGTGGTCCTGCGGGACACGCCGCTGCACGTGAAGGACATCGCCGAGTGCGTGTCGAAGAACCCGAACCGCCTGACGAAGTGCGCCGACAGCCGGGACGAGGTCCTGGGTCGCGGGGGCGGTCCGGCCCAGGAAGAAGCGGCCGACGGACTGTCCGGCGTCCACCTGGTCGACCTGAACGACTGGATCTGCCCCGCGGACCGGTGCGCCCCCGTCATCGGCGGCGTGCTCGTCTGGCGCGACGCGCACCACCTGAGCGCCACCTACTCGACGACCCTCGCACCCCAGGTGGGCGCCGCCCTCAAGCCCGTGCTCGCCGACCTGTGACCCGCCGGGCTGGGCCGGGCCTCATCGTTCGGGCGGGGCCTCCAGCCCCTCCCGGTCGGCCAACTCCAGCAGCGGCTCCAACGAGTGCCGGTCGCCGTCCAGGCCGGCGTGCGGGTCGCCGCGCTCGGCGAAGCGGGCCGGCATGCTGAGCACGTCGAAGTCCTCCGGGCGGGCGTCGTCCAGCTCCGCCCACTCCAGCGGCGCCGACACCAGGGCCTGCGGAGTCGGCCGGATCGAGTACGCCGACGTCACCGTGTGGTCGCGGGCCATCTGGTTGTAGTCGACGAAGACCGGCCGGTCGCGTTGCTCCCGCCACCACGTGGTGGTGACCAGCTCCGGCAGCCGGCGCTGCATCTCCCGGCCCAACGCGAGCACCGCCCGCCGGCACTCACCGAAGCTCCACCGCGGCTCGATCGACAGGTAGACGTGCAGGCCCCGCCCCCCGGTGGTCTTCGGGTAGCCGGTCATCCCCAGCTCGGCCAGGAACGCGTTGACCTCGCGGGCCACCGGCACCACCTGGTCGAAACCGACGCCGGGCATCGGGTCGAGGTCGATGCGCAACTGGTCGGGGCGTTCCACGTCGGCGGCGGTGACCGGCCAGGGGTGAAACCGCAGGGTGCCCAGGTTGGCCGCCCAGATCACCACGGCCAACTCGCTGGGCGCGACCTCGTCGGCGGTCCGGCCACTGGGGAAGGTGATGTGCGCGGTGCGCACCCAGTCGGGCGCGCCCGCCGGCAGCCGCTTCTGGTAGAACGCGTCACCCCGGTTGGTCTGCCGGGTGGCGATCGTCGCGCCCTCGAAGACGCCACGCGGCCACCGTTCCAGCATCGTCGGCCGGTCCCGCAACGCGCGCAGGACCCCGTCACCCACCGAGAGGAAATAGCGGACCACGTCCAACTTGGTGAGCCCGAGCTCCGGGAAGTAGGGCTTGTCGGGACTGGAGACGCGGACCAGCCGCTCCCCCACCCGGATCTCCTCCGCCGCCGTGGCCACGCCCCCGAGCGTACGGCTCGGGGGCGGGCACGTAGGCCCTACCGGCCGGGGACCAGCGTGGCGGATTGTTGGGGCAGCTCCTCGGTCGGACCGCCGACCTGCACCGGCGGCGTCGCGGGCGGCTCCTCGGCCACCGCGGTCTGCTGTTCGACGGGCACCCGCTGCGAGGACCGGCGGGCCACGAAGCCCGGCGTCCAGTCCTTCAACCGCAGCGCCGGCTGCTCGACAAGCTTCCAGGACAGGAACGCGGCGACGAAGGCGACCGCGACCGACATGGCCGCGAACGGCACGTAACCCCAACGGTTCCAGCCGAGGCTGGCCATCAACTGCTGGAAGATGAACCCGTAGATGTAGATGCCGTACGAGTAGTCGTTCTTGCGGCCCACCCAGTGCACCTGGCGCGGCAGCCGCACCGACAGCCACACCAGCAGGTACGCGAACGCGGGCAGCCCAATGACGAAGAACCCGCCGACGAGCAGGGACAACCCGAGCGCCACCGCCGCGCCGATGCCCAGCACGTCGCTGATCGGCACCCGCTCCCGGTAGAGGTCGAAGGTCGCGCCGAGGGCGAAGAGGAAGCCCAGGTAGACGATGTAGTGGAAGCTCATCGGGCCGACCAGTGGCGCATCGAAGGTCCAGCCCGCCGTCGATGCCGGGCCGCTGAGCTGCCCGGTGGCCACCCAGTCCTGCAGGATGCTCAGGTAGAGCGCGACGGTCAGGACCAGCACGAACCGGCGGGCGTGGCGCAGCACGGCGGTCGCCGCCAGCACGCCCACCACGACGTAGCAGAACATCTCGTACTTCAGCGACCACAGCGCGCCGTTGAAGACGCTGGTGCTGGTCTTGCGACCCCACGGGGTGGACTGGATGAGCAGATCGTGGATGCCGTACTGCTCGACACCGGTCCACCAGTTGCCGCGCAGGTAGGCCAGCGGGCCGCCCGGCTCCCCGGGATTGTCGAAGTAGCCGGCGGTGGTGCCGTGCTCGCGCAACGCGACAAGCGGGGCGATCACCAACGCGGTGATCAGCAGGCAGACCCAGAGACCGGGCAGGATCCGCAGGGCCCGGTGCCAGGCGTAGCGAATCACGCCGGTACGCCGGGCGCTGCGGGTGATCAGCAGGCCGGAGAGCACGAAGAAGCCGTACACGGCCATGGTGCCGACGTTGGTCTGCCGACCGGTCAGGCTGTAGCCGAGGTCGGCGGCACCGAAGCCGAGCGGCTTGGAGTGCGACAGGACGACGCCGACGGCGAGGCAGAGCCGGATCAGCCCGATGCCGTTGCTCCGGCCGGACAGCAGGTCGGCCAACGTGCCACGGGACCGAATGAGGGCGGGGGTTGTCATACGGTCTGGAAACCTCTCGGCATCAGGCGGGCACCTCGGCGCCGGCGTGCTCCCACAATTGCTTCATCTCGGTGTGCAGGTCGTCGCTCGGCGCCCAGCCGAGCACCTCGGCGGCCAATCCGACCTCCAGTCGCTGCCAGCTGGTCTCGGCGGGGCCGGTCTGCTCGGCCTCGACCAGATCGGTCGGCACCTCACTCACGTCGATGAGGAGCCGGACCATATCACGCGCGCTGGCCGCCACCCCCCGACCAATGTTGATCACGCGGCCGGGCGCGTCGGGGCGGGTCGCGGCCAGCAGTACGGCGGCGACCACGTCGCTGAGGCCGATGAAGTCACGCCGGGAGCCGAGCGGAGCGAGCTCCAGTCGGGCCCGCGTACCGGCCCGTTGGGCGTCGCGCAGCCGGCCCGCGACGACCCCGAGCAGGCTGTGCCCGGGCTGCCCGGCGCCGATGACGTTGCCGACCCGCAGCGTGACGCCCTCGATCAGGCCCTGCCGGTCCGCCTCGGTGATCGCCTCGGTGCAGCGCAGCTTGAACTCGCCGTACGGCATCACCGGCGCGGGGGTCAGCTGCTCGGGCATCGACGTGTCTACCGGGACCAGCCCGTACTCGTGCACGCTGCCCATCTGGACCACCCGGACCCGCCCGGGCAGTCGGCCCGCGGCCTGCACCAGCCGCTCGACCAGTGTGACGTTGACCGCGAGCATCTGGGCCTCGGACAGGCCCCACATCCCGCCCGCCGCGTTGATCACCACGGCCGGGTCGAGGTCACGCAACACCGCGGTGATCTCGTCGACGTCGGCGGCGGCCAGGTCCAGTGCACGGACCTCGACACCCGGGCCGATCGTCTTCGGGGTACGCGCGACGGCGACCACGGCGTGGCCCTGGTCGGCCAGCGCGCGGCAGATCGGGCGGCCGAGGAAGCCGGTGCCGCCGAGCACCACCACCCGCATCGGCTGCCGTACCGCGTCCTCCGCCGGAGGTCGTGGTCTGACGGTCATGGCGTCTCCCTGGCTGTCGTCGGTCATCGGCCCGGCCCGAACGCGTGCCGGGACAGGCTGCGCACGCCGGCCATCTTGCCCGAGAGGACAGCCGCCGGCAGCAGGGTGATGGCGTGGAGGCGGGACGAGGTGTAGCTGCGGGCCGCGCGGGCAGCCCGGGGCCAACCCTGCTCGTCCATCCGGCGGGCGACATCGACGAAGAACGCCCGCGCCTCGGTGAACCGGGAGCCGTTGGCCGCGTCGGCGGCGGACTTGCTGACCGCGTGCCGCCGGTACTGGAAGCAGAGGGTGTTGTCGACGGCCATCTGCTCACCGCGCTGGATCAGGTCGATCACCAGGGCCAGGTCCTGGATGACCTGGAACTCCTCGCGGAAGTCGACGGCCTTGAGCGCGTCCGTCCGCCAGCAGATCGACGGGAAGTAGAACCAGCAGCCCCGCAGCAGGCTGGCCGCCAGGTCCTCGCCGCCCATCAGCTCGCGGGAGTCGATCCGGGGGGCGTAGATCCGCCGCTTCGCCTCGTCGACGATGGTGTTGACCACCGTGCCGTCGGCGTCGATGATCTCGACCCCCGGCTGGACCATGCCGACGCCCGGGTACTGCTCGATCACCGACCGCACGGTGGCGACGTAGTTGGGGTGCATGATGTCGTCCGTGCCCATCATCACCAGGTACTCGTGCTCGGCGAGACCGACGCACTTGCGGTAGTTGGCGGTGATCCCGAGATTGCGCTCGTTGCGCTGGTAGCGGACCCGCTCGTCGTCGATGCCCGCGAACCACTCCGGCACGCCCGGCTCGGTGCCGTCGTCGACCACGGTCAGACGCCAACCCGGGTCACTCTGCGCCATCACGCTGCGTACCGCCGCCTGCATGAGGGGCACGCTTCCGTAGTACGGCAGCATAATGTCGACAATCATTCGGTCGGTTGGCCTCACTGTGCGTGGTGGAAATGCTCGACGGGCGCGGCCACATTATCAGGCCCGTCCCCGCGATCGGCCATCGCCGAACCGAGCGGGCGCGCACCCGGATCGGGCCGATCACGCGCGGGGGCCGGCGCTCGTGGGCGCTATCATCGGCGCGCCCCGTAACCCGCCCCCCGATCGGACGCCGATGTCGAACCGCGCCGTTGCCACGGACGCGCAGCCCGCGCAGACCGATGCGGGGAGTCCTCCCCCGCCCACCGGGCCGGACCGCCGACCGGTCCCGCTCGCCCGCCGGCTGGCGCTCAGCGTCTGGTTCTGGCCGACGGCGTTCGCCGCGGTCGCCGTCGGGTGGCGGCTCGGCAGCCCGGAGATGTGGCACGACGAGCTGGTCACCATCGACGTGGCGACCCGCTCCACCGGGCAGATCCGGGGCATGCTGGCCAGCGTGGACGCCGTGCACGGGGCCTACTACCTGTTCATGCACGCCTGGACGACGCTGTTCGGCACCAGCCCGATCGCGGTACGCCTGCCGTCGGCGCTGGCGATGACCCTGGCCACCGCCTGCGTGGCGCTGGCGGGGCGGAGGCTCTTCGACCACCGGACGGGTGTCGCCGCCGGGTTCGTCTTCGCCCTGGTGCCCACGGTCACCCGGTTCGGGCAGGAAACCCGCTCGTACGCCTTCGTCGTCCTCGCCGCGGCGGCGGCCACCCTGTTCCTGCTCCGCGCGCTGGAGCGGCCCGGGTGGCTGCGCTGGGGGGCGTACACCCTCGCGGTGGCCGGCATCGGCCTGGTCAACGTGGTGGCGCTGACCCTGCTGGTCGGGCACGGCACCGCCGTTCTGCTCCACTGCTGGCGCAAGCGCGCCTGGTGGTCGCTGGCCTGGTTCCCGCTCGCCGCCCTCGGCGGGGTGGCGCTCGCCGCGCCGGTGATCCTGCGGGGGATGAAACAGGCGGGGCGGCAGATCAGCTGGATCCCGGACAGCTCACCCTGGACGGTCTGGGAGCAGGCGTACGGCTCGACGCTGCTCGCCGCCGCGGTGACCGCGCTGGCCGCGATCGGTCTGCTGACCCACCTGCGCCGCGACGCCGTGGCCCGGACGGTGAGCGCGACGCTTGTCGCCGTGCTGCCGGTGCCGGTCATCCTGGTGGCCTCGACCGGCGAGATCAACTACTTCTTCTCCAAGTACCTGCTGTTCCTGCTGCCGGCCTGGGCGGTCCTGGCCGGCTCGGGGCTCGCCGTGCTGCGCCGTACCCCGCTGGTGGCGGCCGGGCTGGTGGTCGTGGCCGCGCTGTCCGTACCGGGTCAGCTCGCGATGCGCGGGGAGTACTCGCACAGCTGGTACACCTACCCCCAGGCGCGGGCCTTCGAGCCACTGTCCTACTCCCAGGCGGCACGGGTCATCGAGGCGGGCTACCAGCCCGGTGACGGCCTCGTCGTGGGCGACGTCTGGTGGTGGCTGACGGAGCCCGGAGTCCGGTACTACCTCCCGGCGGACATCTCCCCGCGCAACGTGTTCCAGGCGCGGACCGCGGCCCAGCGCAACGAGCTGTTCGCCGCGGACTGCGCCGACCCGGCGAGCTGCCTGCGCGACGAGCCACGGCTGTGGCTGGTGCAGCCGACGGTCACCGACACACCGATGACCGGGCTGTCGAAAAAGGCGGCCGCCGTCCTCGGCGAGCGGTACCAGCTGGCCCAGCTGACCCACGTGACCGGGATGACCGTCGCCCTGCTGCAACGGCGCGGCTGAGCGGGCGCGATTACCGCCGCCGGCACCCGGGTAGGGGGTCGGCATGGCGGAACTGGCAACGCTCTGGATCATCCGGCACGGTGAGAGCACCGCGAACGTGGCGGCGACGCACGCCGAGGCGTCCGGCGAGGAGCTGATCGGGCTCAGTCACCGCGACGCCGACGTGCCGCTGTCCCCCACCGGCGAGGAGCAGGCCCGGGCCACCGGGCGCTGGCTGGCCGGGCTGCCCGCGGACCGCCGGCCGGACGTCGCGGTGGTCTCGCCGTACCTGCGGGCGGTCTGCACCGCCGAGTTGGCGCTGCACGGCACCGGGGTGCCGGTGAGCCGCGACGAGCGGCTGCGCGACCGGGAGCTGGGCATCCTCGACGGCCTGACCGGGCACGGGGTCCGCCGACGCTACCCCGACGAGGCCGAGCGGCGGGCCCGGCTCGGCAAGTTCTACTACCGCCCGCCCGGCGGGGAGTCCTGGACCGACGTGGCGCTGCGGCTGCGCACGCTCCTGGGTGACCTGCGCCGAGACCACGAGGGCCAGCGGGTCCTGCTCTTCGGCCACGACGCGCTCGTCTTTCTGCTGCGTTATCTGGTGGAGGGGCTGACCGAGGCGGACCTGATGGCGCTGACCCGCGAACACGTGATCGCCAACTGCTCGATCACCGACTGGTCCGCCGACGCGCGGGATCGGCTGGTCCTGGGCGGGTTCAACGAGGTCGGCCACCTGCACCGGCAGGGCGCCCAGCCGACCAGGGAGGACGAGATCCATGCCGAACCGGTCTGAGGTGAAGGTGATCACGCCGGCGTTGCTGCGGGACTGGGCACTACCGGTGCCGGTCGGTGGCAAGGAGAGCCGGGGCACCGTATTGGTCGTCGGCGGGTCCCGCTTCACCCCCGGTGCGGTGCTGCTCGCCGGGGTGGCCGCGCTGCGCGCCGGCGCCGGGGTGCTCCAGCTCGCCGCCGCCGAGTCCACCGCCGCCACGCTGAGCATCCAGGTGCCCGAGGCGCTGGTGGTCGGGCTGCCGGAGACCTCCGACGGTGCGGTCGCCGCCGACCGGGACGGGCAGCTCGACGAGCTGGTCGCCCAGGCCGACGTGGTGGCCGTCGGGCCGGGGCTGAAGGCGATCGACGAGACCAACCGGTTGCTGAGTCTGGTCCTGGAGGCCGCCCGGCCGCAGACGTCGCTGGTGCTCGACGCGTACGCCCTCGGTGCGCTCAGTCACGCACCGGACCTGCTGGTCGGCTCGGGCCGGCCGGTGGTGCTCACCCCGAACCTCACCGAGGCCAGGCACCTGCTCGGGCGGGACCCGGGCGACGACCTGGACGCCGAGGCGGCCGAGTTGGCCGGCCGGTACGAGGCGGTCGTCTCGCTCTACGGGCACGTGGCCGCACCGGACGGCCGAGGGTGGCGCGAGGAGAGCGGCGACGCGGGGTTGGGCACCTCCGGCAGCGGGGACGTGCTCGCCGGGCTGCTGGCGGGGCTGCTGTCCCGGGGCGCCGACCCGGCCCAGGCCGCCTGCTGGGGCTCGTTCGCGCACGCGGTGAGCGGCCAACGGCTGATCCCCCGGTACGGCCGGATCGGCTTCCTCGCCCGGGAGCTGCTCGAGGAGATCCCCCGCACGTTGGCGATGGTCTGATCAGCCGTTATCCGCTGTTTCCGCATTTGACCTGCTGGGTACCGGAATCACACCAGACGAGTTCCAGGGAGGTCATACCCGTGTCGACAGATGCCATCGTCCTGCTCAAAGAGGACCACAAGGAGATGCGCCGCCTGTTCAAGGCCTTCCAGGATGCCGAGGAGGGCCCGGCGAGCCAGCGGCAGAAGCTGGTGCAGAAAATCCTGGAGGCCCTCACCGTGCACACGTACCTCGAGAACGAGGTGATGTACCCGGAAGTCCGCCGCCTGCTGCCCGACCTGGAGGACGACATCCTCGAGTCGTACGAGGAGCACCACGTCGCCGACGTGCTCTGCGCCGAGCTGGCCGCCATGGACGCGGACCACGAGCACTTCAACGCCAAGACGACGGTGCTGATCGAGAACGTGACGCACCACGTCGAGGAGGAAGAAGAAGAGTGGTTCCCCAAGGTCCGCGAGGCCCTGGGTCGTAAGCAGCTGCAGGAGATCGGCGAGCGGATGATCGCGCTGCGGGCGGACGCCCCTCGTACGCCCAGTGACCCGAAGGCGATCAAGAAGGCGATCGACGCGGTGACCGCCTGAGGCGCCTGCTCACACCGAAGGGCCCGGCACGATGCCGGGCCCTTCGTCGTGCACCCGGGGTCAGTCCGCTGGACGCTCCGGTCACCACGGCGAGCGGCCGTTCGGAGGTCGGTGTGGTCATGATGGGGGAACTCCTCTCCTGCCGGTGGCGGTGCTACCTCCCCCACCCTGTGCCCCGACATCGGCCGCCCAACCCTTCCGACGCGTGCGGTACGGAGGTCGCCCCGGGACGGCCCCGGACGGCCCGGTAGGATCGGCGCGGGCCGTTACTGGCGCGTGGGGATGGACAACCATCGGGGAGCGGCCCCGTCACGAGGACGTTTGCCGAGCGCCTGGGCCTTCCCGCACGTCTGTTGGAGGTCGCATGTCGCACAACGCCGAGTCCACCGCATTCCGGAGCGCCCTCGAGGTGATCCGAGCTGTCGAGCCGCGGGTGGCCGACGCCATCGGCGCCGAGCTGACCGACCAGCGGGAGTCGCTCAAGCTCATCGCCAGTGAAAACTACGCCTCCCCGGCGACGCTGCTGGCCATGGGCAACTGGTTCAGTGACAAGTACGCCGAGGGCACCGTCGGCCGCCGTTTCTACGCCGGCTGCCAGAACGTCGACACCGTCGAGGCGCTCGCCGCCGAGCACGCCCGGGAGCTGTTCGACGCCCCACACGCCTACGTGCAGCCGCACTCGGGCATCGACGCCAACCTGGTCGCGTTCTGGGCGGTGCTGGCCGACCGGGTGGAGTCCCCCGCGCTGAAGAAGGCGCAGGTCCGCCAGGTCAACGACCTCACCGAGGCCGACTGGTTCGCGCTGCGCCGCGAGCTGGGCAACCAGCGGATGCTCGGCATGTCGCTGGACGCGGGCGGCCACCTCACCCACGGCTTCCGGCCGAACATCTCCGGCAAGATGTTCGACCAGCGCAGCTACGGCACCGACCCGGCGACCGGCCTGATCGACTACGACCGGGTCGCCGAGGCGGCCCGCGAGTTCAAGCCGCTGATCCTGGTCGGTGGCTACTCGGCGTACCCCCGGAAAGTGAACTTCCGGATCCTGCGGGAGATCGCCGACTCGGTCGGCGCCACCTTCATGGTCGACATGGCGCACTTCGCGGGCCTGGTGGCCGGCAAGGTGTTCACCGGCGACTTCGACCCGGTGCCGCACGCGCACATCGTCACCACCACTACCCACAAGTCGCTGCGCGGCCCGCGCGGCGGCATGGTGCTCTGCCAGCCGGAGCTGGCCGACCAGGTGGACCGCGGCTGCCCGATGGTGCTCGGTGGCCCGCTGCCGCACGTGATGGCCGCCAAGGCCGTCGCCCTCGCCGAGGCCCGCCGCCCCGACTTCGCCGACTACGCCCAGCGGATCGTGGACAACGCGCAGGCTCTCGCCGAGGGGCTGCTGCGCCGGGGCGCCAAGCTGGTCACCGGCGGCACCGACAACCACCTGGTGCTGATCGACGTGTCCGGCTACGGGCTCACCGGCCGGCAGGCCGAGCAGGCTCTGCTGGACTCGGGCATCGTCACCAACCGCAACTCGGTCCCGCAGGACCCGAACGGGGCCTGGTACACGTCCGGCATCCGGATCGGCACCCCGGCGCTGACCACCCGCGGCCTCGGCACCGCCGAGATGGACCAGACCGCGGAGCTGATCCACACCGTGCTGGCCCAGACCACGGCCGGCGCCAACGCCGACGGCACCCCGTCCAAGGCGAAGTACAACCTCGACGCCGAACTGGCCGACAAGATCGCCCAGCAGGCGACCGACCTGCTGGCCCCGCACCCCCTCTACCCGGCCATCGACCTGAGCTAGCCTCCGCTCCCGTCGATCATGGAGTTGTGGTGCCCGATCCGGGCTGGTGCGCGACTTTCGTCCACCACCACAACTCCATGATCGACGCGAGGGTGGCCGGTCACTCCAGGGGGCGCTTCAGGTGGTAGCGGTGCACTTCGGTGCTGCCCTGGACGTTGTTCACGTCTTCGGCCGCGGAGACCAACTCCCACCCCTCCCGGCCGGCGCGGTTGAGGTGCGCGATGGCGGTGTCACCGAAGGCGGTGATGTCCTTGCGGGACCCGTCCGGGGCGTACCAGACGAACGAGACATGAAAATTGCGGCCCTGTCCCTGATAACGGCGGACGAGCAGGGCGTACTCCCAGGCAACCATGCGGCCCATTATGACCGTCCACCCAGGACGACTGTACGCCGGCCGTCGCGCATTGCCATCCGGTGAACGCGGTGTGTCAGCCCGCTCGACGGGCCAACTCGTCGGTGATCAGCCCCGCGAGGCGATCCAGCCCGACGTCGATCTGCTCGGGTGTCACCGCGCTGACCGACAACCGCAACGCGCGCACCGGCGCGGTGTCGTCGTAGAAGTGCGCCATCGGCGTCCACAGCACCCCGTAGTCGCGCGCCGAGCGGTCCAGCAACGCGTCGTCGACCGGGAACGGCACCGTCACCACCACGAAGAATCCTCCGGCCGGCACCGTCCAGCGCACCGCCGCCGGCCGGTCCGGCTGGTCGGGCACGGCCGGAAAGCGCCGGGTCAGGCCGGCCACCAGGTGACGCAGGTTCCGGGTGTACGCGGCCCGTTCCCGAATGTTCGCGGCCACCAGGCTGCATCCGTGCTCCAGCAGCCGGCCGCCGATCACCGCCTGCGCGATCGGCGACGTGTTGACCGTGACCATGCTCTTGATCATGGCGAGCTGGTCGGCGAGCGGGCCGACCCGTCCGCCCACACCGGCCACCCGCTGGTCGGCGACCACGTACCCGACCCGCGCGCCGGGGAGCACGGTCTTGGCGAACGAGCCGAGGTAGACGACCCGCCGTCCGGTGTCCAACGCCTTGAGGGTGGGCGGGCGTGGCCCGTCGTCGAGGTGGAAGAGCCCGTACGGATTGTCCTCCAACAGCAGCAGGTCCTCCTCGGCGGCCAGGTCCAGCAGCCGCCGCCGGTGAGCGGTGTCGATGCTGACCCCGGAGGGGTTGGCGAAGTCCGGCACCAGGTAGCAGGCGCGCGGCCGCAGCCCGGCCGCCCGTGCGCGGCGTGCCTGGGCGGCGAGGTCGGCCAGATCGACCCCGGACGACCCACCGGCGACCGGCCACACCGGCAGGTCCACCAGCCGGGCCGCCCCGGTCAGCCCGACGTAGGTCGGTGCGACCGCGAGGAGCACATCCATCGGCCCGGCCCGCAACGCCCGCAGCACCAGGAACATCGCCTCCTGGCAGCCGACCGTCACCACGACGTCCTCCGGGTCGACGGTGATCCCCTCGTCGACGGCGAGGTTGCGGGCGATCAGGTGGTGCACGATGCCCTTGGTCCGGCCGTACTGCAGCAGCAGTCGCCTGGCCTGCTCCGGTCGGTGCCCGAGGTCGTCGACGAGGTGCCGGTGGAAGGTGTCCAGGTGCCGGTGCACCGCCGCCAGGTCGAAGTACTCCTCGTACGGCCGGCCGGCCGCGAGGGACACCGCCGCCGGGTAGCGCTCGGACACCTCGTTGAGGAAGTTCATCGACGTCAACGCCGGATCGCCCAGCGCCGGGTGCAGGTCGGCGACGGTCAGGTCGACCGGTTCGGCGGCGGTCACCTCTCAGCCCACCCCGAGGGTGCGCAGCTCGCCGGCTGCCGCCACGTCGGCACAGCCGGCCAGGGTGAGCGCGTCGGTCAGCTCGGTGGCCAGCAGCGCCAACGCGTGCCGGGCGGCCGGTTCGCCACCGGCTGCGAGGGCCCAGAGCAGTGGCCTGCCGACCAGCACCCCGGCCGCGCCCAATGCCAGCGCCCGCAGCACGTCGGTGCCGCCCCGGATGCCGCTGTCCAACAGCACCTGGCAGCTGTCCCCGACCGCGTCGACGACCTCCGGCAGCATGGTGACGCTCGCCGGCGAGCCGTCCAGTTGCCGCCCGCCGTGGTTGGACACGACCATCGCGTCCGCGCCGATCCGTACCGCCTCGATCGCATCGCGCGGGTCCAACAGCCCCTTGACCACCAGCGGCAGGTCGACCTGCTCGCGCAGCCACGCCAGGTCCGCCCAGCGCAGCGCCGGCGCGAACGACGACGCGGTGTGCGCGGCGGTCGCGGACACCCCGGGCGCGCCGGAGTGCGCCAGCGCGTCCCGACCGTCGGGGAGGTTCGCGGCGACCACCTCGGCCGGCAGCCGGAACGCATTGCGCAGGTCCCGGGGACGCCTGCCGAGCACCGGAACGTCCACGGTGACCACCAGCGCCCGACACCCGGCCGTGACGACCCGGTCCAGCAGGTCCCGGACGAGAGTCCGGTCGCGAAGCCAGTAGAGCTGGAACCAGACGTCCACGCCCGTCCCGGTGACCTGTTCGATGGGTGTGCTGCCCAGCGTGCTCGCCAAGTACGGGATCCCGGCCGCACCGGCCGCCGCGGCCAGACCCAGCTCCCCGTCCGGGTGCAGCAGCCGCTGGTACGCCATCGGCGCCACCCCGACCGGCATGGCGTACCGACGACCGAGCAGGTGGGTGCCGAGGTCGACGGTGTCCACCCCGCGCAGCACCCGGGGCAGCACCGCGACCCGGTCCAGCGCGCGACGGTTCGCGGCGAGGGTCACCTCGGACGCGCTGCCGCCGGCCACGTAGTCCCACACGTCCGGTGGCAGCACGGCCCGGGCCCGCTCGGCGTAGTCGGCGAGCGACACGGCCGACAGGTCGGTCTGCGCGTACCGCGGCGGGGCGCCGGCCGCGGCACGGGCCGCCCGGTACGCGGCCACCTCCGGAGGTAGGGCCATGTCGCTCCTATCCTCCGGTGCTGACCAGCAGCTTGTCGATGCCGCGCAGGAACAGGCTGCCGCTGTACGTCGGCGTCTCGGTGACGGTCAGGGCGGGGAACCGGGCGAACAGCCGGGGCAGCGCGAGGCGTCCCTCCAACCGCGCCACCGCCGCGCCGAGGCAGAAGTGCAGACCCGCCCCGAAGGCCAGCGACGGAGGGCCGGGACGGGTCGGGTCGAAGGTGTCCGGGGCCGGGAAGCGGGACGGGTCCCGGTTGGCCGCCCCGATCAGGATCAGCACGTTGTCGTCCTCGGCGATCGGCACGCCGTCCAGCACGGTGTCGGCCGGCGCGGCTCGGGCCAGGAAGTGCACCGGGCTCGCCAACCGCAGCACCTCGTCCACGCAGCCCTGGGCCAGCGTGGCGTCGGTGGGCAGCGCCGCGACCGTCTCCGGCTGGGCCAACAGCAACGGCAACCCGTTGCCGAACATGTAGACGGTGGTGACGAAGCTGGCGTTGAACAGCACGATCAGGTTGCTGACCAGCTCGTCCTCGGTCAGCGCCACCTCACCGGAGTCGAGCGCCTCGACCAGCGCGCTGAGTAGGTCGTCCCCGGGCACCCGGCGGCGGTGCCCGAGCAGATCCCGGTAGAAGACCCGCAGATCCCGGGCGGCGGTGTTGGCCGCGGCCAACCGCTGCGGGGTCTTCCCCGCCACATCCAGGAACTCGTCGATCCACTCCACCCGCTCGCGGTACCACGGCAACTCCGCGGCCGGGATGCCGATGAACTCGGCCATCACCAGGGCCGGAATCGGGTACGCGAAGTCGGCCACGAAGTCGACCACGCCGTCGGCGGCGTCCGCCATCCGGTCCAGCAGCTCGTCGACCACCCGCAGGATCACCGGTTCCAGCGCGCCGAGCCGGCGCGGCGTGAAGGTGCGGGAGAAGACGTGCCGCATCCGGGTGTGATCGGGCGGGTTGACGAACATCATCGAGGTCTGGAAGGTCCGCAGGATCTCCTGCTCCTCCCACCCTGGCGGCGGCTGTTTCGTCCACTCCGGATCGCGCAGCAACCCGTCGACGAGGTCGTAGCCGACCGCGACCGCGGCCACCGTCCGGTGCTCGGCGCGCGCCGGCACCGCGCTGATCGGGCCGAGCCGGTGCAGGTCGGCGTACCACGGGTAGGGATCCTGTCTGCCCTGTTCGCTGTACAGGCCGGTGAGTATCTCCTCCACGTCCACGGCCAACTCCTTCCCGCCGATGTCGGTGGCCGGGGACAGCGGGGACGACCCGCCGCCCCCGGCCCGGGTCACAGATCGAGCAACCGCAGCGGCACGGCGTTGGCCAGCGCCTGGTTGCCGGCGTCGTTCGGGTGGATGTGGTCGCCCGAGTCGTACGCGGGCAGCAGTTGGCTGGGTCGCGCCGGGTCGCGCACCACGCTGTCGAAGTCGAGCAGCCCGTCGAACTCCCGGCTGCCGCGCAGGTACGCGTTCACCGCCTGGCGGGTGGCCTCCTTCTGCGGTGTCCACACGCCCGGGGCGCCGTGCCCCTCGTACGGCGTCAGCGTGGCCACCAGGCTGGTCAGTCCGCGCTGCTGGAGCTGCTGGTTGATCTGCCGCAGGGTGCCGATGATCGCCTCGGGTGTGTCGTTCGACATCCAGATGTCGTTGATGCCCAGGTGGGTGACAACGGTACGCACCCCGGTCTGGCCGAAGACGTCCTCGTTGAGCCGGGCCGCCGCGTTCGGGCCGAGCTGGTAGTAGCCGGGGTAGTTGCCGTCGCCCGGCTCGGTACCCTCGTGGTTGAGCCGGTTGCCGGCCAGGCTCAGGTTGAGCACGCCCGGGGTGCGCCGGTCCGGGCGGTCGGCGAGCAGCCGGTCGGAGAGCAGGTCGGGCCAGCGCCGGTTGGCGTTGACGGTGCTGCCGTTGCCGTCACCGATGGAGTCGCTGAGCACGACGAGCGCGCCGGGACTGCCCCTGCGCTGCACGTCGATGCCGGAGAGGAAGAACCAGCAGCAGGTGGGACGGGTGGTGAACCCGGTGCCCTCGGCCGCCCCGGTCAGATCCCCCGCGCCGATGAAGTTGGCCTGCTGGGACTGCCCGTGGAACGTGGTCGGGCCGGTCGGCGTCGGGAAGTGCAGGGTGACCACCAGGTCACTGTCGTCCGCGACCGGGAAGGCCAGCGGATCGCTGAGGAGTTCGGCGCCCCGGTTCATGGTCGCCGTGGTGGCGCCGGTGAAGGTCAGCGGGCGCACCGACGTCGCGTCGATGTCGGAGAGGTCGTCGGGGGTCGCGGTGTTCGGCCGGGCGACGGTGGCGCGGCCAACCTTGACCGCCTGCTCGCCGTACAGGTTGCTGAGGCGTACCCGCAGCGCCGGTCCGCCCACCGACACGTGCACGATCATCCGGACGCTCTGGTCGTTGAGGCCGGTGTTGGTCAGTCCGACCGAGTTGCCCCGGGTGACCGCGGTGGCCCAACCGCCCGCCCACTCGGCGCGGTCGGGTCGGCCGGCGGCGGTGCCGGACGGACCGGCGCTGGCGACGACGGCGGGTGCGCCGACGACCAACAGCGCGGCCGCGGCGGCGATGACCGGCCATCTCTTCGGGGTTGCCGTTGCCATGGAACCTCCATCGTGTGGCAGCCCAGGGCCGTCCGCTGACGGCGCCCGCCTGGACGATGGTCCAGAAACCTAGCCGCCGCCGCTGACGGGCGTCAATCAACCTGATCGACGCCATCAAATGGCCGGCGGGCCCGTCGGATCGCCCGTCGGCACGGTTCCGACCAGCCGTTTCGCGCCTAGGCTTCCAGGCGGCGGCGGTGCGGTCGCCCGAGCGCGCCACCGTCGCGTCGTCACCGGGAGCTGCCCGGGGACCGCCGCTTTCTGGGATGGGGGCTGCCGGATGACTGACGGACCCGGGCACGACACGACCTACGTGCACAGGGTGTTGGACCTCTTCGCCGAGTTCGGCGACCGGGAGGCGCTTGTCGGCGCCGGCCGCCGCCTCACCTACACCGACGCCGCCGCACGGGTCCGGGCGATGGCCGCGACGTTGACCCGGCACGGCGTACGGCCCGGGTCGGCGGTGCTGGTGACCGTCGCGAACGCGGTGGAGGGTCCGCTGCTCCAGCTCGCCCTGCACCTGCTCGGCTGCCGGACGATGTGGGTCGCCCCGGTGACCGCGCGCCGGGAGATCGACGAGTTCATCCGATCGGCCCGCCCGGACGCCCTGGTCTACGACGCCCGGGACCGGGCCAGTCTGGGCCCGGAGCTGGCCGCCGCGCTGCCCGGCACACCGGTGTGCTGTCTCGGCGCGGGCGGCACCGGCCCCGACCTCACCGTCGACACCGACGCCGACCTGACGAACCTGCCGGCGGTCGTGCCGACGCCCGAGTCGTTCCTGCAGACCAGCGGCACCACCGGCAGCCCCAAGCTGGTGCACCACCGGGACAGCTTCTACGCCCAGATCCTCACCCTGGCCGCCGACTTCCGGGCCGCCGGGTTCCCGCTGCTGCGGCATCTGTCGCACTCACCGATGTGGCTGGCCAGCGGGCAGATCACCACACTGTTCAACCTGTTCACCGGCGGGGTGCTGTTCCTGCGCGACGACTGGGACCCGGTGGCCTTCGCGGACACCGTGCGGCGCGAGCGGATCAACTCGACATTCGTCACCCCGCCGATGCTCTACGAGGTGTTGGACCATCCGGCGCTCGTCGGCGCGGACTTCTCCGCCATGTTCATGTTCAACGTGGGCGCCGGGCCCGCCGCGCCCGCCCGGCTGCGCCAGGCCATCGCGCGGTTCGGCCCGGTGCTGCGCATCGTGTACGGCCTCAGCGAGGCCGTCGTGATCACCGCGCTGCCCGGCCTGACCGACGATCCGGAGCACCCGGAGCGGTTGGGCTCCTGCGGTCGGCCCTACGGCGACGTCCGCATCGAGATCCGCGACGACGACGGCACCGTGCTGCCGACCGGCCGCGACGGCGTGGTGTGGGTGCACACCCGGCTGCGCTTCGCCGGCTACCATGGCCAGCCGGAGCTGACCGCGCAGACGCTCGTGGACGGCTGGGTGCGGACCCGCGACATCGGTCACCTCGACGACGACGGCTACCTCTACCTGGTCGACCGGGCAGACGACGCGATCCTCACGCAACGACGGAGCTGGCCGATCTTCTGCCGCCCCATCGAGGACGTGCTGGCCGGGCATCCGCGGGTACGGGCCGCCGCCGTGATCGGCGTACCGGACGAGACGGCCGGTGAGGTCCCGTACGCGTACGTGGTGCTCGCCCCGGGGGTGACGGTCGCCGGGGCGGAGCTGATCGACCTGGTCACCGCCGAGCTGAACGAGATGTGGGCGCCGGCCGCTGTGGAGTTCGTCGACCGGCTGCCGGTGAACCGGTCGATGAAGGTGGACAAGCGGGCCCTGCGCGCGCGGTACGCGGCACGTCGGGCGGCGGCGGTCGGGGCGTGACTCCCCGCCGGCAACTGGTCGTCCTGGTCAGCGCGGACCTGATCTCCAACCTGGGCACCCGCATCTCGGTGGTGACCATCCCGTGGCTGGTGCTCGTCACCACCGGCAGCCCCACCAAGATGGGCCTCGTCGCGTTCGCCGAGACCCTTCCGTACCTCCTGTCCAGCGCGTTGGGCACACCCTGGGCGGACCGGATCGGCCTGCGCCGTACCTCGATCCTCTGCGACGCGGGCAGCGCCGTGGCGATGGTCGTCGTCGCGCTGACCCCGTGGTTGGGCTTCGCCCCGCTGGTGGCGCTCGTCGCGGTGGCCGGCGCACTGCGGGGCATCGGGGACCGGGTGAAGCACGTGATGTTCCGCCCGGTCGCGGAGGCCGCCGGAGTGCCGCTGATCCGGCTGACCTCCGCGTACGACGGGCTCGGCCGGGTGGTGACCCTGTTCGGCGCCGCCGTCGGCGGCCTGCTGATCGCCGTCTTCGGGGTGACCGAGGCGATCCTCGTCGACGCGGCCAGCTTCGGGGTCTGCGCGCTGCTCATCGGCGTCCTGGTCCGCCCGTCGGTCGTCCCGACGCAACCCGCCCAGCCGGAAAGTTACCTGCGCGCCCTGCGGGGCGGTTTCAGTTACCTGGGCCGGGATCGGCCGCTGCTCGGCATGCTCGCCGTCATCTCGGCGCTGAACATGGTGGCCAACGCCAGCGTGGCCGTCTACATCCCGGTCTGGGTCGCCCGGGAGCTGCCCGGCCCGAGTGGCCTCGGTCTGGTGCTGGCGGCGTTCTCGGCGGGCGCGTTGCTGGGCAACCTGGTGTTCACCATGCTCGGGCCCCGGCTGCCCCGGCGGCTGACGTTCCTGCTCGGCGCGCTGGTCGCCGGCACACCCCGGCTGGTGGCGCTGGCGATCAGCGACGAGCTGCCGGTGGTGCTGGTGGTGACGTTCCTGTCCGGAATCGGCATCGCGGCGATCAACCCGCTGCTCGGGGTGGCGCTCTACGAGCGGGTGCCGCCGGAGTTGCAGACCCGGGTGATCGGCATCGCCGGTTCGTTGGCCTTCGTCGGGTTGCCGGTCGGCGCGCTGCTCGGCGGCTGGTCGGTGGACGCTCTGGGGCTTACCCCGGCCCTGCTGACCATGGCGGCGGCGTGCCTGGTGGTCACCGCGTACCCGCTGCTGACCAGGGCGTCCGGCCCGGAGACACCGGCGCGGCCCACCCCCGTCACCACACAGTGACCGGCCCCAGCCTGCCTCGCGAGGTCCTACCGCACCGCTGCCCGCTCTGCCCGACGGGCCCGGCACTCGGGGTCGTTGCGGTGGGCGTCGGCTGCCGGCCGGGTCACTCCGGGCGGCATGCGCGTCCACTCGTCCACGTAAGCGCACCGGATGTTCCAATCCAGGAGCAGTCTCGCCCGCTCGATCTTTGCCTCGGTCAGGTCGACGCCGAGCAGGTCGACGCCGAACAGGTCCGCGCCCGTCAGGTCCGCGCCGGTCAGGTCCGCGTCGGTCAGGTCCGCGTCGGTCAGGTCGGTGGCGGTCAGGTCCGCGTCGGTCAGCACGGCAAAACGCAGGCTCGCCGCGACCAGGCTCGACCCGGTGAAGGTGGCGTGGTCCAGTCGCGCCCGGTCCATCTGCACGTCCTGCAGGTCCACCTCGCTGAGGTTGGCGCCGCGCAACTTCGTGCCGATCAATTCGACGTCGGTAAGGTTGGCGCCGGCCAGGTCTGCGTCGGTCAGGTCGGCGGCGGAGAGGTTCGCCCCTTCCAGATTCGCCAGGCCCAGGTCCATTCCGACCAGGTCCATCCCGCGCAGGTCGGTGCGGGACAGGTCGACGCGGGTCAGATCCGGCCGGCCGCCGATCGAGTCACTGTCGCCCAGCGCGGCCAGAGCGGCCTGGATGTCCACCGGGGGCAGTGCCAAGGTGTCCTCGACGGCGGCCGCCCCCGTGGCCTTGTCGCTGCGGGCCGGGGTGGGAGCGGCCGTCCCGCCGACGGAGTGGACGCGGACGAACGCCGACAGGATCTCCACCACGGCAGGACGATCGGCCGCAGAATCACGCATGATCCGTCGCAGGGCGTGGATGGCGCCCAGGCGCACGTCCACCTTGTCGGCGCCGGGCTGCCCCAACTGTTCGATCGACGCGGTGAAGCGGTCGGTGATCTGCCCCTGCGCGGTGAGGCGTTGCTGCTCGCGGTTGGCCTCCTGTTGCGCACGGTTGGCGGCGTTGGTGACGTACAGCCCGACCGCGAGGACGATCACCGACAGGATGCTCCCCAGGCCGAGTAACCGTTGCCAGGGGTCCGGTTTGAGTTCCAGGGGGGCGCCCGGAGCCAGCTCCAACCGGGTTGTCGACGGTCGGCCAGGGCGTAGGGCGCGCGACGCGACGATAGTCGGCCGAGGCCGCCCTCCGCGCGTCGGGCGGCCGGGGGCCGCGGTGGGGGTACCGGCGCGCCAGGCGGCGCGGACGGCGGCTAGTCGAGCGCGGATGGTCGCCACGACCTCCATTTGACCCCACCTCCGCCACCCCTGCTGTCAGCCCACCTCCTCCGCCACCGGCCCAGGGCCGCACGGTGCGGACGGCCCACCGCCCATCGTGAGCGGTGGGTGCCAACTCCCCGCCCCAGCGCCGGGGCACGCCTGCACGACGGCGAGGTCCGCACCGCGACCTGCGTCGTCGACCCGGACCGGGGCGAGCTGTCCGAGCTGGTCGCGCTGCCGTCCGGCGGCGACACCAGCTACCCCGGCCTGGTCTGGCACGACGACCTGCTGTGGGTCAGCTACTACTCCTCCCACGAGGGACAGACCCACGTCTACCTGGCCGAGGTCAGGCTGACCGTCTGAGCCTGGCCGGGGCGCCCGCCGGTCGGTTAGCGTGCCCGCATGCCATCGGCGCTCACCGAATCGACGGACCCGTACTGTCTGCGCCCCGGCGAGGCCGCCGAGCTGCTGCACGGGCACCCGTGGCGGCGGTTCGTGGCGCTCGGCGACAGCGTCGTGGAGGGAATGTGTGAGCCGACGCCGGGCTACCCGGACGTGCAGTGGGTCGACCGGGTCGCCGCCGAGCTGACCGCGGCGTGCCCCGAGTTGGCGTACCGGAACCTGGGTCGACGCGGGCTGCGCGCGCACCAGGTGCGGGCCACCCAGCTCGCCCCGGCGCTGGCCTTCGCACCGGACCTGGCGCTTGTCGTCTGCGGGGGCAACGACGCCTTCCACCCGGCGTACGACGCGGAGGCGGTGGACGCCGAACTGACCGCGATGATCACCGCGCTACGCGCCGCGGGGGCCGACGTGATCACCGTGGGGATGTTCGACGTCTCGCACAGCCCCGCGGTGCCCGAGCACCTCCGGCCCGGCCTGGGCGAACGAATGCGCCGCCTGTCGGCACACACGGCCAGCCTGGCCGAACGTCTGCACACGCTCCACGTGCACCTGACCGACCACCCGATGACGGCCGACCCCTCCCTCTACAGCACCGACGGCCGCCACGGCAGCGCCCGCAGCGACGCCATAGCAACAGCCCAAACCCTGCGCACCCTCTCCCACCCCCCACCCCGGCAGACCCCCGTTGATCATGAGGTTATTGCCGCGACACGCCGCGAGGGGCAATAACTCCATGATCAACGAGCGCAGGGCGGGGTTGGGGCGCGGGCGTCGGTCAGTCCTTTAGGAGGAGTCCGGTTAGGAGGACGCCGTGGGCCAGGTTGAGGACTCCGTCGCAGCCGGGGTAGCCGACTCTCGCCAGGCCGCCGGAGGCGTGGCGGCCGAAGAGGTACGGGGCCAGCGAGAACGGGACGTCGGCGGTGACCGTCTCGCCGGTCTCGATCTGGACGAAGTCCATCGACACCCGGTCGGTCGGCAGGTACTCCTGCAGGATCGCGCCGCCCCGATCGACGGCAGCCCGCACACCCTCGGCCCAGTCCGCCGCACTCAGCTCCGGGCCGAGCAGCACGCCGTGACCGGCGGAGCCGTCGGCCGGTTTCGCCACCAGCTCGGCCTGTTCGGCGATGGCCCGGTCGAGCACCGCAGCGGTCAACGGCACCGTGTACGGCACGTGCCGGCGGATCAGCGACTGGTCGTCGGCGGGTAGCCCGTCCACGTCCTCCCACAGCCAGGCGAAGGTGGTCTTGTTGCCGAGCAGCCACGCCGCCGCCGACACGAACATCGGGAGGGTGCCGGCGGCGAGGGCCCCGGCCACCGCGTCCAGACCGGCGGTCGGGGTGACCCGGTTGGGCACGAACAACCGGAACAGCGCGTCGACCGGCGCGCCATTGACCACCAACCGCGCGGAGGCGTCCAGGGTGGCGCTGGACACCGGGGCGATGACCAGGTCGATGCCGAAGTCCCGGGCCCGTACGGCGAGGGGGTCGAGGATCCGGATGAACGTCTGCGGGTCGTCGAGGCCCGGGTAGTCGGCGTCGAAGTCCATCAGCAGCGCCACCCGGGCGCCCTCGGGCAGCCGCAACTCCTCACGGATCGCCACGAACCGCTGGTCGAGCAGCGACGGCGCGGCCCGCACCGGCAGGTCGTCGAGGATGCCCCGCTCCCGGTACAGGCGCGCGAACCGCTGGATGACGGTGTCGGCGTCGAACCCGCCGCCGAGGCTGCTGTCGATGTTGTACTCGACGAACTTCGGCACCCCGGCGGAGAAGATCACATCTGGGCGGTACGCGGCCAGCAGCGCCTCGGTCAGCGGCTCGGCCTCGTCCAACAGGCGGGTCTCCCCCGCCGGTACGCCGAGCAGCCGGCGCAGCTCACCGGCGGTGCCGGTCCGCCGACGGCAGGCGTCGAGGATGAGCTGGGCGAGCCGGTCGCAGACCTCGTTGAGCTCCCGCCAGGCGTCGGCGGTGAGCACCGGGGGGCGGGCCAACCGCCACTGCTTGTTGTAGCTGGCCCGGCCGTGGAAGACCTGCTCCCAGGCTGCCGCCCCACCGGCCACCATGGCCGAACGGGCCGGCTCCGGCAGGTCGGTCCAGGCCCGGTCGGCCGCCGGCCACGCATAGTTCGGGTCGATCATGATCCGTCCTTCATGGTCAGGTGGATGGCGGTGGCGAGCTGGTCCCGGCCGGGCTGGACGGCCCGGTCCAGTGCCGGGGCGAACGGGAGCACCGACCCGTCCGGTCGGGTGACCCGGCGGGGTGGGGCGAGCAGCCGGACCCGTTCCACCACCGAGGCGATGATCTCGGCGGCCATGCCGCAGGAGCGGTTGGCGTCGTCGAACACCACGAGTCGCCCGGTGCGGGCGACCGACTCGGTGAGGCCGTCGATGTCGAACGGGTACAGGGTGCGGGGGTCGAACACCTCCACCGAGACCTGGTCGGCCAGCTCCTCGGCGACGGCGAGCGCGTCGTGCACCAGATGCCCGATCGCGACCACCGTCACGTCGTCGCCGGAGCGGTGGATCCGGCCCCGGCCCAGCGGCACCGGGGCCGGGTCCTCGACGTCGTCGCGCACGTCCATCGCGGCGGCCGGCGCGAACACCACCACCGGGTCGTCGTGGCGGATCGCGGTGACCAGCAGCCCGTACGCGTCGGTCGGGGTGGCCGGCACGACGGTGACCACGCCGACGTGGGCGAAGAGGCTGTACGGGTGGTCGGAGTGCTGCCCGGCCCACCCGGTACGCGAGCCGGAGCCGGGCACCAGGTAGGTGACCGGGACGCTGCACTGCCCGCCGGTCATCAGCGGGAACTTGTGCGCGTGGTTGACGATCTGCTCGAAGACCAGGAACAGCAGCGACGGGATCTGGAACTCGATCACCGGCCGCAGCCCGGCCAGCGCCGCCCCGGTGGCGAAGCTGGTGAACGCCTGCTCCGACAGGGGGGTGTCGCGGACCCGATCGGTGCCGAACCGTTTGGCCAGCCCGGTGGTCACCAGCGACGCCCCGACCTGGACGTCCTCACCGAGCAGGAACACCGCCTCGTCGCGGGCCAACTCGTCGGAGAGGGCCCGGGTCAGCGCCCGGCGGTACGACAGTCGGGGCACCTCAACCACCTCCGGTGCATACGGTCATTCAGCCACCTCCGGTGCGGGCGGTCAGGCCGCTGGCGTACAGGTACGCCAGGGCGTCGGCCGGGTCGGGTTGCGGGCTGTGCAGGGCGAACCGCACGGCCGCGTCGAGGGTTTCGTCGACCTCGGCGTCCACCGCGGCACGGTCGGCGTCGGAGAGGCGTTCGCCCTGGATGCGGACCGGGTCCCGGGCCCGACCCCGGGTCACCTCGTCGGGTGGGCGGTAGTCGAGGCGTACCGCGTGTTCGAAGGTGTGATGGGCGTCGAAGCGGTAGGTCCGGGCCTCGATCAGCTCGGGGCCGCCGCCGGAGCGCATCCGGTCGACGGCGGCGGCCGCCGCCACGCGTACCGTCTCGGGGTCCTGGCCGTCGACCTGGACGGCCGGGATGCCGAACGCGGCGGCCCGGCCGGCGATGCTGCCGGCCACCGCGGCGGCGACCGGCATGGTGGTGGCGTAGCCGTTGTTCTCGCAGACGAACAGCACCGGCACCCGCCAGAGCGCGGCCAGGTTGAACGCCTCCAGCAGCATCCCCTCGTTGACCGCGCCGTCGCCGAAGAAGCTCACCCCGACGGTGTCGCGGCCCCGGCGGCGGTGCGCCCAGACCGCGCCGGTGATGATCGCCCCGGAGGCGCCGACGATCGCGTTCGCGCCGAGCACGCCGATGCTCAGGTCGGCGGCGTGCATCGAACCGCCCCGGCCGGCGTTGAGGCCGGTGACCCGGCCACACAGCTCGGCCATCATTCGCGCCGGATCGGCGCCCCGGGCCAGGACGTGCCCGTGTCCACGGTGGGTGCCGGCGAGCACGTCGTCGGCACCCAGCGCCGCGCAGACGCCGGCGGCGATCCCCTCCTGGCCGAGGTACGGATGGATGCCGCCGACGATCTGCCCGCCGTGGACCAACTCCACCGCCCGTTGTTCGAATCGGCGGATCAGCCGGACCGTGCGGTAGAGCCCGACCGGGTCGGCGGCGGTCACGCGGGCGCCTTGAAGTAGCGGGCCGCCTGTCGGGCGTCCCCCACCTGGAGTTCGATGTGGTCGATACCGCGGATGCCCATGTCCCCTGAAGCCCCTTCCCACCCGGTTCCCACCCGTGCTGCCGTCCGGACGCGCCCCGCCCGGGATACCGCGTCGATCACCCCCTCGGCTCGGCAACCCGCGCCAGCAGCAGGCTCACGTTCTGGCCGCCGAAACCGAACGAGTTGGTGACCGCGTACTCCGGGTCGGCCTTGCGGGGCGCGCCCCGGATGTGGTCCGCCGGGCAGGCCGGATCCGGATCGTCGAGGTGGTACGTCGGCGGCAGCAGCCCCCGACCGAGCGCCAACGCGGTGACCGCCGCCTCCAGCACCCCGGAGGCGCCGAGCAGGTGACCGGTGAGCGCCTTGGTGGAGCTGACCGGCACACCGCCGACGCCGAAGACGTCGGCCAGGGCGGTGGTCTCCGCGATGTCACCGAGTTTCGTGCTGGTGCCGTGCGCGTTGACGTAACCGACCGCCGCCGCCGGGACACCGGCGCTGCGCAGCGCCCGGCGGATGCACGCCGCCGCGCCGGCGCCGTCCGGGCGGGGGGCGGTCAGGTGGTACGCGTCCGTCGTCGCACCGTGCCCGGCCACCTCGGCGTATCCGGCGACGCCCCGCGCCGCGGCGTGCTCGGCGTTCTCCAGGACCAGCAACGCGGCACCCTCGGACAGGACGAACCCGGTCCGGGAGGTGTCGAACGGCCGACTCGCCCGGCTCGGGTCGGTGCCGGCGCGCGCCAACGCCCGCGCGTTGCCGAAGGTGTCGGCGAAGGTCGGGAAGAGCGGCGCCTCGCTGGCCCCGCAGAGCACCACGTCGGCCTCCCCGGTCGCGATGAGCCGGACGCCGTCGGCGACCGCCTGCGCGCCGGAGGCGCAGGCGGTGCCGACCGACGAGCTGTAACCCCGGATGCCGTACGCGATGGCGATCCGCGCCGCCGGCATGTTCGGCAGGATCCCGGTGAGCAGGTACGGGCTGACCGCCGCCCGACCCCGGGCCGCCCGGGCCAGCACCTGTGACTCCAGGGTGGCCATCCCCCCGACCCCACCGACGATCACACCGATCCGGTCGGGGTCGACGTCGCGGCCCACCTCGATGCCGGCGTCGGCGAGGGCGTCGGCGGCGGTGAGGAGGGCGAGCACGACGATCCGGTCCAGCACCCGGGTCTCCGGCCCGGACGCGACGGTACGCGGGTCGATGTCGGGCAGCAGGCCGGCGACGTGCAGCGACCCGCTCGCCGGGTGCCCCTGGGGTGGACGGGTCAGCCCGGACCGGCCGGTGGTCAGCGCGTCGAAGGTCTCCTCGACGCCCCGCCCGACCGGGGTGAACAGCCCCATCCCGGTGATCAGGGCGGTCACGCCACCACTCCGCTTCGCTCCGCGCCGGCGGTTCGCCGGCTCACGACGACGCCTCGGTTCGCCGGGCTCACGACGACGCCTCGGTGAGGTAGCGCTCGCGCAGGACCACCTTGCGGACCTTCCCGGTCACGGTGACCGGGATGTCGGCGGAGGCCACCGGCACCACCCGGCGCAGCGTGGCGCCGACGTCCGGGCCGAGGGCGGCACGGACCCGCTCGGTGCGGTCCTCTGCCACGTCGGCGCCGGCGGCCAACTCCAGCAGCACGTCGGTGACCACCCCGCCGGCCTTGGCGACGATCACCACCGTGCAGTCGGTGACGTCCGGGCAGGCGGCGAGGATCCGCTCCTCGGACAGGGCGGTGTAGAAGCGCCGCCCGTCACCGGCGTCGACCGAGTCCACCGCCCGGTCCACGTGGTAGTAGCGGCCGTCGGCATCGACACGCACCAGGTCACCGGTCAGGTACCAGCCGCGCTGGCGGAAGCGGTAGGTGGTGATCGAGTCGTTCCAGTAACCCCGGAACAGCGACGGCGAGTCGATGCCCAGGAAACCCACCTCGCCGACCGGCACCGGCTCGCCGTCGGCGTCGAGCACCGCGACCCTGGTGAACTGGTACGGGCGGCCGATGCAGCGGCCGTACCGGTCGGTGTCGGCGCGATGGGTGATGTGGAACATCGAGTGCCCCATCTCGCTGGAACCCAGCCCGTCGATGAAGACCGAGCCGGGCACCCTCGCCACCCCGTCGCGGGTGACCATGTCGCGCCAGCCGACCGCGACGAGGCGGCGGATGTGCGGCTCGTGCGAGGCGTCGCCGGTGTTGAACCACAACCGCACCGAGTCCAGGTCGTACCCGGACAGGTCGAAGCGGGCCAGCTCCGCCCAGGTGACCGAGAAACCGAACACCCCGTCGGGGCGCCAGCGTTGGATCGCGTCCAGCACCCGTTCGCCGTCCTGCTCCGACAGCAGGAACATCTGGGCACGGTTGCCCAGCACCTGGTTGACCATCAGCACCGTGGCGGTGTGCGGGGCGGGCAGCGCGTTGAGGATCCGGCTGGTGCCCTGCGCCTGCGGCATGGTGAGCAGGTGCCGGGTGGCCGCGAAGAGGCTGGCGTGCGAGTGCAGCACCGCCTTGGGCACCCCGGTCGTTCCGGAGGTGTGCGTGATCACGATCGGGTCGTCCGGGTGGTGCCGGTAGTGCGCCGGGGCCGCCGCCGGGTCGCCCGCGCCGGTCCGCGCGAGGGTGCCAAGCAGCGGTACGCCCAGGTCGTGCCCGGCCAGCAGGGCGGTGTGCGCGTCGTCGGCGAGCACACCGACGCCTCGCAGGCGGCGGATGTACTCGGCGGCGATCTCCGGGCGGAGTTTGCCGTTCATCAGCGCCGGGATCGCCCCGAGCCGGGTCAGTGCCAGGAAGCTGAGCACCATGTCGGCGGCGGCGGTGGCCCAGACGGCGACCGGGTCGCGGGGGCGTACCCCGCGCTCGTGCAGCCAGGCGGCGCGGGCGGCGACCCGCTCGTCGAGCTGCCCCAGCGTCAGGGGTGTCTCGGCGGGGTGCCCGTCGACTGCGGTGTCGAAGGTGAGGCCCGGCCCGTCCGGGTCCGCGCCGTGCGCCAGTACCCGGGCCAGGACATTGCCCGCACCCACCTCGGTGTCGGCGGCCAGTGCGCCGCGCAGTCCCCGTGTCCTCATGGTCGTGCTCCTCCCCCCAGTAGCACCGCGACCGCCTCGGTCGGCCTGTCGGGTGCCTGTTCGATCAGGATCAGCAACACCTCGTCGGCGTCGCCGTCGTCGCGCAGCAGGTCCGCCTCGGCGACCCCGTCGGCATACGGGTCACCGGTCGGGCTGAGACAGACCACCGGGCCGCGCAGGTCCCAGCGGGCCGCGATGTGTCCGGCGACGCTGTTCGGCACGGACTGGAAGAAGAACAGCGGACCGATCCGCCCGCCGGCCTCGACTGTCGCCCGTACGTGCTCGGCGCTGGCGAGATCGCCACTGGCGCTGACCAGCACGATCCCCGTCCGCACCCCGGCGGGCGCCCCCGCCGACCCGTATCCCCGCCGCAGACACCGCTCCGCGACGGCCACCATCACCGGCGCGAAGTCCGAGTGCACGAACCCCGGCACCCCCGCCGCGCTGCCCCCGACGTCCCCAGCCTCGGGCCAGAGAGCCCGAGCCCTCTCCCCCGGCGATCTTGCGGTCGCCGTCCTGGGTGCCTGGTCGGACTCGTCGGGACAGAACGTGCAAGACCGCGGGAGGTTGGGGGTGGTCATCCGACGCCGACCAGGAGAGCGGTGTTGGCGCCGCCGAAGGCGGCGTTGAGGGTCAGGGCGTGGGTGGCCTCCGTCTTTTCGGGACGGTCCGTGATCACGTTGAGGGGGCAGGCCTCGTCGGGGGCCAGCCAGCCGGCGTTGACCGGTAGCTCGCCGTGTCGCAGCGCGAGCGCGGTGACCACCAGTTCGAGCAACCCGGACGCCTCCAACGCGTGCCCGTGCACCGACTTGGTGGAGCTGACCGGGACGCGCGTGCCGTGCGCGCCGAGGGCCCGACGCAGCGCCGCCGCTTCGGCGGCGTCGCTCCGCGTGGTGCCTGTGGCGTTGGCGTTGACGTAGCCGACAGCCCGTGCGGGCAGCCCGGCCCGGCGCAGCGCGGCGTCGACCGCGCGGGCCAGCCCGGTGCCGCCGGGCTCCGGCTGACAGGGATGGAACGCGTCACCGGCCCGTCCCCAACCGGCCACGGTGGCCACCGGATCGACGCCGCGCCGCCGGCCGGTGCTCGATTCCAGCACGACCGCGGCCACGCCGTCGCCCAGCAGCAGCCCCCGGCGGCCGGCGCTGAACGGGCGCACCGCCCCGTCGACCGCGAGGGCGCGACCGGCGTCGAAGAGCGCGAACTGGTCCGACTCCACCAGGTAGCCGGCCGCGACCACCACCCGATCGACGTCACCGCGGGTGATCCGGGCGGCGGCGTCGGCCACCGCCGTGCTCGCCGACACGCAGGCGCTGGTGTAGACCCGGGTGTGGCCGGACAGTCCACAGCGGGCGGCGAGTTGGCCGGCGAGTACGGCCGGCGGCGGGCCGGCATCGAGGGCCGGCCCGCCGTGCACGGCGAGCAGCAACGCGCACCCCGTGCGCCGCACCCGGTCCAGGCCGGCCGCCCGGCAGGCCGCGTCGATCGCGGCGGCCAACTCGTCGGGGAGCGTGCCGACCTCGGGCCGGGTGGCCGCCACGGTGACCCGGCGGGCGGCGGTGTCGAACCGGTCCACCGGCCCGAACGCCGGCACCCCGGCCAGCGCACCGGCGAGCTGCGCGTCGGCGTCCCGTCCCAGGGCGCTGAGCGCGTACACGCCGGTGAGCTGTGCGACGCGCGCCTCAACCATCTGCGGAGGCGGTCAGCGACGCCCGGAACACCACCAGGGCGTCGTCGACGGTACGGATACCGGCCAGTTCGTCGTCGGTGAGGTCGAGCCGGCACTCGTAGCGCTGCTCGACGAGGTGCACCAGCCAGGCAAGCTCCATCGAGCCGATCCGGTCGGACACCTCGGCAGCCGGTTTCGCGGTGAGTTCGGCGAGCATGGTCATCAGGTCAGCTCGCCCCAGATCGGGCTGACCGCTCATCAGGCTTTGTCGCTCGTCGCCTCGGTGACGCGACTGGCGACCATGGTGGTGAACTCACCGACCGTCATCAGGGCCAGTTGCTCCGACTCGTCGTCGGCGAACGTCAGGCCGTACCGGTCCTCGACCCGGCTGGACAGGTCGGCCAGGGCGAGAGATTCCAGGTCGACGCCGGACGGGCCGAGCGTGGTGTCGTCGTCGAGCCCCTCGATGTCGTAGTTCATGTCGACGAGCTGCTCGACGACGAAGGCGCGGACCTCGGCTCTCATGGATACCCTCTCTGCGTGGGTCAGCTGACGGTGCCCGGTCCGGACACCGCCTACGTGTGGGTCGGCCGGGACACCGGCGGTCAGCCGAATCCGGCCGCTGTGCTGCCGCGGCGGGCGGGTGCCCTGCTGCTTGGTCCCCGTCACGGGGTGACCGCCGAGCGCAGTGCGTCGGTCGCGCGGACCAGCTTGCCGGTGGTGGTGCGGGGCAACTGATCGACCAGGTGCAGGACGCGCGGCCGCTTGTAGCCGGCCAACCGCTCGGCGAGGAGCTTGTCCAGCGTCTCCTCCGACAGCGGGCCGTCCGGCTGGACGTACGCGGTGATGCCGCCGTCCCAGACCACCACGGCCGCGGCCACCCCGGTCAGCTCGGCGACGGTGGCCTCCACCTCGGTCAGGTCGACCTTCAGCCCGCCGACGGAGACCTGCGAGTCGAGTCGACCGCGCACCGTGACCAGGCCGGTGTCCTCATCGACGGTGCCGGCGTCGCGGGTGTGCAGCCAGCCGTCGGACCAGCGGGTCGGGTCGCTCAGTCCGACGTACGGCGACGCCGGGCAGGACACCCACAGCTCACCGCCGGTCTCGCGGACCTCGATGCCGGGGGCCGGGGCGATCGACGGCCGGTGTACGCCGTGCAGGTCGGTGCCGATCACCCCGACCTCGGTCATCCCGTACATGTTGCCCAGCGGCACCCCGTACCGGTCGGTGAAGGCCCGGGCGACGGCGGCCGGCACCAGCTCGCCGCCGGTGGTCATCCGCCGCAGCTGGGGCAGCGGCCCAGCCGGTCGGGTGGAGGCCAGCAGTCCGATGTGGAACGGAACACCCAGCACGGTGGCCGGCGTGGTGCCGGCGGCGATCGCGGCCAGCACGGCGTCGCCGCTGAGCCGCTCCGGTGGCACCAACTCGACCCCGGCGTGCAGCCCGTAGAGCAGGCCGCCGACCAGACCGAGCACGTGCACCATCGAGGGCAGCAGGATGATCCGCTCGCCGGGCAGCGCCACCCCGTCGATGTGGGTGTAGCGGTGCACCTCGGCGACCAGGTCCGCCGCGGTGCGACCGATCACCTTCGACGGGCCGGTGGAGCCGGAGCTGAGCTGGATCACGGCGTGGCCGCTGACCGCCGGACCGTCGGCGTAGCGCGTGACGCCCTCGGTGACGTCGACGAAGATCTTCAGCGCGCCGCCACCGGTCCGCACCGGGGCGATGACCACCTGCGGGGTCAGCCGGACCAGCGCCCGGCCCACCTCGTGGTCGGTGAGCCGGTGGTCGAGCAGGATCGCCTGCGCCCCGGCCCGCCAGGTCGCCAGCAGGTTCACCACGTACGCCAGCGACGGCGGCAGCCGCAGCGCCGCGGCGCCACCGGGGCGCAGTCCGGCGGCGGTGAGCCGCTCCTGCGCGGCGGTCACCAGCCGGTGCAGGGCGGCCCGGTCGATCGGCTCGGGCAGACGGAGACAAACGTCGGTCGGACGTCCGGCGAACAGGACTTCGTCCACCCATCCGGGGTCTGTCGCCGTAGGATCTTCTGCCGCCACTGCCGATCACCGCCCAGCATCAAAGAGGGCAAATCTGCCCATCGCGTACGCTTGTCGGGGTGCTGCGGGGAACCATACGACGCACACAGGACCATTGCTAGATGCGAATGGATGGACCAAAAGAAGCGGCCAGCCGGATTGCCGACAGCCCGTTCGGCCGGCAGGATCGGGTAGGCGATACGGCGGAACGTCACCGAGGCATGACGCCTCGTACAACCGTCGCGCGGCCCCACCCGGACGGCCGATGGCGTCCCGATCACCGGGTGAGCCCGACGAGGGTGGCGAGTCGCGCCACGCCCGCGGCCGCCCGGCCACTGTGCGCGAGCTCGGCGACGAGGGTACGAGCAGCAGGCCGGTAGCGGACCTCGTCGGGCGCGATGGTGTCGGCGTCGGCCAGGGCGTGCCCGGCGGCGGCGAGGTCGCCGGTCTGGAGGTAGGCGCGGGCGGCGTCGACGAGGTGGGCCGCGCGATGCTCGGCGGGTAGTCGACGCCAGGCGTCGTCGCCAATGACCTTCTCGTGGCGGTATACGGCCTGGGCGGCGTCGCCGAGGTACAGGGCGCTGACAGAGCGAGCCAGTCGCACGGTGGTAGGACCGAACGCGGTGTGGTGCGGGTCGTCGGTACCCCTGCACCTGTCGGCCAATGCGGCGGCGTGGTCGATCAGGTCATCAGCACGGCGACCGTCGCCACAGCCGGCAGCGGCCATGGCGGCCTGAAGCAGCAGGGTTCCGCGTACCCCATCGTCGGCGGCCGTGCCCACGGCAGCGACGGCCGCGGTGAGGGCGAGGCGGTCACAGCCCAGGGCGCGCAGCGCCTGCGCCACGGCGATCGTGGCGGTGCCGGTGCGGATGGGGTCACCCGCAGCGGCGGCGACGGCCCGGTCCGCGGCCAGCCAGGCCAGGTTGGGCTCGCCGACCTTGACAAGCACCGAAGCGGTGATCCGGTACGCGGGCACCAGCAGGCCCGCCGTGGTGTGCACGGCGTCGAGCAGGGCGGGCAACGCCCTCAGGAGGTGGGCGTAGTGGGCGTGCTGGTAGCTGAGCCAGGCGTGCGTGACGTGCCGGCCCACCTCGTCGGCGGGCACGGTGCGGGCAGGTCGTTGGTGGTAATGGGCCAGGGCGGCGCGGACCGCGTCGATGCCGTCCAGGGCGGGGACCGTCGATGGTGGTCTGCGGGGGTCGAGGAGCACCGCCGGGTCGAGGCGTAGGACCTCGGCGATCTCCTGGACGACGGAGTAGCGGTCCAGGTTGCGCACGCCGCGCTCGACCTTGTCGACCCAGCTCTTCGACTTGCCGAGCCGGTCGGCAAGCATCTGCTGGGTCATCCGGCGACGGACCCGCCACCGTGCCACCCGCCGTCCGACCGGCTCATCGCGCTCCGGCATTGGCCGGGTCACCGGTCTCGCACCTGCGGCAGCGCCCGGGTGGGCTGCCCACAGTGGGGACACCACCTCGACTTGACCCGGAATGCCAGCAACCCGAGCAGAAACCCCGGCACGAGCCCACCAAAGACCGCCGCCACCACCACTTCGGAAATCATGTGCACTCCACCTACCCGGCTCGCTCGTCATGACGTGTCCAGTGGACTCCGTGCAAGGAACTGCCGAGGCAGGTGCGCTTGGTGCCTAACAGTGCCCGCGAGTGCCGCAGCCACCCGATGTCCGACCAAATCGCTACTGTTCGCATGGCGGTCGTTACAGATGAGGAGGCTCGCGGGTGGCACCCAGCGGAGAGGCGTTGACGCGGTTGTTGGCGGAAGTGGGCTGGCAGCCTGAGCAGTTCGCTCGACGTCTCAACGAGTGCGCAGAGCGGCACGGGCGGGCAGAACGGCTGCATCTGAAGACGCCGTACAAGTGGAAGAAGGGTGACACTCCCCGGACGCCGTGGCCGTCGTTGACCACGGCGCTGCTGTCCGAGCAGCTACAGCGGACGGTTGGTCTCGATGAGCTGGGTTGGCCAAGCGATGGGTTCGAGGCCGTTCCCGCCTCAGCCGGTCTTGATCTGCCCTGGTCCGCAGGCGGGGCCTTGCGGGCGGGCGAGGTGGTGAACGAACCTGAGGGGATGACGCACCGACGGATGTTCCTCACTCTGCTCGGTTCCGCACTGACATCACCGGCGCACGAGTGGCTGATCGCCCAACCACCGCAGGACCTCGCATCGACCGCCGGCCGCCCCGTGTCCGGCGACGTCGTAGATCACCTAGACGCGGTGACCGCCAGTCTGCGACGGATGGACGACCACCTCGGGAGCGGCCAGACTCTGGGTCTGGTCCGCCAACACCTGAGCACGGTGGTCGAGGTGCTGCGCGAACGCAGCTATACCGACACAGTCGGCCGACGCCTACACGGCACCGCCGGCGAGCTGTTACGCCTCGCCGGTTGGCTCTCCTTCGACGACGGCCACCACACCCAGGCGCAACGGTTCTGGATCGCGGGCCTCTATCAGGCCAACGCAGCCGGTGATCGCGGGCTCGGCGCGAACATCCTCGGCTTCATGTCCTGCCAGGCCAAAGATCTCGGTCAGCTCCGTCAGGCCGTGACCCTCGCGGAGACCGCGCGAGCCAGCTACCCGGCTACGAGCCCCAAGGTGGGGACGATCCTCGACCTGCGGGCCGCCGAGGCGTATGCCAACAACCGGTCGGTAACCGACACCCGCCGGGCGCTCGACAAGGCATTCGGCAAGTTCACCGACAGCCGGCCGGAGCACGGGGACCCCGACTGGTCCTACTGGATCAACGAGGCGCAGGCCCACGCTCAAGCCGGCTACTGTTTCGTCAAGCTCGAAGACTGGCCGCGCGCTCGCGACCACCTGCGGGCAGCGCTGCGGCTACAGAGCAACGAGTACACCCGCGAGGGCGCACTGCGTAACGCGTTGCTTGCCACCACGTACGTCCAACAGGAGCACCCCGAGTTGGACAAGGCGCTCGCCCTCGGCGACCAGGCCGTGCAGACCCTGACCGGGCAGGTCACCTCCACCAGATGCATCAAGCACGTCCGCAACCTGGTTGGGGCGCTGACTCCGTACAGGCGCACTCCCGCTGTCCGCCGCTTCTGTCAGGACGCCCGAGACCTCATCGCCTCCTGAGCAGCGGCTCGGGCCTTGAGCGGTTCGCGCGCGCTAGCTGGGTTTGATGCCGGCGAGCTGAACGAGTAGCTGAATCAGCCGGTACGCCTCGGCGATGTCGGCGGCGTGGAAGGCGACCGTACGGCCGCCACCGACACGGGTCACACCCGGCACCAGGACTGCCAGGTCGACCATGTACGGACCGTACAGGTCGACCTCGACGTCCACCGGCCCGGCCACCTTCGCCGGGCGAATCGAGGCACGCCGGGCGATGGCGTCGGCGGCAGCGTGGCGCAGCCGCTCCCGTGCCTTCTGCGGATGCAGAGTGACCGCGGCGGCCTGGCCCAGGGTCTGCTTGACGGCGACGGTGACTGCCGAAGACACCAGCTCACTGAATTCCGCGCAGGCGGTGTCGTCCCCGCTGAGCAGGACGACGGGCACGTCCAGGTGCCCGGCCATGGCGACGTTGAGGCCGATCTCGCCCGATCCCACGTCGGGCATTGGATCGCCGGAGTGAAGCCCGGGGAGAGAACCTCCCGCTATCTGGCTGAGGCCATCTCTCGAAGGCTCGGCCGGGTGGTCAGAGCAACCGATCTCGGGCTTGTCGGCGGCGGTAGCCTGGAGGTTGACCTAGACGGCCTGGATTGGTGGAAGCGCGACCCGGCTACCGATCTCCTGACGCTCGGGAGAGCCGACTTGGAGCGACGGGCGTTCCACCTATCCGCCCTGTACTCGCTGGCCGCGCTAGCTGTCCCCCTCGACTCCTGGCAGGACATCGCCGATCGGGGCCGGCAGGCGCGGGGCGGGGGCGCCGCGGTGGGCCGCCGCGAGATCGATGCTGTGCGGGACATACTCGCCGTGTTCAGCAAGGCCGACGAGCGGTTTGGAGGAGGCCATGCACGGCTCGCCGTGGTCCAGTACCTCACCTCCGACGTGGCGGGCTACCTCCAAGGACGCTTCACCTCGGAGCACGACCGCCAAGCGATGTTCAGCGCTGCGGCCGAACTGACCTACCTCGCTGGTTGGAAGGCGTTCGATTCATCCCTGCACGGGCTGGCTCAGCGCTACTACCTCCAGTCGCTGCGACTGGCGAACGAGGCAGATGATCGCGCCCTCGCCGGCTTCACGTTGCGCGCGATGGCCCACCAGGCCGTTGACCTCGGCCACGGGCAGGAAGCCCTGCAACTCGCCAATTCGTCCCTCGAATGGTCGAAGGGGACGGCGTCCCCAGCGGCGACCGCGCTGTTCACCATCCTCACCGCACGCGGGTACGCCGCGACGGGAGACGCGGCCCGCACGTCGGCGGCGATCGCCGCGGCCGAAGTCCACCTCGCGAACGCCGCCCCGGGCGATGAGCCGAGCTGGATTCGAACAAGTGGCTTCACCGAGACCTCCCTCGCCAGTCAGGCCGGCCAGGCCCTTCGGGATCTAGGCGACCTTCCCGCCGCGGAGACCGAACTTCGCCGGTCGATTACCACCCGCAACACCGAGGCATACCGGCGCATCCACACCCTCACGCTGGCCAATCTCGCCGATGTCCAGTGCGCCCGTGGGCGGCTCCGCGAGGCGAGCGAGAACTGGAATCACGCCCTGGACGCGATGACCGGCGTCCAGTCCGGCCGGGCCGTCCTGGCCGTGCGGAACATGCGAAGTCGCCTCAGCAGCTTCGGCCCTCGGCTGCCTACGTTCGCCCAGCAACTCGACCGACGGGCTGCGGCCTTCCTGCGCTCCGAGAACCCTGTCCATCTCGGGTGAACTCCTCGGCGGTCACCGGCCACTGGGGTCGTAGCCGCGCCCACCCGGCTGGGTTTCCCGCCACTCTTCCACGATCAGCGCGCCGAAGACCGCCACCGGCGCGATCGAACTACCGACGATCAGCACGAATCCGAGTACGGCATTCACCCACGCCCGCCCAATGGTGGGTTGCCTACCGGCGCGCAGCCACAACCACGCCGCAACGGGGTAAGCGATCAGCGTCGGCGCGCCGATCGCGAGGCTGGTGCCAAGGTCTGAGCCTCCGACGGTGCCAGTCAGCACGAACAGTGCTGCGGACGGCAGGGCGCAGGTGCCGAGCAGGCACATGGCAACGATCAGCAGCATGCTGGGCAGTCGCGATGGCCGGGCACCGTCCATCCGCGGACCGTACCGATTGGATGCACGCTTGAATAGCGTTATCACCGCCATCGCCGTCCGGCGTCGGCACCCGCTCACCTGGTCATGCGCTGGCCCACACGTTCGCGGAGTCGGTCAGCCTGGTGCGCGGGCGGCAGTCTGTGTCGGCGACGCTTCGCTGGTCATGCTTGTGCTGGGGCAGCTCCATGCCAGCCTGCTGATCACGTTCATGGAAGCGCGCATGCCGCTGGTCTGCACCTACGACAGTGCCGCTGATGCCGCGTACGTCCATCTCCCACACCCCGTCGCGTCTGGAGCCTCAGAGCGGACGGCGATGTTCGACCCCGACCGTCTCGGTGGGATGCACGATCCCCGCGCGGCGCAGCCAAGGCGCCGTCCCGCCACGCCGATCTTGCACTTTCGGTCGTCGAGATGCGTGAAGTGCCCCCGATTTCGCGACAGTAAGTGCAAGATCGCGGGGAGGGTCCGTCGATCATGGAGTTGTGGTGCCTAGCTTGGTGCCATTCGGGCACTTTGTCGCCCACCACAACTCCATGATCGACAGGGGCCAGGGGCCAGGGGCCAGGGGGTAGGGGGCAGGGTGGGGTGGGGTGGGCCTCAGGCCAGGGCTTGGGTTTGGGCGTGGATGTGGAAGCGCAGCGAGCGGGCGTCGGTGAAGCACTCCCGCATCGGGCGCACCAGATCCCGGTGCTCCGGGGTGCGTTCCCAGTCTTCGAAGTCGGCCAGGCTCGCCCACTCGCTGGTGATCAACCACTGTTCCGGGTCGGTCGACGAGCGGCACACCTGGTCGACCAGGTGCCCCGGCACCCCACCGGCGACCAGGTGCCGCACGTCCTCGTAGGCGGCGAGGAAATCCTCGGTGCGCCCCACCGGCACCCGCACCAGGAACACCACCCGCGCCCGCTGTTCGCTCACGGCGTCTCTCCCCTCATCGGCACCGCCCCGCGCAGGACCAGTGCGCTGTTGAACCCGTCGAACCCCCGCGCGCAGACCAACGCGAGCCTGCTGCGCGGCTGGCGGTGTTCGCGCAGGAAGTCCAGCTCGCACCCCTCGGCGACCTCCTGCGGGCCGGCCGACGCGGGCAGTGTGTCGTGCGCGAAGGCGAGCAGCGCGGTGGCCACGTCCAACGCCGAGCCGCCCTGGTACGCCCGCCCGGTCAACGGTTTCTGCGTCGTCACCGGGACCGGCCGGTCGACGAACACGGCGCGCAGCGCCTCGGCCTCGCTGCGATCGTAACGGCGCACGCCGAGGGCGTCGGGCAGCACCACGTCGATCCCGGCCGCCGTGACGCCGGCCCGGTCCAGGGCCAGCCGCATCGCCCGCGCGTACTGGATCGGGTCACCGGCGCTGTCCGCCGTGGTGTGCGCGGCGTCGTGGGTGGAGCCCCACCCGCTCACCTCGCCGTAGACCCGGGCGCCCCGGGCGAGGGCGTGCCCCAGCTCCTCCACCACGAACACCGCACCCCCCTCGGCCGGCAGGTAGCCGCTGGCCGAGGCGTCGAACGGCCGGTACGCCCGCTGCGGGTCGGAGACGTCGCTGAGCAGCCCGGAGCGCAGCTGGCAGGCCAGCGCGTACGGACTCAGGGGGCACTCGGTGGCCCCGGCGATCACCACGGGGGTGCCCCGGCGTACCGCGCGGGCGGCGTGCGCGAGGCTGTCCAGCCCGCCGGCCGCCTCCGCGACGAGCACCCCGCTCGGGCCCTTGAACTGGTGGTGGATGGAGAGCTGCCCGACGCTTGCCGCGTAGAACCAGGCGATCGACTGGTACGCCCCGACCGTGCGCGACGTGCCGCCCCACAACCGTTGCAGCTCCCGCTGGCCGAACAGGTTGCCCCCGGACGAGCTGGCCAGGGTCACCGCGTAGCCGTACGGGTCGGGGGCCCGGTCGGGCAGGCCGGCATCGGCCAACGCCAGCCGCGTCGCGGCGAAGCCGAGGTGCGTCCACCTGTCGGTCTGCACCACCTGTCGACTGTCGGCGTAGGAGTCGGCGGTGAAGCCGGGCACCTCCCCGCCGAGGCGGGTCGGATAGCCCGCCGGGTCGAACAGGGTGATCGGCCCGGTCCGGCGGGTGCCAGCCAGCACCGTCCGCCAGTGCGCGTCCGCGCCGATGCCACTGGGCGCGACCACACCGATGCCGGTCACCACCGCCCGAGCGGCACCGGGCCGGGCGGCGCTCACGCCGCCACCGGGCCCGCCGCCGCCGGGCCGCGCAGCCGACGGAACACCATCGCCGACTGGAAACCGCCGAACCCGCTGCCCACCGACAGCGCCACGTCCACCGGCACCTCCCGCGCCTCATTGGGTACGTAGTCCAGGTCGCACTCCGGGTCCCGGGTGCTCCAGTTGGCCGTCGGTGGCACCACGCCGAACTCGATCGCGAGGGCACACGCCGCCATCTCGATCGACCCGATCGCGCCGAGCGAGTGCCCGACCATCGACTTGATCGAGCTGATCGGCACCCGGTACGCGGCCTGACCCAACGCCCGTTTGAACGCGGCCGTCTCGTGCCTGTCGTTCTGCTTGGTACCCGAGCCGTGGGCGCTGATGTAGGACACCTGCTCGGGGAGGATCCGCCCCTGCTTCAACGCGTCGGTGACGGCGAGACTCATCTCCAGGCCGTCCGGACGCAGCCCGGTCATGTGGTAACCATTGCTGCGGCTGGCATAACCGGCCACCTCGCAGTAGATGTGCGCACCCCGCCGGCGGGCATGCTCGACCTCCTCCAACACCAGCACCGCCGCACCCTCGGCCAGCACGAACCCGTGCCGGTCGGCGTCGAACGGACGGGAGGCGTGCGCCGGGTCGTCGTTGTCCGGACTGGTCGCCTTGATCGCGTCGAACGAGGCGACGGTGACCGGCGAGATCGGCGAGTCCGCCGCGCCGGCCAGCATCACGTCCGCCTCACCGTCCACGATCATCTGGTGGGCGTAGCCGATGGCGTCGATGCCGGAGGTGCACCCGGTGGACACCACCTGCGCCGGGCCGTGCAGCCCGTGCCGGCAGGCCACGTCGGCGGCGAGGCTGCTGGGCACCAACGCCTGATAGAGGTACGGGCCACCGCGCGTCGCGTCGACGAGCCAGCGCTGGCCGTGCTCGCTGACGGTGACGTACTCCTGTTCCAGCGCCATCGTGCCCCCCACGGCGGTGCCGAGCACCACCCCGGCCCGGTTCCGCTCGGCGTCGGTGAGCACCAACCCGGCATCGGCGACGGCCTCCGCGGAGCAGGCCAGCGCGAACTGCACGTACCGGTCGGCCCGGCGTCGTTCGGCATCGGTGAGCCCCGCGGCGACGGGATCGAAGTCGCACTCGGCGGCGATCTGCGACCGGAACGCCGACGGGTCGAAGAAGCTGATCCGCCGGGTGGCGGTCCGCCCCTCGGTGATGGTCTTCCAGAACCGGTCCCGACTGGCACCCCCGGGGGCGACCACCCCGATCCCGGTCACCACCGTGCGACGTCCGCTCACGACGCCACCTCGGTTCGCGACTGCGGGGCTCGCAACCCCGGCTCACTCCTCACGCTCACGACGCCACCTCGGTTCGCGACTGCGGGGCTCGCAACCCCGGCTCACTCCTCACGCTCACGACCCACCGCGCCGTTCGGCCAACTCGGTGTCGACGTGCCCCAGCTCCGGGCGGGGGGCGAGCGGGCCCAGGTGGAAGACCACCTCGGCCGGTTCGACACCGGTGTTGCGCAGTCGGTGGCGCACGTTCACCGGGACGAACAGCGCCTCACCGGCGGCCAGGAGTGTCGGCTGGTCGTCCAGGTCGACGGTGATCGCGCCGCGCACCACGTACAGGAATTCCTCGCTGTACGGGTGGTAGTGCTCGGCGATCCGCTCGCCCGGCGCGAGGGCGGCGACCCCGAGGAAGCCCGAGGTGCTGCCGACGGTGCGGGGCCCGAGCAACACCCGCAGCTCACCGCCGCGTCGCCGGTCGGCGGGTACGTCCCCGGCGGCGATCGGCCGGGTGCTCAGGTCACTCATCGTCGGCCTCCGTCGGGTCGGCGCTGGCCGCCGGGGCGTCCTGGTCGGCGCGCTGCCGGGCGATCCGCTCCACCCGGTCCTTGATCACCGCGAGTTGGATGACGCTGTTGGTGTTGATCCGCTCGGTCATCCCGGCGTTGTCCACCGGCGCGGTCGGCTTCATCGCGAAGTCCTGCGTCCAGGTCATCCGGGTGCCGCCGGCCTCCTCGGTGTAGCGCCAGTGGATCCGCATGTACTCGAACGGCCCGGTCTCCACCCGGTGCGCCCTGACCTGCCTGCTCACCGGATCGGAGGTGCGCTCGCTGACCCAGCTCCAGGCCACCCCGTTCTCGTCGGGATACATGGTGAGTCGGAACCGCACGGTGTACCCCTCGCGGTGCAGGATCTCCACCACGGCGTACTCGGTGAACAGTTCGGTCCAGTTCGCCACGTCGTTGGTGACGTCCCAGACCAGCGGGAGCGGCGCGTCGAGGAGCACGCTGTTCTCGGTGTGCCCGGGTGGATCGGCGCGGCGGGCGATCAGGTCGGCCACCGCCGGGATGCTCAGCTCGCTGGCCTGCTCGGGGATGCTCACCTGCCACCGGTCGGCGACGACCGCGGAGAGTTCCAGCAGGGCGAGGGAGTCCATCCCCAGCTCTTCCAGCGACGCGGCGGGTGACCGGGCCGCCGCGTCGGCGTCCAGCCCGCAGTGCGCCACCAGGATGTCGGTGATCTCGGCGGTCATTCCTCGACCATGGGTGACGGTCATCGGGTCCTCCTGAGGGTGATGTCGGGCTCCGCGGCGGACGCGGGGCGCGGTGCGGGGGTGGCCGTGGGCCGCTGCGCGGACGCGCCGAGCAGACGGTCGACCAGGCCGGTGGTGTAGCGGCCCTTGCGGAATGCGGCGTCGTCGAGCACCCGCCGGACGAACGGGATGGTGGTGTGCACGCCCGGCCCGGCGATGTCGAACTCGTCCAGGGCCCGCTCCAGCCGGTTGAGGGCCAGCTCCCGGTCCGGCGCCCAGACGATCACCTTGGCCAGGAGCGAGTCGTACCAGGGGCCGACCAGGTAGCCGGCGCTGGCGTGGGTGTCGACCCGGGTGAACGGGCCGCCGGGTGGGGTGAAACGCGCCAACCGGCCGGGGGTCGGTGCGAAGTCCCGCTCGGGGTCCTCGGTGTTGACCCGGCACTCGATCGCGACGCCGTGCAGGCGGATCTCCTCCTGCCGCCAGCGCAGCGGCACCCCGGCGGCGATGTGCAGTTGCTCGTGCACCAGGTCGATCCCGGTGACCATCTCGGTGACCGGATGCTCCACCTGGATCCGGCAGTTGATTTCCAGGAAGTGGAACTGTTCCTCGGCGTCTACCAGGAACTCCAGCGTGCCGGCGCCGACGAAACCGACACGCAGCGCGCCGCGCAGGGCGGCCTCGGCGATGGTGTCGAGGACGGCGGCGGACAGCGCCGGGGCGGGTGCCTCCTCGACGAGCTTCTGGTGCCGGCGCTGCACCGAGCAGTCCCGGGTGCCCAGGTGCACCCCGTTTCCGTGGGAGTCGCAGAGCACCTGCACCTCGACGTGGCGCGCCTCGGTGAGGTAGCGCTCGACGTACACCCGGTCGTCGCCGAAGGCGGCCTGCGCGGCGGCCCGGGTGCGGGCGTACGCCCGGTGCAGCTCGCCCGGGGTGTGCACCACCGTCATCCCCCGGCCCCCTCCCCCGGCGGCGGCCTTCACGATCACCGGGTAGCCGACGGCCTCGGCCACCTCGGCCGCCGCGGCGGCGGTCGGCACCGGCGCGACGCTGCCCGGCGACAGGGGCAGGCCGGCGCGGCTCAGCAGCGCCCGCGCCGAGGACTTGTCGGCCAGCGCGGCCATCACCGCTGGTGGCGGGCCGATGAAGGTCAGCCCGTTGTCCGCACAGATCTCGGCGAAGTCGGCGTCCTCGGAGAGGAATCCGTAACCGGGGTGGACGGCCTGTGCGCCCACCTGTCGGGCCGCCTCCACGATCGCGGCGGCGTTGAGGTAGCTGCGCCGGCTCGACGCCGGCCCGATCCGGACGGCCTGGTCGGCGAGGCGGACCACCGGCGAGTCGGCGTCCGCGGCGGAGTAGACCACCGCGGTACGCACGCCCAACTCCTTGCAGGCGCGCAGCACCCGCAGCGCGATCTCGCCCCGATTGGCGATCAGCACGGTCTCGAACATGGTCAACCACCCTGCGCGGTCATGCCGGGTCCAGCTCGACGAGCGGCTGGTCGTACTCCACCGGGTGGCCGTCCTCGACGAGGATCGCGACCACCCGGCCGGCCCGGTCGGCGGTCACCTCGTTCATCAGCTTCATCGCCTCGACGATGGCGACCGGCTGGCCCGGGCGGACCAGGTCGCCCACCGCGACGAAGGGCTTGGCACCGGGCTCCGACGCCCGGTAGAAGGTGCCGACCAGCGGTGCCCGCACCGCGGCGGTCACCGGCGGCCGGTTCGGTGCCGTGAACCGGCCGGCGGCCGGCGGCGCCGAACCGGCAACCCCCGCGGGTACGTCGGCACGGGTCGGCTCCTCCGGGTGCCACTCGACCTCCAGCACCGCCGGGCCGCTGCGCAGCCGGATCCGGCGCACCGGCCCGGCCAGTTCGGCGATCAGGTGGTGCGCCTGCCGGCGCAGCCCGGCCAGCGCCTCCTCGTCACCCGTCCCGGCGTCGTGGGGCGTCTCGACTGTCGACACCGCCGCCTCACCGGCGGTCACCGCGCACCCGCCCGGGCACCGGCACGGGTCGTGCCGAAGCGTCGGAAGCGCTGTCGGCGCAGGCGCACCAGCATGGCGGGCGGCACGTCCAGCAACGGCAGCAGATTGGTCAGCAGGGCGGCACGCAGCCGGCGGGCGGTCTCCGCCGGGTCGTCGTGGGCGGCGCCGGCCGGCTCCGGTACGACCTCGTCGACAACCCCGAGCCGGCACAGGTCCGGCGCGGTCAGTCGGAGCGCGCGGGCGGCCTGCGGTGCGGCGGACCGGTCCGGCCAGAGGATCGCGGCACAGCCCTCCGGGCTGATCACCGAGTAGACGGCGTTCTCCAGCATCAGCACCCGGTCGGCGACGGCGAGGGCCAGGGCACCACCGCTGCCACCCTCTCCGGTGATCACCGCGAGCACGGGGGTGGGCAGCACGGTGAGGGTGAGGATGTTCTCCGCGATGGCCGCCGCCTGGCCCTGTTCCTCGGCGCTCACCCCGGGGTCGGCGCCGGGGGTGTCCACGAGCGTGACCACGGGCAGGCCGAGGCGGGCCGCGAGGCGCATCAGCCGCAGCGCCTTGCGGTGCCCGGCCGGGCTGGCCATGCCGAAGTTGCGGGCCACCAGCTCGGCGGTGGTGTGCCCCTTCTGGTGGCCGATGACCATCACGTGCCGGTCGGCCAGCCGCGCCACCCCACCCACGATGGCCGGGCAGTCCGCGCCCAGCCGATCGCCGTGCAGCTCCAGGAACCCGTCGAAGACCGAGTCGAGGTAGTCCAGTGTGGTGGGTCGCCCGGGGTGCCGGGCCATCCGGACGGTGTCCCACGCGTCGCGTACCGCCGGGTTGGTCGGCGCGACCCCGACTGCCGTCGGGTCGGCCGGACGCGCGGGCGGCGCGCCGGTCTCGGCGAGGCGCTCGCGACGCGGCGCCGGCTCCTGCCGGGGTACGGGTGGACGACTCGGGCGGGTGGCGCGGGTGGCGGCGAGCAGCGCCGCCAGCCGAGGGCGCAGGGAACGGCGCTGCACCACCATGTCGACCTGCCCGTGCCGGAGCAGGACGTCGGCGGTCTGGAACCCTTCCGGCAGCGCCCGGCCGGTCACCTGGCGGATCACCCGGGGACCGGCGAAGCCCATCCGCGCGCCGCTCTCCGCGAGCACCAGGTCGGTGTTGGTGGCGAACGACGCGGCCACCCCGCCGTAGGTCGGGTCGGTGAGGACGCTCACGGTGAGCAGGCCCGCCTCGCGCAGCGCGGCGATCGCCTGGCTGACGGTGGCCATCTGCATCAACGACAGCACGCCCTCCTGCATCCGTGCCCCGCCGGAGGCGGTGACCAGGATGAGGGGGATCCGGTCGTCCAGCGCCCGTTCGGCGGCCCGGGTGATCAGCTCGCCCACCGCGCAGCCCAGGCTGCCGCCGAGGAAGCGGAAGTCCATCACCGCCAGCACGGCCGGGTGACCGCCGATGGTGGCGGTGGCGCAGACCACCGCCTCGGCAAGGCCGGTGCTGGCGCGGGCGGCGCTGAGCCGGTGCGGGTACGGCAGCACGTCGACGAAGTCGATCGGGTCCGCCTCGGGAAGCTGGTCGGGCAGCAGGCGCAGCGAGCCGGGGTCGACGAGTTGGCGCAGGCGTTCCGGAGCGCCGAGGCGGGCGTGCTCGCCACACTCCGGGCAGACGTCCAGGTTGCGGCGCAACCGTTTGCGGTAGAGCAGGCTGGCGCAGCCGGCGCAGCGGGACCAGAGCTGCTCCTCGCGGGGTGCGGTGGCGGTCACGGCCGCCGCCGGGTGTCCGGGGCGTCGAACCGGTAGAAGCACCGCGCCATCGCGTCGCGCGGTGAGCGCCAGGTGGACAGGTACGGCGACACGTACGGGCGCAGACGGTCGCTGACCCGGATGAACTCCGGGTGGCCCCGGGCACCCTCCACCGCGCTCTGGGCCGGCTGCTCGGTTTCGAGCAGGTGCACGTAGAGGTCGTGCAGCCGGTACAGCGAGCGGTGCCGGACACCGACCAGACGCGGCAGTTCCGTCGCGTCCGACTCGGCGAAGATCTCGGCCACCCGCTCCTCGGCGGTCGGATCCACCTTCGCGACGATCAGCGATCGGTCCATGCTGGGCCTCCCCCCACGGCGTCCGGCCGGCGACGGGTCGCCCCCGGACGCGCTGGACGACTGCCGACACGATGCGGCAGTCCTCGTCACGGCGGCGTCACCGGGCCACACCGGCCAGCAACGCCCATTGGTGACGCTGCGTTGACGCAACCTGTGTATCAGCTATGCGAGCGTTGTATCCCCTCGCAGCGTTTGCGCAGTTCGGAAGCGATCTCAGGTTGACTGCCACCAATAGAAGGCCCACTGCGGCGTTGACTCAACGTGACTGTTATTGATAATCTTCACCGTGGTCAGCCCGGCAGCCTCGGCGGGCGGGGCCGCGCCCGGCAGCCGAGGGCCGCGCCTGCACCGGTGGGGCCGACAGTGGCGTCACGGGCAACCGATCCGGGCCACAGCAGACAGTCGGGACGAGCGTTCCGCAGGGGGTGCCGCCGTGACCGCTGACCCGTCCGTGCCGACCGCCGGGGGCCCACCCGGAGAGGGCGTCGCACTCCACCTGCTCGGCGGTTTCCGGCTGTTGCGCGAGGCGGTGCCGGTCGTGGTGCCCCGCGGGCTGCAACGGGTGATCGCGCTGATCGGGCTGCGCCCGGGCGCCACCCGCAGCCAACTCGCCGGCCTGCTCTGGCCCGACGCCTCGGAGGAACGGGCGCTGTCCTCGCTGCGCACCGCGCTGTGGCGACTCCGGCAGGACCCGTGCTGCCCGATGACCGTGGCCAGCGACACCGTACGGCTCGACCCGACGGTCCGGCTCGACGTGGACGACCTGGTCGGCACCGCGGCCCGGGTCCGCGACGGCGACGACCCGCGCATCGCCGCGGGAGCACTCGCCGCCGGCCGGCACGACCTCCTGCCCGGCTGGTACGACGACTGGGTGCTGCTGGACCGGGAGAGACTGCGCCAACTCCGCCTGCACATGCTGGAACAGGTCGCCGGGCAGCACCTCACCGCAGGGCGGCACGGCGAGGCCCTGGACGCCGCACTGGAGGCGATGGCCGCCGAGCCGCTACGGGAGACACCGCACCGGCTGGTGGTCCGCATCCACCTGGCCGAGGGCAACGCCTTCGAGGCCGTCCACGCCTTCTACGTCTACCGGGACCTGCTGCGCAGGGAGCTGAGTCTGGAGCCGAGCCCCGCGATGAGCGCCCTGCTCGACGACACGCTCGCCCCGATCCGGCAGGCCACCCGCGACGCCGTCACCGACCGCCCGTCACCGGCGGGCCGGCGTACGTGACGGAGATGTGACAGACGCTGCGGCACGGTAGGCGCACAGAGCACGTGGCGCCGATCCGAGGGTCGGGAGGCCACCGGCGGAAGGGGTCCCATGAGTCGTCTACTGATCGTCAGCCGGATCATCCCGGGCGCGGAGGGGCGGGTCGCGCAGATCTTCGCCGAATCCGACGCCACCGACCTGCCCGGTCTGACCGGCGTCACGCACCGGTCCCTGTACTGCCTGCACGACCTGTGCGTACACCTGCTGGAGACCTCGGACGACGTCGACCCGGACGCCCTCGCGGCGGCCCGCAACCACCCGCTCTTCCAACAGGTCAACGAACGGCTCTCCGCGCACACGTCGCCGTACCTGCCGACGTGGCGCTCCCCCCGGGACGCGATCGCCGGCTGCTTCTACCGGTGGGACGCACGCCCGGCCGGCACCGACGTGCCGGCGGCGCGCCCGATCGGTACCGACGGGCCGGCGGCGCGCCCGGCCGGCACCGACCTACCCGCGGCACGCCCGGCCGGCACCGACCTACCCGCGGCACGCCCGGCCGGCACCGACCTACCCGCGGCACGCCCGGCCGGTACCGACGCGCCCGCGGCGCGACCGGCCGGTTGAGATGTCCGCCGCACCGCCGCACGTCCTGGTCATCGGCGCCGGCACCGGCGGGTTGTGCCTGGCGCACGGCCTGCGCCGCGCCGGGATCAGCGTCGCCGTCTACGAGCGGCACCGCGACCGCGCCGACGGTCTGCTCGGCTACCGGGTCGGCATCGGCCCCACCGGTAGCCGGGCGCTGCGGGAGTGCCTGCCCCCGGAACTGTTCGCCACCTTCCTGGCCACCTGCGCGCGGCCGCCGCACTACTTCAACGTGGTCACCCAGGGGCTCCGCCAGACCGCGTCCTTCCCCCTGCGACCGAGCGCCGACCCGGTGCACACCGAACATTCGGTGGCCCGGATGGTGCTGCGCCAGGTGCTGCTGACCGGCCTGGACGACGTGGTGCACTTCGACAGGACCTTCACCCGCTACGAGCAGCGCGACGACGGCACGGTCACCGCGTACTTCGCCGACGGCACCAGCGCCACCGGCAACCTGCTGGTGGCGGCGGACGGCACCCACTCGGCGGTACGCCGGCAGTACCTGCCGCACGCCGTCACCCGCGACGCCGGCACCATCAACATCGCCACCCGCATTCCGCTCACCGCGCACACCCGCAGCCTCGTCCCGGACCGGGTCCGCCAGGGCATCTCGCTGATCTTCGGCGTCGGCGGGATGATGGGCGTACTGCACGTCATGGAGTTCAAGTGGGACGCCCGCCGGGCGATCAAACCCGGCGTCAGCGACGCCGACGCCGCGCTGCTGCGCAACTGGCCCGGCCTGGCCCACGACACCACCACCGACAACATCAACCTGATCATCTGGAGCACGGGTCGCCGATTCCCGGCCGACGTCATGGAACGTCGCGGCGAGGACCTGGTACGCGTCGCCCTGGACCTCACCTCGAACTGGCACTCGAACCTGCGGGAGTTGCTGACCCGGGCGGACCCGTCCAGTGCCCTACCGATCCGAGTGTCCACGTCCGAGCCGGTGCCGCCCTGGAAGAGCAGCACCGTCACCATGCTCGGCGACGCCATCCACACCATGACCCCGGGTCGCGGGGTGGGCGCGAACACCGCGCTGCGCGACGCCCGCCTGCTCTGCGAACAACTCGGCCGCGCCGCCACCGGCGACAAGACGCTGGTCCAGGCGGTCGCCGACTACGAGGCGGCGATGGTGCCGTACGGCTTCGCGCGGGTCGCCGAATCGCTCAACCGCAGCGGCACCAGCGGCGACGACCGGATGTACCGGCCGGTGGTGGGTCGGCTCGCGCTGCTCGGCGCGCGCGGCTACTTCGGAGTGACAAGTCGGGTACCCCGGCTGCGGCGCCGGTTCGTCGACGACTTCCACACCTACGAGGGCGACCAGGACTGAGTCAGACATCGGCCCGGGTTCGGCGTCCCCCCGCCGGGCCCGGGTCTCGTCGTGCCGGGTCTCGTCGTGTCGGGTCTCGTCGTGCCGGGTCTTCGTGTCGTCCTGGTGCGACGCTGCTTGTCTGGTGGCGACGCCGCTCTGGTGGCGACGCCGCCTGTTCGGTGCGACGCTGCGTCACTCGGCGGGCACCGCCTGAGGTGGCCACCCCACCCGGGACGCCTGCAGCCGATCCTCTCACTTGCCGGCAACACGCGTGTGCGAAGCTGCGGCGAGTTTTTCTCGTGCCTTTTCCAACGAGTTGAGAGGGAGGTTCGCCGTGGCGTGGTCTATCGGACACTCGCTGATAGTGGTACTGGCACTGTTGCTGGGCCTGGCCGCCGGGTGGCTGCTGCGCGGCCGGCGGGGCGTGCAGGGCAATTCGATAGTGGACGGAGATCCGGTAGCCGGTCTGGCGGTGATCGCCACGCCGACGCCGCCGGCCACCACCGACGAGGCCCGGCCCGCGGCCACCGTCGACCCGACCCCCGTCGCGGTCGCCGACGAACCGGTGCCGGTGGACACGGTCAGCGCGCCCGCCGCCGTCACCGGACCGGGCAGTGGGCCGACACCGGTGGAGGTCCCGGCAGACGCCCCGAGCACCGTCGACCCGGCCGACATGGCGCTGACCGAGGCCCCACCGTCGGCACCTTCCGACGCGCCTGACCTGCCGTCGGAGCCCGTCGTGGAGTCGGCCCCCGAGCCGGTCACCGTCGAGGAGCAGCCCGCCCCGGCGGCCGTGATCGCCCCCCGTCAGCCCGCGGACGACCTTCCGCTCGACACCGCGCCACTCGACACCACCCCGGCCGACGAGCCGGTCACGACCGAGCCGGTCGACGATGCGGCGACCAAGGTCAGCCCGGCCGACGAGCCGACCGCGGTCACCCCGGTCAACGAGCCGACCGCGACCGACGTGGCCGACGAGCCGACCGCGACCAGCCCGGCCGACGACGTGGCGACCGAGGCCGCGGTGCCGGTGAACGCCGACGCGCGGAACACCGACCCGACGGACGCCAACGGCGTGGAAGCAGCACCGACGGACGCGGACGCCGAGCCGGAGTCGGTGCCGTCGGCGGTCGCCGTGCCTGCGGTCGTACCGGCCGTGGCCGCGACCCCTCCGGTCGTGACGACCGCTGCCAACGGCACGGATGCCGACCCCACGGGCCCGGTCGACGACTTCCGCCGGATCCAGGGGATCGGGCCGAAGATGGCGGCGGCGTTGCAGGACGCAGGTGTACGCACGTACGCCCAGCTCGGTGCGCTGGACGAGGCGGCACTGCGCGACCTGATCCGGGCCGCCGGCCTGCGCGGCGCACCCGGGCTGGCCACCTGGCCGCAGCAGGCCCGCGTGCTCGCCGGTGCCGGCGACGAGATGGCCGCCGTGCTGCCGGGCGGCAACCCGTCCTGACGTGCGACATCGAGCCCCCGGTCCACCGCCCACGCGGCGGTGGGCCGGGGGTTCGGCCGTCGAGGCCGCACCATCCACGGCCCCGACCGACTGGGTGATCGACTCGCGTTTCAGGAAACCGGGCCATCCGACCAGCCGGGACACCCCGACATTCAGAAAGCCGAGTCGATCACCTCGGTTGGGGGAAGGCACGGCGAATTCGCGGCCGGGCGGTCGACCGATCGTTACCGTTCGTGCAGGTGGACCGGCGGGTCCGTCAAGTCGACCGGTTCCGCAGGAGTAGCCCGTGCACCTCGCCGCGCCGGAGCCCGGGTCCCCACGGGCCCGTCGTCCGCCGGTACGCGACCAGGAGGCCCCGCGCCGGGTGACGCTCCTCGAACTCTTCTTCGACCTGGTGTACGTGGTCGCCCTGGCGCTCATCTCCCGGGGAATGGTCGACCACCTCGACTGGCACCGGGCCGGCCAGGCGCTGATCATTCTGGCCGCCGTCTGGTGGACCTGGGTGATCACCACCCTGGTCACCGACCTGTACAACCCGGAACGCACCGAGATAAAGCTGCTGATCAGCGCCGTGATGTTCGGCGCGCTGCTGATGACCACGGCGATCCCGGAGGCGTTCGGCGACCGCGGGATCGCCTTCGCCGGCACCTACGTGGCGATCCACCTCGGGCGCGGACTGTTCCTGATGCCGGCCGTCCGCCGCGAACCACAGACCCAGCGCCGCGCGGCACGCATCTTCATCTGGTTCGCGGTGTCCGCGATTCCGTGGATCATCGGCGCGTTCGTCAGCGCGGACGCCCGCCTGGCGTGCTGGGCCGTCGCGCTCGTCATCGACTACGTCGGTTTCCGGCTCGCGTACCCGGTGCCGGGGCTCGGGGTGGTGCCCGAACCCCAGCGCAACGTCACCGCGGAGCATCTCTCCGAGCGCTACCAGCAGTTCTTCATCATCGCCCTCGGCGACGCCATCCTGACCATCGGCACCATGTTCAGCACGGCGCACAGCGAGGCGCAGAACATCGGCGGGTTCGCGGTGGCGTTCCTGACCACCCTGCTGCTCTGGCGGATCTACGTGCACAAGTCCGGTCAGCTGCTACCGATGGCCATCAAGGGGTCGGGGTCACCGAGCAAGTTCCTGTTCACCGCGCCGTACACCCATCTGCTGATGGTCGCCGGGGTGGTGACCACGGCGGCCGGCTTCGACCTCGTGTTGCACGAGCCGACCGGGCGGACTCCGCCGGCCTGGGCGGCGGTGATCCTCGGCGGCCCGGCACTCTTCCTGGCCGGCCGGGCCTCCTTCGAGTACGAGGTGTTCAGCCGGGTGTCGGTGTCGCGCCCCGGCGGTGTGCTGGCACTGCTGACCATCGCGCCCGCCGTGCTGTTCCTGCCGCCGGTGTTCGCCTCGCTCGGTGCACTCCTGGTGCTGGTCGGGGTGGCCTACGCGGACTTCCGACGCAGCTACGGCAAACCGGCGGAGGCCCCGTCCCCACCGCACTGACCCGATCGGCCGCCCGGCTCAGACCCCGGCGAGCAGCCGGCCGGCGTCCGGCACGTACGGATCGACGCCCAGCGTGGTGAGCAGCTGGTGCACGGTGGCGGTGGCCGCGGTGAGCACCGGGCGGCCGAGTCGGGCCTCCACCCACGGCACCGCCGCCAACGACGGCAGCTGTACGCAGGCGGAGAGGACCACCGCGTCCACGCCGGTCACGTCCAGTCGCTGTGCCAGCTCGGTCAGGCGGGACGTGGGGATGCGCCCCACCGCCACGTTGTCCGGCTCGCTCAGGCTCACCGCCTCGGTCACCCGCACGCCGTGCGCGGCGAGGTAGGCGGCGACGGTCGCGGTCAGCGGCGGCAGGTAGGGCGCGATCAGGACCACCCGGCGGGCGTCCAGCGCCCGCAGCCCGGCGACCAGCGCACCCGCACTCGTCACCACCGGCATGTCGTGCCCGGCGCGACCCGACGCCCGACCCAACCGCCGCTCGGCCCGCTCGTGCGCGCCCGCGCCCTCGCACATCACCGCCACCAGGCAGGCGTAGGCGAGCACGTCGCAGCGGGCGTCGGCCAACTCGGCGGCACACCGCAGGGCGGAGCGGTTCATCCGGGCCAACTCGTCGGGGGTCACCTGGCGCAGACGTACCCGGCTGGCGTGCGTGGTGAAGCGGACCGTCGCGTCGACGCTCTCGCGGCGGCGCAGCATCGCCGGGATCTCCGTCTCCATGGTGGTGTTCGAACTGGGCACCACCAGGCCGATGCGATAGTCGCTCACACCAGCGCCCCGGCGTACGCCCGGGCCTGCAGCCGCTGCGCGGCGGTGCCGCCCAGGCGCACCTGGAGGCCGAGCGGCGCGGCGGCGCGGCGGACGTCGTCCAGGTGCAGCGAGCCGTGCCGGTCCACGGTCAGCACGGGAGGCTCCTCCAGCTCACCCTCCGGGGCGTGGAACGAGAGCAGGGTGACCGAGGTGGTGAGGTAGCCCGGGTACGCGGCGCGGGCCGCCGCCTCGTCCCGGTGGGCCAGCACCACCAGGTCGTCGAGGTGGGCGAAGTCGGCGGCGAGGGCACCGATCTTCCAGTGCGCCGGTTCCTCGGCCGCCCCGGTGAGGTGCCGGGACCGGTTCGCCGAGGTGATGTAGAGGTGGTCCGAGCCGGTCTCGGCGAGCGCCCGCTCGAAGAAGGCGTTGGACGGGCAGGTCAGGCCGGGTGCGATCACCTGGGTGGTCCGCAGCCCCTGGTCGACCTGGGTGAGGTGCTCGGGGAGCCGCTCCGCCGCCGGCCCCCGGAAGCCGAACGGCCCGGCACCGTAGAGGGCGTCCATCAGTGCCCGCACCCGGCCGACCGGCAACCGTGGTGAGACCCGCGTCCAGTCGAACATGCCCGGGATCCGGCCGACCGCTGTGGTGATGCTGCCGACCTGCTGCGCGGGACGACCCTTGGCCAGGTTGAGCTGGCGTACGGTGGCCGCGTCGGGACGGGTGACGAGGACGTAGAAGTTGGCGAACGCCGCCGCGACGACCGCGCCGCCGGCCAGCGCGCGGGCCGCGACCGCGACGTCCTCGGGACGGTCGATGTAGAGGGGCGGTGTCGGGGCGTCCATGAGTCCTCCTCGGCGGGCCGTGAGGCAGTTCTACGTCCGCCGAAGCGTGCGGCGGCCGGGTCGGTCGCCGATCCGATAGCCGACACGCGTTACCCGGTGCGGGCGGCCGATCCCGGGCGGTACGCAACGGCGAACGGCATCGGCCGGACGGAGGATCCAGTGGTCCGGAGCCGGTATCCGTTAGCCGCACGACCCGATTGGGTACAACGGCTGCACCTCAGCTCCACCACATATCCTCAGGAGGCAGCGATGCGCGGCACCTCGATACTCGGAGTCATCGTCGTGATCTGGCTGCTGATCGGCGCGATCGCCGCCGGCCAGCGTGGCTACTACAGCGGCGACGACACCAACTGCGCCGAGGCCGGCACCATCCTGGTCACCATCGTGGCCGGTCCGTTGAACTACATCGGTGCCAACCCCAAGGTCGACTGCAAGCTGCCCGAGCCGTCCAAGTAGGACCTGACGCCGCCGGCCCGCGTCCCCTACCCCCGGGGCGCGGGCCGTTCGCTGTCCGCTTCCGGTCACCCCACACCCCGCATGGCGTCCTAGGAGGCTGGTTTGCGTTCGTCGGCGACCTCTCCGGCCGCCTCCGCGCGATGGGCTGAAGGGCACGGTCCGCTCGCCGACGAACAGGCTAGGAGACTGCTCTGGAGCATTCGCCGCCGCGCCATCACCGCGTGGCCGTCAGCCACACCCAGGGGGCACAACCGGAGCACCCGGCCCACCGGCGATCGACTGATCGCTGCGGCGGGTCGGGTGCGTCCCGGAAACGGCGCCTGCCACCCCACGAACGGGTCAGCGGAAACAGTTGGGCACCGGTGCCGTGCTGTCCAGGCAGTTGCTGGGCTCGTTGCCGCTGACCTCGGTTTCGTCATCGACGTTGGCCTGGGCCTTGTCCACGAAGAGGCCACCCGGCCGCCCGTCGGAGACATTGTCGGCCACCCGGCTCCTGAACAGCGAGACCTGACCCATGGCGACGAAGATGCCGCCCGCCTTGCTGTCGGCGTCGTTGCGGCTGACGTCGCTACGACGCACCAGCAGATTGGACTTCTCGGCGTGGATCCCGCCACCGTCGCCTTCGGAGGTGTTGTGCGTGATGGTGCTCTCGTCGAGCGGAAGAAGACCCTGGAAGGTGGAGATGCCACCACCCTTGACCGTCGCGGTGTTGTCGCGGATCGTCATCCCCCGCAGGTAGAGCACCGCATCCGAGTTGGCGATGCCTCCGCCGACCTCGGCGGTGTTGCCGATCACCCGAACGTCCGAGACCTTGCTGCGCGCCGAGAAACTGGCGAAGCCCCCGCCCTGCGCCGCCTCGTTGTCGGCGAACGTGCTCCGATGGACCTCGGCCGCTCCCCGGTAGTTGCCGAACCCACCGCCGTAGCTCTCGGCGGCGTTCTCGACGAACTTCGACCTGTCCAGGGTGAGCACACCACCGTTGAGCAGGCCCCCGCCTTTGCCCTCCTTGCCGATGGCCCGGTTGCCGACGAATGTGCTGTCGCTGATCACCATGTTGCCGTCGTTGAAGATTCCGCCACCGCCACCCTCCGCGGAGCGGGAGGTGCTTCCGATGATCGTCGTGCGCCGCACGGCGGCGGCGGCGCCGTGGACCACGTGGATGCTGCCCCCCTCAGCCGCCGACCGGCCGTTCTTCAGGACGACGTCACTCAGGTCCAGCTCGCCGCCGTCGCGGACGGTGAAGAACCGGAACTCGTCGGCGTTCGGGGCACGCCTGATGGTGGCACCCTCCCCCTGGATGGTGATGGGGTGGTAGATGACGGGCAGGCCGGCCTTGTCGTCCTTCGGATCGCGCGGGGGCGTCTCGGCGTCCCCGGGGTTCTCGGCGGTGTCGGCGGCCTCGCGGGCGTCCCGGATGCCGCCGTCGTAATCGTCGGGCTGCTGGAAGGCCTCGGTGAGGGTGTAGGTGCAGTTGCGCGCGAGCCGAAGCTCGCCGCCGCCCTCGGCGTTGGCACGGACGAGCGCCGCGATGAGTCGGTCGGAGTCGCAGGGCACCGTCACCCGGTCGGCCGCCGCGGCCGCCACGCCGGTCAGGCCCGTCGCCACCACCATGCCACCGGCCACCAGGCTCCCGGTCAGGAACCACCGGGACCGCCGCCTGGGCCGCGCTGGGCGACGACTTGCTCGGTACGTGAACATAGAACTTCCCTGCCCCTCGTGCATCTGACACGGCCGCACCAAACAGGCGCGGGGTGGCTAACGTTCCTAGCGCCACCGAAATGACGATACGACGGTCAAATGCGACAAGACCGGCGAACATGAATAACCTTGCGTTTACGCATCCGCGCCCCAGCCGCCACCGACCGGGCACAGCAGGGCCGAATGCCCGCGAAGCGGTAGCTCGGGGCGGCTCCTCAGCGCCAGGGCCGCGCCCATGGCGGCCGGGTGCCGGGCTCAGCCGCCGACGTGGATCCCGGGACGACGCAGCGGGTCCCGCTCGGTCCGCCGGATGATCTCGCGTACCACCGGCGGGGTGTCTCCCCGACCGAGGATGAGATAGCGCGCCAGGTGCGCGATCGGGCTCCCCTCCGACCACTCGAAGTGCGCGTGCGGGCGAACACCGGTGGCGTCGCGCAGGGCCAACAGGATCGCGGCGATCGCGTTCGGCGCGGCCGGGCTGCTGGCCCGCAACACCCGGAAGCCGCCCACCTCGATCCCGTGCACCCGCAGCACCTGACTGAACTCCGACGGGTCGACCACGTCGATCTCCAGGAACAGCACGTCCGCCGCCCCGGGCACCGGATTCATCCCCCGCTGCGCCCGCTCCTTGACCGTGTACTCCTTCACCGACCCGCTCTGCCTCTTGTTCGCGATCAGGTGCAGTTGCCCGTCGTGGGCCAGCGACTCGGTGACGAACCGACGGGCCGGCTCGTCGAACTCGATCCGCTCGGCGCGCAGCTCGGTGGTCCGGGTGACCCGGGAGACCAACGAGACCCCGATGATGCCGAGGATGAACAACGCGGAGATGGTGATCCCGTCCGGCTGCTCGATGACGTTCTCGAGCAACGCGTACAGCAGCACCAGGGTCAGCACGGTGAAGCCGACGGCGACGGCGCGCTGGCGGTGGCGGGCCGCGGAGATGGTCACCGCCACCGCGCCGGAGACCATCATCGCCAGGATGCCCGTCGCGTACGCGCCGGCCTGGGCGTTGACGTCGGCCCGGAAGGCGACGGTGATGGCGACGCTGACGACGGTGTAGACGATCACCACCGGGCGCACCGCCCGCGCCCACTCCGGCGCCATCCCGTACGAGGGCAGGTAGCGCGGGACGATGTTGATCAGCCCGGCCATCGCCGAGGCGCCGGCGAACCAGAGGATGAGCACGCTGCTCAGGTCGTAGACGGTGCCGAACACCTCGCCCAGTTGGGCGTGCGCCAGGAACGCCAGAGCCCGCCCGTTGGCGGCGCCTCCGGGCCGGAACTCCTCCTGCGGAACGAGCGCCGTGGTGACGAAGGTCGTCGAGACGAGGTACACCGACATGATCAGCGCGGCGGTGGTGAGCAGCCGGCGCGTGTTGCGGATCCGGGCGGCGAGTCGGGCCGCCCGGTCCGCCCCGTCGGCTTTGATCAGCGGCATCATGCTCACCCCGGTCTCGAAACCGGACAGCCCCAGCACCAGCAGCGGGAACGCCAGCACGGCGGTGAGCAGCACGCCGCCCGGCCCGCCGCCGGCCGTCGTCAGCGCGGCCGTCCAGTCCGACACGATGCCCGGGTCCCGCACGATCCGGGTCGCAGCGACCACGACGATCACCGCGTTGAGGGCCAGGAAGACGGCGACAAGCGGGATGGCCACCACCACCGCCTCGCGGAAGCCGAGCAGGAACACCCCGCCGAGGATGAGCAGCAGCACCACGGTCACCACGACCGGGACGGCGGAGCCGTGCAGCGCGTCGGGCAGGTACGGATTCTCCAGCAGGTGCACGGTGGCGTCCGCCGAGGAGAGGGTGATCGTGATGATCCAGGAGGTGGCCACGAAGCCGAGCAGCACGAGTACGAAGACCTTGCCCCGCCAGAACGGCAGCAGGCGCTCCAGCATCGCCACCGACCCCTGCCCGTGCGGGCTCTCCTGGGCCACCCGCCGGTACATCGGCAGCATGCCGAACAGGGTGAGCGCGACGATCAACAGGGTCGCCAGCGGGGAGAGCGCACCGGCCGCCACCACCGCGATGCCCGGCAGGTACGACAGCGTGGAGAAGTAGTCGACGCCGGTCAGGCACATCACCTGCCACCAGGCGTGCCGGCGGTTCTGCCCCTCCCCCGACTCCGGGCCGGGCGGCTGCACCTGGTGCTGGAAGAGCCACCGGCGCAGTGGGCTGGCCGGCGGTCCGGTCCGCGCCGCGGTCGCCACGCGTTCGGGCACCACGACACCGGGGCGACCGCCCCGGTGCGGGCGGGCCGGGTCTCGGGCCGCCCGCAGTGCCGGGTCCGGCCCGGTCGGCGCGTGGCGGCGTCCGTTCCAACGTCGTGGTTTCGCCCGGTGCTCGTCACCCATCGCCCGTCCCACCCTCACAGGTCCTGCTCCGACGGTAGGCGGAAGATCGGGGCCCGACCGGCGGAACCGGGCACGTGGCTGGCCGGCTCAGGACAGGTCCGATACGGCGAGCAGACGGGCCAGTGCGGGCGGATCGGCGATGGTCACCGTGGCCGCCGGGTGTCGTGGCCGCCCGCCCGGCACCACCGCCGGCACCGGGCTGCCGAAGCGCAGGCAGATCCCGCCGGCCGTGCTGCTGCCGAAGCTCGCACCCCCGTCGGCGAGCGACAGGTGCGGCCCGATCACCCGCCACCAGCGGTACGGGCCGCTCAGCTCGACGGCTGTCACGTTGTCCCGGTCGGTCCGCAGCCGCCACGGGCCGTACCGGATCATCAGCTCCCGGTCGGTGACGGCCACCCAGGCGGTCGCCGGGCGGACCCCCAGCAGCGCCAACACCGGGCGGAACAGCGGATCGAAACGGAACGCGAACCGCGTGGCGGCACCGGTCATCGCGCACCGGGTCGGGCGGTGGGTCGTGACACCGGGCCGCCCGGCCGCAGCGGGCCGGGCCGCGCGGGCCGGGGACGGGCGGCGGGGCGGCGCCGGGCCAGGACGGTCATGGCGCGGGCGTACCCGGTACGAGCCCGCCGACACCCCCGGATATCCGGCACCGACCAGACCAGCTGACCGCCCTCCCCCACCGTCGGCCGGCACCCCCCGGGCCGGCCGACGGTGGCAGACGGTCGACACCCCCCGGGGCCGACCGGCTGTTCCCCGCGGGCCGACCGGACGGCGGCCGGCCCCGCGGGTGGGCGGATCTGGTGGGACGCGTCCCCGCGCTCCGCCACCCCCCACGGGGCGGAGCGCGGGGACCCCCCGTCCCGGCTACTGCAGGAACGCCCCGAGGGGCGAGAGCAGTAGCCGGCCGAGCGCCGCGGCGTTGTCGTCCAACCGCGTGCGCTCACACTCGCGGGCGTCCGGATCGTGCCGGCACCGCCAGATCTTCTGTGCGTTGCGCCAGGCGACATCGCGGGTGTACTCGACCAGTTCCCCCTGGTACCAGTCGTCGATGTCGCCGTTGAGCATGTCGATGAGCAGCTGCCACCGCTCCAGATAGCCCCGGCGCAGGCCGGGGATCTTGTCCGCGAAGATCTTGTTGATCTCCAGGTAGTCGTGGTGCTGGTCAGTGCCGTCGACCGGCTCCGACTCCAGGTGGTCGAACGTCGTCACCAGCGCGAAGGGCAGGTCGAAGTTGATGTGCGCGTTGACGCCGGCCGCTGCCGACGGCAGGGGCCGGGCGTCCGGCCCCCGCATCCGCTCGAAGAGGCACGACCACGCCTTCGGAGTGCCCGGACTCGAGTCGGTCCACAGCCGCATGGCATCGAAGTAGCGCGCGGCGAACTCCACGTCGAGCCGGGAGAGGAAGGCCGGGTCGACGAAGCGGTCCTCGTACAACCCGTCCAACACGCTGCTGGTGATCGTCAGGTAGAGCCTGTTGAAGTCGGCGAGGGGGCAACTGGCCTCCAACGGAGGCAGCCGCACCAGCAGGTCCTGCAGCTTGGTGAGGTGATCGACCACGGCCGGCACGTCCGCGGGATGGTCGGCGAGCAGGTCGACGATGTCCCGGTGCACGGGCCCCCAGACCGGTTCGGTCATTTCTCCTCCATGGTGGTCGGCGGCATCCCCCGTGCCGTCGTCAACGCGGCCCAGCCTTTCAGCCGACACCCACCCGCCGGATCAGTAGAACGACGTATCCCGGCGCGCACACGCGCCAGTGGACGGTACGTCGAGTCAGCTTCGGATGTTGCGCAACTGGATCGCGCTGGCCTGCACGCGGGTGCGGACCTGGAGCTTGTCGAAGATGTGCGACACGTGCACCCCGATGGTCCGCTCGCTGATGAACAGCCGCTGCCCGATCTCCTTGTTGGTCAGCCCCTCCGCGACGAGCGCGAGCACCTCCCGCTCCCGTGCGGTGAGTGCCGCCAACTCGTCGTCGGACGCCTCGGCCGGTGCGCCGCGCGTGGCGGTGATGGCCTCGCGCTCCTCCAGCGACACCCGGGCCCGCCCGGCCAGCTCGCGGATCTCCGAGGTCAACGGTGCCGCGCCCAACCCCTGCGCCACCCGGTACGCCTCCCGCAGCAGCTTGCCGGCGGTGGCCAACCGGCTGCGGCGGGCCAGCAGCGCCTCGGCCTGCCGCAGCCGCGAGTACGCCGCCGGGTAGGGGTGGTGGCGCCGGTCCCACTCGGCGACCGACGCGGCCCACAGCTCCGGGTCGCTGCTGTCCAGGCGGCTCACCTCCGCGGCGCAGAGGGCCAGGAACCCCTCCACCACCGACCGCACCGGACGAGCCGCGCCGACGCTCTTGCGGGCCACCCGATCCGCCACGTCGCGCAGCCGGCGTACCACCGTCGGGTCCACCGCCACGGTGCGGCTGGCGTGCGCCTCGGCCTCGGCGCGCAGGCCGTGCCAGACCAGTGCCGACAGGATCGTCACGTCGTCGGAACGGCTCTCGGTGAGGCCCCGTTGCACCGCCAACCGCGCCACCTCGTGCCGGCCCTCCCACATCGCCAACCCGGCGCGCAGCGTGAGCAGCGGAATGACGTGCCGCGCCCCGCCACCGGCGAGCAGGGTCGCCACCGCGTCGAGGTCGCGGCTGGCGGCGTCGATGTCGCCGTAGCCCACCGAGAGCCGGCACCGGGCCAGCAGCAGCTCGACGGCGTCCGCACCGGACGGCCGGTGCCGCAGGGCGGCGGCGACCACCTTCTCCGCCTCGGCCCACTGGCCCACCCGGAACAACCCGTTGATGGCGACGGCGAGCAACCGGGTCTCCCAGGTGCGGCCCAGCCCCAGCTCGGCGACCCGCTCGGCACCACGCCGGGCCACCACCACACCCTCTTCGAGGATGTTGAGTGGCCCGGTCAGCAGCTCCGCCAGGTGCAGGTACGCGCAGGCCACGTCCTCGGGCTGGCCGGCGCGCTCGGCGGTGTCGAGGGCGTCGCGCATCACCGCGAGGCCGGCGTCCGGGTCCTCCAGGTAGGCGTCGCTGAAACCCAGCGCGGAGCTGGCCAGCACCACCTCGGTGGCGGAACCCTCCACGTCGGCGGCCAACGCCAGCGCCTCGCGGGCCCGCTGGCCGGCGTCGGCGTAGCGACCCAGATGCAGCAGCAGCTCGGCCAGGCGGGCGGCGGCGTTGGCCCGGTCGCGTGGGGAGCAGTCGGACGCCGTCAACGCCCGCTGGTATTCCTCCTCGGCCAACGCCGAGCGACCGGCGGCGGCCAGATAGCGGGCCCGCCGGATGTGCAGCGCGCAGCTCGGCTCGCCGCCGCGCAGCTCGGCCACGTCTTCCAGCAGGGCCAGGGCGCGGGCGTGCTCACCACTGTGGTGGGCCGCCTCGGCGGCGTTCTCCAGCAGCTCGACCCGGTCCACCGTCAGCGGGCCCGGGTCACCGGCCAGTTGCAACGCCGCCGACCAGTGCCGGTGCGCCTCGGCGTAACCGTGCAGCCGTTCGGCCTCCTGGGCGGCCGCCACCGCCGCCGGCAACGCGCGGGCCGGCTCACCGGCCAACCGCCAGTGGTGCGCCAGCCGGGCCTGGTGCAGCTCGCCCGGCGCGGCGGTCAGTGCCTCGGCGTAGCGGCGGTGCAACCCGGACCGCTCCGCCGGCAGCAGCTCGTGCGCGAGCACCTCGGCGACCAGGCGGTGCCGCAGCCGGTAGCCGTCGTCGGCACCGACCAGCAACCGGTGTGCCACCGCGGCGCGGGCCGCGTCGATCAGCTCGTCCTCGGGCATCCGCAGCACCTGCGCCAACAGCCAGTGCTGCACCGGTTCGACGCCGGCGGCCACCGCGTGCACCACCGCGTGTGCGTGCTGGGGCAGCGCGTCGACCCGGTCGAGGAAGATCTCCCGCAGCGTCTCGGACAGACCGTCACGGCCGTCGCGCAGGTCGCGGGCCAACTCCTCGATCACGAACGGGTTGCCACCGCTGCGCTGCCAGACCTGCTCGGTCGCGTCGGCGGGGAGCGTGCGGCCCACCACCGCGGCGGCGAGCTTCTCGGTGTCGGCCCGGTCCAGCGGTGCCAGGTCGAGCACCCGCACCGTCCGCAGCCGCCGCAGCTCGGTGAGCACCCGGCGCAGCGGGTGCGCGCCCTGCAACGACTCGGCGCGCACCGCCGCCAGCACGGAGAGCTGGAGGTCACCGAGGCCGGCCAACAGGTAGAGCAGCAACTGCCGGGTGCTGCGGTCGACCCACTGCAGGTCGTCGAGGATCAACACCAGGGGTCGGCCCTCGGCGATCAGGTGCAGCCCGCGGCTGACCCGCTCCAGCAGCGCGCCCGCGCCGTCCGGGCCGGCGGTCTCGTCGGCGAACATCTGCAGCAGCCCACGCACCGCCGAGGAGGTGCGCGCGTGTGTGCTGGCCACGTCGGCGTCGAAGCGGCGCAGCGCCTGCAACAGCGGGTGCAGCGGGGAGGCGTCGCCGATGTCCAGGCAGCTGCCGGTGAGCACCACGGCGCCCTGCTCACGCAGCCGCACCCCGATCTCACCCAACAGTCTGGTCTTGCCCACACCGCTCTCGCCGGTCAGGAAGACGCCGGCGGTCTGCCCGTGCGCGGCGTCACCGAGCAACGCGGACCGAACCGTCTGCACCAGCTCGGCCCGGCCCACGAGCGGTGCGGTGTCCACATCGCTGGCCATGGCACGCAGCCTAATCACAGGTCCCCGAACCGTTCTACGGCCAGCTGCCGCTTGTGGTACTCCTCGCGTCGACTTTGCGACTAAAGGTTGCGGGTGGCCGACATACGTCGTTCTGCAGATCCCCCGTCGGCCCAGGGATGCCAATCTCCGGAGGTCACCAGGCATCAGCAGGCAGAAGGGTTGGTGCGCGACCATGACCACCACCACCAGGATCTTCCTCGGCGACGGGCAGCGCGGCGTGACATCGCTCTGGCCGGTAGCGGAGGAGAGACGCACCGTCACCGTGCTCTTCGCCGACATCGTCGGCTCCACGGCACTGGTGGACCGACTCGACCCGGAGGACGTCCGCGCGTTGCAACGTGTCTACTTCGACACCGTCGCGGGCGTGCTGCACCGCTGGCAGGGAGTGGTCGAGAAGTACGTCGGCGACGCGGTGATGGCGCTGTTCGGTGCCCGGCACTCCGACGGCTTCGACGCGTACCGGGCGGTGCGCGCCGGACTCGAGATCCAGGCCGCGCTGGATCGCCGGCCGATGGTGGGGAACATCCGACTCCGGGTTCGCGTCGGTGTCGCCACCGGCGAGGTCGTGGTCGACCTGGGCGGCGCGGTCAGCGGCGGGCACGGCGTGGCCAGCGGCGCGGTGATCACCACCGCGGCCCGCCTGCAGGAGTACGCGCCACCGGGCGCCGTCGCACTCTGCGCGGCCACCGCACGAGCCACCGCCGGGCTGATCGCCCAGCGTCAGTTGACGCCGGTACCGGTCGCCGGCCGGGTGCCGCCGGTGCCGGTCTGGCACGCCGTCGGTCCGGTGCGTCCCGGCGCGGAACGGCACGACGGCCCGCTGATCGGCCGCCGCCGCGAGCTGGCCACCGTCCGCGACCAGTTGACGGTGGCGATCCGGGAGCAGAACCCGCGCTGGGTCTCCCTGGTCGGGCCCACCGGCAGTGGCCGCAGTCGGCTGCTGCACGAGTTGACCCGTGGGCTGACCACGGTGGACGGGGTGCCGGTGCGCTGGTGTGTGGCGACCTGCCAGCCGTACCCCGATCAGGTCCTGGCACCGGTCGCGGAGTTGCTCCGCGGTCTCGCCGGAGTGCGCCGCGGCGACGGCCCGGCGGCGGTCCACGACCGGCTCGTCGCCGCCCTGACCGCGCTGTTCCCCCCGGCGCGCGTCGCCGCGGCGGTCCCGGCCCTGCACCGGATGCTGACCACCCCGGACGGCTCGTCGGCGGCGTTGGCCGGCGCGGCGGCCTGCCAGGACATCCTGCTGCGCCTGGCCGACCAGGGGCCGCTGATCGTCGCCGTGGACGACGTGGACCGCGCGGCGCCCGCGGTGAGCAGATTCCTGCACGGGCTGTTCAGCGCGGCGACGGCACGTGGGCTGCCACTGGCCGTGGTGACCCTGCACCAACCACAGTGGGCCGACACCCGGCCCGGCCCGGCTCGCCGGGTCACGATCCGACCGCTGGCCACGGTGCAGTCCGGGCGGCTGCTGCGCCTTCTCCTGACCCGGGCCGGCCAGCCGGTGGCCCTGGTGGACCGCCTGCTGCCGCTGGTCGGCGGCCGGCCCGGGCACGCGGCGGCGTACGTCGCGTCGATCCTGGACGGGGCCGACCCGGTGGCGCTCCCGCTGCCCGAGGCGGTACGCCGAGCCGTCGGCGCCGAGCTGGACCACCTCGACGGTGAGCGGCGGGCGGTCCTGATGGCCGCCGGCGTCCTCGGCGGCGTGATCTCCGGTGCGGCTGTCGACCGGGCGCTCGGCTGGGCGCCCGGCCGGTCCGCACCGGCACTGCGCCGGCTGGTCGCCGCCGGGCTGCTGCTCCCCCACCACGCCGACGGGTACGCGTTCGCCGCGCCCGCGCTGCGCCAGGTCGCCGCCGAGCGGCTGCCCCGCGCGTTGCGGGCCGTCTTCGCCCGCCGGGCCGCCGGCGCGCCCCGCCACGACGCCCTGCACCGCGACGCCAACCTGCCCGAGCGCCGCGCTGCCATCGACCGCGCTGAAGCCGTCCGCGCTGGTGCGGTCAACGGCTCGACGGCGAGGAGCGCCGAGATCGTGCGCCTCGACACCGTCGGCGCCCGGGCCGGCCGCCTCGACACCGTCTTCGCGGCGCTGCCCCCGCCGGAGCCGGGCGGTGCCACCGGCCCGGCAGAGCCGCGGCGACGTAACCCCACCCCGACGATGGCCGCCCGTCCGGCCGTGTCGAGCCCCGGGACCAACCAGCTGGCCGACGCTCGTCGGCTGCGGGCCGTCACGTCGGCCGACGACGTACCGCCGGCCCAGACCACCGCGGCTTCCCTGTCTCCGAGCGGTGCGGGCGGCCACTCGCCCCGGCCGGCAAGGTCAACTGTGAACCGGGCGCCCGCCGACGCCTCGGCGGGCACGGTACGCGCGATACCCCTCCCGCCGTTGATCCGCCGACCGGACGACCTGCCCGCCTCCGCCTGATCGACCGCTTGGTGCACGTGGAGGCCGTCACCGCCGAGCTGGCAGTGACCCAGCCTCGTGAGATCGCCCTGTACGTCAGAGCGTTTGAGGGCCTGGCCGCCGAGGCGGTATACGGAGACGTTGCGGGTGAGCTGATCCGGCAGGCGTTGCGCACCCTCTAGGGCCTGTGTCGAAGTCGGTTACAGCCACTCGTTGATCGCGGCGATGTGAACGGTGGCTTCGTAGCGGACGGCGAGTTTGTCGAAGCGGGTG
>NZ_JBICUF010000022.1:0-87382 GCF_043198035.1 Micromonospora sp. NPDC048898
ACATCCCCAACCACATCGCCGCCATCAACGGACCAAACTCCACCATCATCTCCGGCGACACCACCACCATCACCAACCTCGTCACCCAATACCAAAACCAAGGCATCAACGCCAAACTCATCGACGTCGACTACGCCTCACACAGCCCCCACATCAACACCATCCGCGACCAAATCCTCACCGACCTTGCCGAGGTGGATCCGCAACCGGCCAGCATCGCCTTCTACTCCACCGTCACCGCACAACCCATCGACACCACCACCCTCACCGCCGACTACTGGTACACCAACCTCCGCGAACAAGTCCTCTTCCACCCCACCGTCGAACACCTCATCAACGACGGCTACCGCACCTTCCTCGAATGCTCACCCCACCCCACCCTCACCACCGCCATCGACAACCCCGCCCTCCACATCGCCTCACTCCGCCGCAACGACGACACCCCCCACCGACTCACCACCCAACGCGCCATCCTCCACACCCACCACCACCCCAACACCAACCACCTCACCCCCACACCCACCCGACCGGTCAACCTCCCCACCTACCCCTTCCAACACCAGCGCTACTGGCTCGATCCCACGAAAACCATCCAGGACGCCACCGGACTCGGCCAGGAGACATCCCGCCACCCCTTGCTCAGCGCCACCATTCGGATGGCCGGAACCGGCAACGTCCTCCACACCGGGACGATCAGCCTGCACACCCACCCCTGGCTGGCCGACCACGCCGTCGGCGACACCGTCCTGCTCCCCGGCACCGCCCTGCTCGACATGGCCCTACACGCCGCCGCCCACACCACCACCCCCGCAATCGACGACCTCACCCTCCAGGCGCCCGCGGAGATCCCGCCGGGAGTGACCGTGCAGCTGCAGGCCACCACCACCGAATCGACAGTCACCATCCACTCCCGCAACGGCGACGACGAGCCCTGGGTGCTGCACGCCAGCGGCACGTTGACCGCCGCCGCCCCGGTGCCGCAAGCGCAGCCCGTCTGGCCGCCGGCCGAGGCGATCCCCGTCGACATCACCACCCTCTACGACGACCTCGCCGCCGCCGGCTACCACTACGGACCCGCCTTCACCGCCGTCACCGCCGCCTGGCAACACACCGACCACACCACCTACACCACCATCGCCCTACCCGAAGGCCTCACCACAAACGGCCACACCATCCACCCCGCCCTACTCGACGCCACCCTGCACCCCCTCGCCACCCACACCGGCGACACCATCCACCTACCCTTCGCCTGGACCGGCGTCACCCTGCACGCCACCAACGCCACCGAACTCCACGCCACACTCACCCCCACCGACAACGGCATCACCATCACCGCCTACGACCCCACCGGACAACCCGTCATCACCATCAACCAACTCGCCACCCGCCCCGTCGACCCGGCCACCCTGAGCGTCGCCCGTACCCGGGTCAGCCGGTCCGCCATCGCCTGGCGGGAGGCCGGGCCGGCGGTCCCGGCCGATCCGGCCCGGACCGATGTCTGGCCGGCGCCGGACGGCGACCTCCACCAGGTCACCGAGGCGGCCCTGCGGCAGCTGCAGACCTGGCTCGCCGAGCACGCCGACGACGACCGGCGCCTGGTGGTCCACACCCGGCCCGGCATCCTGGCCCACCGGGCGGTGACCGGCCTGGCCCGCACCGCCGCGAGCGAGAACCCGGAGCGGGTCGTCCTGGTGGAAGCTCCGGACCCGGCCGCAACAGTGCTGGTCGACGGCGAGCCGGAGCTGGCCGTACGCGACGGCCAGGTCCTCGTGCCCCGGCTCACGCGGCTCACCGACGAGCCGGACGGTTCCCGCCCGCTGGATCCGGAGGGGACGGTGCTCATCACCGGTGGCACCGGCGGGCTGGGCCGGCTGCTCGCCCGGCACCTCGCTGAGCGGCACGGGGTGACCCGGCTCGTGCTCGCCTCCCGCACCGGCCCCGCGCACCCCGACGCGGACGACCTGCGGTCGCTGGCCCGGCACGTCGAGCTCGTCGCCTGCGACACCGGGGACCCGGAGCAGATCGCCGCGCTGCTGGCCGACGTGGACCCCGCGCACCCGATCACCGCGGTGATCCATGCGGCCGGTGTGCTCGGCGACGCCACCATCGGCAGCCTGACCCCGGAGCGGCTGCACGCGGTACTGGCGGCGAAGGCCGACGCCGCCCGGCACCTCCACGAGCAGACCCGCGGCCTCGACCTGTCCGCCTTCGTGCTCTTCTCGTCGGCCGCCGGGGTGTTCGGCAATCCGGGGCAGGGCAACTATGCTGCGGCCAACACCTACCTCGACGGGCTGGCCGAGCACCGGCGCTCGCTCGGCCTGCCCGCCGTCTCGATGGCGTGGGGCCAGTGGGCGCAGGAGACCGGCCTCACCGCCCGTCTCGGCCCGTCCGAACGTCGCGGCGGGGCGATGCCCACCGATCTGGGCCTGGCCCTCTTCGACGCGGCGCTCGCGGGCGGCCCGGCGGTGCAGCTGCTTCAGCCGATCACCGGCGGGATGCTGCGCCGGGCGGACCTGCCGGCGCTGCTGCGGGAGCTGGCGCCGCCGGCGCTGCGGACAGCGGCCGACGCGGGCGCCGGCCGCGAGGGCCTGACCGCGCGACTCCAGGCGCTCGATCCGGAGCAGCAGCACCGACACCTGCTGGAGCTGGTCCGGGGCAACGTGGCGGCGGTGCTCGGGCACGCGGATGCCCGGGCGGTGCACGAGCACCGGCCGTTCAGCGAGATCGGGTTCGACTCGCTGACCGCGGTCGAGCTGCGCAACCGGCTCAACGCCGCCACCGGTCTGCGGCTGCCGGCGACGATGGTCTTCGACCACCCGACGCCGGGCGAGCTGACCGAGCGGATCGCCGGCGACCTGCTAGGCGCCCCGCTGACCCCGGCGGAGCGGCTGCTGACCGAGTTGGACGGTCTGGAGCGCACCATGTCTGCCCTGGAGGCGGCGGACGGGGACCGTACGCGGATCACGACCCGCCTCCAGACGCTGCTCGCGGCGTGGACGACCGGCGGGCCGGAACAGCCCGCGGCGGCGACCGGCGAGGAGATCCGCACCGCGTCGACGGCCGAGATCTTCGCCTTCATCGACGAGAAGCTGGGCCGGGCCGCAGCGCGGGAATGAGCGCACGAAAGGGGGCCCGGCCGCCGGCCGGGCCCCTTCTGCTGTCTCGGTCAGCGCGCCAGGACCGCGGCCTCCTGCTCGCTGAGCGGGGCGCGGCTCAGCGGGGGCCGCGTCTCGCCGCTGCGCAGGGCCGTCAGGAACGCGGGGCTCTCCAGCGACGAGACCGGCGCGGTGAGGGTGGTGACGGCGGTCAATGCCCCGCTCACCGCCGGGTTGCGGAGGGCGGCCGCGGCGACCAGGTCCGCGAACGCCTGGCGCCGGCCCGCCTGCACGGTCAGACGGGGGTCGGTGACGTCGATGCGGGCGTCCGGGTAGCAGATGTCCTGCGAGGTGGAGAGCAGCCAGGGCGTGTCCACGACGGCGGCGATGGCCTGCTGGGCGGCGCGGGCCAGGCCGGGCTTGAGGCCGATGTCCCGCAGCGCGTCGGCCAGGGCGGCGGCGCTCTGCGCGGCGGCGCTCATCCCGTGCCCGTGAATCGGGTTCAGCGACACGACGCTGTCGCCGACGGCGACCAGGCCCTCCGGCCAGGCCGGCGCGCGATCGGCGTGCAGGCGGCGATTCACGGTGCTGCGGGTCAGGCGTACGGGCCCCAGCGGCTCACCCACCGCAATCAGGTCGGCGACGAGCGGGTCCCGCAGTGCCCGGGCGAACGGTGCGAAGGCGTCATCGTCCGCGGCCGGCTCGGCGCCCCGGGTCCCGGACAGGGTGATCAGCCAGGTGCCGTCCTCGATGGGCAGCACGAGGCCGTTGCGGCCGGGGGTGCCGGCCCGGTGGTCGGCGTACACGCTGGCCAGCGGGAACCGCTCAGCGCCGGGGGGACGCAGGAAGGGCCGGGTGGCGTAGGTGAGCCCGGTGTCGACGGTCTCGACGGGCGGCGCCGGCACGCCCAGGGCCTCGAGCCAGCGGGGCAGCCGGGAGCCGCGGCCGGACGCGTCGACGACGATGTCGGCGGCCAGCTCGGTCTCGGCGCCGCCGGGTTCGCGCACCCGTACGCCGGTGACCCGGCCGGCGTCGCCGGTCAGGGCGACGGCCTCGGTGCCGGCGCGGACCGTGATACGACCGCTGGCGAGGGCCCGCTCGCGCACCACGGCGTCGAGCAGCGGGCGGGCACACGTGATCGCGTGGTTGTCCGACGGGAACCGGTGCTGCCAGCCGTACGCCGTGTGCAGCAGCATGTCCGCCTTGGCGCTGATCAGATGGGCACCGGCCCGGCTGAGGGCGGCGACGGAGCCGGGCGCCAGCCGGTCGATCGCCCGCGCGCCACCGGACCACAGGATGTGCGCGTGCCGGCCCTGCGGCACCCCCTTGCGCGGTTCGGCCCCGGGCGGGTATTCGTCGCGTTCGACGACCGTGACCTGCTCGACGTGCTCCCGCAGCGCACAGGCCGCGAGGATGCCGCCGAGCCCGCCGCCCACCACGACACCGTGTCCGTTCTCCGCCATGTCGCCTCCGACGTGCCGCCCAAGGGTGGCCGGATGCCGCCCCCCTCACCGTGCCGGATCGGACTTGGGGCCACCTTCCGCTGGTCTAAAGCCGGCTCGCCGGCGGGCCCTGAAGCGGGTCTGAAGCGGGCCTTGAGCTGCGCTGAAGCGCTATCGGCCGAAGCGTGGTGACGCGCCTACGCTACCGGCGACGGCGCGGAGCGCGCTGCGCCCAGCAGGCCCGACGGAGGCGACCGTGCCCATCGAGATCCTTCTCCCGCGATGCGTCTCGAGCGGGATGTGCGCGCTGACCGCCCCCGAGGTGTTCGACCAGGACGACGATCTCGGCCGCGTCGTGCTGCTGCGCCGGGATCCGGGCCCGGACCTGGCCGACGCCGTACGGGACGCCGCCGCGTCCTGCCCGGCCCAGGCCATCCGGCTGCACGACCCGGCCCCCGCAGCCCAGCCCCCCGGCGTTAGCCCTGCTTAAGCCGGGCCGATCAGGGTGGACGGCGAGGGCGTGGCTCGACGGCGTTTACGCATCCCGCCGATCCCGGGCGCGCCGCTGGCACGGTGACGAAGGGAACCGAGATGACCGAGACAGTCCCGGCGCCGGGACGGCTGCCGACGCAGCGGCAGCGCCCCCTGGATCCCCCGGACGAGCTGAGCCGGTTGCGCGCCGAGCAGCCGATCAGCCGCCTGGCCTACCCGGACGGGCACCTCGGCTGGCTGGTGACCAGCCATGCCGCCGGTCGCCGCATCCTCAGCGACCAGCGGTTCAGCGGCCGGGGTGACCTCAAGAAGGTGCCCTTCGACCTGCCCAGCGGCGCGCGGCCATGGACGACGGTGCCGCCCGGCTGGTTCATCCACATGGATCCGCCGGACCACACCAAGTACCGGTCGCTGCTGACCGGGCAGTTCACCGTGCGCCGCATCAAGCAGCTGGAGCCGCGGATCGAGGAGGTGGCCGCCGAGCACCTGGACGCGATGGAACGGCACGGCCCGCCGGTGGATCTGGTCCAGGCGTTCGCGCTGCCGATCCCGTCGCTGGTGATCTGCGAGCTGCTCGGCGTCCCGTACGCCGAACGCCCCCACTTCCAGGGGCACTCCCTGGCCGTGATGCGGCTCGACTCGACCGCCGAGCAGATCGCGGCCGCGTTCCAGGCCATTTCGGCCCTCATCTTCGGGCTCGTGCAGCGCAAGCGGGCCGAGCCGGCCGACGACCTGATGAGCGGCCTGATCTCGACGGGTCAGCTCAACGACCAGGAACTCACCGGCATCGCGATGATGATGCTGATGGCCGGGCACGAGACGACCGCCAGCATGCTCTCGCTCGGCACCTATACCCTGCTGCGCCACCCGGACCAGCTCGCCCGGCTGCGGGAAGATCCGGCGCTGTTCGACGGCGCCGTCGAGGAGCTGATGCGCTTCCTGACCATCGCCCAGTTCGGGGTGCCGCGCACGGCGCTGGAGGACGTGGAGATCGACGGTCAGGTGATCCGGGCCGGCGACGCGGTGACCGTCTCACTGCCGGCGGCGAACCGGGATCCGGAACGGTTCGACGACCCGGACGAGCTCGACGTGACCCGGCGGGCCACCGGCCACATGGCCTTCGGCTACGGCATTCATCAGTGCCTCGGCCAGCAGCTGGCCCGCAGCGAGATGCGGATCGCGTACGCCGCGCTGTTCCGCCGGTTCCCGGCGCTGCGGCTGGCCGTGCCGGCCGAGGAGGTGCCGATGCGCACCGGGGCTTCGATGTACGCCGCGCAGGAACTGCCGGTCACGTGGTGACTCCGGGCGGCACGATCCGGATGGCCGGGATCGGCACCGCCGCACCGGGTCCGCCGATCGACAACGCCACGCTGGGCAAGCGGATGGGCATGGGCCCGATGTGGGAGCAGTGGGTGGAGTCGTTCATCGGCACCAAGTTCCGCCACCTGGCGGTCGACCTGGCGACCGGCGAGCAGCGCCACACGCTGGCCGACCTGGGCGAGGCCGCCGGGCGGCGGGCGCTGGCGGCGGCCGGCCTGGACCCCTCCGACGTGGACCTCATGGTGATGGGCACGGCCATGCCGGACAAGCTCATGCCCACCACGCTCAACGAGATCGCCGACCGGCTGGGCATCGACGGGGTGCCGACGTTCCAGCTCCAGTCCGGGTGCTCGGGCGCGGTGCAGGCGCTGGAGGTGGCGTGCCACATGCTGAGCGCCGGTGCGCACCGGACGGCGCTGGTCCTCGGTGGCGACGTCTCCGCCAAGCTGGTCGACCCGGACATGGACGCCGGCGCGCTGCCCCCGGCCCAGCTGGTGAACCTGGTGCTGTTCGGCGACGGCGCCGGCGCGGTGGTGCTGACCACCGAGGATGGCCCCGGCCCGCTGGTGCGTGGCGTGTTCACCCGGCTCACCGGACGGAACAAGGCCCCCGGGCAGACCCTTGACTGGTTCGGCGGCAACCGGCGCTTCTCCGGCCCGCCGGTCACCGAGGACTACAAGGCGATCGAGGCGGCCGTGCCGGTGATGGCGGTGTCCAGCCTGGCGGAGGTGCTGCGGCGGACCGGCTGGGGGCACTCGGAGGTGTCCTTCGTGCTGCCGCCGCAGCTGTCCGGCCGGATGACCGCGAAGATCGTGGCCGCGCTGGGCGTGCCGAACGCGGTCGAGGTCTCCTGCGTGGAGGAGACCGGCAACAACGGCAACGCGCTCGTCTATTTCCAGCTGGAGCGGCTGCTGCCCCGGATGGCCCCGGGCGACCGGGCCGTCGGCGTGGCCATCGAGTCGAGCAAGTGGATCGAGTCGGGGTTCGCGCTCGAACAGCGGTGAACTCGACCAGCGGTTATCGACGTCGATGCTGTGACCAGCGGCAACTGGTCACAGCATCGACTTCGGGGGGGCGGGGCAAGGTCACATGGCGAGGTCACGCCGGCGGAACAGCACGAAGCCGGCGCCCGTCAGGAGGGCCGCCACGGCGAGCAGCACGACGAGCGGCTGGACCGCCACGTCGGCCACCGGCGCGGGCGGGGTGTGGCTGAACGGCGAGATGTTGAGGATCGCCTGCGGCAGCTTCAGCAGCGCGCCGATCTGGCCGAGCAGCAGGCAGATGCCGAAACCAGCCCAGGCGATCGCGGCAGTCAGCCGGGGCAGCAGCCCGAAGGCCGCCACGACGAACCCGACCAGGGCGAGTGCCGCCGGGGTCTGCACCAGCGCGGCCACCGTGAGGTCGCCGACGTAGCCGCCGACATCGCCGACCACCAGGCCGTAGAACAGGCCGGTGCACGCGCCGGCCAGGGCGAGCAGGAACACGGTGCCCGCCACCACGATCGCGACGTGCGAGGCGAGCCAGCGGGGCCGGCTGACGGCGGTCGCCAGCAACGGTTCGAGCGGGCCGGATTCCTCCGACCGCAGGCGCAGCAGCGCCTGCACGGCGTAGCCGCCGATGGCCAGGCCGAGGAGCCCGAACACCGCGGCGAAGTAGTTGTCGATGAGGTTGGCGCCGCCACCGCCGAGCTGCTCCACGATCTCGGCGACCGTGTCGCTGCTCTCCACCACGTCGCGGACGGCGTCGCCGACCGCGCCGAGGGCCAGGGCGACGACGATCATGCCGACGGACCAGCCGAGCAGGGTGCCCCGCTGCAACCGCCAGGCCAGGCCGAGCGGGCTGAGCAGTCCCGGCGGCGCCTGCGGCGGGCCGGGCCGGGTCTGGGACAGGCCGAAGCCGACGTCCCGGCGGGTCGTGAGGACGAAGGCACCACCGACGGCGAGCGCCGAGAAGCCGAGCATCAGGCCCAGGACCCACCACTTGTCGTCGTCGAAGGGCCGCACCTGCTGGGCCCAGCCGATCGGGGACAGCCAGGACGCCCAGCCGCTGATCACCTTGGTGCCCTGCTCGGTGACGTGCCCGGTGACGTCGCCGATCGAGCGCAGCAGGAAGGCCACCCCGACGAACCCGGCGGCCAGCCCGTTGGCCGAGCGGGCGCCTTCGGGGATCTGTGCGCACACCGCCGCCGCGGATGCGAACGCGATGCCCGCCAGCGCGATGGCGGCGCCCTCGGCGAACGCGCCGGCCGCCGGCAGGTCGGCGGCGATCAGCGCGACCGCATTAAGCAGGCCCAGCACCACGTTGGCCCCGATGACCAGCAACAGAGCGGCGGTGAGGGCCGCGTGCCGGCCCACGACGGCCGAGCCGATCAGCTCGGCGCGGCCGGTCTCCTCGTTCTGCCGGGTGTGCCGGATGATCGCGAACAAGCTCATGAACGCGGCGCCGAGCACCACGATCAGCAGAGTCTGGCTGGCCGCGACCGCGCCCAGGCCGGACCCGGAGATGAGGCCGTTGAAGACCAGCAGCACCGGGCTCTCGGCCGAGGTGACGGTGAAGGCGAGCCGCGCGGCGTCGTCGCGGTAGAGGTCGATGACGCTGACCGTGCTCGCGTACTGCACCAGGGTGAGCACCACGAGCCAGATCGGCAGCTGCAGCCGGTCGCGGCGCAGCGCCAGGCGCAACAGCCGGCCGGTGCCGGTGAAGGGGCTCATCGCACGGCTCCGGCGGGCGTCTGCGCGTTCTGCTCGGCGTTGCTGTAGTGGCGCATGAAGAGCTCCTCGAGCGTGGGCGGGGTGCTGGTCAGCGACCTCAGCCGGAACTGGGTGAGGTGGCGCAGCACGTCGTCGAGGTGGCTGTTGTCCAGGTCGAAGGTGGCGCGGGTGCCGTTCACGCTGAGGTCGTGCACGCCGGCGAGCCGGGCCAGGCCGGTGATCGGCAGCTCGGTCTCGGCGGTGACCGCGGCGCGGCTCAGGTGCCGCATCTCGGAGAGGCTGCCGGTCTCGACCGTGCGCCCCTCGCGGATGATGCTCACCCGGTCGCACAGGCGCTCGATCTCTTCCAGGATGTGGCTGGAGAGCAGGACCGTGCGGCCGGCCGCCTTGGCGTCGCTCACGCAGTCCTGGAAGACCACCTCCATCAGCGGGTCGAGGCCGGAGGACGGCTCGTCGAGGATGAACAGCTCGACGTCGGAGGCGAACGCCGCGACCAGCGCGACCTTCTGCCGGTTGCCCTTGGAGTAGGTGCGGGCCTTTTTGCGGGGGTCGAGGTTGAACCGCTCCAGCAGCTCGTCCCGGCGGCGTTTGTCGATGCCACCGCGCAGCGACGCGAACAGGTCGATCGCCTCGCCGCCGGAGAGGTTGGGCCACAGGTTCACGTCGCCGGGCACGTAGGCCAGCCGGCGGTGCAGCGCCACCGCGTCGTTCCACGGATCGGCGCCGAAGAGCCGGGCCTCGCCCGAGGTGGCGCGCAGCAGACCCAGCAGCACCCGGATGGTGGTCGATTTCCCGGCTCCGTTGGGCCCCAGGAAACCGTGCACCTCTCCCTCCTCGACACGCAGGTCGAGGCCGTCCAAGGCACGGGTGACACCGAACGTCTTGACGAGCTTGGACACATCGATCACGGTAGTCATGACCCCATGGTATAGTTCCTTCATGAACTTGTAAATAAACTACACTCGGTAAAGATAGGCCGCGCCGCGGGCCCGAGCGGGCCCCTTCCTGGCAGAAACAGCGCTACCTGGAAGGATGGGCACATGTTGGATGCCGCAGAAAATGGCGCGAGGCGTCCGCAGCAGGACGAGGTGGCCCAGTTCATCGAGAATTTCGCGCTGAACCTGGCCGGCCTCGGCTTCCCGCGCATGGCCGCCCGCGTGTTCGTGGCCGTCCTGGCCTCCGCCACCGGCACCCGCACCGCCGCTGAGCTGGCCGAGACTCTGCAGATCAGCCCGGCCGCGGTCTCTCAGGCGGTGCGCTACCTCAGCCAGCTCGGCCTGGTCGTCCGCGAGCGGGCGCCGGGCGAACGCCGCGACCACTACCGCCTCTCCCACGGCATGTGGTACGAGATGTTCGCCCGCCGCGACTCGGTCTTCATCAAGCTCGAGAAAGACCTGGAGAGCGGCATCGCCGCGCTAGGCCCGGAGTCCCCGGCCGCCCGGCACCTCGACGAGACCCGGCGCTTCTTCGCGTTCATCCGCACCGAGATCCCGCTGCTGGTGGACAGGTGGCGCGCGCTCAACAGCCCCGCTGCCGGCCAGGAGCAGCCCGGCTGACCGCGGGGCTCACCCGCCGAGCGCCCCCGGCGCGGCGAGCACCTGCTCCGCCAGCCGGGCCGCCAGCAGCGCGCGCACCCGGCCGCCGGACTGGTCCTCGTGCACGAAGAAGTGGTTGCCCGGCACCCCGACCAGCTCGAAGCGCCCACGGGTCAGCCCCGCCCAGGCCAACATGTCGGCCCCCGCGACCACCTCGTCACCGGTGCCGTGCAGCGCGGTCAGCGGCACGGCCGGCAGCGCCTCGCCGGGCTGCGGCCGATGGCTCCACACCAGACGCAGGTCGTGGTACCCGGGACCGTCCGTGGCGGCGTCCACCTTGGTGGCCAGGGCCGCGCCGAACTCGTCCCGCAGTGCCGCCTGGAAGACCTCGGGCCGCTCCCGGCGGGCCCGGGCCACCTCGGCGCCGTCCGGGAGCCCGGCCAGACCGATCGTGTCCAGCACCCGGGACAGCCGCGCGACCAGCGGGTTCGGGCCGTCGGCGGGCGCGCTGAACGCGCCGACGAACACGTGGCGCAGCAGGTCGCCGTACTCCGCGGAGAGCCGGTGAGCCAGCCGGTACGCCAGCAGGCCGCCCATGCTGTGGCCGTAGAACGCGAACGGGCGGTCCAGATGCGGCTTCAGCGCCCGGGTGAGCACGTCGACCGCCTCGTCCAGATCGTCGATCGCCCGCTCGTCGGCCCGGTCCTCGCGACCGGGCAACTGCACGGGGTGCACCGCCACCCCGCCCGGCAGCTGCTCCGGCCAGTGCCGGAAGAGCGACGCGCCGCCACCACCGTAGGGCAGGCAGAACAGCCGGACCGCGTCCGCCGGGCGAACGATCCGCGGCAGCCAGCGCCCGCTTTCCGTCTGGTAGTCCCGGGGTGGCTCGGCCGCACCCGTCCGGCCGGTGTGCGCCAGCACGGCGTCGCGCAGGCCGGTGAGCGACGGCCCGTCGAGCAGCAGCTCCACCGGCAGCTCCACGTCGAGCTCGGCGCGGACCCGGCGGCGCAGCTCCAGCGCCGCCAGCGACTCCATCCCGGCGTCGGCCAGCGGGACGTCGGGGTCCAGCTCACCGGTGGGCAGGCGCACGAGCTCGGCGACCAGGTCGCGCAGGTAGCCGTCGAGCGCCTCGGGCCGCGGCCGGGTGCGGGCGAGGCCCGTCCCGGTCTCCGCCGGCGGCGGGTGCGAGGCGGGGCCGAGCAGCCGGATCTCCGCCCCGCCGACGGTCACCACCGGCGCACCGCCGCTGTCGACCAGCTCGTACGACGCCCGCACGGCGCCGTCCCCCGGCGGGCCGGTCAGGCGGACCCGGCACCACAGCGGTCCCGGGGCGGGCGGCTCGGCGGAGAACCGCACGTCGTCGGCGCGGCTGGTCAGGAACAGCTCGTCGTCGGCCACGGCCGGGCCGGCGACCAAGGCGTACAACTGCATGCAGGCGTCCAGCAGGCCGGGCGGCACGGGCAGCGTCCGCCCGGTGGCCGGCCCGCCGGGCGGGCGGAACCGCGCGAGCACCTCGCCCTCGCCCGTCCACACCTCGTCGGCCCACTCGACGGACGGGCCCAGCGCCACGCCGCGACGGCGCATCCCGGCGTTGAAGGCGGCCCCGTCGAGTCCCCGCCCCGCCGGCGGGCGGGGCGGCGCGACGTCCGGCAGCGCACCGGACGAGCCGGCCCGCAGTCGCCCGGTCACGTGCCGGATCCACCGGGTGTCCCCCGTCCCCCGGCTGTGCGTGGCGAAGGCCGCCCAGCCGTCCACCGGCGGCTCCACCACGATCTGCACCACCCGGTCGCCGTCGACGGGGCGCAGCGCCTGCTGGAACGCGACGTCCGTCAGGCCGAGCGGGGCGTCGAAGGCATCACGGGCCACCGTCGCCAGCAACTCCTGGTGCCAGCCGACGTGCAGCACGCCGGCGGTGTCTGCGAGTTCCGGCAGCGCGCCCGCCACGATCGTGGCCTGGAACAGCCGCTGCGGCAGCGGCGACCCGATCTCCCGCAGCCCGAGCCCAGCGACCCGGGCCAGAGCCGCCGGGGCCAGAGCCGGCTCCGATGGCGCCGGGCGCGGCGAGAGCCGGCGCAACGGATGCGGCGGCAGGGGCAGGCGCCGCCGGGCATGCCCCTCGTCGACCGCTGTCCAGTCGATGTCGCCGCCGGCGGTGTGCCGGGCGGCCAGGGTCTCGAGCAGGCTGAGCCACGGGGCGGACCCGGTCACCACGGACCAGCCGGGCGCGGGCTCGCCGCCGATCCGCAGGTACTGGCCGTACCCGTGGTCCTCGAGCGTCTTGCGGGCGACGTCGGGTGGTGTCGCGCCGTCGGCGGCGACCCAGTCGGCGGCCCGGCTGCCGGCCGGGACGGCGCTCGCCCCGGCCCCGCGCAGCAGGCGCGTGCGGGGCGCCGGGAACGTCGCCTCGGGAACGGCTCCCGTGCTGCGGGCCAGGAGCAGTCGCACGGCCGTGGCCGGATCGAAGATCCCCGCGACGCTCGCAGCCGCGAGCTCACCCGGGCCGGCGCCGGCCACCGCGGCGGGCCCGACACCCCAGCCGCCGAGCATCCGCGCCAGGGCGATCTGGGTGATCACCGCACGCGCGTCCGGTCCGGTCGCGCCCGGCTGATCCGCCACCTCGGCGGCGATCCGGTCCCAGGCGTCGCGGAACGGCGCGCTCACCGGCCGCAGCGCGGCGGCGATCGCGTCGGCCTCGGCCGGGGTGGCGCTCAGGTGCAGCAGCAGCCGGCCCGGCGGGCCGGCCCGGGCCGGCTCCGGCAGGTCGCGCAGCCGGGCGACCGCGTCGGTCACCGACGAGGTGATGAGGGCAACCCGGCACGGGTACGCCGCCCGGCGCGCGTTGACCGTGTGTCCGACGTCGCCCACCGCCACACCGGGGTGCTCGGTGATCCAGTCGGCCAGGCGCGCCGCGACGGTCCGCACCTCGTCAGCGTCGCGGGCCGACAGGGCCAGCACGTGCGCCGGACGGTCCACTGCGGACGGTGCCGGGGGTTCCGGCGGCGCCTCCTGCAGGATCAGGTGGGCGTTGGTGCCACTGAAACCGAACGAGCTGACCGCGGCCACCGCCGGCCCCGGGCGGTCCGGCCACGGCCGGGTACGGTCGCAGAACGCCACCGGCAGCCGCCCGGCGTCCATCCGCGGGTTGAGCTCCGTCAGGTGCAGGTTGCCCGGGACGACCCGGTGGCGCAGGGCGAGCACCGTCTTGATCAGGCCGGCCACGCCGGCGGCTGCCTCCAGGTGACCGATGTTCGACTTGACCGCGCCGATCAGCAGCGGGTCGCCGGGGTCCCGCCCGGCGGCGTACGCCTCGGCCGCGGCCCGGACCTCGATCGGATCGCCGAGCGGGGTGCCGGTGCCGTGCGCCTCCAGGTAGCCGACCTCGGCGCCGGAGGTGCCGGCGGCGGTCAGCGCCGCCGTGATCAGCTCCCGCTGGGCCGGGCCGCTGGGGACCGTCAGGCCACCGGTGCGGCCGTCGTGGTTCACCGCCGAGCCGCGGATCAGAGCGAGCACCGGCGCACCGGCGGCGCGGGCGTCACCGGCCCGCATGAGGGCGACCATTCCGCACCCCTCGGACCGGCCGTAGCCGTCGGCCGTCGCGTCGAAGGTCTTGCAGCGGCCGTCCGCGGCGAGCGCCTCCATCCGGGACAGCGCCACGAAGACGGCCGGCGAGAGCAGCGCGCTGACCCCACCGGCGAGCGCGGCCGTGCACTCGCCCCGGCGCAGACTCTCCACCGCGAGGTGCACCGCGACCAGCGACGACGAGCAGGCCGTGTCGACCGCCAGGACCGGGCCGCGCAGGCCCAGCGCGTGCGCGACGCGCCCGGCCGCGATGCTGATCGCCGATCCGGTGGCGGTGTACGGCCCGGCGGCCGCAGCGGGCCGGGGCAGCAGCGCGTTCTCCGAGCCGGAGATGCCGGCGAACACCGCGATCCGCTCGCCGGCCAGCCGCGGTGACACCAGGCCGCCGGTCTCCAGCGCCTCCCAGCCGCACTGCAGCAACAGGCGCTGCTGGGGGTCCATCTCCGCGGCCTCGGCCACCGAGATGCCGAAGAAGTCGAAATCGAAGGCGTACGGGTCGTCCAGGAAACCGCCGTGCCGGGTGTAGCTGGTGCCGGGCTCGTCGCGGCGGGTCGCGTGGTAGCGGGCCACGTCCCACCGGTCGGCCGGCACCTCGGCGATCGGGTCGGCCCCCTCGGTCAGCAGCCGCCAGAAGCGTTCCGGATCGTCGGCGCCGCCGGGGAACCGGCAGCCGAGTCCGACCACCGCGATCGGCTCGGCCGCCCGGGACCGCAGCGTCTCCACCTCCGAGCGCAGCCGCCGGATCGCCTCGACCGAGCGGGTCAGCAGGGTTGAGTCGCTCATCTCGCCGTCATCCCTTCCACGTCAGCATCCGAGCTGTTCCAACATGTCGCGCAGCTCCCGCTCGACGGCGTCGAGGGACGGCCCGGCCCCGGCGACCGGCGGCTCGATGCGCAGGACCCGGTCCAGCCGGGTCCGGTCGGCGCGGACCACGCCGACCTCCGGGACGCCCAGCCGCAACGCGGCGTCGAAGGTTTCCAGCCCGGTCGCCGTCTCGATCTGTTCCAGCCCGAGCCGGCGGCTGACGAAGCCCTGCGTCTCCTCGTCCACGCGCATGCCGCCGTCCCGCCAGAACGGCCAGGCCACCGCGATGCTGACGCCGCTGCGGGCGCCGTCGCGACGCAACCGCTCGCGCTCGCGGGCGAAGGCGGTGAGGAAGCGGCTGGCGTACGCGTAGTCGCTCTGCCCGGGGTTGCCGGCCAGCCCCGCCAGCGACGAGAACACCATGAAGAAGTCCAGGTCGTCGCCGCGGGTGGCGGCGTCCAGATGCCGCGCCCCGTCGATCTTCCCGGCCAGCACGTCGCCGGTCTCGGCCAGAGTCTTGCTGAGCAGGAGGCCGTCGCGGAGCACGCCGGCGGAGTGCACGATCCCGGTGATGCCACCCCACGCGTCCCGGGCCGCGCCGACCAGGCGGGCCACGTCGTCCGGGTCGGCCACGTCGGCCTGCTCGTAGCGGACGTCGGCGCCCAGCTGACGGATCCGGTCGCAGGCGGCGACGCGGTCCGCCTCCAGCGGCGACCGGCCGGCCAGCAGCAGGCGCACCCCGGCCGCGCGGCGGGCCAGATGCTCGGCGAAGACCAGGCCGAGCCCGCCGGCGCCCCCGGTGATGAGGTAGACGCCGCCGTCGCGGATTCGCACCGCCGGCTCGTCCGGCACCGTCGTCAGCTCGCGCAGCCGGCGCACCCAGCGGCCGTCCTCGTCCTGCCGCACCTCCGGCTCGGCGTCGGCCAGCCGCAGCTCGGCCAGACAGGCGCGCACCGGGTCCACCCCGGCGTGGACGGTGACGACCTGGTAGCGCAACCTCGGGCTCTCGTGGCCGACGGCGCGGGCGAAGCCACCGAACGCCTCGGCCGCCGGTTCCGGCGCCGCACCGGCGTACGTCTGCAACCGCAGCAGCCGCACCGGATCGGCCGGGCGCCGCCGCAGCAGCTCCTGGCTGAGCAGGAACGCGGACCGGAACCCGGCCTCGGCGCCGGACCAGGCGTGCACCACCACCCGCGGCACCCCGCCGAGCCCGTCCAGCAGGGCCGCGTAGTCGTCGGGCTCCTCGGGCCTGATCCACCAGGTGTCGCCATCGCCGGCCGGCCCGATGCCCGGCCGCACCGTGATCACGCGTACGCCCGGCAGCCCGGCAGCCAGATCCGTCAGCTCGCCGTCCTCGGCGAAGACCACGACCGGCCCGGCGATCGCCGCGGAGGCGCCGCCGGCCGGGCCCGGCTCCCAGTCCGCCGCATACCGGACGGTCTCGACCGTCGGGTCCGGCGCCGCGGGCGCGGGCGCGGCCGGCTCGGGCGCCTGCAGGTCCAGGTGGTCGAGCAGGTATCCGGTCAGGTCGTCGATGCACGGATAGTCGAAGGTGACGCTGGCGTACAGGTCCACCCCGAGCGCCTCCTCGAGCAGGTTGCCGAGCCGGACCGCGAGCACCGAATCCAGCCCGAGATCGAAGAAGCCGCGCCGGCGGTCCGGCGGGGCGTCGGCGGGAAACTCCAGCAGCCGGCCCAGTTCGGTCTGCAGGCGTCCGGCGAGCACGTCGAGGCGTTCGCTCTCCGGAGTGGCGGCCAGCAGGGCGGGCAGGTCGGTGGCGGCCGGCGGCAGGGCCGGCTCGGTGCGCTGCTCCGGCTCGTCCAGCCAGTACCGCTCCCGGGCGAACGGGTAGGTGGGCAGCGACACCCGCCGCCCGGCCGGGGCCGCGCCCTCGGCGTTCCCGGCGGTCACCCCGGGGGCCGCCAGCCCCTGGGCCGCGACCGCCGCGAACCGCTGCGCCGCCTCCGCGACGGTGGCCGCCCGGAAGGAGACCGTGCACTCCAGCATCTCCCGGCCGGTGGCCAGCGTGTAGGCGACGTCGGCCAGGTGCAGTCCGGCGCCGCGCCCGCCCAGGTGCTCGGCCATGCGGGCGGCATAGGCCCGCAGGCGCTCCGGATCGCGCGCGGAGAGGGTCAGGATCTGCGGCCGGTCGTCGCGGGCCGGGCTCGCCTGCGGCGGGGCCTCCTCCAGCACCACGTGGACGTTCACCCCGCCGGCGCCGAACGAGCTGATCCCGGCCCGCCGCGGCTGGGAGTTCCGGCGTTCCCAGGGGGCGAGGTCACGCTGCACGTGGAACGGCGTGGCCGGCAGGTCGAGCCGGGGATTCTCCCGGTCGGCGTGCAGCAGGGAGGGCACCAGCTCGCCGTGCGACAGCTGCAGGGCCACCTTGGTGATCTGGGCGATTCCGGCTGCCGCCTCGGCGTGGCCGATGTTCGCCTTCACCGACCCGATCGCGCAGTACCCGCGCTCGGCGGTGTACCGGTCGTGCGCGTCGGTCAGCCCCCGTACCTCGATCGGGTCGCCCAGCGCTGTGCCGGTTCCGTGGGCCTCCACATAGGAGAGCGTGGACGGTTCGACGCCTGAGTCCCGGGCCGCGGCGTGGATGAGCTCGGTCTGCGCGACGGGGTTCGGGACGCTGTAGCCGTACGTCCGGCCGTCGCTGTTGACCGCCGAGCCCTTGATCACCGCGTAGATGTGGTCGCCGTCGGCGACCGCCCGGTCCAGCGGCTTGAGCAGCACCGCGCCGACCGCCTCGGCCGGGACGTAGCCGGTGCCGCCGTCACCGAACGCGTGGCACCGGCCGTCGCTCGCGAGGAAGCCGGCCTCGGCCAGCATCACGTACTTGCTGGGGTGCAGCGAGAGGTTGACCCCGCCGGCGAGCGCCGCCGTGCACTCGCCGCGGCGGATGGCGGCGCAGGCGAGGTGGATCGCGTAGAGCGAGGAGGAGCAGGCGGTGTCCACCGCGACGCTGGGGCCGCCGAGGTTGAACAGGTAGGACACCCGGTTGGCGACCGAGAAGGTCTGCGAGGTGACCGGCCGCCAGGTCCCGCGCTCCAGGTCGCCGCCCGCGAACATCTGATAGTTGTTCCAGGTCACCCCGGCGAAGACGCCCACCGGGCCGCGGCGGTCGCCGGCCTGGTCGTCGCCGAGCCCGGCCCGGGTGTATCCGGCGTCCTCGAGCGTCTCCCACGCCGTCTGGAGGAAGAGCCGCTCCTGCGGGTCGAGGAAGCGGGCCTCGCGCGGGGAGATGTTGAACAGCTGCGGGTCGAACTCGTCGACGCCGTCGAGGAAGCCGCCCCACCGGGGCCAGTCGGCGCCGAAGCGTTCGCGGGCCATCTCCTCGTACCTGTCGTATCCGGGCCGCCCGGCCGGGATCTCGGTGACGCAGTCCCGGCCGGCGCGCAGGTTGTCCCAGAACTCGGCGGTGTTGGCGGCCATCGGATAGCGGCCACCGATCCCGACGATCGCGATGTCCTGAGCGCCGGCCGGTGCGGCCGGGGATGGCGCGACAGGCGCCGGGGCGGGCGCCGCGACGGCCCGCTCGGCCAGGTGCTCGGCGAGCGAACCCAGGTTCTTGTGGACGAAGAGCGTGGTCGCCGGCACCGGGCCGTACTGCTCCTCGAGGCGGCGGCGGAGCTGTTCGAGGACCAGGGAGTTGAGGCCGAGCTCCTCGAAGCCGGCCGCCGGGTCGACCTCGTCGCGCCGCCAGCGCAGCGTGTCGGCCACCGTGTCGATCAGGTGTTCCCGGACCTCGGCGACGCCGCCACCGGCGGGCCGGGAGGGCAGCGCGGACGGCGCCGCCGGCAGGGCCGCGGCGACGGCCCGGCCCGCGGGAACCAGGCGGGTCAGGTCAGTGGGACGGATCCGGCGGGGCTCGAACGGGTACGCCGGGGCCGGCACCCGCCGCGTCCCGCGCTCGGGATACAGCCGGTCCCAGTCGATGTCCGCGCCGGCCGCCCAGAGCAGCGCCACCCGGTCGGGATCGCCCGCGGCGGCGAGCACGTCCATCAGGGCCCGGTGCTCGGCGCCCTCGGCGAACAGCCGGGTCAGGCCGCGGGCGCCGGCCGCGTTGCCGGCATGCCAGCGCCCGGCCTGACCCTCCGCGAAGGCCAGCAGGGTGTCGTGCAGGTCGTCCAGATCCCCCGCCACGACCGCGAGCCGCTCGTCCATGGCCCCGCGGCCGGTCTGCAGCGTCGCGGCCAGCTCGGGCAGCCCGGCCCCGGCCGGCGCGCCGGCCGGGGCGTTCCGGTCCAGCCAGGCGATCATGCTGATGGCGTACGCCCGCAGCGCCTGCGGTGTCCGGGCGGAGAGCGTGACGATCTGCGCGCCGCCGGTCTCCTGCGCCGGGAGCGGGGCGGGCGCCTCCTCCAGCACCACGTGGGCGTTGGTGCCGCCGAAGCCGAAGGAACTGACCCCGCACCGGCGCGGCAGCTCCGCGTCGCTCTCGTCGCGCATCCGCGGCCAGTCCTCGGGTTCCCCGGTGATCCGCAGCGGGCTGCCGTCGAGCCGGATGAACGGGTTCAGCTCGGTGAAGTGGCGCAGCCCGGGAAGCCGGCCGTGCCGCATCGCCAGCACGGCGGCGACTAGGCCGGCCAGGCCGGCGGCGGCCTCGAGGTGACCGATCGCGGTCTTGACCGAGCTGATCCGGCAGTGCGCGGACGTCGGCGCGTCGTGTCCCCACTCCTGATACATCCGGGCGAACGCCTTGCGCAGGCCTTCGACCTCGATCGGGTCGCCCAGGGTCGTCCCGGTGCCGTGCGCCTCGATGTAGCCGACCGTGGCCGGGTCCAGGCCGGCCCGCTGCCAGGCGGTCGCGATGAGGTCCGCCTGGGCCTCGGGGTTCGGGGCGGTCAGCGAGGCGCTCCGGCCCCCGTGGTTGACGGCGGTGCCGCGGATCACCGCGTAGACGTGGTCGCCGTCGGCCTGCGCCCGGTCCAGCGGCTTGAGGACGACCGCGAGGACGCCTTCGCCGCGCACGTAACCGTTCGCGGCGCGGTCGAAGGTCCGGCACCGGCCGTCCGGCGACAGCATCCCGGCCTTCTCGAACGAGACGTACGGCGTCGGGCTCATCAGCAGGCTGGCCCCGCCGACGACCGCGGTGTCGCACTCGGCGTCCCGCAGGCTGCGCACCGCCCGGTGCAGCGCGACCAGGGAGGAGGAGCAGGCGGTGTCGACGGCCTCGCTGGGCCCGCGCAGGTCGAGCAGGTGGGACAGGCGGTTGGGCAGGATCGAGTGCGCCAGGCCGGTGGCGGTGTACGGCCGCGCGCCACCGCTGCTGTGGCTCAGCACCTCGAGGTAGTCCATCGATCCGTGCCCGACGAAGACGCCGGTGCGCGAGCCCGCCAGCGTGCCCGGGTCCCGGCCCGAGTCCTCGATCGCCTGCCAGGCGACCTGCAGGAAGAGCCGCTGGTGCGGGTCCATGAGCTCGGCTTCGGCCGGGGAGATGCCGAAGAAGCCGCAGTCGAAGTCGTCCACCCCGGACACGAAGGCCCCGCGCCGGCTGCCCGGGCCGGGCTCGGTCCAGTCGTCCCAGCGCCCGGCCGGCACCGATCCGACCAGCTCGTCGCCGTCGAGCAGGCGCTGCCAGAACTCGTCGACGCTCGCGGAGCCGGGCAGCACCGCGGCGATCCCGACCACGGCGATGCCGGAGTCGGCGGAGGCGGCCGAGGCGGCGGGCCGAGGTGTGGGAGCGGGCGCCGGCTCCCGCCGGACCGGGGCCGGCGGCGCCGGCGGGGCGTCCGCGTACCGTTTCTCCAGGACGGCGGCGTGGTCGGCGAGCAGATGCCGGAGGAACGCGTCCAGGCTGACGAACTCGAAGAACACCGACGGGCTCAGGTCGACGCCGAGGTCTTCGCGCAGCCGGTCGGCGAAGCGGATCAGCTTCACCGAATCGAAGCCGAGGTCGCTGAGGTCGCTGTCCGGGCTGACCCGTCCGGCCTCGACGCCGAGCACCTCGGCGACCACGGTGACCACGTCGGCGCGCAGCCTCTCGGCGACGCTGCCGATCCGCGGGCGGGACGCGCGGCGCCGCTTCGGGGCAGCGCCGGCCTCCCGCGGCGCCGCCTTCTCCGCGTCCTTCTCCGCGTCGCGGCGGATGGCCCGGACCAGCCCCGCGACCACGCGCCCGGGACCCAGCTGGTCGATGTCGGCCACGCCTCGGCTCAGCAGATAGCGCACCGAGTCCGTCCAGCGCACCGGGCTGGTCAGCTGCCGCACCAGCAGCTCCGCGATGTCGGCGCCGTACGGCTCCGCCGTGACGTTGGCGATGACCGGGAACCGCGGCGGCGACAGGTCCGCGGCGGCCAGCTCGGCGGCGAAGTCGTCGGCGATCGCGGCCATGTACCGGGAATGGAACGGCCCGCTGACCCGCAGCACGGTGTACAGCCCCGCTCCGGCGCGCTCGAACACCTCCCGGGCCCGCTCGAGGGCGTCGGCCGGACCGGCCAGCACCACCTGGGCCGGGTTGTTGTCGTTGGCGATGTCCAGCTCGCTCAGTCCGTGCTCGGCGAGCAGCTCGGCCACCCGGCTCCGGCCGAGGCCCGCGACGGCCGCCATCCCGCCGCCGGTCACGGTGGCCATCAGCGCCCCGCGCCGGCGGACCAGCCGCAGGCCGGTGGCGAAGTCGAAGGCGCCGGCCGCGTGCAGCGCGTTGTACTCGCCGAGGCTGTGCCCGGCCGCGAAGTCCGGCTCCGGACCGCCGTCCCGACGGTCGGCCAGCTGGGAAAGCGCATTGACCACAAACAGCGCCGGCTGTGTGTACTGGGTGTGCCCCAGCAATTCCTCGGGGTCTTCGGCACACAGTCGGGCGAGCGAGAAGCCGAGGATCTCGTCCGCCTCGGCCACCAGTTCCGGGAATTGCTCGAATAGCGACGCGCCCATTCCTCGGCGCTGCGAACCTTGGCCGGGGAATACGATGGCACGCACAGATCCAGCACCTCACGACGATGGAGGCGAGCGGTCGGCCCGCACACGACGAAGCCACCGGGGTGGGTGACCCGACCACGATGACCACTGGCACTAACGTGCCGACAAAGCACTGCTAAACCGTCTCTTGACGCGATGGCGCCCGGCGGTCATGGTCGTTTTTCAGATGCGCCGTGCATTGTTCGAGGAGAGATGATGACCATAGCCACGACCGTCGCCGCCGTGCATCCTGATCGGGCCGGCTTCGAGCTTGTGCCGGTGCCGGGACCGGCGACGATGAGCCAGGCTCCCACCATCGGCGCGGCCCTGCTGGACCTCGCGGACCGGCATCCGGACCGCCCGGTCAGCTACGTCGAGGAGTCCGACGGGCGCCTCGTCCGGCTCACCGCCGCCGATCTGGTCGAGCAGGCCGCCGCCGCGGCGACCACCCTGGCCGAGTACGGCGTCCGGCCGGGCGACCGGGTCGGGGTGTGCATGGACACCAGCGCCGAGGCGCACGCCGCGCTGCACGGCTGCTTCCTGCTCGGCGCCGTACCGTTCGTCTCGGAGCCGCCGCTGGCCACGATGCGCCGGCAGCGCTGGGTGGACCGGCTGCGCCTGCTGATCCGCCGGGCCACGCCCACGGTCATGGTGGTCGAGGCGCGGTTCCGCGACGCGGTTGCCGAGCCCTGCCGGGAGGCCGGCGTCGAGATCGTCGTTCCCCCCTTCGAGGGGGGATATCTCCCGGCCGGCGCGCGGGGCCGGACCGACGACATCGCGCTGCTGCAGTTCACCTCCGGCACCACCGGCGACAGCCGCGGCGTGACCCTCACCCACCGCGCGATCCTGGCCAACGTGCGGTCGATGGGCCAGCACGTCACCCGGGCCGGCGACCTCGCGGTGAGCTGGCTGCCGCTGCACCACGACATGGGCCTGATCGGGCTGCACCTGATGCCGCTGCTGCACGGCATACCCGCCGTCGCGATGCCGCCGATGGCGTTCGCCCTGCGCCCGGAGCGCTGGCTGCACGCCATGCACCGGTTCCGCGGGACGTTCACCTCGGCGCCCAACTTCGCCTACCAGATCTGCGCCACGAAGATCCCGGACAACCGGCTGGAGGGTCTCGACCTCAGCGCGTGGCGGGTGGCGGGCAACGGCGCCGAGGTGGTCAACGCAGCGACGTTGCGCCGCTGGTACGAGCGGATGGCGCCGTTCGGCTTCCGGGAGGAAGCGCTCATGCCGTGTTACGGGATGGCCGAGATCGGCCTCGGGGCCACCATGCACGAGCTGGGCCGGCCGCTGCGGGTGCTGGCCGTACGGCGGGACGCGCTCGCCGCGAGCGGGCAGGTGGTCCCGGCCGGCGCCGACGACCCCGACCGGCAGGAGCTGGTGTCGTCCGGGAACACCCTCGCCGGTGTGGAGGTCACGGTCGTGGACGACGACGGCAACCCCCTGCCGGACCGGGTGCAGGGAAACGTGCTGCTGCGCACCGACTCCATGATGGAGGGCTACTACGGGCAGCCGGACGAGACCGCCAAGGTGCTCACCGACGGCGTGCTGCGCACCGGCGACCAGGGTTTCCTCGACGCGGGCGAGCTGTTCGTCACCGGACGCGTCAAGGACATCATCATCATCGCCGGCCGCAACTACCACCCGTACGTCTTCGAGACGGTCGCGGCGACCGTCGCCGATGCCCGGCCGGGCGGGGTGGCCGCCGTCGGTGTGCCGGCCGGGGAGCTCGGCACCGAGACCCTCGTGCTGGTCGTGGAGTCACAGCAGCACAGCGACCCCGCCTCGGTGGCCCGGCTGCGCGAGGCGGTGACCGCCGCGGTCAGCGCGGAGACCGGGCTGCGGCCCGACCGGGTGGAGATCGTGCCGCGGGGCGCCCTGGCCAAGACACCGAGCGGCAAGCTCCAGCGGCGGCGGATCGCCGCCGCCCTGCGCGAGGGCACACTGGGCTGACCCCGGGTGGTCGACGCCCCGTCAGCCGGCCGGGGCGTCGTCCCCGGCGCCGTCCACCGCCGGCTTCCCGCTCAGCATCTGATCGACGTAGTCACCGAAGAGCCCGACCACGTCGTCCAGGGCCAGCTCGGCGATCGGGCTGGCACAGACGACGTAGCGGGCAGTGACCAGGCCGACCACCAGCGTGCCGACGAGGGCCGCCCGCAGGTGCGAGTCGGGGGCCGAGAGCCGGACGGCCAGCGGCAGGAGCACCTCGCCGCTGACCACCTCCCGGAACATGCGCGAGGCGTCGGCGTGCTCCATCGACGAGCGGAACACGCCGAGCAGCAGCGGCCGGATCGCCGGGTCCTCCCAGCGGACCAGGAACGCCCGCAGGAAGGCCCGGCCGAGCTTCTCCTCGCTGCCGGCCAGCACGTCCGGCAGGAACGACTCGGGACGCATGGATTCGCGGATGACCAGCGAGAAGATGCGGTCCTTGGCCCCGTAGTGATGCATGACCAGGGCCGGGTCCACCTCGGCTCGGTCGGCGATGGCCCGGATGGTGGTGCCCCGGAACCCCCGTTCGGCGAAGAGATCGACGGCGGCGAGCCGGATTCGCTCGCGCCGGTCCACCCCCGGTCCGGGCGACGCGCCCATGAGGCCCCCCTCCTATCGCTGCGGCACACCGCCGGCGACTGCCGGAACCGCCGAGGCCGGGACCAGGACCAGGACCGGCCGATAGGGACGGATGCGCTCCACGACAAGAAAGACTATCCACGCCGCCACCGCCCAGGCGGCCAGGGTCAGCAACGGTGCGCTGATGTTCAGGCCGTCGAAGTACAGAACCCGCCGCAGGAGGGTGACCGAGCTGCCCATCGGCAGGTACTGCGAGACGGCCGCGTGGAAGGCGGGCAGGAAGTGCTGCTCGACCGGCCCGCCCGAGCTGGAGACGCCCAGCGGGAGCACCACGAGTGCGGCGAGCGCGACGCCGAGGATGCCGAACACCGTCTGGCAGGCGGCGACCACGCCGACCACGGTCAGCGACAGCAGGATCGAGATGCCGAGCAGAGCGGCGAAGTTCCCCTCCAGGGCGCCGATCACCGGGCCGGCCAGGACCGCCCCGATCACCCCGGAGACCACCGCATAGGCGAAGCCGAGCAGCAGGCGGTCGCGCGCCGGTCGCCGGCCGGCCAGCAGTGCCAGGGTCGCCTGGAAGAGCAGCGCGCCGACCACCAGCGCGATGCACAGCAGCACGCCGCTGAGGCCGCGCGAGTCGTTGCCGGGCAGTGGCGCCACATCCTCGATCGGCCCGGCCCCACCGGCGGCCTGGGCGATCGCCTGGAAAGCCGTGGTGACGCCCTGCCGCGGCGCGTCGCCGGCGGCGCCGGCGACAAGCAGGGAGGGCGGCCCGCTCTGCGCCAGCACGATGGCGCCCAGGACGTCCTGACGCCGGAGCGCGTCGCGGGCCTGCTCCACCGAGGAGAACGTCTCGACCTCGAAGGCGCCGGGGACGCGCTCCTCCAGCCGCTGGGAGATCTGCGCGACCGCCGGTGGCGGGCCGACGACGCCGAGCGGCACGTCGTGCGGCACCGGATCGCGCAGGGCCGGAATCATGAGCCCGGCGAACGCGATGACCAGGAACAGTCCGATCACGACCGGAGCCAGCAGCATGCGCCGGACGGCGCCCGGTGGCTCGGGTGGCGCAGGTGTGGACGGGTCGGCCTGGCTGTGATCCGTGGTTCCGGTTGCCATGAGATTGCCCCCAAACAGACAAGCGTTACGATCGGGTCGTTGAGACTCAACAGCTGTTGAACATTCTCCGGGACCGGCAGGACCGGTGCAACCGCACCCCCGGCAGCCCTCTACGCACGGAGGTTGACATGAGCCACCCCACCGACGCCCGAGCCTCGACCTGCGTGGTGGCCGGCGGAGGACCGGCCGGCATGGTGGCCGGCCTCCTGCTCGCCCGGGCCGGCGTGCAGGTCACGGTCCTGGAGAAGCACGACGACTTCTTCCGCGACTTCCGGGGCGACACCGTGCATCCGGCCACTCTGGAGGTCATGCACGAGCTCGGGCTCCTCGATGAGCTGCTGGAGCTCCCGCACACCAAGGTCCCGCAGACCACCATCAACGTCGGCGGGCGCGGCTATCAGATGATCGACTTCCGGCACCTGCCGACCGTCTGCAAGTTCCTGGTGATCATGCCCCAGTGGGACTTCCTGAACTTCCTGGCCGAGAAGGCCCGTCGCTACCCCGGCTTCACCCTCGAGATGGGCACCCGGGCGGTCGAGGTGCTGCGTTCCGACGCCCGGGTCACCGGCGTCCGCGCCCGCAACGCCGACGGCGAGTTCGTCATCCAGAGCGACCTGGTCATCGCCGCGGACGGCCGCGACTCCACCCTGCGCGCCAGCGCCGGGCTGCGGCCCCGCGACCTCGGCTCGGCCATCGACGTGCTGTGGTGGCGGCTGCCCAAACACGACACCAGCGCGCCCACCCTCGGCTACCTGCGGCACGGCCAGATCCTGGTCACCATCGACCGCGGCGACTACTACCAGTGCGGCGCCATCGTGCCGAAGGGTGCCTTCGACCGGATCCATGCCCGCGGCCTGGCGGCCTTCCGGGCCAGCATCGCCCGGACCGCGCCGCCGCTGGCCTCCGTGGTCGGCGAGCTCACCGGCTGGGACGCGGTGAAGCTGCTCTCGGTGCAGGTCAACCGCCTGCGTACGTGGCACCGTCCGGGCCTGCTCTTCATCGGCGACGCGGCCCACGCGATGTCCCCCGCGGGCGGGGTCGGCGTGAACTACGCGATCCAGGACGCCGTGGCGGCGGCGAACGCCGTCGCGGTGCCGCTGCGCGAGGGACGCCTGCGCTCGGAACACCTGGAGGCGGTCCGCAAGCGCCGCTACCGGCCCGTCTCGCTGATGCAGGCCATCCAGGTGCGCCAGGCCCGTCAGCTGGCCCCGCTCGGCGACGAGACGGCCCGCCGCGACCCGATCCGCCTGATCGCCATCGCCAGCGTCTTCCCGCCGCTCAAACGCATCATGGGCCGGGTGGTCGGCCTGGGCTTCCGCCGCGAGCACGTGACGTCGCCGGACGTCGGCGCCCGCACCGCTTAAGCCGTCCGTTAGCCGCTCCGGACACAGTGTCTCCGGCGCACGGTCCCCACCTCACCCCGACCGACCGGCGCTGGGGAGTGCCATGCGACGGCTGCGCTCGATCCTCTACCAACTCGCCCAGGCCGGCCTGTGGCTGGCCCCGATCATCCCGGTGGAAATGCTGCTCGCGGCCCGCCGCGCCGAAGAGGAACGGCGGCGTTCAGCCGAGCCGTCCGGCCCGGTGCGGGCGCCCGCGCCGGCCCACCCCGAGCGGCTCGACCCGCGCCCGCCGACCGAGGCGGAACGCGAGCTGTGGATCAGGTCGGGCCTGGTGCCGCCCCCGCTCAACCGGCCGGCGACCGCACCAGGCCCCATTCGCCGGCGTATTCTTCAGCGAACATTCTGGCGGTAGGGCCGCGGGAGCGACGTTCGTCGATGGTCGCAAGCCGCAGCTCGTCGGTGAACGCGGTGCGGGTTCCGTGGCCAGGAGCGCTGTGCAGGAGGTTGATCAGCCAATGCGAGAACAGAACGGCTTTCCAGATCTTGGGCCGCCGATCGGCGGTGTCATTCGCTAGCGGCTGTTCATCGTCCTTTCCGTAGTACTCGGCCAGGGCCGAGGCCAGCACCTCGGCGTCGGCGATGGCGAGATTCATCCCCTTGCCGCCGGCCAGGGAGATCGTGTGGGCGGCATCGCCCAGCAGGAAGACGCGTCCGTGCTGCATGGACCTCGATGAGTGGTCCGACCGGCCGTCGCCGCTGGGAAGGTGGAGCCGGGCATCAGCACCGGGTTCGTCGACCTGGACCGGCTGCTCAACGGGTGGCAGCTCTGTATGGCCGGGCTCGTCACGTCGGGCGGCGACACCGGCCGCGACAACAGCCGCGGCCGCGCCACGACCGATCCGGAACAGTCGACCAGCCCGCATATTCGACGACGACGCCACGCGCCTGCAACGAGATCCGCGCCTCGTCGGTTCACCGACGGTCGGCAGCGGGTCGGTGGATCGGGCCATGCAGCGTGTGGAGAGGTCGGCCGGTGCCTCCCCACCGTCGTGCCACCAGTTCTGCGGCGATGCTCACCGCGGTCTCCTCCGGGCTGCGGGCACCCAGGTCCAGCCCCATCGGTGCGGCGAGTCCGCCAAGGTCGACGTCGGCGACCCCGGCGTCCCTGAGCTGTGTGATCCGATCGTCGCGTGTCCGTCGGGAGCCCAGCACGCCCAGGTAGGCGACGGGCAGGCGCAGAGCCACCTCCAGCAGCGGGATGTCGAACTTGGGATCGTGGGTCAGGACGCAGAGAGCCGTCCGGTCGTCGACACGTCCGGCCTGGGCCTCGGCGCGTAGGTAGCGGTGAGGCCAGTCGAGCACGACCTCGTCCGCGTCCGGGAACCTGCGCGCGTCCGCGAAGAGGGGACGGGCGTCGACGATCGTCGAACGGAATCCGAGGAACGATGCCATCCGGGTCATCGCCCTCCCGAAGTCGGTCGCACCAAAGATGATCATGCGGGGCGGCGGCAGGACACTGCTGACGAAGAAGGTGAGGTCCTCCCGGTGGCGCTGGCCGTCGTGGCCGTACCGGAGGATGGTGGTTCGCCCGGCCGGGAGCAGGCCCCGCACGTCCTGGACGACGGCCGCCTGGAGGCCGACATCACCCAACGTGCCGATGGTCCGGTCGGGCAGCAGGACGAGTCGCTGACCGAGCCGCCCCTGCGGGTCGCCCCCGTTGACGTCCACGCACGTCGCCACGGCCACCGGTGTGCCGGACCGGATCGCCGCGGCCACCTCGGGCAGGGCGGGGAAGCTGTGCCTGTCGATCCGCTCGACGTAGACGTCGATGGTGCCACCGCAGATCAGGCCGACAGCGAACGCGTCCTCCCCGCTGACGCCGTACCGCTGTAGCACCGGCCTACCGGTGTCGATGACGTCGCAGGCCAGCTCGTACACCGCGCTCTCGACGCAGCCACCGGAGACGTTGCCGGTGACCGTCCCGTCGGGGCCGACGAGCATGGTGGCACCGGGCGGCAGCGGCGCCGAGCGCCACGTGGCGACGACCGTGGCCAGCCCGACCGGCCGGCCGTCCCGCCACCATCGACCGAGGTCGTCGAGCACGTCACGCATCACACCCCACCTGCCGGTCGGCTGGTTCGTCGACGTCGACACCGTCGGCCAGGTCGTCGCACGCCACGCCGATCAGGGTGGTCGCGTGGGTGGTGAGGTACGGGCGGGCACCGACGTCGGCGACCGCCATCCTCGCCACGCCGTCCCAGTGGCCGCGACCGAGAAGGACCGGATGCCCCCGTCTCCCGTGGTAGGTGGCGACCGCGATGACCTGTTCGTGGGCATGGGTCGACAGGCGGGCGACGGCCGCCGCGGTGATGCCGGGAGTGTCGACGAGCAGCACCATCGCGGCGCTGACGCTGCTCTGCCGGAGCGCGTCGAGCCCGCGACGAAGGGACGACCCCATCCCGGTCCGCCAGTCCTGGTTGACCACCAGGATCGCCGTGCCGAGGTCGGCGGTGGCACGTACCTCGTCGACGGCGGCACCCAGGACGACCACGACCGGGTCGCAGCCTCCATCCGTCAACGTGCGGTGGGCGATCTCCACGAAGAGGCGGCCGTCAGCGACCGCGAGCGCCTTGGGCAGCCCGTAGCGCCGGCCGGCGCCGGCGGCCAGCAGCACTCCCCCGACACCACCGGTCACGGTGCCGACCAACGCCGACGGACGGTGTCGAGGCCGGTGGGGGTGATCTCCCCGAGCAGGCGCAGCCGGGCCATCCCGCCGTCCGGGTACGCGTCGAGCCGCACCCAGCTCACCGCGCCCACGTCCTCGACGAGGAAGCGGTGCCGGGTGTCGGGTTGCAGTCGAGTCACCGGCAGCAGGTCGAACCACCCGTCCGGGTCGTCCGGGTCGCCCGCGCTCCCGCGCACCGCGGCGGCACCTGGCGCGTTTCCCTTGAAGTGGCTGGTGTCCAACTCCGCGACGCGGACGACGCCGGGAGCGGCCAGACGTACGAGGACCCAGTCGTTGCCGTCGTCGCGACGACGGGCGGTCTCCCAGCCCTCCCCCATCGAGCGCGCCCGGCCCGGCGCGATCAGATTGTTCGGCGTGCCGTAGAACATGTCACTGCACCCGACGACGAGACCCCCGTGCTCCAGTGCCGCGAGGTCGACCAGGCCACCCGTGAGGAACCGCGGGTCGGGGGTCACCTCGCCGTGCACCCGCAACCGGGCCACTCCGCCGTCCGGGAAGATCGACAGTCGCACGTGGGTGATGCGGTGTCCCGGGTCGACGGGAAAGACGTTACGGGTGTCGCCGGCAAGCGCCGCTCGTGGCACCAGCGGCACCCAGGCCGCGTCGGCAAGGTGCTCCGGCGAGGGATGCCCGTCCACCCGACAGCCGTCGATGGCCGCGTACGGCGGGTAGTTGCCGGTGAAGTGGCTGGTGTCGACGACGATCGTGCGGACGATCCCGGGGACTCCGAGGCGCACGATGGCGTGGTCGTGGCCGGGCGTGCGGCGTCGACGGGTCTCCCAGCCCTCGTAGATCTGCCCCTTGGGGCCGAAGGTACGTGGGGTGAACGTCGGTGGGTTCGGGTCGACGAGGTGGTCGCTCGGGGCGAAGAACTCGTCGTTCGCGTGGACGACCCCACCCGACAGGGCACGGGAGGCGAGGTCCGGCAACGTGATCGGTGTGGTCATCGTGCGCTCCGGGAGAGTAGACGCCCACGTGGCGGGCCGTCCGGCGACACCGGTTGGCCGCGAAGCCACACGGCGTGCACGACGCCGTGCATCGTCCGGCCGGCGTACGGGGAGACGGGATGACGGTGGCGGAGCGTGGCGGGGTCGACCACGAAGGACTCGTCCGGTGCGAAGGCGACGAGGTCGGCGTCGAAGCCGACGGCGATGCGACCCTTGGTGTCCAGGCCCGCGATCTCGGCGGGACGCTGCGCCATCCACCGGACGACGTCCGCGAGCCGGTGCCCGCGGTCGCGGGCGCTGCTCCAGATGGCGGGCAGGCCGATCTGTAGCGAGGAGATGCCACCCCAGGCGGCGGCGAAGTCACCGCTCGGCGGTCTCTTCAGCGCCGGCGTGCTGGGTGAGTGGTCGGAGACGACGCAGTCGATGACGCCCGCGTCGAGGGCCGCCCAGAGCCGGTCGGAGTTGCCGTGGTCGCGGATGGGCGGGCAGCACTTGTACTCCGTCGCCCCGTCCGGCACGTCCTCGGCGGCCAGACAGAGGTAGTGCGGGCAGGTCTCCACGGTGACGCTGACTCCCACGCCCTTCGCCGCGGCGATCAGTGGCACGGCGTCCGCCGACGACAGGTGCAGGATGTGGACCCGGGCGCCGGTGCGCAGCGCGGCGTCAAGCACCCAGCCGATGGCCTCCGCCTCGGCGGCCGGTGGCCGGGACGCGAGGAAGTCCGCGTAGCGACGCGAGGAGGGGGCGACGGTGATCGCACCCGGGCTCTCGGCATGCACCAGGAACAGGGCGTCGACCGCGCCGAGGGCGGTGTCGAGCGCGTCCGGGGCCAGTGGTGGAAACTCGGGGACACCAGAGTCGACGAGGAAGCACTTGAACCCGAAGACGCCGGCGTCGTGCAGCGCCTGGAGGTCGGCGACGTTGTCGGGTACGGCGCCGCCCCAGAACCCGACGTCCGCGTGGATCGCGCCCTCGGCGGCGCGGCGCTTGGCGGCCAACGCCGGCACCGTCACGGTCGGCGGGACCGAGTTGAGCGGCATGTCGACGAGGGTGGTGACCCCACCGGCGATCGCGGCCCGGGTCGCCGAGGTGAATCCCTCCCACTCCGTACGTCCGGGTTCGTTGACGTGCACGTGCGTGTCGACGATGCCGGGCAGCAGCGCCAAGTCGCCGAGGTCGGTGACGGGCCCGGCGGGCACGTCGTCGTACCCCGTCACCGCCGCTATCCGGCCGTCGGCGAGGCAGACCATGGCTGGTCGCTCCCCCTGCGCGGTGACGACGCGTCGGGAGCGCAGGATGACGTCGTAGGTCACAGCACCTCCAGGGTGGCTCGATCGACGCTGACCTCGTCGGGGTCGAACGCGCCGCAGTCCAGGCCCCGACGCAGATGACCAGCGAGCGCACGAGCGGTCGCCGGTTCCTCCAGCACACCCTCGCTGCGACGCGTCAGGTACGCGGAGAGCCGCGCCACAGTGGCGTCCAGGCTCTCCCGGAAGAATGCGTAGGTGGCGGCGTACCGGGTGGGCAGGTGCGCGGGGTGCAGATCCCAGCCCTGGTAGAAGCCGCGTTCGAGGGAACGTCGTACCAGGCGTGTGTGCAGCCGCCAGGCCGCGTGCACGGCGTCCGGGTCGCCGACCGGAAGCACATTTGTCGAGCCGTCGGAGAGGCGCACGCCGGTGCCGGCCGCCGCCACCTGCATGACGGCCTTGGCATGGTCGGCGACGGGATGATCCAGCGACTGGTGGGCGGCGGCGATTCCGCACGCGGCGCTGTAGTCGTAGGTGCCGTAGTGCAGCCCGACGCACCGTCCCCCGGCCGCCGTGATCATGCGGGGGACGGTGGCCGTGCCGTCGGCGCCCAGCACCGCCTCGGTGGTCTCGATCTGCAGCTCGAAGCGCAGGCTCGCGCCCGGCAGCGCGTACGCGGACTCCAACTCCTCGCACAGCAGGGCCATGGCCGCCACCTGTTCCACGGCTCGGACCTTGGGCAGGGTGATGACGAAACCGGGCGGGGGTGGGCCGAGTGCGTCGAAGAAGACGTCGAGGGTGCGGACGGCGCGGTCCCGGTCGGCGCGGTCCAGGCTCTTGCAGCGCAGCCCGACGAACACCGGCCTCGGGCCGTCGCGGAGCGCCGTTGCCGCGGCACGCGCCGTCTCGTCCTCCTCCGCGTCGTCGCGGACGCCGTACCCGTCCTCGAAGTCCAGCCGAAGGTCCTCGATCGGTTCGGTCGACAGCTTCGCCAGCACGCGGTCGCGCAGGCCGGTGGGAAACGGCAGCGGTGGGAACCGGTCGAGGGCATCGACCGCCTGCTCACCCCACTGTCGACACAGGTCGGTGGTGAACCGGTCGGCCGGCACGTACACGGTGTGCACCGGTTGCCGGCCGGGACCGTCACCCGGGTAGCGCCTCTGCAACACGGTGTCGACGGGGGTGAGCCGGCGGTCCAGTTCGGCCGTCACCCGCGCGGTCAGTCGGCGCGCCATCAGTCGATGACCTCGTAGGCGGGCACGGTGAGGAAGTCGACGAATTCGTCAGCCAAGGCACCCCGCTCGAAGAGCGTCCGGGCCTGCGGCCACCGCCCCGCCTGGTAGGCGTCCGCGCCGACGGCGTCGCGGATCGCCGCCAGTTCCTCGTCCTCGATCCGCCCGACGAGCGCCGCGGTCACCGCCTCGCCGCTGTCGGCCAGCCGGACCCCCTGGTGCACCCACTGCCAGACCTGGGCGCGGGAGATCTCGGCGGTGGCCGCGTCCTCCATGAGGTCGTTGATGGCGACGGCGCCGACGCCCCGTAGCCATGCCTCCAGGTACCGCAGCGCGACCGAGACGTTGGTCCGCAGCCCCGCCGAGGTGACCTCGCCGCCGACGACGGTGAAGTCGAGCAGCTGCGCGGCCCGCACGGTCACGTCGTCGCGCGTCCGGTCCAGCTGGTTGTCCCGCGGCCCGAGGACGCCGTCGAAGACCTCCTGGCAGACCGGCACCAGCTTGGGGTGGGCGACCCACGAGCCGTCGAAGCCGTCGTTCGCCTCGCGCTCCTTGTCCGCGCGCACCCGCCCGAAGGCTGCCGCGTTCTGCGCGGCGTCACCGCTGGGAATGAACGCCGACATACCGCCGATCGCCGCTGCGCCGCGGCGGTGACAGGTCGCGACGAGCAATTCGGTGTACGCCCGGAGGAACGGCGCGGTCATCGTGATCGCCGCGCGGTCGGGCAGGACGGCGCGCTCCCGGAAGGTCTTGATGATGGAGAACAGGTAGTCCCAGCGACCCGCGTTGAGCCCGGCGGCGTGCGATCCCAGCTCGTACAGGATCTCGTCCATCTCGAACGCGGCCGTGATGGTCTCGATGAGCACGGTTGCGCGGATCGTGCCGCGGGGAATGTGGAGCGCGGCCTCGGCGTGGTCGAAGACGTCGTTCCAGAGCCGGGCCTCCCGGTGGCTCTCCAGCTTCGGCAGGTAGTAGTACGGGCCGGAGCCTCGCGCGATCGACTCATGGGCGTTGTGGAAGACGTGCAGGCCGAAGTCGACCAGGGCACCGGCGGTCGGCGACCCGTCGACGGTCAGGTGACGCTCGTCGAGGTGCCAGCCGCGGGGGCGGACGACGATGGTGGCGAGCCGCCGGTCGGTGCGCAACGCGTACCGCCGCCCGTCCGGCGCGTCGTAGGTGATCGAGCCTCGGACCGCGTCGTACAGGTTGACCTGCCCGGTCACCACGTTCGCCCAGTGGGGTGTGTTGGCGTCCTCCAGGTCGGCGAGCCAGACCTTCGCTGTCGAGTTGAGCGCGTTGATGGCCATCTTGCGATCGGTGGGTCCGGTGATCTCCACCCGGCGGTCGGACAGACCGGGCGGTGGCGGGGGTACCGTCCACTCCGACTCGCGGACCTCCCTCGTCTCGGGCAGGAAGTCGAGCAGGCCGGTCCGGGCGATCTCCGCGCGCCGTTGCCGCCGACGGGCGAGCAGCTCCGCGCGGCGGGCGCCGAAACGCCGCTGGAGATCCGTGACGAACTCGATCGCCTCCCGGCACAGCACTCCCTCTTCGGTCATGTCCGGCACATCCGCTCCTGTCTCCGCTGTGCACTGCCATCCGGCGTTCGTCGTCAGGGCTTCAGATCCGCAGGCGATCAGCCGCGCGCCGAGCGCGGACCAGCAGATCCCGTTCGTCGACAGTGGCCAGGCGGCCCCTCTCAACGACCGGCCGACCGCCGACGAGGAGCAACTCCACAGGCGCCGGTGCGCCGAACACGAGTGCCGCCACCGGATCGGCGATGTCGGCGTGGCCCAGCCCGTCGATACGCCAGAGCGCGATGTCGGCGAGCTTGCCCACCTCGATCGCGCCCAACTCGTCCTCGCGCCCCAGGCAGCGCGCACCCCCACGGGTAGCGAGAGCGAGTGCCTCCCGCGCCGTCAACGCGGTCGGCCCACCCCGCAGCCGCGCCACCAGCAGCGCCTGGCGAAGCTCCGCGACGAGTTGACCGGCCTCCTGGGAGGCGGCGCCGTCGACGCCGAGCCCGACGGGCACACCGGCGTCGAGCAGGTCCCGGACGGGGGCCAGGCCGGCGCCGAGGCGGGCGTTGGAGCTGGGACAGTGGGCCAGGCCGGTGCCGGTCTCGGCGATCCGCTTGATGGCCTCGGCATCGAGGTGGACGCCGTGCGCGAGCCAGACGTCGGGGCCGAGCCAGCCGAGCCGTTCGGCGTACTCGGCGGGTGTGCACCCGTGCGTGGCCCGGCAGTAATCCTCCTCGTCGACCGTCTCGGCCAGATGGGTGTGCAGCCGTACTCCCCTGTCCCGCGCCAACGCGGCGGCCTCCCGCATCAGCCGTTCACTCGCGGAGAACGGGGAGCAGGGGCCGACCGCGACGCGGACCATCGCGCCCGGTGACGGGTCGGAGAAACGGTCGATCGCGTCGGCGGTCGCCGCGAGCGCGGCGTCGGTGTCCTCCACGAGATCGTCCGGCGGGAGGCCCCCGGCCGAGGCGCCCAGGTCCATCGAGCCGCGGACGGGATGGAAACGCAGACCCACCCGGCCCGCCTCCGCCACCTCGGCGGCGAACAGGTCACCGGCGGCGGCGGGAAAGACGTAGTGGTGGTCTGTGGTCGTGGTGCAACCGGACAGCGCGAGCCAGCCCAGCCCGGCGCCGACGGCCGCCGACACGTCCTCCTCCCGGATGCGCGCCCACATCGGGTACAGCTCGGTGAGCCAACCGAACAGGTCGGCCTGCTGGGCGAGGCCCCGGGTCACCCACTGGTAGAGGTGATGATGGGTGTTGACCAGTCCCGGCGTGGCGAGGCAGCCGGTGCCGTCGACACGCCGGACGGGCGCGCCGTCGTCGATCCGGTCCGCGGAGCCGGCCCCGACAGCGGCGATGCGACCGTCCTCGACGAGGATGTGGCCCCGCTCGTGTTCGCGGCCGACGCCGTCGACAGTCGCGATCGCGCAGCCCTCGATGAGGAGGCGGCCCGACGAGGCCGAGGTCACAAGTTCCACCACGACTCCTCCCACCGTGGGGCGTCGTCGCGGCGCACCGCACCCTCGATCAGCCCGTACGGGCGGTCGGCGGCGTAGAAGACCTCGTTCGGGTTGTCGAGCCCGAACGGTGTGAGGTCGACGAGGAAGTGGTGTTTGTTGGGCAGGGACATCCGCACCTCGGTGATCTCCGGGCGGTGTTCGAGGACCCGCTGCCCCATCGCGTACAGCGTCTGCTGCAGGGACAGGCTGTACGTGTCGACAAATGCCTCGACCAGGTGCCGCCGCGCCTCGGCGAACGAGGCCGCCCAGTCGTCGCTCTCGCTGGAGGCATGCCGCCAACGGCCGTCCACCGCCGTGGCCAGGATCCGGTCGTGCGCCTCGGGGAGCGTCGTGTACTCGTCCCGGACGAAGCCGAAGAACTCCGAGCCGGTCGTGTTCATCAGCACCATGCCGGTCAGCCCGGAGACGACGACCGTGTCCGGTCCGTCCACAGTGACCGTCGCCGTCCGTGTCTCCGCTGCGGACCGGGTGAACGAGTGCCCACCCACGCGGTTCCAGGCGTGCTGTTGGAGGTGGACGATCGCCCGGGTGATGACGGGCTGCGAGTCGACGAAGTGTCGCGCCAGGCGCAGCCCGAACTCCTCGATCTCGCCGATCCCGTGACGCCGCGCGAACGCGTACACCGTGTTCTTCTGACTGTCGGTCGGCAGGACCTTGGTGTTGTCGCCGGTGAGGTGCGTGTCTGCCAGGTCGCCGGCGAGCGCGACGCTGACGGTGAGGTCGGTCAGCCGATGGCGCTCGCCGTCGCGGACGACGTGGACCAGCCGCACCTCGGCCTTTCCATACTGGTGGGTGCCGAGAACAATGTCCATCGGGGTCAGCTCCCTCGATATGTCGAATAGCCGTACGGGCTCAGCAGCAGGGGCACGTGCAGGTGACGCCAGGCGTCGGTGACCACGAACACCACCGACACCTCCGGAAAGAACGCCCCGAGGCCGAGATAGCCAGCGGTGTCGAAGCAGAGCCGGTACGTCCCTCGCACCCAGCGCCGCTTCGGCACCCAGTTCCGCAAGCGCCCGTCCGCGTCGGTGTGCCCCGCCGCGACGTCGATCCACTCGTCGCCAGCCCACCGGTACAGGTGGACCAGCACTCCGTCGGCCGGTTCGCCCCGGGCGGTGTCGAGGACGTGCGTGGACAGACTCATTCGTTGGTCAGCTCCGTCAGTCGCAGCACGGCTATGCGCGTCAACTCCGCCCGAACCACCTCCCGCTCGACCGCTGTCTCGTTGGCGAGCCGGGTCTGGGCTGCGGCGAGGATCTCCGCGGCGGTTCGCCCATTCGCGAAGATCAGGAAGAGGTGACCGAAGCGGTCCTCGTACGCCTGGTTGGCCGCACGCAGAGCGACCCGGGTCGCCTCGTCGCTGTCGGCGACGCCGGCCTGCTCTCGCCGGGACCAGGCCGCGTCACGTCCGTCGCCGTCGGCCCGTTGTCCGATCCGGGGGTGCGCCGCCAGCGCCTGGGCGATGTCCGGCCAGGAAAGCTCGGCGAGCACATCCGCCGCTGTGGTGAGAAGCGCCTGCTGGTCGGGATGGGGGCGGGCGTCGGTCACGGCACGCGCCCAGGCGGGCGATGCGCAGCAGGCCAGCAACTCCCGTTCGGCATCGCGCGCCGACAACTCGTTGAACCGTGTCAGACGCTGACTCACCGGGACCTCCCCTCCGTGCTGCGGCGGCGGTAGTCAAACAGCGCTGTGGGCGGCCGAGCATTGGGCAGGGAAACCGAATTTGAAACATTTCCGCCCTAGGGTCTCTGGAGCTTCCTCCAAGGCATGGAGGTGTCGATGCGCCTCAATGACGTCCTGGCCCAGCGCAATCTCCGATTGACCATGCTCAGCGGCCACCATCAGGGCGACCGGGTTGTCCAGCAGTTCTTCACCACGGATCTGCTCGACCCGAGCCGATATCTCTCCGGCGGCGAGGTGGTGCTCACCGGGCTGATGTGGCGACGCACCCCGGAGGACTCCGAGGTGTTCGCCGCGGCGGTGGCCCGAGCCGGCGTCAGCGCGGTCGGCGCGGGGGCAGCCGCATACGGGACCGTCCCGGTCGACCTCGTCGAGGCGTGCGCCCGCCACGACGTCCCCGTGTTCGAGGTGCCCGTCGAGGTCTCCTTCACCGCCATCAGTGACGCCATCGGGGCGACCCTGCGCATCGAGCAGGCCACCGGGCTCGCGGCGGTCGTGAACCGGCACCAGGGCCTGATCGCCGCCCTGACCGAGGACGCCCAACTCGCCGACCTGCTGCCCTCCGCCGCCGCCGACATCCCCTGCTGGGCGCTGTCCGCGACCGGCCGGCTCATCGCGGGGACGTCTCCGCTGGCCGACGACCTGCGTGCCCGCCTGGCGCGCACGTTCCTGACCGCACCTCGCCTGCCACACGTGCTCAGCGTCGCCCGAAACCGACGATATTCCCTCTTTGCCGCAGGCACCCACCCCGGCCGGCGCCTCGACGCCTGGTTCCTGGCCTGTGCCGGCGACGTGACCACCTGGGACCACGACCGGCGACAGGCCGTCGAGGGCCTGACCACCCTGCTCGCCCTCGAACGGGCCCACCTCGACCGACATCTTCGCGTCGAACGACGCCTCGCCGCGCACCTCCTCCAGCCCCTCCTCGACGGCGCCGCGCCCGCCGAGATCGCGCCCCGCCTCGAGTCGTGCCGCCTCGACCCGGACGCCACGTTCCTGGCACTCACCGCAGGGACCGCCGGGGGGTCACCCACCACCGACCTGGCGCTCACCATCGTCGAGGAGCTCGCGCGGCCACTGGCACCCTCCGCCGCGATCGCGGAGATCGGCAGCGAGGTCCACGCGATCATCCAGCTCACTCCCACACCCGACGGCTCAGCCCCGGCCGACGTCGTCGCGCGGATCCGCGACGCGGCGCGGGCGCTGACACCGGGCCTCAACGGTGCCCGGATCGCCATCGGGACCAGCACCCCGGCGATCGGGGTCGCCGCGCTGGACGGCGCTGTCGAGGAGGCACGCCACGCCCACCGCTACGCCCTGACCCGCCCGGAGCAGGTCGCCGTGGTCGCCAGCGGTGACCTGTCCTCCCACGCGCTGCTGCTCGCCGCCGTCCCGGCCGAAGCCCGGCGAGCCTTCCACCGTCGACTGCTGCGCCCCCTGGCCGAGTACGACCGCTCCCACAACGCGCGCCTTGTGCACACACTCGACACGTTCCTTCGCTGCGACGGGTCGTGGACCCGCACCGCGAAACTGCTGCACGTCCACGTCAACACACTGCGCTACCGCATCCAGCGCATCGAACAACTCACCGGTCGTCAGCTGCGCCGCTTCGACGACCGCGTCGACCTGTATCTCGCACTCGAACTACAACGCCACTGAGCCGGACGTGTCAACGGCTCCGCTGTGCGAAAGCCCAACTTCCGGCGGTGCCCGTACGCCAGCGTTCGTGGCCTGAGCCAATGGGATGCGACGAGCCGCGCTGCTGAGATGGCTGGCAGGTGAGCCGACCAGGTTCGCGGGACGGGGTGTGGTGGTGGATCTGAACACGGTGCAGGCGGTGGTGGCGGCCTCGGCCGCCGGTGCGTGGCGGCCGGGAGACGCGTGGCTGGCCGGTGGCACGTACCTGTTCTCCGAGCCGCAGCAGCACCTGCGTCGGCTCCGCGATCTGGCCGACGAGGGTTGGTCGCCGCTGACCCTGACACCGCACGGGCTGGAGATCGCCGCGACCTGCACAATCTCCGAGCTGGCGACGTTCACCACGGCACCGCGCCCGATGATCCAGCGGGAGTTGATCCGGCAGTGCTGCGCGGCGTTCCTCGCCTCGTTCAAGATCTGGAGCGTGGCGACCGTGGGCGGCAACCTGTGCACGGCACTGCCCGCCGGTCCGATGATCTCGCTCGGCGCCGCCCTGGACGGTATCTGCCTGCTGCTGACCCCCGACGGTGGCCGGCGTGAGCTTCCGGTCGCCGAGTTCGTCACCGGCATCGGCACGACCGCCCTGGTCCCCGGGGAGTTCCTCCGTTCGATGACCCTGCCGGCCCCGGCGCTGCGCTGCCGTGCCGCGTTCCGAAAGGGATCGTTGTTTCCGTTCGGCCGGTCCGCCGTGTTGCTCATCGGTCGCACCGACCCGGTCGACGGGTCGTTCGTGCTCACTGTGACCGCGTCGACGGTGCGGCCGGTGCAGCTGCGGTTCGACACCGTACCGTCGGCGACCGTACTGCGGCAGGCGGTCATGGATGGCATTCCCGCCCAGCAGTACGTCGACGACGTGCACGGGATGCCTGCGTGGCGACGACATCTCACTCTCGTCTTCGCCGAACAGATCCGCACCGAACTCGCCGAGTGGAACGCGTCGTGAACGATCGCGCCGTCGTGGTCGACGGCGAAATCTGCGCCGAGGCACCGCGACCCGGGCAGTGCCTGCGCACCTACCTGCGCGAACGAGGCCGTTTCGGGGTCAAGAAGGGTTGCGACACCGGCGACTGCGGCGCCTGCACCGTGCACCTGGACGGCCTGCCCGTGCACAGCTGCGTGTACCCGGCGGTCCGCGCCCAGGGCCGCAGGGTGGCCACGATCGAGGGTCTCGCCACGGCCGCCGGGCTGCACCCGGTGCAGCAGCGTTTCCTGGACGCGCAGGGCTTCCAGTGCGGCTTCTGTACCGCCGGGTTCATCATGACCACCGCCGCGCTCGACGACGACCAACTCGACTCGCTGCCCGAGACGTTGAAGGGCAACCTGTGTCGCTGCACCGGCTACCGGGCGATCGAGGACGCGATCCGCGGCGTCCGTCATGTCGAGGAGCCGGGTCCGGGCGCGTCGGTGGGGGTGAATCTTCCGGCACCGGCCGGGCCACAGGTGGTCACCGGCACCGCCCGGTACACCTTCGACGTCGAGGTGCCCGGCCTGCTGCATCTCAAGGTGCTGCGCTCGCCTCATCCGCACGCGCGGATCCTGTCGGTCGACGCTCGCGACGCCCTCGCGCTGCCGGGCGTGCACGCGGTGCTGACCCACGCCGACGCTCCCGATCGGCGCTACTCGACGGCGCAGCATGAGCACGCGAGTGACGACCCGGCCGACACCAGGGTCCTCGACGACGTGGTGCGTTACGTGGGGCAGCGGGTCGCGGTGGTGGTCGCCGACTCCGAGGCCGCCGCCGAGGAGGGGTGTCGGCACGTCACGGTCCGGTACCAGGTGCTACCGGCGGTCACCGATCCCGAGGAGGCGATGACCCCGGGCGCACCAGCCCTGCACGGCGACAAGGGCGCCGAGGCGGGCATCGCCCGTCCGGCCGACAACGTGGCCGGCGAGGTGCACGCCGAGGTTGGTGACGTCGACGCCGGCCTCGCTGCCGCCGACCTGTTGTATGAGCAGACGTTCCGCACCCAGCGGGTGCAGCACGCCAGCCTGGAGACCCACGGGGCCCTGGCGTACGTCGACGACGACGGCCGGCTGACCGTACGATCCAGCACCCAGACCCCGTTCCTGACCCGCCGCGCGCTGTGCCGGCTGTTCGATCTGCCGGAGGAGCAGGTCCGGGTGGTCGCCGGGCGGGTCGGCGGGGGGTTCGGCGGCAAGCAGGAGATGCTCGTCGAGGACCTCGTCGTCCTCGCCGCGCTGCGTACCGGCCGCCCGGTGAAGCTGGAGTACACCCGTGCGGAGCAGTTCACCGCCGCCACCACCCGCCACCCCTTCACCATCCGTGTGACAGCCGGCGCACGCCGCGACGGCACCCTCACCGGCATCCGTCTCCGGGTCGTCTCCAACACCGGCGCCTACGGCAATCACGGCCCCGGCGTACTGTTCCACAGCTGCCACGAATCACTCTCGGTGTACCGGTGCCCGAACAAGAGAGTGGACGGTTACGCCGTCTACACCAACACGGTGCCCGCCGGGGCGTTCCGCGGATATGGTCTCGGGCAGGTCAGTCTCGCCGTCGAGTCAGCACTCGACGAGGTGGCCCGGCGTCTCGACATCGACCCGGTCACCGTGCGCGCCCGCAACATCGTCCGGCCCGGTGAACCCCTTGTCGCTCCCGCCGGTCACGACAGCGACCTGAGCCTGGGCAGCTACGGGCTGGACCAGTGCCTGGAAATCGTCGACGCCGCGGCACGGGAGGACACCGGCCCCCCCGCCCCCTCGGGATGGCTCACCGGGCAGGGCATGGCGATGTCGATGATCGCCACCGCACCACCCGGGGGACACTACGCGGACGCACGTGTCACCCTGCTCTCCGACGGGCGCTACGAGGTGAGGGTCGGTACCGCCGAGTTCGGCAACGGCAGCACCACCGTGCACCAGCAACTCGCCGCCGAGACGCTGGGCACGACACCCGACCGGGTCGGCATCCGCCAGTCGGACACCAACCTGGTCCGCCACGACACCGGCGCTTTCGGCTCGACCGGCACGATCGTCGGGGGTACCGCGGTCCTGCGCGCCTGCCAGGCGCTCCGCGAGCGGCTGCTCACCCTCGCATCCGAGCACAGCGGCGTACCGGTCACCGACTGCCGGCTCGGCACCGACGCCCTCGACTGCGCCGGCAGCCGCCTGCCCCTGCGGGACCTGTGGGAACACACCCACGCGACCGGCCAGCAGGTGGCTGCCGACGGACACTGCGCAGGCAGCCCACGCTCGGTCGCGTTCAACGCGCAGTGGTTCCGCATCGCGGTCGATCCCGTAACGGGGGAGATCCGGATTCTGCGCAGCGTCCACGCGGCCGACGCCGGCACGGTGATGAACCCGATGCAGTGTCGTGGCCAGGTCGAGGGCGGCGTCGCCCAGGCCATCGGCGCCACCCTCCACGAGGAGGTACGTGTCGACGCCTACGGAGTGGTGACCACGGCCGCGTTCCGCCAGTATCACCTTCCGACCTTTGCTGACATACCCCGGACCGAGGTCCACTTTGCCCGGACCAACGACGCCACCGGACCGCTCGGGGCGAAATCGATGAGCGAGAGCCCGTTCAACCCGGTCGCTCCCGCGCTGGCCAACGCGCTGCGCGACGCTACCGGCATCCGCTTCACCGACCTGCCACTCACCGCCGACCGGGTCTGGCTCGCCCTCGACGAGCGTCGTCGCACAGCGGACAGGGATGACCTCGGGCACGATGATCGGCACACCCGTCCGGCACGATGAAGCGAAGATCCTGCCATTTGTACAAATAGGAGTATTGATGCGATTCCCATCAATCCGTACAGCCCTGACCTCGGCTGCCGCGGCACTTGTCGTGCTGGGCGTCGCCCCGCTCCCGGCGCATGCCGCCGAGACCGAGGCAGATCCTCGGCTTCAACGACTTCCACGGCCGTCTTAAGGCACCCTCCGCCGGAGTTGGCGGAGCGGCACAGATGGCCGGCATGATCAAGCAACCGAAGGCGGAGCTACTCGACCGCTACGCCGACGCTAACGCCCGACCCAATTGATCGAACGCGGGTGACCCGGGGCGGCGCCGAGGTCGTCACCCTTGCGCCCCGGCGCTGTCGAGCGCCCCGTCCCGAGCTGCGGCGAGCGCGATCCGCGCCGCCCGGTCAGCGGCGGCCTGATTCACCGGTTCGCCAGTGACTGTCAGCTGGAAGTAGCTCGGTGCGGTGAGGGTTTTGATCAGTTCTTCCGGATCAATGGTGGCGGGGATTTCACCTCGTTCGACGGCGCGGGTCACCACCGGGGCCGCGCGGCGGGGACCGTGTTCGAAGAGCTGTCGCCGGGCATCGGCGATCCCCGTTATAGGGGCGACGTCGGTGAATGTGGCGGCGAAGATGGTCTGGCCGTTCGGGCTGGTCACCTATGGGGGCATCGACGTCTCGCGCTTGCACGCGGAGTTCCTCAGCACCTGCGAAGTTGTGGCGGAATGGTGCTTCCAGGACACCGGCCTCGTTCGTGCTCGGGTGTCGTAGTGGTGGATCTGGCTCTATCACGGCAGAAGCTTCAGCGCGGTTGGCCGAAGCGCCTTAGAGTCCATCTCTGTCGAAGATCCCCGCCGTGGGCACCGGTTCGTGTCCTTGGCGCAGCCAGCATCGGCTGGCGCGCCGGCCGATGCCGGCGCTTGCGCCGCCAGCAGGCCGAGCGCGTCCGGCGCGGCCCGCTGGCGGACCGCCTCGATCCAGAAAGCGAGCGATTCGGCAGCCATCCCGGCCGGACAGGCGGGCCATCCCACCGGTGTGCTCGTCGAAGCGAGGAGGCGGCTATCCATGCTGGGCGAGGAGGTCTTCAAGCTCCTGACGTGCTGCCTTGCTGCTCTCGTCGCCTGTCCCGTGTATCCGGTCGCGGTCAGAAAGGATCTCCTGAAACTGCCTCAGTGCTTCGTGCCGATTGCCGTGCTGGCCGTGATAGCGCGCAAGGTCCCAGCGGGCGTCGAGAACGTCTGAGTGCTCGGCACCCAGCGCGCGAATCAGGTGCGGTAGCAGAGCTTGGAGTACGTCGATAGCCTCGCCGAGATGGCCGCTTTCGGCGAGGTGCCTCGCCAGGCTGCGTCGGGTTGACAGGGTGTTGGAGTGATCGGCGCCGAGTGCTCGCTCTTCGTCGGCGAGGATGCTGCGGCTCTGACGAACCGCTTCGGCGGGATCACCCATTTCGGCGATGATGTTCGCTATCGTTCCTCGGGTGGCCAGTGTGTTCATGGCGTCGTGACCCAGGCACCGTTCCCGGCCGCAAAGAATCCGGCGGAATTGGTCGAGAGCCCCTGGAAGGTCACCTCGACACCGTCTGCACGAGGCAAGGTTGTGCCGCATGACCTGCAGATACTCATCCTCGGGCGGCAGGTCTTGCTCGGCCTCTGCCAGCAGCTCGTTGAAGGCCACCTCCGCCTCGTTGATGCGCCCCGAGGGCATCTGATAGAAGGCAATCTGATGTCGCAAGGACCGATTCTGCCCTGGGACGCCACTCTTGTCGTCTGCCACCTTCAACGCGTTGCTCAGCAGCTCCAACGCCCTCAGGTAGTTGCCCCGGTCGGCCATAGCGCTCGCGCGGGACACGACGTCGTCCACTGTGCCCGAATCGACTACGACGTGGAATGCCGTCCGCACCCGCCAATACGCCTCGGACGCACCCGCGCAGCTTGCGATGGCTCGACTCGGGCTACGAGCAGGTTCCACGTCTGGGGCGGGATCGGCGCGAGGTCCACCTGATCGATGAGGTAGTCGAAGGCAAGGTAACACTGGTCCTGATCGTCTGCTCCGGCCGGGATGAGAAGGCTGCTCGCTCCGTGCACTGGACGCAGCGCCCATTCCCAAGCTTCGTCGATCGATTCGGGCCTCAGCGTGTAGCCACCGTGCACCAGGGGGTAGTGATGATGCAGGTCCAGCAGCAGGTCGCGAGGCACCGGATCGTCCAGGCCGGCTCGGCGGCAGTCAACGGCGGCGGCAACGAGCGCGGCCCCGCGCGGGTGTCCACCCGGCACCCAGGCGTTACGCCAGTCAGCCAACAACTCAGGGCCTGCGGCAAGAGTCTCGGCGATACCGAACGTCTTCGCCTTGTCGCAGCGCTAAGGCTACCCGGATGACCACGACCTCGCCCTCGTCCGGCAGATCCCGGCCTGCCAGCAGTCGCAGGAGGGTGGACTTCCCGGCGCCGTTCTCACCGACCACGGCGGCCCGCGCATCACCGTCGGCGCCGTGACCCACGCCGACGTGCACGTGACCGTGGAAGCAGGGCGACCCCCAGGATGTGACGACGTTCGTAGCCACCGAGCAGGCGTGAATCCACGCTGTACACCGGATTGTCGCCGAGAAGAAGTACCTCCTCCTCGGGAACGGGCGAGCCGACGGGAACCGGACCGGCCGGGATCGGGGCCGCGTCTCCGGCGAGCGCGACGACCCGCTTGATGACGTACGCGTCGGGGATGGCCGGATCGACCAGCAGGACGACGTCGCCGCGACGGACCCGATCCGGTCGCCGCCGCAGGACGAAGACCGTCTGCCCGGACCGTAGGGTCGGCTCCATACTCCGCCCGGTGACGACGACACCGAAGAGCCGTCCGGTGACGACGACCGCGCCGAGCAGACCCACCATCGCCGTCACCAGACCGAACGATCCCCAGATCGCCGCGCTCACGGGAGGATCTCCACTACGTCGTCGAAGCGCACGATGGCGATCGCCAGGCAGAACGCCGTTCCGAGCGACATGGCCAGCCCCGCCGGGTGGACGCCGGACTCACCGACGACCGCGGCCGTCAGTCCAACAGTGGTGATGAGGAGCAGCAGTCCGTTGCGCGCCAGATGCCTGCCCCGCACCGGCGACGAGCGCCCGAAACAATTGCAGGCCAGGCCGAGCCGTCGTCGTAACACGAGCACGACGAAGCCGCTGAACGCGGCGAGCAGGCCGAAGGCGAGGCCGTACCCCATCCACCGGAACGGGGAAAGCTGCGAGACGGCCGCCCCTGCCTCCGCCGTGACGACAACAACGGCCACGACATGGGCCCGACGGTTCGATCGGAGGAAGGCGGTCAACGACGAGCGGAAGGCGGTCCACCGGGCGTGGTCGCGCACCTTTCCCCAGACGGCCGCTGCGAAGGTGAGGGCGAGAACCGCCCGACATGCGATGTCCACGTAACTCATCGGGCCCCCTATCGGCCTACATAACCTCTGGCCTGCACCGAGAACAGGCGTGCATACTGCCCGCCTGCTGCGACCAATCGATCGTGTGGGCCTTGTTCCACCAACCTGCCGTTCTCGATCACACCGATGATGTCCGCGCTTCGTACCGCGCTGAGTCGGTGTGAGATCAGCACGCTGGTTCGCCCGGCACGCAGCGTGCGAAGCGCGGAATGGATCTCGTACTCGGCCTCAGGGTCGAGGCCGGAACTGGGTTCGTCCAGGATGAGCACATCGCGTGGTCCACGCAGCAGACCGCGGGCGAGAGCGACCCGCTGCCACTGCCCGGTGGAGAGGCTGAGGCCGGACCCGAGGCTGCCCGTGTCGCCGGGGAGTCTGCGGCTCAGCATCGTGTCGTACGACTGGGGCAGCGCGCTGATCATGTCGTGCACTCCGGCCTGTCTGGCGGCCTCGGCGAGCCGGCTCCGGTCGGGCAGCGCCGAGATGTCCCCCAGCCCGATGTTCTCGGCCGCGGTCAGGTCGTACTCCATGAAGTCCTGGAAGACCGCCGACATCCGTGACCGCAGGCTCAGCGGATCCAACGTCCGTAGGTCCAGACCGTCCCAGAGGATCTGACCTCGGGTGGGGTCGTAGAAGCGGCAGAGGAGCTTGATCAGGGTGCTCTTCCCGGCGCCGTTGGGGCCCACGAGGGCCGTGGTCGCGCCGTGCGGAATGACGAAGTCGAGTCCGCGTAGCACCCAGGGCAGGTCGGGCGCGTACCGGAACCAGACGTCCCGCAGCTCGATCTGGCCGCTCAGTCGGGGCGTGGTGACCGCCCTGGCGGGAACCGGCAAATCCGAGTCGTCGTGGATGACGTCGAGATAGTGCGCGAACATCAGTAGGGATTCGTGCGCGAGTCCGTAGTACTGGGTGAGGAGGGCCAGCGCGGCCTGCACCCCGGCCAGCGCGGCGATGAACACCGCAATGTCACCCACCGTGACGGCGCCGGCGTGCGCGGCCCACACGGTCCACAGCAACCCGGCGCCGGCCACCGTCGCGGACAGCACCGACAACGTCCCCTGCGTCAGCAGCTCGGATCGATCGATCTTCCTGGCACGCTCGTTGGCCGTCGTCAGGTCCGACAACAACCGTTGCCGGAAGAAACGGGAGAGGTCGAAAAGCCTGATCTCCTTGGCCGCACGGACGTCCAGGAGCAGTTGACCGAACCACGCCTCGCGCCGCATCACCGGGCTCATCTCGGTCAACATCCCGGCCCGGCGACGGGCCAGCGCGATCTCGGCCAGCAACGCCGGCACGGCCGCCAGCACCACGGCGAGCGTGAGTGTCGGATTGAGATAGAGCAGCGAGCCGAGGAAGCCGGCCAGGGTGAGGGCCCCGCGCCCGGTGTTGACGAGACCGTTGACGACGCTGCCGGGCGCGGATCTGCCGGCCTCCTGCGCGAGTCGCACCCGGTCGTGAAACGACCGCTGCTCGATGCGGCCGAGCCCGACGTGCCTGGCCACCGCCGCGAAGAGCTGCTCCCTGCTCCGCAGCGCGATCCGGCGGTCCGTCTCGACCCGGAGGTACGTGTTGACGTGCTCCACCCCGGCAAGGAGCAGCCCACTCGCGGCCAGCCCGACAACCGCCCAGACGATGTCACTCCACTCGCCTCGACCCGCCACGGAGTCGATGACGAGTTTGGTCGTCCACGCGGTGAGCACGGGCAGGACGGAGGCGATCAGTGCGAAGACCACGTATCCGGCCAGGAGCAGGGGGGCTGCCTGCCAGCCCAGCAGCAGCGCCTGGCCGGCATCCGACCGCCGCGACCGGGTTCTCATTCCGTAGCTCTGACGAGCAGCAGCTTCTTCGCCTCTCCGGTGCCCAGGAGTTCGTCGAGGCTGGCGCCGACCGCGGTCACCCTGCCGTCCGTGCCGACCAGGCACATGGCGGGCACCGCCTTCAACTGGAAGGCGGTGCCGAGCGCCCCGTCATGCCGCTCGACGACGACCTCTGCCGTCTTCTCCAGATCCCGTACCAAGGACTGGGTCGACTGGCTCGGGTCCGCCACCACGACCGCGATCACCTTGCCGTCGGCCCAGCCCATGGTCCGGGTCGTGAAGTCGGAAAGCTGTTCCAGGCAGGACGAACAACCGGGTGAGAAGAAGGCGACGAGCGATCCGGGGGGCAGATCGCGCCGGGTCAGCATGCGACCCGACGTCGTGAGTGCCTCGAACTCGGGAATCGTTTGTCCGATGCCGAGCATCGATGGTTGCGGTGCGGCGTCGGCATCGGACAACCGCTGGCTGTGTTCGCGTAGGCGGGCCATGATGGCGACGGCCAGCAGGAAGTTGACCAGGCCGAGCAGGGCGACCAGGACAACCGCGACGGTGAGATAGGTCATTGTGGGAAGCTCCAATCGCCGGTGAGCGGGGCGACGGATCGCGCCCCGCTCAGTCCACTTCTCCGGGCTAGCAGGACACGCACTGGCCGGTGCACAACCAGACGCCCTGGCTGGCATCGAAGAAGCAGCGCTGTGACAACGGTCCGGTGCAGTGTCTGCAGTAGTAGGCCCTTGCCCTGATCCGTGGCACCGCCAGTGACAACAGGCGGTCACCGGCCTTTACGGCTGTGCGTAGAAGCACTTCGGCCTCCTTTGCGATCTCTCACACCGGTCGGACGATCCGGTGGTTCGACGATGCCTGGGAGTCGCACCGAGCCCGCATAGAATCTGCACAGCCGTGTTCACCACATCGGAACGGGTGGCCGATGAAGTTTCAAATTCTGGGACCGGTGCGGGTCGCCGCCGATCATCATTGGCTGAACATCGGGGGCAGTCGCTCCGAAGCGGTTCTTGCCGCACTGGTCATCGAGGCGGGTCGCATGGTCTCGATCGAGGAACTGGTGCGCTTTGTCTGGGACGACCCGCCAGCCACGGCCCGGCGGCAGGTACGCAACCGGACCACCGCGTTACGTCGGCTGCTCGTCGCGGCCGGGTTTCCACCCGGCGTCATCGTCGCCGAGGGGCATGGCTTCGCGTTGAACCCGGGCCGGGCCGCGGTGGATGTGCTCTCCTTTGACCGTTGTCTGGATCAGGCACGGGCGCGGCGGCACGACGACACCGCTGGAGCGGTCGTGCTGCTGCGTGAGGCGTTGTCCCAATGGCGCGGTCCGGCACTCGCTGGTCTGGAGGGTCAGCGGTCGCTGGCTGTCGCGGCCCGGCTCGACGAGTTGCGGCGGTCGGCGTGGGAACAGTGCTTCGACCTCGAATTACGGCACGGGCACCACCACGAGGTGCTGGCCGAGCTTGCGGACGTCGTGGGACGGTATCCGGCGCACGAACCGTTTGTCGGTCAGCTCATGCTGGCGCTGTACCGCAGTGGCAGGCAGGTCGACGCGTTGAGGCGGTATGCCGACACCTGCCGGTACCTGGCCGACGAATTCGGGGTGGATCCCGGGCCGGAGCTGCGCGATCGTTTCGAGCGGATCCTACAAAACGATCCGTCGTTGCTCCAGCAGGATCCGGACGTCGAGATTCGGCCCGGGCCCGACCCGCACGACCAGGTCGTGACCGCACCTGCGGACCCGGGCGATCGGCCGGCAGCATCGATCGTCCCGCATCAGCTTCCTGCTCGGCCGCGGCTGTTCACCGGGCGCTCGGACGAGATCGCTTACCTGGACGCGGCGGCTCGGGACGTGGACGACCGGTCGAGGACGGTGGTGGTGTCAGCCATCGGAGGCGCGGGTGGGATCGGCAAGACCTGTCTCGCCCTGCACTGGGCCAACGCGAATCTCGACCTCTTTCCCGACGGCCAGCTCTACGCCGACCTGCGCGGATTCGGCCCGGACGCCGAGCCGGCGTCGCCGGCCGCGCTGGTACGCACCTTCCTCGATGCCCTCGGCGTCAACGCGAACGATCTGCCGGCCGACGAGGACGGCCAGGCAGCGCTCTACCGTAGCCTGGCGGCCGATCGACGCATGCTGATCATGCTGGACAACGCCCGGAGCAGCGCGCAGGTCGAGCCGCTGATACCCGGCGGCTCGGCCTGCACTGTGCTGGTGACCAGCCGGAGCCAACTCGCCGCTCTGGCGGTGACCCATGGAGCCCACCCGCTGGTTCTCGACGTCATGCCCGAATCGGAGGCGTGGGATCTGCTGACGGACCACCTCGGACAGGAGCGGGTGGCGAGGGAGTCCGGGGCTGCCGCAGCGATAGTCGACTACTGTGCCGGTCTGCCCCTGGCGCTGGGCATCGCCGCGGCCCGTGCGGCCGTCCAGACACATCTTCCGCTGCACTCCCTGGCTCAGGAGCTTGGTGACACGACCGCCCGACTGGACGCGTTCGACGCGGGGGATCTCAAGGTCAATCTGAGGGCGGTCCTGTCCTGGTCCTACCAGGCGCTGTCCGCGGATGAGGCGGAGGTCTTCAGGCTGCTCGGCCTGGTCTCGTCCGGGGACATCGGCCTGCCGGCGGCGGCGAGCCTCACCGCGAGGCCGATGCCGAGGGTCCGCGAGCTGCTGCGTCGGCTGACCGCGGCGTCACTGGTGTCGCAACCGCTGCCGGGACGTTACCGCCTGCATGACCTGGTACGGCTGTACGCCGCTGAGCAGGTAAACCGGCGTGACCCGGCGTTCCGGCATGCCGCGCTGCGGCGGCTGGTCGACTTCTACCTGCACACCGCCTACGCCGCGGATCGTGCCCTGGATCCCCGGCGACCACCCGTCGAACTCGGTCCGCCCGCGCCGGGATGTGTTCCCCACCAGGTACTCGGCGCCGCTGAGGCGATGACCTGGTTCGACCTGGAGCACTCCCATCTGGTCGAGGCGCAGCGGCTGGCCGTGGCACACGGCTGGCACCGGCCGGTCTGGCAGTTGGCGCGGACCCTGGTGACCTTCCACGCCCGGCGGCGGCCCCTGAGCGCAGTCGTGGTCTGGCGGGCAGGGGCTGCCGCGGCGGACCGGGAGGGCGAACCGGAGGTGCGGGCCATGGCGTACAGGTTCCTCGGTCAGGCCTGTAGCCGCAGCCACCTCGGTGAGTCGTTCGACCATCTGCGTACGGCGCTGCGCTGGGCCGAGCGGGCGGGAGACACCGCGGAACAGGCCCGCGCACACTACGCCCTCAATGTGAGTTGGTATCGCCATGGTGAGCTGCGGCGTGCCCTGAAGCACGCGGATCAGGCACTGAGGCTCTTCCAGCGATTGGGCGAACCGGTGGAGGAAGCACGCGCCCTCAACGCGATCGGCTGGCTCCACGCCCATCTCGGCCAGTTCGAGGAGGGGCAGGCCGCGTGTGAGCGCGGGTTGGAGCTGATCCGACGACACCACCATCCGGACCTCGAGGCCGACACCGTGCACACCATGGGATACCTCGCCCAACACACGGGACGGCACACCGAAGCGCTGGCTCGTTTCGGCCAGGCATTGAAGATGTACCAGCGAGTAGACAACACCCGTGGCGAAGTCGACTCACTCAGTAGCCTGGGTGAGGTGTACACCAGCGTCGGTAGACATGCCGAGGCTCGGGAGGTGATGCGGCGGACGATGGATCTGCTCCACGCGCAGCATCGCTTCGTGGAGGCGGCGGGGCTCCAGGACCGGATCGCCGACGGTGGCTCCGGATGACAGCGGGGCTGGCGATCATCGCGTGAGTGTCAGCTGCCCGAGGTCCTGGGCGCATCGGGTGAGCGCGACGTAGAGGCCGTTCCAGCCGCGCGGCTCAGCGGCGACGCCCTGCGGGTCGACGAGCAGCGTCGCGTCCCACTCCAATCCCTTGGCCTGGGTTGCGGTGAGCACCGGCACATCACTCAGCAGGAGGCGGAATTCGGCGATACGGTGCGCGGGAACGCCACCTACACCCGTGACCAGGGTGTGCGACACATGATCGCCGCCCCGGATCTGAGCACCGGCAAACGCTGGCGCGAGTTCCTCGCTCCAGCGTGCTCTCGGTAGTCGAGCGCAGCACCGACCAACCCGGCATATCAGATCTTCCATCCTCACTGTCTGCCGTCGACCCGCCCTCCGAGGAGCGGGTCGCCGCCCGGCCTGCCGTGTCAAGCGGACCTTGACGCACGGTCGGACGCTGGCGGGTCGGGCGGTGGTCTGCTCGGCTCGCCTGGGTCGTCGGCGGGCGGGAAGGTCAAGCGCAATCACCCACGGACCGCGAGCCGCCCGCGTTGTCCCACCATCTCGGAGCCCGAGCGCCCCGCCGGAGGCGCAGTAACCACAACCGGTTCGCCATCCGCGACCCGCCGCGCAGACCCGGCGTGCCCTCCCCGCGCCGCGTCACTCGGGCGCGGTGCGGCCGGCTGCCGGCGACGAACCTGCACCATTTACCGCCACGTACTACATCGCCAAGCCCGCCCAAGCCCCGGACGTCTCAGACATCCTCGAGCGACTCGGCACCGACCGCAGGCGACGTCCCACACCCGCATTGCCCAACGATGCGCAGGGATGACGAACCTGGTTGCCGACCCCGGTAAATGGGGGGTTTTCGGGGGCGGTTCAAAACTCCATAGACAAACTTAAAGCCCTGACCAACGTTTCCGCTGGTCAGGGCTTTTTGTCTGTCGGGACGGCCGGATTCGAACCGACGACCCCTTGACCCCCAGTCAAGTGCGCTACCAAGCTGCGCCACGTCCCGCCCCCGCGCGGTTTCCCCCGCGGCAGCCGGTACAGCTTAGCGCAGCAGCCTCGGCTCGTCCGCACAGGCCCCACCTGCGTTGCGACGTTACCGAACCGCCCACCGCACAGCCCCTAAAGCGTCCTAGGAGGGTGGGGTAGGGAAATGCCGGATGGGCCACGGCGAGGGCCCATCCGGCATTTTCCGCGATCAGGTCAGCCGTGCGCCTTGCCTCGGCCGCCGGGGCCGAGCTTCTTGCGGGGGCGGACCGAGATTTCGATGGGGCTGCCCTCGTACCCGAATTCCTCGCGGAGCTTGCGCTCGACGAAGCGCTGGTACCCCGCGTCGAGCGGGCCGGTGGTGAACAGCACGAACCGTGGCGGTGCCACTCCGGCCTGCGTCGCGAACAGGATCCGCGGTGCGCGACCGCCGCGCACCGGGTGCGGGGTGGCCTGCACCAGCGCGGTCAACCACTGGTTGAGCTGCGCGGTCGGGATCCGGGTTTCCCAGCTGGCCAGTGCCTTGTTCAGGGCCGGGGCCAGCTTGTCCACGGCACGGCCGGTCATCGCCGACAGGTTCAGCCGGATCGCCCAGGGGATGCGGCGCAACTCCCGGTCGATCTCCTTGTCCAGGTAGTAGCGACGGTCGGCGTCGACCAGGTCCCACTTGTTGAACGCGATGACCATGGCCCGGCCGGCCTCGGTCACCATCGACAGGATCCGCTGGTCCTGTTCGCTGATCGGCTCGCTGGAGTCCAGCAGCACGACGGCCACCTCGGCGGCCTCGATGGCACCGGCGGTGCGCAGGCTGGCGTAGTACTCGGTGCCGCTGGCCTTGCCTACCCGCTTGCGCAGCCCCGCCGTGTCGACGAGCTGCCAGGTCTGACCGCCGATCTCGACCAGGCTGTCCACCGGGTCCACAGTGGTGCCCGCCACCGAGTCGACAACCGCCCGATCCTCACCGGAGAACCGGTTGAGCAGGCTGGACTTGCCCACGTTCGGCCGCCCGACAAGCGCCACCCGCCGGGGTCCGCGCGGCCGGTTCTCGACGATCGCCGGCGCTTCCGGCAACGCGGCGAGGATGGCGTCCAGCAGGTCGCCGGAGCCGCGTCCGTGCAGCGCGGAGACCGGGAACGGTTCGCCGAGGCCGAGCGACCAGAGCGAGGTCGCCTCCATCTCGATGGAGGTGTTGTCGGCCTTGTTGGCCACCAGGATCACCGGCTTGGCGCTGCGCCGCAGCATCTTCACCGCGGCCTCGTCGACGTCGGTGGAGCCCACCATGGCGTCGACCACGAAGAGGACCACGTCGGCGGTGACGACCGCCGTCTCGGCCTGCGCCGCGATGGCCGCGGCCCGGTCCTTCGCGTCCGGTTCCCAGCCGCCGGTGTCCACCACGGTGAACGCCCGGCCGTTCCACTGCGCGTCGTACGGCACCCGGTCCCGGGTCACACCGGGAACATCCTCGACGACCGCCTGGCGGCGGCCGATGATCCGGTTGACAAGCGTGGACTTACCCACGTTGGGGCGGCCGACGACGGCCACCACCGGCTGCGGCCCGCTCGGTTCCTCGACGGCGACGTCGGGCTCCCGCAACTCGACCCAGCCCGCACCCTCGCTCATGCCGCTCCTCCGCTTCGCTCCGGACCGCCATGAGGGACAACCACACCGAACTCACTCATGCCACACCCCGCTCGGTGAGCAGGTGCCGCAGCCGCGCCACGACCTCGTCGATGCCCAACTCGGTGGTGTCCAGCACCACCGCGTCCGGTGCCTGGGTCAGCGGGTTGACCTTGCGGGTCGAGTCGAGACGGTCCCGGCGCGCCAGGTCCGCGGCGGTGGCCGCCACGTCGGCGGCGTCCTCGGCGCTGCGTCGGGCCGCACGGGCCGCCTCGGACGCGGTCAGGAAGACCTTCAGGTCCGCATCCGGGGCGACGACCGAGCCGATGTCACGACCCTCGACGACCATCCGGCCCGCGTTGGCGATCATCTCGCGCTGCCGGGCGACCATCAGCTCACGGACCGCCGGCACCGCGGCGACGGCGGAAACCGCGCCGGTCACCTCCGGGCCCCGGATATCCGCGTCCACGCCCACGCCGTCGACGGTCACGGCGTACCCCTGCGGGTGGGTGCCGATGTGCAGCTTGACCTCGCCGGCGACCTTCGCCACCGACGCGGTGTCGGTGAGGTCCACGCCGGAGCGCAGCACGGCCCACGTGATCGCCCGGTACATCGCCCCGGTGTCCAGGTAGCGCGCACCGATGACCGCGGCGAGGCGCCGCGACACGGTGGACTTACCCGAACCGGACGGCCCGTCCACAGCGACCACACATCGCCCGGTCCGTACGTTTTCCTGCACCGTGTCCTCCTCAGCCCGTACCTCACGGATCGCCCGGTGAGTGGCGCCGCAAGCGGTCGTCAATCGTCATCAATCATGCCCGCGGTCCCTGGCGGACCCGCGCGCGCCGCCGCCGGAGGCGACCCACGCCACCTCCGACTGCCGCGTCCCGGCCGTCGGTGGAGCCTACCGGCAGCCGTACCCGCAACCCCCGGGGTCAGTCACCCACCGCGTTGAACAGGGCGGCGACCTCGGCGTTCGTCAACCGCCGGATCCGCCCGGTGCGCAGGTCACCCAGCCGGATCGGCCCGATGGAGGTACGCACCAGACGGGTGACCGGGTGCCCGACCTCCTCCATCAGCCGCCGCACGATGTGTTTGCGGCCCTCGTGCAGGCTCAGCTCGACCTGGGCGCTCTTACCCAGAGTGTCCACCACCTTGAACGAGTCGACAGTGACCGGCCCGTCCTCCAGCTCGACGCCGGCCAGCAGCCGCTTGCTCAGGTTGCGCGGGATCGGCCCGACCACCTCGGCGAGATACGTCTTCAGCACCTGGTATGAGGGGTGCATGAGCTTGTGCGCGAGGGTGCCGTCGTTGGTGAGCAGCAGCAGGCCCTCGCTGTCCGCGTCGAGCCGCCCGACGTGGTAGACCCGCTGCTCCAGCCGGGCGCCGATGAAGTCGGACAGCTCGTTGCGTCCCTTTTCGTCCGCCATCGTGGTGACCACCCCGCGCGGCTTGTTCATCGCCACGTAGACCAGGCGGACGTCAACCTGGAGGCGCTCGCCGTCCACGTGGATCACCGCGGTGGCCGGGTCGACCTTGTCGCCGAGCTTGGCGACCCGCCCGTCCACGGTGACCCGGCGGCGGAAGATCAGGTCCTCGCAGGCACGCCGGGAACCCACGCCAGCGGCGGCGAGCACCTTCTGCAGGCGCTCAGCCCCCTCGAAGACAGGGGCGTCGGGTTTGGGGGAACGGTTATCGGGTCGCATCAGCAAGCTCTTCTACGTCGTCGGGCAGGAAGGGTGCGAGGGGCGGCAGCTCGTCGACGGTGTTCAGCCCGAGCTTTTCCAGGAACAACGTGGTGGTCCGGTAGAGAAACGCCCCGCTGTCCTGTTCGGTGCCGCACTCCTCGACGAGGCCGCGGGTGACCAGCGTACGGATGACCCCGTCGCAGTTCACACCCCGGATGGCCGAGATTCGCGAACGGGTCACCGGCTGCTTGTAGGCGACCACGGCGAGCGTCTCCAACGCCGCCTGGGTCAGCCGCACCGATTGCCCGTCCAACACGAACCGTTCGACGTACGTAGCGTATTCCGGCCGGGTGTAGAGCCGCCACCCGCCGGCCGCCCGCCGCAGCTCGAACCCGTGCCCGGCCGCGGTGTAACCGGCGGCGATCTCGTCGAGCATCGGCCCGACCCGTTCGGCGGGCTGCTCGAGCACCTGCGCCAGGACCAACTCGCTGACCGGCTCGTCGACTACCAGCAGGATCGCCTCCAACGCGCCGCGCAGCTCGGCGTCGGACAATTCGGGCGCGGGTTCCGGCGCGGCCGGCACCCGCCGCCGTCCCACAACCTCCCGACGGGGTACGCCCCGAGCCCCACCCGACTCCCCCACCCCCGAGCCGGTCCCCGCCACCGAACCAGAGCCCGGCCCCGACTCCGAGCCCGACTCCGTCGAGCCCGAGCCCGACGCGTTCGCGCTCGGCTCGGCGAAGATCTTGGAAGGTTTCGGCCCCTGGAGGAGCGCTTTCCCTCCAAGATCTCCCTGATCCGACAGCGGAGCCGACTCGTCCGGCGGGGCGTCGGGGGTGTTCGCGGCGGCGGGCGGGCGAGGGCGGTCCCACGGGGGGACCCAGGCGGCAGCCTGGTCGGCCAGCGAGTCCCGGCGTTCCTCGTCACTCATCCCGCGCACCCTCCGTCATTCTCACCCCGTCCGGCCCGCCGGCCTCCCCCACCGACTCCGGCCCAACCCGCACCGACACAGGCTCAGCCCCAGCCGACTCAGACCCAACCCTCGCCAACGCAGACCCAACCCCCGCCGACTCGAACCCAACCCCGGCCGACTCAGGCCCAACCGCCGCTGACTCAGCCCCCGCCAACGCAGGCCCAACCCCCGCCGGCTCAGGCCCGACCGCCGCCGACTCCGGATCGGCCGGGGTGCCCGCGTACTCGTCGACGTGCAGCTCGGTGTCGCCGTCGGCCGGGCCGGTCCAGCGCACGGTCAGCTCCTCCAGGGCCTGCTCCTGCACGAAGGACACCAGGCCCTCCCGGTACAGCTCCAGCAGCGCGAGGAACCGGGCCACCACCTCCAGGGTGGCCTCGCAGTCGGCGCAGAGCAGCGAGAACGTGGCCGTGCCGGCGCGGCGCAGCCGGGCGGTGAGGATCGCCGCGTGTTCTCGGACACTGACCCGGACCATGTGCACGTGGGCGATGGAGACCTCCGGCACCGGTTTCGGGGTCATCGCCTTCACGGCCAGCTTCAGCAGCCGCTGCGGGCCGATGCCGAGCACCAGGTCGGGCAGCGCGTCGGCGTAGCGGGCCTCCAGGCTGACCGCGCGCGGATACCGTCGGCCGCCGACCGCCTCCAACTCGGCGATGTGCGCTGCCGCCTCCTTGTACGCCTTGTACTGCAGCAGGCGGGCGAACAGCAGGTCTCGGGCTTCCAGCAGGGCGAGGTCTGCCTCGTCCTCGACCTCGGCGGCGGGCAGCAGCCGGGCGGCCTTCAGGTCGAGCAGGGTCGCGGCGATGAGCAGGAACTCGCTGGCCTCGTCGAGGTCCCAGTCGTCGCCCATCGCCCTGATGTAGGCGATGAACTCGTCGGTGACCGTGTGCAGCGCCACCTCGGTGACGTCGAGCTTGTGCTTGCCGATCAGTTGCAGCAGCAGGTCGAACGGGCCGGTGAAGTTGGCCAGCCGGACCGTGAAGCCGGTCGCAGCCGACTCGGCAGGCAGGTCGGCAGCCAGGTCCGCGGGCGGCACACCGTCGACCACGGCCGGAGCGGCGGTCTCGGGCGGGTCCAGGGGTGGCGCGGTCACCGCACGACCGTAGTCCACGAGGCGGGCACCGGGCGTTCCGGCTACCGCTCCGACTGGGCGGCGATCACCTCGCGGGCCAGCTGACGGTAGTTGCGTGCCCCGGAGGACGCCGGGTCCATCGTCGTGATGGGGGCACCGGCCACCGTGGACTCGGGGAACTTCACCGTCTTGGTGATGACCGTCTGGTAGACCTTGTCGCCGAACGCCTCGACCACCCGCTGCAGGACCTGCCGGCAGTGTGTGGTGCGGCTGTCGTACATGGTGGCGAGGATGCCTTCGAGCTCCAGGTCGAAGTTGAGCCGTTCGCGCACCTTGTCGATGGTGTCCAGCAGCAGGGCCACCCCGCGCAGGCTGAAGAACTCGCATTCGAGGGGGATGAGCACGCCGTGGGCGACGGTCAGCGCGTTGATCGCCAGCAGGCCGAGCGAGGGCTGGCAGTCGATCAGGATGTAGTCGTACTCCTTGCGGACCGTCCGCAGGACCCGGGCCAGGGCCATCTCCCGGGCGACCTCGTTGACGAGCTGGATCTCGGCGGCGGAGAGGTCGATGTTGGCCGGCAGCAGGTGCAGGCCCGCCACGTCGGTCTTGATGAGGACGTCCTCGGCGATCACGTCGTCCTGCATGAGCAGGTTGTAGACGGACAGGTCGAGGTTGTGCGGGTTGACCCCCAGCCCCACCGAGAGGGCGCCCTGCGGGTCGAAGTCGACGAGCAGCACCTTGCGGCCGTACTCCGCGAGCGCCGCGCCCAGGTTGATGGTGGTGGTGGTCTTTCCGACGCCACCCTTCTGGTTGGCCATCGCGATGATGCGCGCCGGCCCGTGCCGGTCGGTGGGCATGGGCTCGGGGATGGGCTTGCGCATCGTGTACGCAGCCGGGTCCGCGGGACCCAGGTCCGCGCCGAGCGTGGCCTGCTGCTCGCGGAGCTCCGACGTCCAGGTCTCGGCACGGTCACCGTTGCCAGCCATGTGCTCGTTGCCCCCTCCCGACGACCCACCCGGCGTCGGAGCCGTCCGACGTCCTTCGCGGCGCCGCTGCGCACCCCGGTCGTGTCGCTCCAGGAGGTCCGCGCCGATGCCGACTGTACGCCACCGACCAGCAGGGGGTTCGGTACCGGCCCGGCGTGTCGGAGCCGACCGCGACCGGGTTCAGTCCCGGGCGCGCGGATGGGCGGTGGCGTACACCTCGCGCAGCCGCTCCACGGTGACCAACGTGTAGACCTGCGTCGTGGTCACCGATGCGTGGCCGAGCAACTCCTGGACCACCCGGACGTCGGCGCCGCCGTCGAGCAGGTGGGTGGCGTACGAGTGGCGCAGGGTGTGCGGGGAGACGGCGGCGGGCCCGTCGACGGGCAGCCCGGCCCGCCCGGCGGCGCCGCGCAGGATGCCCCAGGCGCCCTGGCGGGTCAGCGCGCCGCCCCGGGCGTTGAGGAAGACCATCGGGGTGCCCCGACCGGCGGCGGCCAGGCCGGGGCGGGCCCGGACCAGGTAGGCGCGTACCGCGTCGACGGCGTACCCGCCGATCGGCACCAGCCGCACCCGGCCGCCCTTGCCGCGCAGCAGCACGGTGCCCTCGTCGGTGTCCAGGTCGTCCACGGCGGCGCCGACCGCCTCGGAGATGCGCGCGCCGGTGCCGTACAGGAACTCCAACAGCGCCCGGTCACGCAGCGCGAGCGGGGCGTCCGCGCCGGTCGCGGTGACCGGGCCGGCGGTCTCCAACAGCCGGACCACGTCGTCGACTCCGAGCGCCCGGGGCAGCCGGCGGGGCGGCGTGGGTGGGCGGACGTCGCGGCTGGGGTCGGCGCCGGCCAGCCCCTCGCGCAGCGCGAAGCGGTGCAGGCCGCGGACCGCGCTGGCGGCGCGGGCGGCGGAGGAGACGGCGAGGGGCGGGTGCGCGTCGTCGCCCGCGCGCAGCCGCGCCAGGTGCGACTCGACGAGCCCGGCGCCGACCGACGCGAGGTCGGTGACGCCGGCGTCGGCCAGGGTCGCGAGATAGCGGTCCAGATCCCGACGGTACGAGGAGAGCGTGTTCGCCGACAGTCCACGCTCGACGGTGAGGTGGTCGAGGTAGCCGCGCACGGCACGACGCAGCGCCGGCGTGGGCGGTTCACCCACGCCGGCGCCGGAGTCGGTGCCGCCGGTCAGCCCGCCACCGCTCAGGCCAGCGCGTCGGTCAGCGCGAGCACGTCCATGCCGTGCGCCTCGGCGACCGGGCCGTAGGTGACCTGGCCGTCGTGGGTGTTCAGGCCCAGGGCCAGGGCCGGGTCGCGGCGCAGCGCCTCGCGCCAGCCGTGGTTGGCCAGCTCCAGCGCGTACGGCAGGGTGACGTTGGTCAGGGCGTACGTGCTGGTGTTCGGTACCGCGCCGGGCATGTTCGCGACGCAGTAGAAGATCGACTCGTGCACCTTGTAGACCGGGTCGGCGTGGGTGGTCGGGCGCGAGTCCTCGAAGCAGCCGCCCTGGTCGATCGCGATGTCGACGAGCACGCTGCCCGGCTTCATCCGGGAGACCAGCTCGTTGGAGATCAGCGTCGGCGCCTTCGCGCCGGGCACCAGCACCGCGCCGATGACCAGGTCGGCGTCGAGCACGGCCCGCTCGACCTCGTAGGCGTTGGACGCGACGGTCTGCAGGTGGCCGCGGTAGATGGCGTCGGCCGACCGCAGCCGGGCGACGTTCTTGTCCAGCAGCAGCACCTCGGACTGCAGGCCCAGCGCGATCGCGGCGGCGTTCATGCCGGACACGCCGGCGCCGATGACCACGGTCTTGGCCGCGTACACGCCGGAGACACCGCCGGGCAGCACACCGCGCCCGCCGCCGGTACGCATCATGTAGAAGGCGCCCACCTGCGGGGCGAGCCGGCCGGCCACCTCGGACATCGGGGCGAGCAGCGGCAGCGACCGGTCGGGCAGTTCGACCGTCTCGTAAGCGATGCCGGTGACCCGGCGGTCGACAAGCGCGTCGGTGCACTGCTTGGAGGCGGCCAGGTGCAGGTAGGTGAAGAGCACCTGCCCCTCGCGCATCCGGTGGTACTCCTCGGCGATCGGCTCCTTGACCTTGAGCACCAGCTCGGCGGTCTCCCACACCTCGTCGGCGGTGGCGAGGATCGTCGCGCCGGCGGCGGCGAACTCCTCGTCGGTGATGCTGGAGCCGACCCCCGCACCGGACTCGACGAAGACCTGGTGACCACCGCGGGTGAACTCGTTGACGCCCGCTGGCGTGATCGCCACGCGGTACTCGTGGTTCTTGACCTCGCGTGGGATTCCGACCTTCACGATGCAGACACCTCTCTTCGGGGCTGCGCTCCCCCGACTGCTCGGTGCCGCGGTGGCCCCTTTGCCACCACGGTCCACCGGTCCCGCCGGCGGCAGTCTAGGCGTGCCCGATGCCGCCGTGAGCCAGCACAGTGGCATCCGGTGCCCGGGTGTCCTGACGGTGTGTCAGGGCACCACCCGGAATCGCCAGTCGATCGTCGCCCCGGTCGGCGGTACGGTGTTCGGCAACTATCGTCGCATCTGTCCGGTGCGGGCGCGACCAGCCGGCGAGGGGCCCCGCGGCTGACCGCGGGGCCCCTTCGCGCGTACTCCCTCGCCGGGATGGACCGGCGGCGGCGCTCAGCGGGGCAGCGGCGCGTCCGCCCGGCGCAGCGCCGACCAGCCGGTGTCCCGGGCGCGGGCCGTGGCCAGCAGCCCGGCCACCGCGGACGCGTTGGTGATCTCACCGGCCAGGACCATGGCCACCGCCTCGTCCAGGTCGAGCCGGACGACCTGGAGGTCGGCCTCCTCGTCGCGGCGCTCGTGGCGCTCGTCGGCCGGCACCTCGGCGAGGTCCCGGGCCAGGAAGACCCGGACCAACTCGTTGGTGAACCCGGGCGAGCTGTGCAGGTCGACAAGCACGTCGACCTGCCCGGCGGTGAGGTCCGCCTCCTCGGCCAGCTCCCGCAGGGCGGCCGCCGGCAACTCCTCGCCGGAGACGTCCATCAGGCCGGCGGGCAGCTCCCACAGGTGCCGCCCGACCGGGTGCCGGTACTGCCGGATCAGCACCACCTGACCGGCGTCGTCGAGCGCCACCACGGCCACCGCCCCGACGTGCCGGACCAGGTCACGCACCCCGGTCCCGCCGCCCGGCATGGTCACCTCCTCGGTGACCACGTCGAAGATCCGGCCCCGGTACCGCTCCTCGCGGGACCGCACCTCGTAGCGGTGCTCCAGGTTGCTCACGCCGTCGCCTCGCTGCGCTCGGCGACGGCGCGAGGCGCCTCGCTGCTGAGCCTGCTGGTTCGCTCGCTGCGCTCGCTCACGAGGAGGACGTCGCCTTCGTCGCGGCACCGTTGCGGGCGGCCTTGCGCGTCGCCGGGGCCTCCGCCGTCCCGTCCAGGTCGACAGGCAGTTGGTCGGCCTGCGAGTACGTCACCGCCGCCTTGACGAACGAGGCGAACAGCGGGTGCGGGCGGGTGGGGCGGCTCTTCAACTCGGGGTGCGCCTGCGTGGCCACGAAGAACGGGTGCAGGCTGCGGTCCAGCTCGACGAACTCGACCAGCCGGCCGTCCGGCGAGGTGCCGGAGATGTGCAGACCCGCCTTGGTCAGCGCGTCCCGGTAGGCGTTGTTCACCTCGTACCGGTGCCGGTGCCGCTCGCTGATCTCGGTGCTGCCGTACGCCTCGGCGACGATCGACCCCTCGGTCAGCGTCGCCGGGTACGCCCCGAGCCGCATGGTGCCGCCCAGGTCGCCCTTGCCGGCGACGATGTCCTCCTGGTCGGCCATCGTGGCGATGACCGGGTGCGCGGCCTGCTCGTCGAACTCCAGCGAGTTGGCGCCGTCCAGGTCGGCCAGGTGCCGGGCCACCTCGATGGTCATGCACTGCAGGCCGAGGCAGAGCCCGAGCAGCGGGATGCCGGTCTCGCGGGCGTACCGGGCGGTGCCGATCTTGCCCTCGATGCCGCGGACGCCGAAGCCACCGGGGATGAGGATGCCGTCCACGCCGGCCAACGCCGCCGCGGCACCGGCCGGGGTGACGCACTCGTCGCTGGGCACCCAGCGCAGCTGCACCCGGGCCCGGTGACCGAACCCGGCCGCACGGATCGCCTCGCTCACCGACAGGTACGCGTCGGGCAGGTCGACGTACTTGCCGACCACCGCGACGGTGACCGTGTGCCGGGGGCGGTGCACCCGCTCCAGCAGGTCGTCCCAGCTGGCCCAGTCCACGTCGCGGAAGGAGAGACCGAGCCGACGCACCACGTACGCGTCCAGGCCCTCGCGGTGCAGCACCTTCGGGATGTCGTAGATGCTCGGGGCGTCCGGGGCGGCGACGACCGCCTCGGCGTCCACGTCGCAGTAGAGCGACAGCTTCTCCTTGAGCTTCACCGGGATCTCCCGGTCGCAGCGCAGCACGATCGCGTCCGGCTGGATACCGATGTTGCGCAGCTGCGCCACCGAGTGCTGGGTCGGCTTGGTCTTCAGCTCACCCGACGGCGCCAGGTACGGCACCAACGAGACGTGCAGGTAGAAGCAGTTGTCCCGGCCCAGGTCGTGGCGGACCTGGCGGATCGCCTCCAGGAACGGCAGCGACTCGATGTCGCCGACCGTGCCGCCGACCTCGGTGATCACCACGTCGGGGAGTTGGCCGTCCTCGTCCGGGTCGGCCATCGCCAGGATCCGCGACTTGATCTCGTTGGTGATGTGCGGGATGACCTGGACGGTGTCGCCCAGGTATTCCCCGCGCCGCTCCTTGGCGATCACGTCGGAGTAGATCTGGCCGGTGGTGACGTTCGCCTTACCGGACAGCGCCCGGTCCAGGAAGCGCTCGTAGTGCCCGACGTCGAGGTCGGTCTCGGCGCCGTCCTCGGTGACGAAGACCTCGCCGTGCTGGAACGGGTTCATCGTCCCCGGGTCGACGTTGAGGTAGGGGTCGAGCTTCTGCATCACCACGCGCAACCCGCGCGCGGTCAGCAGGTTGCCGAGGCTGGAGGCGGTGAGGCCCTTACCCAGCGAGGAGGCGACGCCCCCGGTGACGAAAATGTGCCTGGTCGTCCGTGCTGATGGGGCCAAGGCCTGCTCCCGTGTCGTCTGTCGCGGTCGTGCAGACCGCCGTGCTTGATCAGCTCAGTGATCGCGATCCACGGGACTCGACGGTAACACCTCCCGGGCGGGGACCCGCAGGCCGCACCCCGGCTGCGACACCACCGGGTCGTCCGCGAGCAGGCCCGCGCTCAGGAAGCGGCAACCTCGGTCGATGACCTGTTGACCTGCCGGGGCGGCACGGGCACCGTCGGCGCGGCCTCCGGCGTCGATCCGCCGGCGGTTGGCCCCGCCGGCTCGGCGGCGTCGGTCGCCGGGTCGCCCGGAGTCGCCGGCGGCGCGACCGCACCCGAGGGTGGGCCGCTGATCGGACGGGGATGGACCGCGCCCAGCGGCCCGCCGCCACCGGTCGGGCCGTCGCCCCCACCGGTCGGACCGACCCCGCCGGACCCCGACTCATCGACGCCGTCCGCGCGGGAGCGGCCCGGCAGCGGGCGGGTCCGGTCGGCGGCATGTCCGAGGACCCGCAACGACGCCAGGGCGGCCATCGGCACCACGAGCGCGGCGGCGGCGCCCAGCACGTCGAACGCCGCGCCGTCGAGCACACCACCGAGCACCGCGGCGACCACGGTGCCGGCCATCGCGGCCCGGACCGCCGGGTAGATGCCGAACAACCGCATCAGCCCGCCCCACGGCTGCAGCAGGGCGAACCACACGAGCAACCCACCGACGAGCGCCAGCACGGTCAGCGGGCTGTTGACCAACGTCTCGAAATTCTCCGTGCTGGACCGGTGCACGGTGAACCCGCCGGTGCCGTCGCCGAGCGCGGAGAGGAACCTGCCCAGACTGCCCCGCTCGGCCGCCGAACGCCGCAGGTCCACCACGGCGAACCCGATGCCGACCGCGAGGGCGGCCATGGCGGCCCAGGCCAGCCGGCTGATCGTCAACCAGCCACCGGCGCTGATCACGGCGGCGACGCTCACCCCGGCGGTGAGCGCGATCGCGCCGACCGGATCGGCGCCCAGGTACGGGCTGCCGACCACCACCACGGCGAGACCGCCCACGGCCACCATCACCGCAGGCCGCCAGCCCCGGTGCACCCGTTGGGCGAACCACCCACCGGCGAGCAACGCACCGGCGAGGAACACGCCCAGCCCCACCGTGCTCAGCCCGGCGTACCGGCCGCCCTGCAACGCGGAGTAGCCGACCACACCGTTGAGCTGGAGTCGGGCCCCGGTGAGCACGTCCATGCCGACGACCAGCGTGGTGAGACCGGCCACCGCGCCGAGGGGGCCGAGAGTGCCCGCGTACCCGGGGACGAACCGGACCGCCGCGGTGCCGGCGGTCACCAGCAGGGCGGTGATCCCGGCGAAGAGCCAGCCGGGGTGGTCGCCCCGCCACCAGGGCACCGCGTCGGCCAGCAGCGCCGCCGGCACCGTCAACGCCGCGGCGACAAGCAGCAGCTCCGCCACCGCCACGATCCGCCCGGGGGTCGGGCCGGTCGGCCCCGCGTGCGGGCGGGCGCGGCGCAGCAGCGGCAGGATCGCCAGCGCCAGGAACACCTGCACGCAGGCGAGCAGCGTGAAGAACCGGCCGGAGACGGTCCGCTGGGCGGCCGCCTCCCGATCGGCGTCCGCCGGGGCGCTTATCGCGTCGGCGAGGTCGGCCGGTCGGCCGTCGGTGCTGACCGCGGGACGACCGAGGAAGAGCCGCTCCGGCATCGGTCGGCCCAACGCGGCGAGGGCGGTCGGTGCGAGGTCGACAAGCTGCAGGTACCCGTCGCGGCCGGTGCTGGCCGAGGTGAGCCACCCCCGTTCCCAGCCCGGACCGTCGGCGACCGCCACGTGCAGCCGTGACGGCTGGGCGGTGTCGGAGATCCCCGCGACCAGCACCAACGACCGCGGTGGCCGTGCGGCCAGCACCCGAGCCAGTTGGACGTCCGCCGCGCGGGCCTGCGACGCGCGCGACGCCGGGTCGTCCCCCTCGACGGTGCCGAGGTCGACGATGCTCAGCACGCACGAACCGAGCAGCGTCCGCGGATCGGTCGGCAGCGCCGCAGCGTACCTGTCGACCCGGCCGAACGGTCGGGCCGCCGCCACCGCCGCACCCGGGCCCACCGCGACGGAGCAGCGGACCGACTCCGACAGCGATCCGGGCATGGCCCCCCAGGACAGGCGCTGCTGGTTGTGCTGCACCACGCTCTCCTGCTCGGGCAGGTTCGCGCCGATGCCGTCGGGTTGCTCCACGACCACCCCGGCCGGCGGGCAACCGTCGGGCGGTCGGCTGCCGTTCCACGCGGCGAAGCTACCCGCACCCAGGGTCAGCCAGCCGTCCACAGGGCAGGTGGGGCGGTGCGCGGAACGCACCGACAGCGAGCCGATCGACCCGTCCCGGGCCATCCGCCACAGCGTCGGGGTGGTCTGCGGATCGACGTCCTCCCAGCGCAGCCCGGCGATCCCGGCGAGCACCACGAAGTCGGCGGTGCGTCGCGGGGTGCCCTGGGGTGGGCGGGCGGCCAGCGCGGTGACACCGAGCGCCACCACGAGCACGGTCAACAGGGCGGGGGCGATTCGGCGCAGCATCACCGGTGTCCCGTTCTCGGGGCGTCGGAGTCCGGGGTGGCCGCCGGAGAGGTGCGGTCCGGGGCCAACTCCGCGTAGAGGGCGGCAAGCGTGCGCACGGTGTCCGTCTCGGTCGGCCACGTCGCCGCCCGTTCGACGCCCCGCCGACCCAACTCGGCCCGCGCCGCCGGGTCGTCCAGCAACGCCCGCACCGCCGCGTCGACCGCGTCCACCTCACCCGGGGGGATCAGCGTGGCGGCGTCGCCGACCAGGTCCGGGAGGCCGCCGACCGCGGTGGCCACCAGTGGCACCCCGGCACGCAGCGCCTCCTGGGCGAAGAGCTGTCGGGCCTCCCAGTCGCTTGTCACCACCGCGAGATCGGCGCCGGCGAGCAGGTCGGCCACGTCGGTGCGGTGCCCCAGCAGGGTCACCGGTGCGCGGGCCGCCGACGTCCGTGCGGCAAGCGGCAGGTACGCCGGCCCACTGCCCGCGATCACCACGACCGGCGGCGGGGTACGCGTACGCCAGCGGGCCGCCGCGTCGATCAGCACGTCGTAGCGTTTCTGCGGGTGCAGCCGGCCGACCGAGAGGATCAACGGCTGGTCCGGGCGGACGCCGAACTCGGCGCGTACCGCCGCTGGACGGCGACGCGGCGCGGGCAGCGTCGGCGCGGCGACCGGGGCGAGCCGGGCGTCGGCGGCGCCCACCTCGGCGGCCCGTCGCACCAGGTCCGCGGAAGCGCCGAGCGCCACCCGGACGCCCCGGGCCACCACCCGTTCGACGAGCCGGGACACCCCGCCCCGCAGTCCTCCCGCGAGCACCGCGTTGTGCCAGGTGACGATCAGCGGGGCGGCCGGTCGGGCGAGCACGGCGACCAGGCCGGCCCGCAGGCCGTGCGCGTGCACCACGTCGACCCCGGCGGCGGTGAGCACCCGGCGCAGCGCGAGCACCGCCCGCGCGTCGGCCGGCGTCGGGCTGGCCGGGATCTCCACCGGCTCGAACCGCGCGCCGACACCGGTGAAGTCGAACTGCTCCTGGGTGGCGGCGGGCCCGCAGACCAGGACGGTGGCGCCGCCCGCGACGAGGCCACGGGCCACCGAACGGACGTGCTGGCCGACCCCGCCGGTGCTGGACGCGAGCACCAACGCGACGCTGCCCGACCAATCGGCAGGCTGAGGTGACTCAGTCATCGCGCTGCCGTCTCCTTCCCGTCGCCCCGCTCCGGGGAGACCGGCGTCGGCCCGTCGCCCCGTGGCCCCCGCCGACCCAGACGCCGCAGCACCCCGGCGAGCAGCGGCTGTACGTCTCGCCGGTCGACGAACCAGACCACAGCGAGGAACACCGCCCCAACCAGAACCCCGGACAGCATGCCCTGACCGAGTGCCACGGCCGTCGTCGGGGTGCCGCCGCCCGGCGTGTCGAGCCATCGGGTGAGGCCCAGCCCGGCGAGCGCGGCGAGCACTCCGGCGAGGCCACCGGCCGCCCCGGCACGGGCCGCACCGGCCAACGCCGGACGGCCGGCGCTGCGCGCCACCGCCAGGAGCAGAAGCACCCCGAGGACCAGCATCCCCACCGAGTTCGCGGACGTCACCGCGAGCACCCGGTCCCGCAGCGGCAGCAACGCACCCAGTGGAAGGGCGACGGCCGGCACCACCAGGAAGCCGACGGCGGTGGCGACAGTGGCCGCCCGGGTCTCCCCCCGGGCGTAGAGCGCCCGGGTGAGCACCGCGAAGAGGCCGTAACCGATCAGGCCCGGGGCGTACCCGGTGATCGCGGCGGCGGCGGACGCGGCGGTGGCCGCGGGAAAGAAGAAGTGCCCGACCGGTGCGGCCGTCCCGATCAGCGCGGCCGTGCCGAGACAACTGAACAGGAGCACCCCGCGCACGGCCGGCGCCAGGGTCGACCGGTAGGTGTCCTCGTCGCCGGCTGCCCGCGCCGCCGCCAGGGTCGGGTACGCCGCGATGGCCAGCGGCACCGCCAGCACCGCCCACGGCAGCAGGTAGACGGTCTGCGCCAGGTTGTAGACGGCGGGATTCGTCGCCGCGCCGTAGGTGACCTGGTTGAGGCTGACGATCAGGGCGATCTGCTGGGTGGCGACGGTGACCGCGCCGGCCACCGCCAACCCGCCGACCCGCGCCCGCACGTCGGCGGGGAACCCGAAGCCGGGCCGCAACCCCAGGTGGAGCCGGCGGACCGGGATCAGCAGGGACAGCGACAGCACCAGCACACCGAGGGTGGTGCCGGCGGAGAGCAGCAACTCGCCACCGGCGCTGACCCCCGCGACGGTGACGTAGCGGCCCTGGGTGGCCCCGAACACGAGGTAGACGACGATGACGGTAAGACTGGACAGCAACGGGGCGAGCACCGGCCAGGCGAAGCGGCGGTGGGCCTGCAGCACCCCGGCGAGCACGATGCCGACCCCGTACAGCGGCAGTTGTGGCGCGAAGACCCGCAGCATCCGGATGCCGCTCTGCTGTTGGGCGGCGGTCAGCCCGTCGCCGAGCAGCCCGATCACCGGCCCGGCGGCGAGCACCACGAGCAGCGCGAGCGGGACCAGCAGGGCCAACGTCCAGGTCAGCAGCGCCCCGGTGGTCCGGGCGACGGCCGTCCGGTCGCCCGCCGCGACCGCGCCGGCCAGCAGCGGTACGACGAGGCTGGCCAGCGCTCCCCCGGCGACGATCTCGAAGATGAAGTTGGGTACCGCGTTGGCCACCACGTAGGTGCCACCGAGGTCGGTGTGCCCCAGGCCCAGGGTGAACACGGCGGTGCGGCCGAAGCCGGCGAGCCGGCTGGCCACGGTGAGGACGGCGATGAGCGCGGCTGCCCCGGCCAACCGGCCGGCGCCGGCGAGGGGAGCCGGTCTGGTCACGTCAGTCGGCGCGCCGGCCCAGTGCGTCGAGCTCGCGCAGCCCCCGGGTCCGCTGGATCACGGCGGTGAAGCTGACCTTCTCACTGGCGGCGGTGAGACCGGCGAGCACGGCGAGCAGACCGGCGCGGCCGAGCGGGCCGGTCCGGGCGGCGAGCGCGACACCGAGCAGCGCACCGAGGGCGTTCGCGCCGCTGTCGCCGAGCATCACGTCCTCGGCCAGGTCGTCGCGGAGCAGGCCGGCGGCGGCACCGGCCGCGCCGGCGGCGATCCCGCCGTGCGGGCCGCCGGTCAGCGGCGCGGTGAGCAGCAGCCCGGCCTTGAGGGCCCGGCCCGGCCGCAGGTCGAGCAGGTTGAGCAGGTTGGCCGTGCCGGCGATCACACCGGCGCCGAGCAGCACGTCGACGCCGCGGCCGACGGCCCCGTGGCGCTGCCGGCGCGGGTGGGCGGCGACGCGGGGGTCGGCGGCGAGCAGCGCGGCGGCGCCCAGCCCGGCGGCACCCACCCCGACGACCTTGACCAGGCCCGCGGTGACCCGTCCCTCGCGCAGCGCGGCGAGGTGACCGGCGAAACCCTTGGCCGCCTTCTGCTCCGGCCGTACGCCGACCACGTCGTCGTAGAGGCCGACGCCACCGGCACCGAGGCCGGCGACCAGGGCGGCCCCACCGGAGGCACCGCTGGTGGCACCGAACGCGCCGACGGCGCTCGCCCCGGCGGCGAGCGCCGGCCCGGCGGCGAGGGTCACCGTGCGGCCCCGGAAGTTGGTGCGCTCCAGTGCCGGGCCGGCCGGGGAGGTGCGCACCTCGCGCAGCGCGTAGCGCGCGGCGGCGGCACCGGCACCGGCGATCAGCAGCCGGCCCAGGACGCTCATGCCGCTGCCCTTCCGGCCGCCTCGTCGGATACGGACACGGGGGTACGTCGTTCGCTCACTGGGGCAGTCTAGGCAACAGGCCGGAGGCGGCGTTGTCGCCGACGCCGTACTGGCCGGCCTTCTTCTCGGTGAGTTGCTGCACCAGGGCGAGGCTGGTGACCAGTTGGCCCTGAACGGTGTTGGCGTTGTCGACCGTGGAGATGGTCTGCGAGAGCACCGGGTCACCGCGGACCACCGAGACCAGGTTGCCGCCGGCGGAGCCGTTGCCGGCCACCACTATCGCGCCGGTCCGGTCGAACTGCTCGGCGATCTTGACGACCGACTCGTCCCGCTTGTCGGAGTCCTTGTCGACGTACGGCTGGCCGCTGACCACGACGACCGCCTCCGCCGAGCCGGTGACCTTGTTGTTGTCGGTGGTCAGGTAGCCGGCGTTGTTGTACGCGGCGAGCACCGCCCGCCGGTCGGCGTCGCTGACCGGCGCGACGCCCTGAGCCCGGTCCAGCAGGACGCTGGCCAGCAGCGCGCTGGAGGTCTCCACGCCGTGCCCGTTGCCGGGCAGGCCGGTGGTCTGCGCGGTCGGGCGGGCCGCGGTGACGGCCAACTCCAGCAGGTTGGAGTTGTTGTCCGGGTTGACGAGCTTGTCCTGCAGATCGACCCGGCCGGTGATGGTGGCCCCGGCGAGCTGGAGCTTCTTGAGCACACCCTCGGTGTGGTCGCGCCCGTTGGGCAGGGTGAGCACCAGCACGCGCCGCCCGGTCAGTGCGCCCGGGAGGACGACCTGGGACATCTCCTCGGCGAACTCCTCTTCCAGCCCGAGCTGCTTCTCCATGTTGTTGACCTGCTGGCGCCAGTACTGGTTGTCCTTGCGCAGCCCGGTGACCTGCCCCTCGAGTGAATCGGCGACCGGGCCGTTGAGGGCGGCCGTGCCGACCACCAGGCCGATCGCCAGAGCCAGGAACACCGCGGTGAGGGACACCACGTGGTAGCGGAAGTTGATCACGCTTGCAGCCTCTTGATCGGTCGGGAACTAGAAGAGCCGGTACAGCTGGAACACGAAATTGTCCCACCACTCGGCGACCACACCCAGGTACGCCTTCCCGACGGTCGAGACAGCCACCGCGGACGCCATCGCCGCGATCGCCGACAGCACCAGCAGCAGCAGCGACGACCCGGAGATGCTCTGCCGGTAGAGCCGGCTCACGCCCTTGGCGTCGACAAGCTTGCCACCGACCTTCAGGCGGGTCAGGAAGGTCGAGGCCATCCCGCCGCGGCCCTTGTCGAGGAACTCGACGAGCGTGGCGTGGGTGCCGACCGCGACCAACAGCGAGGCGCCCTTCTCGTCGGCGAGCAGCATGGCCAGGTCCTCGCTCGTCGCCGCCGCCGGGAAGGTGATCGCCGGCACGCCGAGGCCGTTGACCCGGGGCAGGCCGGGCGCCCGCCCGTCCGGGTAGGCGTGCACGATCACCTCGGCGCCGCAGCGCAGCACGTCGTCGGTGACCGAATCCATGTCCCCGATGATCATGTCGGGGGTGTACCCGGCCTCGACGAGCGCGTCCGCGCCGCCGTCGACGCCGATGAGCACCGGCTTGAACTCGCGGATGTAGGGGCGCAGCACGTCCAGGTCGGCCTTGTAGTCGTAGCCACGGACCACGATCAGGCAGTGTCGCCCCTGGATCTGCGTCTCGATGTCCGGCACGCCCACACCGTCGAGCAGCAGGTCGCGCTCCTGACGGAGGTAGTCCATCGTGTTGGCGGCGAACGCCTCCAACTGCACCGACAGACCCTCCCGGGCGTCGGCCATCGCCTTGGCGACCGACTCGGCGTCCTGCAGGCTGCCGTGGGCCACCGGCTCGTCGCCGGAGAAGACCGTGTTGCCCTCGATGCGCACCTGGTCGCCCTCGCGGATCTGCTCGAAGACGCCCTCACCGAGGTCGTCGAGCAGCGGAATGCCGGCGGCGACCAGCACCTCCGGCCCGAGGTTCGGGTAACGGCCGGAGACCGAGGGCTTGGCGTTGAGCACCGCGCCAACCCCGACCGCGACGAGCGAATCGGCCGCGACCCGATCCAGGTCGACGTGGTCGATGATCGCGATGTCACCGGGGCGCAGCCGACCGACCAGGCGTTTTGTCCGGCGATCAAGGCGTGCGGTGCCGAGGACCTTGCCCGGGTCGGAGTTTCGGTTTCGGCGCAACGTGGGTAGACGCATCGTGACCATCCTGGCATGTGAGGCAGGCTTTTCTGTCGCGACATGCCTGAGCAGGGCCGCCTACCCAGGGAAGCACACGTCGGCACAAGCCGGTGTGCTTGCGCTCACAATACGCGGCGTCACAGCCGCCTTTCCTTGGCGGCCACGGCCAAAAGCTCCTCGGCGTGAGCGATACCCAGATCTGAATCGGGCAAACCTGCCAGCATCCGGGCCAACTCCCGGGCCCGCTCGGTGTCCTCCACCACCCGTACCCCGCTTGTCGTCACGGCCCCGCCGGTGTCCTTCGCCACCACCAGGTGCCGGTCGGCGAACGCGGCCACCTGCGGCAGGTGCGTGACGACGAGCACCTGGTGGCTGCGGGCCAACCGGGCCAACCGGCGGCCGATCTCCACCGCCGCCTGCCCGCCGACGCCCGCGTCGACCTCGTCGAAGACCAGCGTGGGCGGGCCGCCCGAGCCGGCGAAGACCACCTCGATGGCAAGCATCACCCGGGACAACTCACCGCCGGAGGCGCCCCGCTGCAACGGCAACGACGGCGCTCCCGGGTGGGCCAGCAACCGCAGCTCCACCTCGTCACCACCATCCGGCGTGACACCCACCTCGACGCCGTTGACCGCCAGCGTCGGCTCGGCGCGACCGGCCGGGCGCGGCAGCACCGCCACCTCGATCCGCGCGTGGGGCATGGCCAGACCGGCCAGCTCGACGGTGACCTGCTCGGCGAAGCGGATCGCCGCCTCCTGCCGGGAGGCCGACACCCGCCCGGCCAGGTCGGCCACCTCCACGGCGAGCCGCTGACCCTCGCGCTCCAACTCGTCGAGCAGGTCGTCGGACATGTCCAGGTCGGACAGTCGGGTGCGCGCCCGGTCGGCCCAGGCGATCACGCCGTCGACGTCGTCGGCGTACTTGCGGGTCAACGCGCGCAGCGCCGCCCGCCGCTCGTAGACGTGCTGCAGGCGGGCCGGGTCCGCGTCGAGCGTCGCCAGGTACGCCGACAGCTCCGCCGACACGTCGGTGACGAGCGTGGCCGCCTCCTCCAGTCGGGCCGCCAGCTCGCCAAGCGCCGGGTCGGTGCCGGACTGCGCCTCCAACGTCCGCCGGGCGGTGCCGAGCAGCGCCGCCGCGTCCGGGGTCTCGTCGGCGGCCTCCGCACCGCCCGCCACGCACTGCTGGGCGATCTGCGCGGCCGTCCGCAGCCCCTCGGCGTGCTCCAGCCGCTGCGCCTCGGTCTTCAGCTCGTCGTCCTCACCCGGCTGGGGATCGACCCGGGTGATCTCGTCGAGGCCGAGACGCAACAGGTCGGCCTCCTGGTTGCGTTCGCGGGCGTTGCGCCGCCGGTCGGCCAGGTCGTCGACCACCCGCCGCCACCCGGTGTACGCCTCGCGCAGCGCGTCGAGCAGCTTCTCGTGCGCGGGGCCGGCGAACCGGTCCAGTGCGGCGCGTTGCTCGGCCGGGCGCAGCAGCCGCAGCTGGTCGGACTGGCCGTGCACGGCCACGGCCTGCTCGCCGACCTCACCGAGCATCGACACCGGCATGCTCCGGCCGCCGACGTGGGCGCGCGAGCGCCCCTCCACGGTCACCGTGCGGCTCAGTAGCACCGAGCCGTCCTCGTCGGGCTCGCCACCGGCCTCGGTGATCCGCGCGTGCACGGCGTCGGCGACCCGCCCGCGCAGCCGCAACCGCCCCTCCACCACCGCCCGGCCGGGTTGGGCGCGGACCCGCCCGGCGTCGGCCCGGCCGCCGAAGAGCAGGCCGAGGCCGGTCACCACCATCGTCTTGCCCGCACCGGTCTCGCCGGTGATGACGTTCATGCCGCCGGCCAACGGCAGCGTGGTGTCCTCGATGACGCCCAGTCCGGTGATGCGCAGCTCTTCCAGCACAGCCACCGACAGTAGACGCGAGGCCCGACAGTTGACCAGCCGACGGGCCCGGGTGCGCCCGGTACCCGGCCGACGTACAGTTCTGCCCCGTGTTGGACGTGATCGGCCTGACCTCGGCTGAGGAGGAGCTCTACCGCTGCCTGCTCCAGCTCACCACGGCCCGCATCGACGAGTTGGTCGGTCGTCTGCGCCGGCCCCGTGAGCAGGTCGTCGCCCAGGTCGAGGCGCTGCGCGCCAAGGGCCTGGTGCAGGCCACCGACAACGACCCGGACGGTCCGCTGCGACCGACCGCCCCGGACGTCGCCCTCGGCGCGACGCTGCTGCGCCGCCAGGAGGACCTGGAGGCGGCCCGCCGACGGGTCACCCAACTGGCCGAGGAGTACCGGTCCGGGCTGCGCCGGCACCACGTCGACCACCTCGTCGAGGTGATCACCGGCGGTCGGGTGCTGCGGGACCGTCTGCGCGATCTGCAGAATGCGGCACGCGTCGAGGTGCTCTGGTTCTGCCGCGCCCACCCCCTGGCGATGGCCGGCCCGGAGAACGTCGAGGAGTTCGACGCGCTGGCCCGTGGGGTCCGCTACCGGGCGATCTACGAGCGTGACCTGCTGCTGGAACCGGGCGCGCTCGCCGACCTGGCCAAGGGCGTCGCCGCCGGGGAGCAGGCCCGGGTCCTGGACCGGCTGCCGGTCCGACTGGCCATCGTGGACGCCCGCATCGCCATCTGCCCGCTGGTGCCGGACCGCCTCGGCGGCGAACCGAGCGCCGCCGTGATCGGCCGCAGCCAACTGCTCGACGCGCTGCTCGCCCTCTTCGAGAGTCACTGGCGGGTGGCCACCCCGCTGCGGCTGGACGACCCGCTCGCCGTCGCGACACCCGAGGCGCGACGACCGGAGCCGGAGAACCAGCCGGGCGACGGTTACCAGCCCGATGCCGACGAGGCGCGGTTGCTGTCGCTGTTCGTGGCGGGCGTACCGGACAAGTCCATCGCCTCCCAGCTCGGGGTGAGCCGGCGCACCGTGCAACGACGGATCGCCGACCTGATGGCCGCCGCCGGCGTGGACACCCGGCCCGGGTTGGCGTTCCAGGTGGCCCGACGCGGCTGGCTCTGACACGGCAGGGCCCGCCGGCGGACCCCACCCGGGCGGGACGGCCCCTGCCGCCCCGCCCGGTGCGGGTCAGCGCAGCCCGTACGCCTGGAGCACCGTCTGGTCGACGGTGTTCCCGGCCCGGTCGGCGGCGTGCACCCGCAGCGACACCGTTCCGCGCCCCGCCGGCACTGTCGCGGTGTACCGGGTACCCGATCCCCTGGTCGGCGCGTCGCGCCAGGTGACGCCCCCGTCGAAGGAGACCTGCACGCGGACGCTGGCGCCCCTCGGCGCCGGCACCCCGGCCGGCTGCCGCAGGGTCAGCCCGAGCTGGTGCGACCGGTTGCCGCGTACCGTGCCGAGCAGGTCGGCAGGCACCCGGTAGTCGACCTGGAGCAGCGACAACGGCGTGGCGGCGTCGCCCGCCGGTCGGGCCGAGGTGAACTCCCAGGCCGTGTCGGTCCGGGTGCCGTAGCGCCACTCGTCCGAGGAGCGCCTGGTGGTCAGGTCCAGCCGGTAGCGGGCCGCCCCGGCGGTGGTGGGCACCGGCGCCCAGCCGTCGGCGAGGTCCGCGATCTGCTGCCCGTTGCGGCTGACCCGCGCCGCGACAGTGTCCGACTCCTCGCTTCCGCCGGCCGGGCTGTAGTTTCCGTCGGCGTCGACGAACTCGGCCACCTGCAGGTCCAGGGTGTCCCCGGTACGGGCCGGCACCGGAACCCCGCCGCCGGCCGGCACGGCCGGCCGGATCACCGGGGCGTGCCAGCTCTCGGTGTCCCGGTCGTCGGCGGCGTACTGCCGGGGCCGCTGGGTGAGCCCGCCGAGCAGGCGTCCCCAGGACCAGGTCACCTTGTGCAGGACCTGGTGCTGCCACCAGAAGTCCCCGGAGCTGACGAACTCCTGCCGGGTGGTCCCGGTACGCACCAGCCGCTGGTCGTCGTTCCAGGAGGTCTCCTGCCACGGACGCCAGCCGAACCGCTGCTCGGTGGCCCATTCCGCACCGCCGACGTCACCGTAGTTGGCGGTCACCTCGGCCGTGTTCTTCGCGGTGACCGTGTGCACGATCCGCTCCGGCACCCGACCCTTCGCAACCTGCCACACGTCGTAGAGGTACGGGCTGTCGACGGTCAACGTCAGGTCCAACGTCGCCCGGCCCCTCCTGGCCTCCGCGATCAGCCGCTGCCCGTCGTCGTGTGCGACCACCAGCGACGGGATCGGCAGCCGGTCCCCGACCGGCTGCCACACCGTCCACGCGCTGAAGTCCGCCGGCCGAACGATCAGCACGACGGCGGCGCCGGCGGCGGCTGCAGCCGCGATCTGCTCCTCCTCGGAGCGGTCCGGGCTGCCGGACAACAGCGCGGCGGCACCCCGCACCCGGGTCAGCTCGGCGGGCTTCCCGGTGCCGGCCCACACCAGCGGCAGCTTCCGCCGGTCGCTCGGCGCCGGCGAATACCCCATCAGGTTGATGTCCAGCGGACCGGACACTCCGCTGATCTTCGCGTCCACCATCGGCTTGACCAGCTGCCAGCGCGACGAGAACTCGAACTCCCCCTTGCTCACCGGACGCGTCGGCGTGACGTTGACCTGCTGAACGGTGCTGTAGGTCATCACCCCGTGGTCGATCTGCCGGCCGTTGCCGAAGACCCGGTGCTCGTAGAAGCTGATCGTCGACCGCTGCTCGGTGGGTTTCGGCGTCTCGATCCGCACCGGGGTGCCCTTGCGCGGGTCGAGCACCACTGTGAGGTCCCGGTCGACAAGCAGCTCCGGGTCGGTGACCAGGGTGATCTGCTCGTCCAGCGGGGCACCGTGCTCGATCAACGCCTCGACCAGGTAGGGGCCCTCCTCGACCTGGACGCGCACCTCGCCGCCGACCCAGCCGAGCCAGTCGGATTCGGGCTGCTCACCGAAGAGGGTGAGCACCGACGCGAGACCCGGCTGACCCTGCATGTCCAGCGCCCGCACGGTCACGATGTGCAGCGGACCGCTGAGGGTCAGCGCGACGGCGGTGCGCACCGCGACGCCGTCCGCGCTGGTGGCGACCAGCCACCCGCTGTGCAGACCCCGGTCCAGCTTCGCCGGGTCGGCCCGCAGCGGCACGGCGACGCTACCACCGGCCGGTACGGTCACCTCGGCGCCGCCGACGGTGACGCCGTCGGTCTCGGCCGCACGGGTGTCCAGGTTGCGCAGCTCCAGGGCCAACCGCAGGGTCAGCGGGGCCGTACCGCCGTTGGTGTACGTCACGGTCCGCTCGACCGTCGCACCACCGGTGCTGAGCCGGCCGAAGTCGGCGGTGGCCGACCCGTACGCCCGCTGGCCGAGCGCGCGGGCCACGTCGACCCGGCCGGCGCCCTGCTCGAAGACGGTCAACGCCGGGTTCGCCTTCGTGGTGCTGACCAGCGCGTCCTTGAGCTTCGTGGCCGGCCAGTCCGGGTGTTCCTGGGCGAGGATCGCCGCCGCTCCGGCAACGTGCGGGGTGGCCATCGAGGTGCCGGAAGCGGTCGTGTACGCGTCGTCCACCGGCGTACCCATGGCGGTGCCGGCGGCCCGGGCCGCGATGATGCCGACGCCCGGCGCGGTGATCTCGGGCTTGAGACCGTTGTCGCCGAGGCGCGGTCCCCGGCTGGAGAACTCCGCCAGGTTGTCGGTGCGGTCCACCGCGCCGACGGTGAGCGCCGCCGCGGCCGCGCCGGGCGCGCCGACGGTACGCGCGGCGCCCGAGTTGCCGGCGGCGACCACGAACAGCGCGCCGGTCTCGGCGGTCAGGTCGTTCACCGCCTGGCTCATCGGGTCGGTGCCGTCGGTCGGGTCGCCACCGAGGCTCATGCTGACCACCTTCGCGCCGGAGTGGGCGGCCCACTCCATGCCCGCGATGATGGACGAGCTGTAGCCGGAGCCACTGTCGTCGAGCACCTTGCCGACCAGCAACCGGGCACCCGGGGCGACGCCCTTGCGTCTCCCGTCCGACGCCGCCCCGCTGCCGGCGATGGTGGCGGCCACGTGGGTGCCGTGGCCGTGCCCGTCACGGGCGCTGCCGCTGCCGGAGAAGTCCTGCGCCTCGGCGATCCGACCGGCCAGGTCGGGGTGGGTGGAGTCGACACCGGTGTCGAGCACCGCCACCTTCACGCCGGCACCGTCCCGGCCGGCGGCCCAGGCGATCGGGGCGCCGATCTGCGGCACGCTGTGCTCCAGGGTCGGGCGGACCTTCCCGTCCAGCCAGATCCGGGCGACACCGGCGCCGAGCCGGGCCGGTGAACCGGCGGTGGCACGCTGCCCGGGTGCGCCGCGCAGCGACGTCCACAGGCCACCCAGGTCACCCTTGCCGACCCGCAGTGCGGCACCGTTGATGCTCTCCAGGGGACGCGCGTCGGTGGCGCCGGCCAGCGGCCTGACCCGGCCGGCGGCCGGCTCCTGGTAGCGGACGATCAGCGGCAACGCGCCCTGCGCGGCGTCGCCGTACCCGTCGGCGGCCAACTCCTGCACGTCGAACAGGTCGGGATCGAGCACCCCCGCGGACAGGTACGGCATGACGTCGCTGGGCAACACCCGCAGCCCGCCGTCGACCTGCACCGTCTGGAAGGTGATCCGGTTCCGGCCGGGGCCGGGGCGGACGCTGGCGGTGACCCGGCCGGGTGCCGCCCGCAGCAGGTCGACCTGGTCACCGGTGATCAGGGTGATGCGTTCGGGCGCGGCGCCCGACGTGGGAGCGCCCGGGTTCGGGCTGGTGGGCCGGACGGGCGGGTCGGCGGACGCCGGTGTGGCGAGGCCGACCACCAACGCGCCGACCGCGCCGACGGCGAGCCAGCGGGGGGACCAGTGCATGCGATGTGCTCCTCTACTCCTCCAGGCCCACCGTCCGTGGACGAGGGCCGATCGGAGTCTGCGACGGAGCCTGTCATCAGGTCACTAGTCGCCAGCCGCCGCAGCGGCGACATGTCGTCAGGTGGACAACCGCCGTCCACCGAGCGTGTGCGCCGCGGTCACCGGCGGCTGCCGCGCCAGCCGTGCACCGGAAGGCCGAACTTGGCGACCAGCCGGTCGGTGAACGGGCGGGCCCGCAGCCGCACGATGCGCACCGGCAGCGCACCCCGGCGCACCGTCACCCGGGCGCCGGGCGGCAGGTCGTAGACGCGCCGCCCGTCGCAGGAGAGCACCGCGAGGGTGGTGAACGGGTCGACGGTGATCACGAAGGTGGACGTCGGGGCGGTGACCAACGGGCGGCTGAACAACGCGTGCGCGCTGATCGGCACCAGGAGCAGCGCCTCCACCTCCGGCCAGACCACCGGGCCGCCACCGGAGAACGCGTACGCGGTGGAGCCGGTGGGGGTGGCGCACACGACACCGTCGCAGCCGTAGCGGGACAGTGGTCGCCCGTCCACGTCGACGAGCAGTTCGAGCATCTGCGCCCGCTCGCCCTTCTCGATGCTGATCTCGTTGAGCGCCCAGGACTCGATTGTCGGCCCGCCGTCGAACTCGGCTGTCACGTCCAGGGTCAGCCGCTCGTGGACGCTGTAGTTGCGCCCGACGACGTCGCGCACCGCGCTGTCCAGGTCGTCGATCTCCGCCTCGGCCAGGAAGCCCACCTTGCCGAGGTTGATGCCGAGCAGCGGCGCCTTCGCCGGCCGGGCCAGCTCGGCGGCACGCAGGAAGGTGCCGTCCCCGCCGAGCGCGAAGACGATCTCGGCGCCCTCGGCGGCCTGCGGGCCGGTGACCGGCACCACGCCGGGCAGGTCGAGGTCGTCGGCCTCGTCGGCCACCACCCGTACCTCGAAACCCGCGGCGATCAGGTCGGCCGCGACCGACCGGGCGTGCTCGGTGCTGCGCCGACGGCCGGTGTGGGTCACCAGCAGAGCGGTCCGGCTCATCGGGCCACCCGCCCGACCGGGCGGCGATGCGCCACCGTCGCCCCGGCACCACCGCGTGTCGTGCCAGTGCCCTCGCTACGCGTGTTCACCCTGCGACCTCCTCCGCCGCCGCCACGCCCGGCACGTCGCCGGCCGTCGTCGGGCCGTCCGGCCCGGCCGCCACCACGGCCCGCACCCGCTGCGGGTCGGCTGGTGCGGCGCCCCGGCGCAACCATACGAAGAACTCCACGTTGCCGCTGGGCCCGGGCAGCGGACTGGCCGCCACGTCGGCCAGCCCGAGGCCGAGCCGCTCGGCCGCCGCCGCCACGTCCAGCACCGCCTCGGCACGCAACTCCGGGTCGCGGACCACACCACCGGCACCGACCCGGTCCTTGCCGACCTCGAACTGCGGCTTGACCATCAACGCCAGGTCACCGTCGTCGCGGGTGCAGCCGGCCAACGCCGGCAGCACCAGCCGCAGCGAGATGAACGACAGGTCGGCCACCGTGAGGTCGACCGGCCCGCCGATCGCTTCCGGATCGAGGGTACGGACATTGGTGCGCTCCAGGACGCGAACCCGCTCGTTCGTGCGCAGCGGCCAGGCGAGCTGCCCGTAGCCGACGTCCACGGCCACCACCTCGGCGGCGTCGGCGCGCAGCAGCACGTCGGTGAAGCCACCTGTCGACGCGCCGGCGTCCAGGCAGCGCCGGCCGGCGACACGCAGCCCACCGGCCCGGAACGCGGCAAGCGCGCCGGCGAGCTTGTGCCCGCCCCGGGAGACGTACTCCTCGGTCGGGTCCTCGCCGGTGACCAGCAGCGGGTCTGCGGGGTCGACCATCGCGGCGGCCTTGCGCGCGACGACCCCACGCAGCTGGACGCGGCCGGCCTCGACCAGCGCGGCGGCCTGCTCCCGGGAGCGGGCCAGACCGCGGCGGACGAGTTCGGCGTCCAGCCGGTTGCGACGTGCCATGGGTGGTTCTCCGGTCTGCTCAGGCCTGGCGTTCCACTCAGGTCTGGTCGATGGTGGCGAGGGTCTCCCGCAACGTCTCGTAGGCCGCCTCGTACTGGGCGATCTGGTCGGCCGGGGCCAGCGTCGCCGCGTTGGCCATGGCCTGCACCGCGGCGTCCACCGCCGGGTGCCGCGCCGCGTCGTCCCCGATGTCGGGCAGCGGGCCGGGACGGGCTGCTCCGCCGAACGGCGGCCCGGGACGGGCCGCTGCGCCCACCGGCGGGCCGGGCCGGGCTGCTCCGCCCACCGGTGGCCAGGGACGGGCTGCTGCGCCCACCGGCGGGCCGGGCCGAGGTGCTTCGCCAGCCGGCGGAGGAGCGGGCCGGGCTGCTCCGCCCGGCGGGGGCGGGCCCGGCCGGGTCGGGAACGACCCGCCGGCCGGTGGACCGGGCCGGCTCATTCGGCGTCGTCCGGAGGCTGCTTGCGGACCGCCTTCTTGGCCGGCATGTCCGCGGGAGTGGGGGGCTCGTCGGCGGTGCGGCTGATCGTCGCCGGTGGCTTCTTCGCGATGGCCTTCTTGGCGACCGCCTTTTTCGCCACGGCCTTCTTCGCCACGGCCTTCTTGGCCACCGGGGCACCCGCGGGGGCGTCCGACGGCACGAGGCCGGTGCCGGGCCGCGCGGCGAGCGTCGGGTCGGCCTGCGCGCCGGGGCTGGTCGTCGGCGCGGCCTCCGGCTCAGCGGCGGCCGGCGGCGCGGTGGCGGCCGCCGCGGCGGTCGCCGGCTCAGTGGCGGTTGGCGGCTCAGTGGCGGTTGGCGCGGTGGCGGTCGGCTCCACGGCGCGCGCCTCGCGTAGCTGCCGTTCCAGGTCGCGCACCCGTCGGGTCAGCTCGGCCACCTCGTCGGCGGTGGCCAACCCGACCGCGCCGAGGGCCCGGTCGACCTCGAAACGGACCAGCTTGGTCAACGCCTCTCGGTTGGCGGCGCCGGTGGTGACCAACTCCTCGCCGAGGGCCTGGAGTTGGGCGGCGGTCGCGCCGCCGGAGCCGACGAGGCGACGTGCCGCGTCCTGGGCCTTCTTCCGGGGCGCCTCCGTCAGGCCCATGGCCAGCTCGAGGTAGGCGCGCCACGCGTCCTGCATGCCTGAGTCCTTCCACGGGGCGAGGTGTGCAGGTGTCACGCTACCGGGCACCCCGGACCGTGCCGTGCGGTACGGTGCCGAGGACGGCGTGGCGATCAGCGAGGGGGAGATGTGGCCAGCGTGGACGAGTGCCGGCAGGCATTGCAGGAGCTGGCCGCCCGGCTGGATCGCAACGCCGAGACGGTGCGTGAACGGATCGACCTGGATCGCACCCTGGCCTGCCGGATCACCGACCTGGACACCGCCTTCCACGGCCGGATCACCGGCGGTCGACTTGTCGAGTTGACCGACGGCGACGACCCCAAGGCCAAGATCGCGCTGAGCACGTCCAGCGACGACCTGCTCGCCCTGGTCCGCGGCGACCTGGACGTCACCAGCGCAGTGACCTCCCGCCGGGTGTCGATCAAAGCCAACCCGTTCGACCTGCTGAAGCTCCGTAAGCTTCTCTGACGACCCCGGTCAGGCGGCGGCGGTCAGACCGAAGCTCTCCAGCGCGTGGGCCGCGTCCGGGCCGATCGGCCGGATCGGCGGCAGCGCCGGCTCCGGTGCCGACCAGGCCACCGCGCAGAGCGCGGCCAACGCGTCCAGTGGCCGACCCGAGCCGGCCAGCTCCAGGGTGCCGTCGCGGTCGGTCACGGACCAGCCGCCGGCGTCCGCCGGGCCCGGGACCCGCACCGCGGCAGCCGGGTCGAAGAGCCCCGCCAGGTCCCTCGCGACGTACGTGGGACGCCGCCGCGGTTCGGCGGCCAGCAGCTCCGGTACGCCGCTGACGCCGGTGAGCACCAGCAGGCTGTCCAGACCGGCACGGCGGGCACCCTCGATGTCGGTGTCCAACCGATCGCCCACCACCAGGCTCCGGCCACCGTCAGCGCGCCGGGCGGCGGTCTCGAACAGCGCCGACTCCGGCTTGCCGACCACCACGTCCGGGTCCCGTTCCAGCGCCGTGCGCAGCACCGCGACCAGCGAACCGTTACCCGGTAACGGTCCTCGCCCACTGGGCAGGGTCCGGTCGGTGTTGGTGGCGATCCAGAGCGCACCGCCTCGCACCGCGATCGACGCTTCGGCCAGCTCGGCCCAGCCGACCTGCGGCCCGTACCCCTGCACCACCGCGGCCGGACTCTCGTCGGCCTTGCTGACCGGGGTCAGGCCGACCGCGCGCAGCTCGGCGCGCAGGGCCTCCGCCCCGACCACCAGCACCGGTGTGCCGGCGGGCAGCCGGTCCCGCAACAGCTCGGCCGAGGCGGCGGCGGAGGTGAGCACCTCCTCCGGCCGGGCCGGCACACCCATCCCCGTCAGCAGGTCGGCGACCTCACTGGACCGGCGGGAGGCGTTGTTGGTGGCATACGCCACCGCCCGCCCCTCGTCGTGCAGCCGAGCCACCGCCTCGACGGCACCGGGGATCGGCCGGTCGATCAGGTAGATCACACCGTCCAGGTCGAAGACGACAAGCGTGTACCCGTCGACCAGCCGCTCCCCCGCGCCCGCGTTCACCGCTGCGTCGGCTCCGACTCGTCGCCCCGGGTGGGGGCGGTTGCGTCGCCGTTCACCGCGTCGCCGTTCACCGCGTCGCCGGACGTCACGCCGTCGGCGGCGGCAGTGTCCGCCGTGGCGGTGCCGGCCTCGTCCGGGTGACGGTCCTCGTCCTCGTCGACGGAGTCCTCGTCGTCGCCGGGGCGGCCGACAGCACCGTCCCGCTCGTCGTCGTCGAAGTCTTCGTCTTCGTCGTCTTCGTCGTCTTCGTCGTCGCGGTCGTCGTCCTCGTCGCCGTCGTCGTCGAAGTCTTCGTCGTCCTCGTCGTCCTCGTCGTCCTCGTCGTCTTCGTCGCGGTCGTCGCCGGTCAGGTCGGCGTCCGGCTGGGCCGGAACCGCGCCGGGAGCACCCGGCCCCGCGGCGATCTCCTCGGCGGCCTCGTCCTCGTCGTCGCCTTCGATGACCACGCCGTCGAGTTCCAGCAGCCGCTCGGCGGCGTCGGTCTCGCCCTCGGTGTCCACGTCAGCGGCACGGGAGAACCACTCGCGGGCCTCCTCGCGTCGACCCACGGCCAGCAGCGCGTCGGCGTACGCGTACCGCAGCCGAGCCGTCCACGGCACCGTGGCCTCACTGGTGAGGTCCGGGACCTGGAGCATCGCGACCGCGGCGTCCTTCTGCCCGAGGTCACCCCGGGCGCCCGCGGCGACGATGAGCAGCTCGATCGCGACGGCCTGGTCCAACTTCTCCCGGTCAGCGCCGCGGAACAGGTCGATGGCCCGCTCCGGCCGGCCGAGCGCCCGCTCACAGTCCGCGAGCACGGCCAGGTGGCTCTGCAGACCACTCATCCGGTGGTACGTGCGCAGCTCGGCGATCGCCGACTGCCACTCCCCGGCGTGGTACGCGGCAAGACCCACCGCTTCGCGGACCGCGGAGATGCGCGACGCGAGCCGCCGGGCGGCCAGCGCGTGCGCCAACGCCTCGGCCGGGTCCTCGTCGATCAGCTGACCGGTCGCGACCAGGTGCCGGGCCACCGTCTCGGCGACCGGCTTGTTCAGCGAGAGCAGCTCAGCGCGAACGTCCTTGTCGAGGTCTGTCGCGAGGATGTCGTCCGGCAGGGCCGGGGCAGAGGTACGCCCGCCCTCGAACGACTCGGAGCCACCAGCGCGGTCGTCGCGGCGGAACTCGCCCTCGCGACGCGGCCGCTCGTCGGCCCGGAAAGCACCCGCCCGGTCGCCGCCACGGTAGCCACCCTCGCGGTCGCCGCCACGGAAACCACCCTCGCGCGGGCCGCTGGGACGCGAGCCGTCCCGGTCGCCACCACGGAAGCCGCCCTCACGGGGTGCGCCACGGAAACCGCCTTCGCGAGGCGCGCCGCCTTCACGACGGTCACCGCCCCGGAAACCACCGTCGCGGTCCCCACCGCGGAAGCCACCCTCGCGGTCACCGCCACGGAAGCCGCCTTCACGACGGTCGCCGCCGCGGAAGCCGCCCTCGCGAGGAGCGCCGCCGTCACGCGGTCCACTCGGCCGGTCACCGCCACGGAAGCCACCCTCACGACGATCCCCACCACGGAAACCACCGTCGCGGTCGCCGCCACGGAAGCCACCCTCGCGCGGGCCGCTGGGACGCGAGCCGTCCCGGTCGCCACCACGGAAGCCACCTTCACGACGGTCACCGCCACGGAAACCACCGTCGCGGTCGCCGCCACGGAAACCACCCTCACGGGGAGCGCCGCCGTCACGCGGTCCACTCGGCCGGTCCCCACCACGGAAGCCACCCTCACGACGATCCCCACCACGGAAACCACCGTCGCGGTCACCGCCACGGAAACCACCCTCGCGCGGGCCGCTGGGACGCGAGCCGTCCCGGTCACCGCCACGGAAACCGCCCTCACGACGGTCGCCGCCACGGAAGCCACCCTCGCGGTCACCGCCACGGAAACCGCCTTCACGACGGTCCCCACCGCGGAAACCACCGTCGCGGTCGCCGCCGCGGAAAGCACCCTCACGGGGAGCGCCGCCGTCACGCGGTCCACTCGGCCGGTCCCCACCACGGAAGCCGCCCTCGCGACGGTCACCGCCGCGGAAGCCGCCACCGTCGCGGGGGGCGCCAGGCCGGGAACCCTCGCGGAAGCCGCCCTCGCGGCGGTCGCCACCGCGGAAACCACCCTCGCGGTCACCGCCACGGAAACCGCCCTCACGGGACGGGCCGGAGCGGGTGCGGTCGCCACCCTGGTAGCCGCCCTCGCGGCGATCGCCGCCACGGAAACCACCCTCACGGGGAGCGCTGGAACGCGAGCCGTCCCGGTCACCACCACGGAACCCGCCCTCACGGCGATCGCCGCCCCGGAAACCACCCTCGCGGTCACCGCCACGGAACCCACCCTCACGCGGGGCGCCCGAGCGCGAACCGTCCCGGTCGCCGCCACGGAACCCACCCTCACGGGGAGCACCCGAGCGCGAACCGTCGCGGTCGCCACCTCGGTAACCACCCTCGCGCGGGGCGCTGGAACGCGAACCGTCGCGGTCGCCGCCACGGTAACCACCCTCACGCGGGGTGCTGGAGCGCGAACTGTCCCGGTCGCCGCCACGGGAACCAGAGTCGCGGCCGCCGGCGTATCCGCCGCGGGCGCCGCCACCGCTGTCGCGGTCTCCCCGGTACGGGGGCCGGTCTCGGTCATCGCGGCGCGGGCCGCGGTCGCGTCCGCCCGCACCGTCAGTACGGTCTTCGTAGCGACGGGGACGGTCTCCGCCCTGCGGTCCTGAACTCACAGGTACATCCTTCCTGATTGCGCCACCAATGGCGCTACGCAGTCGAGGGCCGACCCGGATGGGGCGGCCCTCGACTGGAAGATTGTCCGGCGGCGGGCAAAACAACCACACCCACACCAGTTCCGTACCCACGGCGCGGGAGGGG
>NZ_JBICUF010000023.1:0-86698 GCF_043198035.1 Micromonospora sp. NPDC048898
GCCGGCGGGTCCCCCCCGGCCACAAAGTCCCTTGCCCCGCCGCCCCCCCCCCGCCGGGCGGGGGGGCGGGGGGGGTGTTCACCCCGGGGGGGGGGGGGGGGGCCGGCCCCCCCCCCCCACGACCAGTCAGATCTTGGCGACCTGGTTGAAGTTGAGCTCCACCGGGGTCTCGCGACCGAAGATCGACACCAGCACCTTGAGCTTCTGCTGGTCGGCGTTGATCTCGCTGATCGTGGCCGGCAGCGACGCGAAGGCGCCGTCGGTGACGGTGACGGAGTCGCCCACCTCGAAGTCGAGGACCTTGATCTCCGGCTTCGACTTCTTCTGCTCGGTCTCGATGGCCGGCGCCAGCCACTTCAGCACCTCGTCGAGGGAGAGCGGGGCGGGCCGGTCGGCCCGGTCGGTCGCGCCGACGAAGCCGGTCACGCCCGGGGTGTTACGCACACACGAGTAGGACTCGGCGGTCAGCTCCATCCGGACCAGGATGTAGCCCGGGAAGACCTTGGCCTGGATCTGGGAACGCTTACCGTTCTTGACCTCGACCTCTTCCCGGGTCGGCACCTCGACCTGGTAGATGAAGTCCTCCATGTCGAGGCTCGTGATCCGGGTCTCGAGGTTGGTCTTGACCTTGTTCTCGTAGCCGGCGTACGAGTGCACCACATACCAGTCACCCGGCGCGTAGCGCAGCTTCTGCCTCAGCTCGGCGACCGGGTCGTACTCCTCGTCCGGCGCGGGCTCAGTCGTTGGGAACTCCGGCTCGCTGGCGGCCTCAACCGACTCGTCACCAGCCGCCGTCGCGACCGTGGACTGCTCGTCCACGGGTCCGGCGGTCTCGTCGTACTCAGGCACGCTCGCTCACTTCCGTCACTATCGGCTGGAGGCAGCCGGTCAGTCCGAGTTGCCGAAGACAAACAGCACGACCTTGGCGAAGCCGAGGTCCAGCAGGCCAACGATCGTCAGCATCACCGCGACGAACGTCACCACCACGGCGGTGTAGGTCAGCAACTCCTTACGCGTCGGCCAGATGACCTTACGCAGTTCGGCTACGACCTCGCGGAAAAACCGGGCGATGCGGCCGAACACGCCCACCCGACCGGTCTCCGACCGGGTGGTGGGCCGGCTGTCCGCCGACTCCGCCCGGGCGCGGGACCGCGTGGCGGTGCCTCCCCGGGAGACCGGCTCGTCCGCGCTGGAGGCGTCGTCGTCGGCAACCTCGTCGACGACCTCGTCGTCCAGACGATCGTCGCCGGCGTCCTCGCCGTGCCGCTTGTTGTCGGCCACTTCGCCCTCCGTCGCGGAATCTCGGGTCGCACGCCGAGTGGCGTACGCGGCGCTGGTCACGCCGGCCGGGCCCAACCGTCCCGCGACGGGCCGCGGCCGGTGGATCATCCGGAGGGCCCCGATTGCCTCGGAACCACCCCGCCGATGCCACCACCACGGGCCGGACGCCGCCAAGCTGGCGGCGCGACCCACGGGAACGGTCAGGCCTGAGGCGCAGGGGTGACAGGACTTGAACCTGCAGCCTGCGGTTTTGGAGACCGCTGCTCTGCCAATTGAGCTACACCCCTGTGCGGCAACACTCGCCCCACGCGGTCACAGACGACCGAGCAGGGGTCACTTGCCCCACGGCGGACCAGTGTACGGGTAGCCGCCCGACTTTCCCAACCGGTCTCTCCGCCTCGCGTGGCGGGCCTGCCTCAGCGCGTCGTCCGGATGGTCGCGCGGGCCTGCGAGAGCACCTTCTCGCCCCCGCAGGTCGCCGTCACGTCGAGTCGGGTGAGCCCCTCCTCGGTCACCTCACGGACCCGCGCGGTGACCTCGATCTCGGCGCCCTGGTCATCGTCCGGGACGACCACCGGTCGGGTGAACCGCACGCCGTACTCGACCACCGCGTCCGGCGACCCGGCCCACTCGGTGACCGCCCTGCCGACCAGCGCCATGGTGAACATGCCGTGGGCGATCACCCCGGGCAGCCCCACGCCGGTGGCGAACCTGTCGCTCCAGTGGATCGGGTTGAAGTCACCCGACGCGCCGGCGTAGCGGACCAGGTCCGCGCGGGTCACCTGGAACGTCTTGGCGGACAACTCCATCTCAGGCCTCCCCGCGTACGACGATCTTCGACCAGACGGCGACCACCGGTTCCCCGGCGACGGTGTGGACGTCGGTGCGCGTGGTCAGGAAGCCGTGCCCACCCCGGTTGCTGACGTCCTCGATGGTGTTGACGCAGACCAACTCGTCGCCGGCGACCACCGGCCGGGTGTACGCGAACCGCTGGTCACCGTGCACCACGCGGCTGTAGTCCACACCCAGGGCCGGGTCCTCGACGATCTGGCGGCTCGCGGCCATCGTGACGACCACCGGGAAGGTCGGCGGAGCCACCACGTCCGGGTGGCCGAGCGCCTGCGCGGCCTGGGGGTCGTGGTGGGCCGGGTCGGTGGCGCCGATGGCGGTGGCGAACTCGCGGATCTTTTCTCGGCCCACCTGGTAGGGGGCGGTCGGCGGGTAGGTCCGGCCGACGAAGGAAGGGTCCAGGGACATGCCGCGAACCTACACGGAACGCACAATCGCCGACCTGGTCGGCAGGCTGCGGCGGAGCCGCGCCAAACCGGTCAGATCGGCGATCGAAAAGCTGGGACAGCGGCCGGCACGAGGCCGGCCACGGGTCAGCGGGTCTCGCGGTGGACCGTGTGCCGACCGTCGCGCGGGCAGAACTTCTTCAGCTCGATGCGGTCGGGGTCGTTGCGCCGGTTCTTGCGCGTGATGTAGTTGCGCTCCTTGCACTCCACACACGCCAAAGTGATCTTCGGCCGGACATCGGTAGCCTTCGCCACGGCGGAGTGCCTTCCTCGCTAACGGAAACAACTACGACGCGCCAGCCTAGACGCTGACAGCGCGGACATGCAAAGCGGGCGCCAGAAGCGCCCATTTCCCTACGACCACCGGCGACGAGCCCGGAAGACGAGAGTAGCGGTGGCCGGACTTGAACCGGCGACACAGCGATTATGAGCCGCTTGCTCTACCATCTGAGCTACACCGCTGCGATGGGTCCAGCTGAACCCTCGAGCCCCCTTACGGAATCGAACCGTAGACCTTCTCCTTACCATGGAGACGCTCTGCCGACTGAGCTAAGGGGGCCTGCGCGATCTCCCCGTGGGGCGCGCAGAAGTAAGAGTACACGGCCCGGCTCGACAGGTGAAATCGGATCCCCGGTGATCGTCTACGCCCTGCTCAGGGCACGACGCGAAGGCGCGGCAGCTCCCCGTTGGAGATCGATTCCGGCTCGACCTGGGCGCCGAACCAGGTGGCCAGCCGCTCGTACGGCAGCGGCCGGCTGAACAGGAAACCCTGCCCGATCTCACAGCCGATGTCCTGGAGAAGCTCCAGGGTCAACTCGCTCTCCACGCCCTCGGCCACCACCGCCAGGCCGAACTGCTGGGACAGGGTCACCACGGCGTTGACGATGGCCAGGTCCCCCGGGTCGGTCGCCATACCCTGCACGAAGGAACGGTCGACCTTCACCTCGTGCACCGGCAGCCGACGCAGATGCGCCAGCGACGAGTCGCCCGTGCCGAAGTCGTCCACCGACAGCCGGACACCCAGGTCACGCAACCGTCGCAGGGTCGGAATGGGCCGGTCGGTGCCGTCCAGCACCCCCGCCTCGGTGATCTCCAGGGTCAGTCGCTGCGCCGGCACCCCGTACTCGGTCAGCAACTCCTGGACCCGATCCGGAAAGTGCTGGTCGGTGAGCGTCCGGGCCGAGATGTTGACCGCGATGGGCAGCGGTTGATCGGCAAGCGCCCAGTCCCGGCTGCGGCGTAGCCCCTCGCGGAGCACCACCTCGGTGAGCCGGCTCAGCTGGCCGGTGTGCTCGGCCACCGCCACGAAGTCCTCCGGAGCGACAGTGCCGTGCGTCGGGTCCACCCACCGGGCCAGGCACTCGACACCGACCAGGCGCCGGTCCCGCAGAGTCACCTTGGGCTGGAAGTAGACCTCCAACTCGCCCTGGTCCAGGGCGTGGCGCAGATCGCCGGCCAGGCCCAGCCGGCGCAACGACCGGGACTCCAGGGCGGGGTTGAACAGCTGCACGCTGCCCGGCACCGACTTGGCCGCCGTCGCGGCGAGGTCGACCCTGAGCAGCAGGGTCGCCGCGTCACTGCCGTGGTCGGGGTGCACGGCCACCCCGACGGCAGTGTTCACGTCGAGGGTCAGCGCGTCGAAGACCATCTCGTCACGGATCTGGTCGCGCAGTTGGGCGGCCAACTCGAGCGCCGCCTCCGCGCTCTCCAACCGCAGCGTCACCAGGAACTCGTCCCCACCGGCACGGCCCACCAGAGCCGACGACGGCGCGCTGGCCCGCAGCCGGCTGGCGACCTCGGCGAGGACCTTGTCCCCCGCCGCGTGACCGAGGGACTCGTTGACCTGACGCAACCCGTCGACGTCGAAGAGCAGCAGTGCCACCACCTCGCCGGGGGCGGCGATCGTGAAGGACTCGGCGAGCGCGCCGGTGATCCGCCGACGGTTGGGCAGCCTGGTCAGCGCGTCGTGGTAGGCGTCGTGCCGAAGCCGGTCGACCAACCGCGAATTTTCCAGGGCGACGGCGGCGTGCGCCGCCACGGTCTCGAAGATGGGGAGGTCGGCCGGGGCGAAGTGGCCCACGTCGCTGAGCCGGTTGGCCACCTCCAACGTGCCGATCACCGCCTGCCCCGAACGCAGGGGCACCGCGATGACGTCCTTGACCTTGGAGTCGGCGAGCGCGGACCGCAGCGTCGGGTCACCACCGAAGGCCCGACCGAGCGCGACCGTGCGACCCGACTCACGGGTCTTCTCCCGGATCACCGCCGGGGTCGGGGCGACGTCGAGCAGACCTCGGTCGTCCAGCCGCGCGGTAAGCAGGACCTCCGGGTGCCGACCCTGGGCGGGAAGCCACAGCGTGGCGTATTCCGCCTGCATGAGGGAACGGAGCCGGCCGAGCAGCGCGTCCGTCAGGTTGCCGTCCTGACCCGCCTCGCTCATCGCCCGGGTCAGCTCGTACATGTCGCCCAGGGTGCGGTGTTGCCGAATGAACTGCGAGTAGGAGCGGTAGAGCAGAACGCCGGCCACCGCCAGGGCCAGCAGAAGAAGGATCGACCAGAGGGTCGTCGCCAGGGCGATGAGGATGATCATCCCGACCGCGACGTTCAGTGCTGTGGTCAGCAGAACCTGGATGGCCGTGCTCGTCGTCTCCCGAGTGCCCTGCCAGCCCTGCAGGAGAGTGATCACGCCAACCACGGCCACCAGGCTGATCAGCGCATTGGCGGCGACCGCGGCGAAGACCGCGCTCCACGTGGCCGGGCCCACCCCCTCGTGCGGAGGCATGGCGGCCAGCACCAGCCCGGCGACGGAGAATCCGGCTGCTGCCCGGGCGACGTTGAACCAGAACTTCGGCGGTGCGTAACCGCGGTGAATCTGGGTGAAGAGCTCGGCTGCCGTAGCGACGACGACCATGAGCAGCGGCGACAGCCAAAACAGGGCGAGCACGAGCGGAATCTCAAGGAGGGTCACCACCACCGCTTGACGGCGGACGACGAAGCTGAGCGTTGGTATCCCGGCAGCAACCATCACCACCAGCAACACAACAGCTGTCGGCCAATCCTCGAAACGGATCGGCACCGTTAACGCGAGAACCAGCGTCCCCACCAGGGCAATCCCGGCGAGGGGTGCCGTGATCAGCCAGGCGTGCTCGGTCGTACGACGTCGGACAGCCTTAGGTGACACCGCACCACCCTGTCATCGGACACGTCGCCGCCGCACCGGGGTCACCGAGCGACGCTTGACGCTCCACTCGAAACCGAAACGCTGTGGCCGGCGGGGGCACCCCACTCGATCAGGGTGGACTGGAAACCACTGCCGAGTTGAGCGCCTAGGACACCAACGGCCAGCGCGGCGAGGACAATCGACGCCGTGCGCAGCCGGCCAAACTTTCGACCAGACATTTGGAACTCCTGTCGGCAGGGGGCGGTGCGGGGATGGAGATTCCACGATGGTGCCACAGCGACGTCCGCCAGGAAAGTTCCCTGCCCGCGATCAGGCCAACCGACCCGCGAGCCAACCCGCTTGGCCGGGCAGGCACAACGTCCGGCCAGACCATCTGCTGATCAGCCCACGGTGGCATGCCCAAGAAACGACCTAGCAGGGGAAAGCTCGCCTACTAGACGTAACAGTTGATTTGAACTGCGCCCCTCCGTCCCGGGTACGCACACTACTCGCCGCTACCTCGCGGCAACAGGTCACTGTCATCTATCTGGTGACCGACCGCCAGGGTCGCCGTGGCGCTGATCCGCGCCGGTTCGCGAGATCCCGAAGTCCGGCCGGAGGATCACCACCACACCGTCGACCCGGTGCCGCCCCAGGATTACCGCAACGGCCGGAACACCGCCCGCACCTCCGCGGAGAACAACTCCGGCTCCTCCCACGCGGCGAAGTGGCCGCCGCGGTCGGCCTCGTTGAAGTACGCGACGCCGGGGTAGACCGTCTCGACCCAACTGCGCGGGGCAGCCCAGATCTCGCCGGGGAACGTCGTGAAGCCGACCGGAACCGAGACCGGCGGAGGAGTCTGGCCGGCCGCGGCGGCCGCGGCCAGGAACCGTTGGAACTCCCAGTACCACCGCGCGGACGAGGCGCCGGTGCCGGTCAGCCAGTACAACGTGACGTTGTCGACGATCGAGTCCCGGGTCAGCCCGCCCACGGGCTCGCCGTCGACGAGCGCCCGGGAGATCTTGTAGTAGCTGTCGGTGTCGTGGTCGAACATCCAGGCCGCCAGCCCGACGGGTGAGTCCAGCAGGGAGTAGCCGATCGTCTGTGGCCGGGTGGACTGCTCCAGGAAGTAGCCGAAGCCATCCATCGTGAACAGGTCGAGCGCTTCGCGCGCGGCGCGTTCCTGCGCAGAATCCGCCGGTAGCTGGTCCTTGATACCGATCGCACCGGCCAGCAGGTTGACGTGGATGCCGAGCAGCCCCTGCGGTGCCTGGCGGCCCATGGCGTCCGTGACGGCGGCACCCACGTCGCCTCCCTGTGCGACGTAGCGCGGGTAGCCGAGGCGACGCATCAGCTCCGCCCACGCTCGTGCGATCCGGCCGTTCTCCCAGCCGAGCTCGGCCGGTTCGCCCGAGAAGCCGTAGCCAGGCAGTGACGGTAGGACAAGATGGAAGGCGTCCGCCGCCCGTCCGCCGTGCGCGCTCGGGTCGGTGAGCGGGCCGATGACCCCGAGCAACTCCACCACCGAGCCTGGCCAGCCATGCGTCATGATCAGCGGCAGGGCGTCCTCGTGCCGCGACCGTACGTGGATGAAGTGGATCTCGACGCCGTCGATGTAGGTGGTGTACTGCGGCAGGGCGTTCAGCTTCGTTTCGCAGGCGCGCCAGTCGTAATCCGTCGCCCAGTAGCGGGCCAACGCCTGGACCGTCGCCAGCTGCACACCCTGGGACCGATCGGTGGCCAATTCCCGGCTCGGCCAGCGGGTGGCCGCGATCCGACGACGCAGGTCGTCGATCGCCTCTTCGGGCGTGTCGAGCCGGAAGGGACGGATCTCGTTGTCGTCGGACATGTTCTCCACCTACCGGGTCGGGACGACCGGTGCCGCGGCGCCGGCGGGACTGGCACGCACCCAGTCTCACAACGGCCCGACGGCGAGGGGGCCGAAACGAGAATTCGGACCGCGGTCTTGCGCTTCTGGAACGGGCAGGTTCGCAGGTGCTCACCTCTGCGATCATGTCCGGTTGTTCGAGCCAGGATCGCGTGGTGACTTTCATGCTGCCCGCTGACGTCACCGCATTCAGCGAAGTCGTCGCGCAGCCGATCGCGGGTCTTGCGACATGGGAGACGCACGATCGGACCGAAGGCATCGTGCCGCACGACTCGTTGCAGGTGGCGATGAACCACGATGGCGTGCAGGCGTTCCTGCGTCTCCTCCGGCGCGACGGCGGGACGGATGCGCCGGTATCGGGTCGGGGCCGGCAGCGAAGACATGGGCGTTGCACAGTCCCGAACGGGTCCTCCGAAACGGCGGGCTGCTCCCCGGCGGGACGCCGACATTCAGCCAGAGCGAGGGCGAGCGGCCCACCGCGCAGACCCCGGAATCTCCCGAATTTGCCTCCAGGATCAGGCGGCGCCAGCCCGGCATCGGCTGAGCCGGCCGGAGACAACTGCTACGTCGCGTCAGGATCTTCCAGGTGCGACGTGTCGCCGGGGTCGACCACCATGTCTCCCAGGAAATGTGCCCCACAGCTATCGCAGAAGGCTCCCTCCGCTGCGCCGTCAACCACCAGCTGGCCGTCCGTACCTGGGTAGCCGAGATACCACTGGCCACGCAGCTTGACCATCAGCTTCGGCCACCGCGGCTCGCAGGAGCACACGGTGTTCTTGGGCTCGTGCGCCCACTCGAACGGGGGCGGCGTGCCTGGCTCGATGACGAAGTTGCCGGGATAGGTCGCAGCGCACTCGGCACACCGAGCTGACAGCTCGAATAGCCTGGTCATCGGACTGCCATGCTCGGATGGTTGGCACGGCATGACATGACCGTTCATCTCCGTGACCAGAGCTGGCCACTGGGGTCGACAGCGGCACGCGGGCTTCTGGGCCCTGAACAGCTTGATCACGTACGCTCCCGCACTCTCATGTTGAGGCGAGGAGCCTGGCGGGTGGTTCGGCCTTCGGGGCTCCGCCCCGAAGCCCTTCCGCGGAGATCGGTGACGGACGGTCTGCTCGGTCGGGCAGACGCGCCAGGTTGTGCCACATGATGGGCCCCATCCGTTGGGCCAGTAACCGGGGCACGTAGCGGACACGAGAGGCGACGCGGCCAGCGGAACGGCAGGCGTTTCGCTCATCACGATCGTCGAGCATGGTCTCCAAGTTGACGGTGCCATGACCCGTGCGGGAAGCCGGCGCTCAAGCCGCTCTGCGACGGCACCCGCCAGGCGATCAAACTCCGGGCCGGCACCACCCGCGGGGGCTGACCCCACGTCACGGCGTCCCCCACGTCACCGCGTCCCCCACGTCACCGCGTCGCGCGGCGAGAGCACGCGGACGGGCCGCACCAGAGGGCACGCCCCCTTTGCTCTGCACCCGCCCGTGCACCACGCACGGTCCGTAACTGGCGCGCAGGCGGGTGCAGAGCGAAGGGTGGACCGGGCGCGGCACGCCCACCCAACAGCCGACGCTCAACAGCGATCGGTCCGCCCCGCCGGCACCACCCCGCCTGGGCGTGATCCGTCGGCTTCCCGAGGCGACAAACCCCTCGGCGCAGACACCGACGACGAAGGCCCCTGACTCGCGTTTCCGCGGTTCAAGGGCCTTGTCGTTGCCTGGTGGCGGGTAGAGGATTCGAACCTCTGAAGCTTTCGCGACGGATTTACAGGGCGTCCGCAAGCCGAGGCGCCCGACCCGTCTGACCTGCTGCTTAATCACGCCAATGCAATCTCGACGCCTCGCTGCCCACTATCCGCCCACGCCCATCGGCATCCGTGAAGGGCTGCCGAGGGCTTGGAGGCTTGCGCGTCAGTCCAGCGTCTGATGACCACCCACGGCCGCCGGCCTGCCAGAGACATGGTGAGTGCTCTCAGTCCTCGTCGTCCTCGTCGACCGCGCAGAACTGCTGAAGTCCGATACGAGCGAGTAAAACCGCCAAGATGTACCGGCTGACCGGCAGGTCATTCTCGTTGGCGAGTGCCTCGAAGATGGCCAGGGCCTCCGCAGTGCGGTCACCCGTCGGTGCTCCAACAAGGACGCTGACCGCCGTGTGTGCGCATACCACTCGGCGCAACCTGCCCAGCTGGTTCGCAAACCAGTCTTTGCCGAACTTCCGCTGCCGATCGTCGTCGGAAGGACCAAGACCGCGACCCTCCTTGAGGAGTTGGGCACCGATCTCAGCGTAGAGTTCGTCGTCGCTGCGGGTTAGGTATTCGGCGAGAGCTTCGTCAACTGACGGCATTAGGTGTCCTTAGCTGAGGTTGAATTTGGTACGCAAGCATCAGCCCTAGCATCTGGCGTACCGTACTAGTGGTTTCCGGCCGAAGTCGCAATGCGCTCGTTATCGACTTCTGAAGTCGGTAGAACTTCAGCGGCCGTCGCGGATCGATTATCTCGTCAGCCAGTTTGGTTTCTATACCAATGGCAATGAGAACACCGTGCACATCGCCACGTGCCAGGCGATCGAACAACTCCTGGGCTCGCTCGCGGCTCTCGAAATGCTGTTTCGCGAAGCCCGGGAGGTCGCGAGGCGACGAACTGTGAAATGCATCCAGATCCGTAATCATTTTTAGGTACTCAAAGCCCTGGGACTCAGTGATCGTGTCGGGATGAGTGAAGGAAATTCGCCACCAGTCGTCGTCCAACGGGTGATCGAAGTCAGCAGCCATCTCCACGGCGACGCGGAAGCTTAGGGCCATCCCGACCGCGGCCTGCCTGATGGCGGGTGGGACATGGCGCCCGATTTGCTCTTCACGAGTCAACGCCGGCGGGTGCGAACGGGCAAGCCGGACATAGAATGCACGCTCCTCGCAGCCCAAAGCCCAAATGGTGATGACTGCGCCGAGGTGGATCATCTGCCGTGTTCGGACTGGCTCACCCCACGCGAGGGCTTGGAAAGCGAGATCGTCGGCAGCCAGTTCGACGCTGACGTTGTCGGAGTAGAGGCTGTGGTCATCCCTCGTCCGGTCTAACCGTGGATGATCGAGAACGAAGTGAGCCATCTCGTGAGCAATGGCAAACCTAAGAGCAACATAGGCTAGATATTCGCGATAGTCCTTGCCCTCCACGTTGAGACGTAGCGGGATCCTGGTCACCGAATCCCAAGTGCGCCGATGCAACATGAAGTACCGGAGCGTAGCGGCGAACATCGCGATTTCCACATCGTCGCCACTTCGCAAGTGTGACGCTTTTCTTATCAACGACAGCAAGCCCTTGCCCTGAAAGCGTGACATCGGGTAGGCGATATATTCAGCGAAAGCGGTGAGCGTCCCAAAGAAGTCGTCCTGGATCTGAATAAGAGCAGACCCGTCATCAAACCACCAGGTTTCAGCCTCGCTTGGAACGGTCACCGAAGTACCGATCCAAAAACGGTTTAGCCTTTCACGGTCGAAACCCATTCCCGCAAAGCTCTCAGTGAGATCATCTGCGATGAGGTTGCAAACCGTCGTCATGACATCCGGATCGTCGAAGTCCCGCAGTTTTTTGCGGATGTCCTTGAGGGCGGCGACCACCAGCGGCTGATCCTGCTCGCGAGCGTTAGCGATACGGGCGCGCAGTTGCTCCATCCGATCGGGGGCGTCAGCGCTGTACTTCCGGTAGGCATCGGTCTCTCGCGAGCGCATATGGGGACCCTGCCAACGGTGCCCTGTAGCGATAATCGGTCGTTCGGATCGAGCCACTGTCCGGAAAGAGACAGCTAACCCCGCCCGACCACTGCGTTCAATGAACGCACAGCTCACCGTAGTGCCTGGCCGATCTTGTCGTTCATGGTGTCGTCGCCGCCGTCGATGCAGTTGGCGTAGACGCGGAGCAGGACGGCGACGCCGTGACCTAGGCGCCGCGCGACCTCGGTGGGCGGGACGCCGGCATTCAGCCAGAGCGAGGCTGCCGCGTGCCTCAGGTCGTAGGGCCGGCGGACGAGAGGCGAGCCGACCTGAGCGTCGGTCAGTGCCCGCTCCCGGGCGAGCTTCCACCACCGGTCGTAGACCGACTCCGACAGCGGCCCACCGTGCACGCCCCGGAAGAACCGGCCGTCCGGGCCAACCCCGTGATTCTCTACGTGCGCGCACAGCAGCTCGACGAGCCGGGGCGGGATCGGGACCGTACGAGTCTCGGCCCTCCCCCGGTGCTTCAGTCCCCGCCGCTCGTGGGAGCCACCGTCATCGGTCCAGTGCGACCCGGCGCGCGGCGAGGTGCCGGCGAGCACCAAGCGGCCCCAGCGATATTCGATCTTCTCGTGCTCGCAGGACCGGGAAGGCTTGACCGCCGCCAGGTCGTCGAAGTCGGTCCCGCAGTCGGCGCACCGGCCGGCAAGGTCGCAGTCCTCCCGCCGTAGGTCCGCGGCTTCCGAGGGACGCATCCCCGCGTAGTAGAGACAGCCGAAGAACGCGGTGACCTTGTCGGCCCGTTTGCCGAGAGACTTCACCGCCTCCAGCAACGTGGCGACCTGGGCCGGGTTCGCCACCACCCGCCGGTCGATGGACTGTGCGACCTCGGGAGCGGTCCACTGGACCCGGTCGACCGGGTTGGAGGCAATCAGCTCCAGCTCGACGGCGTACCCGAGCACGTTGTAGAAGGTGGCCCGCTTGCGCTGGACGGTGGAGGCAGCCGCGGGCTTGCCGTCGAGGCGTACGCAGAGGCTGTCGAGGACGCGGCGGACCATCGCGGGCGAGTCCAGCTCGACGACCGGGAGTGACGCGGTTTCCAGCCAGGCCAGCGCCGCTGCGTGTTCGGGCGGGATCTCGTCGGACCAGCGGCGCGGGTTGAGGCCATAGAGGTACAGCGCCTCACGGAGCAGGGCGTCAGTCGGTCGGCCCCGCTTCGCTGGCCGAGTCAGGGTCACCGTGATCGAGGTCAGTGCTTCGACGATCGAGCGGCGGGTCTTGGCCGCCGCCCGGGGCCACTTCATCTCGACGTACGCGCGGCTGTGCGCGTACCAGGTGGTGGGGTTCTTGGTTCTGGCCTCGGAGACCGGGCGGCCGGTGGCCGGGTCGAAGGGCTCCCCCGCGTTGGCCGCCTGGACCAGCTCGGCGCGGAACGAGTGCGCCAGGGCTTTGGTACGGAACATGTCCTCGAAGCGCTGGCCGCTCACCGCCCAGCGGACCCGCCACGGCCGAGCCTTCCGGTCGGCGCGCTTGGCGATCTCCCAGATCTGGACCTCGTAGCTCTTCACGCGGCGTCCTGCTCCAGGTCACCGAGCCACCGACCGAGCGCTGACCGGCGGACCCTCAGCTGCCCATTCGGGAGCTTGATCACCCGTGGTCCCTTGCCGGTCTGCCGCCAGTAGAACCAGGTCGAGCGCGGTACGCGCAGTTCGGCGAGCACTTCCGGCACGGTCAACAACTCCTCGGTCACTGCGGTTCCTCCCCGTCGTGCTGTGCGCTGTGCTGGGTTGCCGAAAGATCTGGAGACTCCTGCGCGGCCCGGTCCTTGGCGGCGAGCAGTTCGGATCGCCAGCGGGCGCGTTCGCTGATCGAGCGCATGAGTCGGTGGGTCATCGGGCCGACGTCCGGGTCATCCGGTCGGGCCAACTCCCAGGCGTGCCGGACTCGTTCGGTGGTGGCGCCCTGGTCGTCGGCGAGCTGGGTGCCGTCGGTGGTGACGCCGAGCAATGCCCGGACCCAGGCCCGCGCGTCGTGCTTGTGGTCGGCGAGGGTCTTGCCAGACCAGTCGCGGGAGATGAGGATGCGCCGGCCGCCGATGCCGAGGGTGTCGCGCTGGTGGACCTTGCCCTTGCAGCGGCCGGGCTTGAGCTTGGCGTGTGCCTTCTTGGGCTGGACGCCGTAGAGCAGCCAGTTGGCGCAACGGTGGGTGCAGGGGGTGAGCTGGAGCTGCTGCCAGAGCCGGTCGAGGTGCTTGCGTTGTGGGTTGGTAGTTGCCTTGTGGCAGTCGCCGGTGTGCTTGGTGATGTATTTCGTGACGTACCGGATGGTCCGTTCGGCGTCCTCGGTGCCGGGCATGACGCCGCGGGCGTCGACCTGGGCGCCGAAACGGACGACGTGCACTGGTTCCGCGTCCGGGTGGTCGTCGATGGCGTCGAGGGCTTCCGTCCAGGTGGTCAGTGGCTCGCGGGTGTCCGGGTCGACCCATGCCGCCGCCTGTTCGTCCCAGATCGGGAGTCGGTCGAAGGTGTAGCGCTGGACGTCGACCGAGGGCCACCACACCTGGTGGTAGGTGGCTGCCGCCACGGTGCGGAGCACGTCCCGAGAGATGGTGCCCCGGATGGCGAAGTGAGCGTGCGGGGCGAGTCGGCGTTGCGGCTCGACGCAGCCGGCGTACTGGACGTTCCAGCCCTCGCAGCGACGCAGGTTCTGCCAGAACCGGTCGAGCAGCCGGGGGAAGTGCACGGCGTCCCAGGCTGCGCGGCGGTAGTCGTACCTGGCCGGGTTGACGGGGGTGCCGTCTGGGCGGACCGGGCCGTACGAGTCGAGGGTGAGAGTCAGCCACATCGACGGTTGGTAGGTGGAGCCGTCCGGGGCGGTGTAGGTCTTGCCGACGGTGCGCCGCTCGATCTTGCGCCGGGGCAGCTCGGGAGCGTCCTGGCGCCGCTTGGTGGAGCGCTTGCGCCTTGGGCCGGGTTCGTCGTCCTGGTCCTCGTCGTCGTTGGCGTGCGGTGGTCCGACGCGCCCGCGTAGGCCCTCAGCGGCGATGGCTTCCTCTACCTCGTGGATCGCCTCGTCGAGGTCGGTCACCTGGTCCCACTGTGCTGCGCGTACGGCCTCGTCGCGGGAGAACTCCAGGTGTGCGCGGAACAGGATCAGTGACTTCTGCGCCTCGGTGGCGGGTTCCGGGCCGGGTAGCGGTTCGTCGTCGCGGTGCCAGCCCTCGCGGATCTGGGCTTGCCGTAGCCTGCGGTTCTTCTTGGCGCACGGCGGGCACTTGTCCTCCCGGGTCGCGCCGCAGGGTAGGTCGATGACCTCGGTCAGGCCGGTGTCGAGGTCGGTTCGGCGCATGGCGAGCGGGCGGACGCAGACGCCGTACTCGATGGCGATGTCCTTGAGGACATCGATCGAGCGGGGTAGTGCCATACGGGCCGCCCGCGACCCCGGCCGAGGAGCAACCGGGGTCGGGGCGGGTTCGAGACCGGGCAGGGTCGGAGCCGTCATCGGATGATCCCGACGACCTGGGGCCGATTGTGCTGGACGACCCCGACCGGAGGCAGCACCGCAGGTGATGCCGGCGGCATCACCGGAGCCGGCGGCGCGGGCTCGACCGGCTGTGGCTCGTCGTACCAATCGCCCTGCGGTTGATCGGGCTCGGGAGCCGGCGGGGTGGTGGGTTCGCTGGACAGGACGACCTTCACCAGGGCGAGGAAGGCCAGCGACGGTACGGCCGCGACGATCCAGCCCCAGACGGAGGGTTCGGCTTCGGCGACCTGGGCGGCGAGGGAGAGCAGCGCGAACGCGATCAGGAGCACGCCGACCAGGCCGACGGGTCGACCGGTGCGGCGGCGGGCGCGGATCTCCAGGCCGAGGTAGATGGCCATCAGCTCGACGGCCACGGCGTTGGCCCAGCCGATCCAGTCAGGCTGACCATGGGCAACGGTCAGGTCGTGCACGTGCGTGAAGGCGGCGGCGCCAGCCATGGTGCCGATGGCGAGCAGGATCAGCACCCGTACGCCGGATTCAACGCGGATCATCGGCCGCCGCCGTTGTCGCGGATGGTCAGGGTGATGGAGATCTGTTGGCCGTTGAGGTCGCGGCGGCGGTTGACCATGTGCGCCAGGCCGTGCAGGGCAGCGGCGAGGCGGTCCGGGGAGCCGTTGAGTTCGATGTGCAGCGGCTTGAGGCGGTGGGTGCCGAGGAAGAAACTCTTGAGGGACATCGGTTACCTCCGGGCCGGGGCGACGCGGGTACGGATGTGCTCGGGTGGCTCGCCGAGGGAGGCCACCGCTTCGGAGAGGCAGCGCCACAGCGCCCACGCCTCGTCGGGGGTCAGGTACATGCGGCGCCGGCCGCCGCCGACGGCGAGATAGACCGGGTACGCATCGGGCCGGGCGGGGTCGACGCGGACGGACACGGCCGTGCTGGTGGCGCCGTCGGTGCCGGGTGCGCGCAGCCGGTAGAAGGTCCGGCCGGCGGTCGGGGCGGTCACCGCGGCTCACCCCCGTCGGTGTCCCGGTCGAGGATGTTCAGCAGAGAGTCCGGCAGCAGTGGTCCGCGACGCTGCCGGGGCAGGGGCGGGCGGGCCGGTTCGGTGGCGGTTTCCCGGCCGACCTGGGCGAGGATGTCCGCCGCGTCGGCCGGCGCCGGGTACTCGGCGGCCAGTTCCCGGATGTGGTCGTCGGAGATGTAGGAGAAGCGGACCCGGGCTGGCTCGGGGGTGCCGTCGAGGATTACGTAGCCGACGCCCTTGGCCCAGCGGGGCATCTGGTCGGCGAGGGCACCCCGGTTGCGGGCACCGTCGCCCAACACGAGGTCGACCTGAGCGGCCTCGGTCAGGCCGAGCGCGATCCGGGTCGGGAACAGGTCCCGGAACGGCAGCACCTCCTTGCGGGGGTCCTGCAACGCGGCCACCACCAGGACGCCGACGCCGGCACCCTGCGACAGCAGCAGCCCGAGCGACCCGGCGATGCGCTTGCGCAGGTCGACGTCTTGGAGGTACGCGGTCAGTGCCGCCATCTCGTCGATGATGACCACGACCAGGGGGTCAGCCAGGGTCGGCGTGTGCACGCGCACCGCGCCGGCAAGCCGGGTCTGCCGCTCCCGCATCACCGTCACGGCCTCGTCAAGCAGATCGGCCATGGCCTCGAACGACTTGCAGGCGAACCGGGCGAACAACGGCCGACCCATCGCGAACTCCATGCCGCCCTTGGGATCGATCACCCAGAGCCGGACCAGCCCGGAGGAGATCCCCCCGGCCAGGACTCGGACCAGCGACCACAGCACCGAGCCCTTCCCGGAGCGGGTGGCGCCGCCGATCAGGACGTGCGTGGCGAGCAGGTGCAGGCACCAGTGCCGCAGGTCCTCCCGCCGCGCCAGGGGTAGAGCGGTGAAGTCGGGCACCGACGGGACGTCGAACGGGTCGACCAGGGTGCGCAGCGCATCCGTGCGGACCACCACCAGATAGACCACCGACGGCCGGTCCCGGAACCGCAGCCGATCCACCGCGCTCAGCACCAGCGCCCAGTAGCCCGACCGGATCGGCGGGTCATCGGGGCGCTCGGAGTAGACCCGGGCGTGCCGCCGGCCGAAGGCGTACGCCAGGTTTGCCGTCGCTTTCTGGAACTCCTCCGGTGTCTGGCCGCGGACCATGCGGATGGTCAGCACGTCGAGCGCCTGATCCGAGCGGACCCGCAGCAGCTCCGGCAGGACCGTGCGATGGTCGTACACCTTGGCCAGGCCGCAGAGGGTCATGGCCTCACGCCAGGCCCGTCGGTAGACGAAGAGCTGACGGAACCGGCCGAGGACCGGGCCGGCGCACCAGGTCCACCAGGACGACTCGTGCCGCCACCGCCACAGCGCCGACACGGCAGCGGCCAAGACCACGGGCACGACCACGCCGGCCCGGCCGAACTCTCGGTAGAGGCTCACCCCGGCCACGACCAGGCCGACGGCGACCGGGTGGCGAAGACACCACCACAGCCCCCGCCACAACCACCGCAGCACCAGGCCGACCGCGATCAGCCAGACCGGCAGCTCCAGGCGACGCGGCCGGATCACCATCAGGTCCCCGGCGGTGGTCATCACGACCTCGCCCCGCGGCCGGCGCATCATCGGGCACCCGCCACTGTGGGCCGCCGCAGGACGGCAGGCATACGCTTGGACATGTCACTACCTCTCTCGACAGAGCAGGGGAAAGAGACAGAGGGCGGGGCTGCCGTCCGCCAAGACCTGACAGCCCCGCCCCCACCAGATGCGGCTACTGCGCCGCCTTCGTCGCCACGCCCGCCGGGGCACGCATTCCGGTCGCCCGCAGCGAATACGCCATCCGACCGTTGTTGCCCACGTACGGCGTGACGGTCATGCCGTCGAACTCCACCGCCTCGAACAGGCCACCCGTCGGCGGCACCGGCTGGTAGTCCGCGGAGATCTTCACCGTCGTTTCCCGCGACCGCTTCCCCAGCTCCGGATCCAGGTCCATCACCCGGACCTGCCACACCCGCTGGCCGGTCAACTTGTCCTTCGCCGGACTACGCCGGCCGGTCTTCTCGTCGTAGTCCTCGACCTCGCCCAGCGACTCGGGCACCAACGCGCACCCCGCCGGGAACACGTCCTCACACCGCACCGCGAACCTCGTACCGCCGCGCAGAGCCATCGCTCAACCTCCAACTTGTTAACTTGTCTGCCAAGTTGCGTCCAAGGTAGACGGCACTTGGCAGACAAGTCAACAAGCAGTCGGCAGTGGGACCATTAGTCATACTTTGCGCGTTTTAATCCAGTCGCCCACACGGCGCAGCACTTTGGCACGATGCCAATTCGAATCGTGCCATTTGGAAAATTGCCTATTGGCACGATTCGAATTGGCAAATTGCCAATTGAAGTTCGGCAGGTTTTACTCTTGTGCCCGCCGCTCAATTCGCTAGCATTCTGATTAGCCCAGACAGCATGCATCCGAGGACCAGATTGGACTACAAGTGGCGGAGATTAACTTCACGTTGAAGCTGCCGGAGCAGATCGCAGTGCAGGTCATAGTGGTGATTCTCGTGGTGGTGGTCGGACTCATCGGGGTGATGCAAGTGCCGTAAGCAAGGGAGCCCTCGGCGAGTAGGGCGCCTTCCCCCTGGGTAACGTGGTCCACATGGCACGTGACCAGCAAGGCGGCGGCGTTGACGAGAAGCACTCAAAGGTCGCCGGCCTGGATGATAAGACGGTCGAAGCGCTGGGCGAACTGAGCAAGGCGCTTGAGACGATCCATCGGGTTCGAGGGCACTTGTACTCGGCACACCAACTTGTGGGGGGCGCGGACCTTACCCTCGATCGGGTTGTGCGGTTACTCCGGGAATCGGGCCACGAAGAAGTAGCCGACCGGGTCGAGTATGAATTGTTGGGGCGCAACGTATTACCGGGCCGCTGGACCTTCCAGATCATGGAGGAGTTCGACGACGGCTACTACGCCGCGTTCCAGGAAATCGAGCGGGACGCACGGGAGAAGCTAGCCGGCGGTCGGCGACACATCTTCGAGGCGGAGATGAAGGAGCGGCGGCGTACCCACGGGATGCCGGGGCACGAGGCTACGCCGTAGCGCTACCAGCGAAGCCGTTCGCGATCATCGAGGCCAGGGCGTTCGCTCGGGCCTCGATGATCCTCATCCGTGCCTGGTACTCAGCCGGTTCCCGGTGGGCGGCCTGGCTGGTGACCTGGCCGGGCCACTTGCGGTAGAGCAGGCCGTACTCCCGGGTGAAGTAGCCCGCGGTGACGGCGTTGGCGGCGAGCAGGAGGCCGGTGTCCTCGGAGGCCGGCAGCGCCATCCAGCCGCCCAAGGCGAACACAAGATCTCGCCGCAGGCACAAGGTTGCTGGGTGCACCGATGCCCGGTAGTCGTTGGCCTTCCAGAACGCCAGGACCGCACCGCGGTCGATGAGCCCGCCGGCCGGGTCCTTGTCCCATCCGGCGGTCGACCCGTCGGGCAGCAGGTCGAGTACCCGCGAGGTGGTCCAGCCGATCTGGGGGTGCGCGTCGAATGCGGCGATGTCCCGGGCGAGGGCGCCGGGGGTCAACTGGTCGTCGGCGTCCAGGACCTTGATGAGTTGCCCGGATACTCGGGAAAGCGCGAGGGTACGGGCAACACCAGGCCCACCGGGACGGCCGGTGCCCGAACTGATCCGACGATCGTCAGGCAGCGCGTCAACCAGGGCGCCGGTCTGCCCGTCCTCCTGGACGAGCCATTCCCAGTCCCAGCCGTCAGGCATCTCTTGCTTGGCCAACGACTCGTAGGCGCCAGCCAGGTGCTCGATGCTGGGCGCGTGGACCGGGGTGATGACCGAGACGAGCTGCGTCAAGTTTTCCACCGCTGGAGTTTGTGGGAGTAGACAAGCTCGGTGCGATCGCCCGGCATCACCACGTCGGCGACCTCAACCACGCGACCCGTGGTGTCGGTCGAGGTCTTCCGCACGGTGAGCACGGAGACGCCCGGGTCGATGTCCAGCAACTCGGCCTCATCGGGCGACGGCGGGCGCGCGCGGATCTCGTCGTCGATCCTGTCCAACTCGATGCCGAGCGTGTAGAGCTGATGCTGTGTGCCGCCCGGCCACGGTTCCTTGCCCGCGTCGAGCAGGTCCGGGTTCGCGGCCACCAGGTCGTAAGGCAGATAGGAGTACGACACCGTCAGCGGCGCGTTCTCGTGCCGCGACGACGTCCAGTAGACCCGGCGCAGCAGCGGAGTACCCGTCTCGACCTGCAAGGCCGCCGCCATCTCCGCATCCGCCTCCACCCGCGAATACTCGGCGTGGAACTTAAGATCATCGACGGTCAGGCCGGTGTCGTGCTCGGTGGCGCCGGTCTTCAGCCGCTCGCCCTCGTCGAGCAGGACGCGATCCTTCTCCCACTGATACCGCTCGGTGTTGCGACGGCGTACCCGCTGGCGGGGTGCCCGCACGTAGGTGCCGCGCCCCTGCTCCGCGCGAACCAGGCCCCATTCCCGGAGCTGCCGGATGGCGTTGCGGACACTTGTGCGCGACAGGCCCGAGATGTCGGCCAACTCGGTTTCGCTGGGCATCAGGGTGCCGGGGGCCAGTTCACCGCTAACGATCTTTGCCCGCAACTCTTCCGCGAGTTGCAGGTAGCGAGGGCGCCAGTCCCGGCCTTGCACACCGGTCACCGTACCCCCTAGACGTTCCAACGTCTGCCAGGTGGTCCCGCCGGCCGGCCGCTCCGGAACCGGCGGCACAGCTACCGCTGCGCGCGGCGACCGCCCAGGACGAGGGCCAGGGGTACGCGGAACGGCTACGCCCCGACGGCTGTTGGCGTTCACCGTCTCCCTCCTCCCCGCTTATCCCCAAGAGCGGCAGTCAGCATTTCCAGGCGCGCATGCGTCAACTCGTCGATGAGCCGATCCACCTGCGTCGGTGACAGGAGTACGGTCTGCGTCGCCCCGTTCCGGGTCGCGTCGAGCTTCACGGCCAGGTCGCGGCGGGCGAACCGGTCAACGAGGAGTTGGACGGTCACCCAGCCGGTCTGCTCTCGCCCGATCGTGGCGAGGAAGCCGCGGTGCATCGGGTCGTTCGTTCCGCAGCCCCGGCACCAGGCCGGGCACAGGACTGGCGGAGCCGATGACATCGACCGACTGCCCGGGATCGGCACGCCCTCACTCATCGCCGGCCCTCTGCTGCGCGAGTACCTGCTTCACCAGGCCGCTCAGTTGCTCGGCCAGATCGACCGCCTGCGACAACGACAACTCAGCCCAGGCGTTCCCGCCCCGGCACGTCACGTGAACACCGACCATGGCATCCCCCAGAGCCTCAGCACTGATGAGGTACGAGGCGACGAGCCCACCGGCCCGACTCTCGCCGACCCTCTGCATCGAGCTGCGATGGCGGCGGGCCATGTGCGACATCACCGGCGGCACCAGGTAGCCGCAGCGATCCGGGGCACACCAGTCCGGGTGGCTCGTAACGGCGGCCGGCTTGTTTGTTCGACTCATCGCGGCCACCGCCCGCCGTTGCCTCGGTAGAGCTGGGCTCGCGTCATCAGGGGTGCGGGGCGGAGCGTATGCAGTTCGCAGCTGGCACCCGTCGGCCACCTCGGCAAGGAGGTTGTCAAAGCCGCGCGAGGACTCGGCGGAACGTTGCTGGTAACACCCCGGGCAGATGGGCGTCTCCGAGACCACCAGGACGAGAACCAACGGTACCGACGATGAGAGCCGGACATCGCACCTCCACAGGTAGGCGGGGGCCGGTGGCCAGCCGCGGGGGAATGCGGCCGGCCACCGGCCCGGATGAAGGCACGGCGCACCGTCCGACGCCGGACGGGGTCGGGTATCGCCGAGCCAACTTGTACGCGCGGCTACCGCAACCGGTCCGACAGGACGCCGCGCTTCAGGTGCGGCCAGGGCCGGCGCGAGGCCACCCCTGACACGAGCCATCACCCCAGCCGCACACCAGGAAACGTATCTACAAGTGGACGAGTTGTCTAGACGTCGATTCGTGTCACTTGGTTGGCACTTGGTAAGACAAGTGCCAGGTACGGTGAGCAGGTGCCCACCCCGCACTACGGACAGCCTCGCTACCGCGCCATCGCTGAAGAGTTAAGAGAGCGCATCGAGAGCGGCGTCATTGCGCCCGGCGCCCTCCTGCCGGCGGAGAGCGCACTCACCGCCGAGTTCCAGGCAGCGCGCGGCACGGTTCGTCAGGCGATAGCCGCGTTGCGCGAGACAGGCTTGGTGGCTACCGAACACGGCCGAGGAACCTACGCAACCCTCCGCCAGCACGAGCGTGGGCTAGACGAGGGTTCCAAGACGGAAACGCAACAGCGCCAAGTCGCCGCCGACGCAGAGCTTGCAGCCCTTTTCGCTGTCGAGGTGGGTGCAGCCCTGGTGGAACAACAAAGCCTCACTCGGACAAACGGAGCCGTCGGAACAGTCGTTAGAACCTACCGACTGCTTCAGACAGAGGAATAGGGCAGTTCACACCTTCGACTGAGAGCGGCCCTGAAGGGGCCGCACGCGCCGTCGCACGTACGCGTCGACGCCTCACCGTCGTTCTGCGCCGGACATGCAGCACTTCCGTCGGCTGGCGCGAAGAGCGGAACGCCCAGGGCCGCCAACGAGCGGCGAAATTCATGGAAGTATGGCTGGTTGCCGCCCAGAGCGCGGCGGCAGTCGCATCGCCGCGCTGCAGCGCGAGTCACGGCCCCAATTTGCCGGCAGTCGGGCCTGCCGGGGGTGTACGTGCCGATCCGCCAGGGCCTCGTCGCTTGGCGATTCATCCTGGTCGCTCGAGCGAGTCATCGGGATGATCTTGACGGCGTTGACCTGCCTGCGGGGCGGGCGAATCGATAATAACCATCTCAGGCCGCCCAGCCCCCTTGCTGCCTGATCTCGTCTACTCGTCTAGCTGAAAGGCGGATTCCGGCAGGTACTCCGCATGCTTTTGGCGGAGCAGTTCAATGCCATGATCAGTCGAACTATTTAGAACGAGTCGATCCCTGATGAAGTACAGGGCGCGTCGCCGCTCATCGATTAGCCTTCCCCAGTCTTTGATCCATATCCGCAAATCAAGCTCATCGTCGTCGTGGATGAGGCCTGGCGGCTGCCCCTTCTTCTTAGCGAGTCGCGAAACTTCCGGGCTAATGCCGTTCGCCATCAGGACAAAGTCCCACTTGGTCTCCGCTCCCCGAAACTGAGGATCGTTCGCTACGGCTATGCCATATTGTTCGATCTGAGTCTTCTCTTTGTGGCCTATTCTTACCGATGGCCGCTTAAGTTCGACCACCAAGTGATGCTGTCGCTGCGAGTCTTCAATGGTCTTGGTCAGCATGAGATCGACGATCGCAGTCTTCTTGCCTTCGACCGGAACGTGAGCAAGGTTCAGCGTGTCTCGGCCCAGAGACTCCAAGTGTCGCCTCAGAACCTGCTGTATGCCTTCGTCGTCGACTGCGACCGCGAAATGATCCCCGAAAATCCATGACTCGGCCGCAATAATTCGGTGAAGCTGAGTCCTCTCCAGAACGTCATTCTTCACCCGCTCATCGAACAGTAAGTACTCGATGCTCCGGAGAAAATCGAGCCTGTCAGACACGAGCCTTGCTGCTGATATTATGGCGCTGAAAGACGTGCGGTCGAGTAGCGCAGCAAGGTCCTGAATCTGCTCCTCGTTGAGTTCGATCACATCCCGCAACACTCGCTGAAGAGCAGTAGGCGATTGCTCTAGCGCCTCGCGAATTAGTCGAAGCGATAGTCGCTTGGAGCGACGATCGCCAGCGAGGGCGGGGATGGCTTGCGCTGCCACGACATCAAAAAGGTCTCGCTTGGCACTCTCGACGACATCTTTTGGCTCCCCAGAGAAGGGGTATACAGATTCGCTCTTCCAGCTCTCGACAACCTCGGATATGCGTTCCCGTGCCCGATTCTTGAAGTAATCCCTTATTGCTGACCGTACCTGCGAAAGGATTGGTAGGTACTTCTCGTGACCAGTATCCGCCAGGAGGACGTCGGAGGGATCAAAGCCTGCCCAGCTAACGTATGCCGTAAAGTTGAAGTTGGGTGCGTGTATTCTCGGCGCAAAATCGGCAAGCGGGAATCCCTCGCCGTCGCAGAGCACTAACTCGCGGCCAAACTTCGCACTCCATTCGATGATTTCGAGCGTAGGATTCCCTAAGGCATGGGGCGGATCTAGCACGACTTCCTTTGTGTGTGCTACATCTATGATCGTAGCGGGATCCACAGGCTTGCCGTTGTAAATGATCGTGATCACTCTAAACCGGCGGAGATGTCGGGCGAATTCCTTGGCGATCCGACGTTCTGTTTCCTCGGAGTCAAGGGTTGATAGCGGCCTTCCAGACGCCAGAACCCTTACTCGGGTACCGGTGCGCTCACTGGTCGGTCTTCCATCTGCGATGTTGAACACTTCCGGCCGTGACGCATCAGCGCTAATCGTCGTCTCGAAGCGTCCGTTTACATCGTCTGCAACGGTGCGCCATGAGACGTGCTCGCCAAGGGCGAATGAACGGAATCGGCCTTCACCATCACGTCCATGCATTGGCCTTTTCTTGCCTGGAGAAACCTTCGCAGACGCCTTCCACGATCCCCCGAGCTTACTGAATGCAGTCTTAGATGCAGAGACCGGGATGCCAGAGCCGTTGTCCGAGACAATAACCGCCTCGATACCCTCAAGGTCATTGCGCTCAAAGTCGACGCGAACCTCATCGGCATCCGCATCTAGCGCGTTCCAGATTAGTTCGATGACTGCGGATGCGGGTTGCGTAGGCCGAACGAGCTTCGCGAGATGGTCTCGTTCGACTTCCACCGTGACGTCAACCATCCCGGTAGTCTGCCAGTGTCTAAGATCATCTAGAACCAGCCAGCTCGGCAAAGGAGCCATTTGTCAATCGTCTGACACTTTGCCGCACCTCACCGGCTGTGACCTCGTTGAGGTCCGCTCGTACGACCAGTGGCATCACGTCAAGGGGCTGGCCACGGTCGCCGCCTGGGACAAGGTCGTGATGGCAACGCGCCGTCTGGCACGGTGGACAGTGAGCGCCTCGTCACCGGCGGCCAGCAGCCAGCGGACGCAGGCAGGCAGGCAGGCAGGCAGGCAGGCAGGCAGGCAGGCAGATCACGAGACGCGGCGAGTGCCGTCAAAGAAACAGGGACATCGGCCGCGAACGGCGGATGTCCCTTCATGTCTGCCTAGACTATACACGCCTTCCCGGGCATCTGTGCACTACGGTGCCCTCGTGAACCGGACGACACCCACGGATGAGTACGACCGTCACGTTCTGGCACGGATGACAGACTTCTTCACACTCGATGGCCTCCCATGGCCGCGTCGCCTCTGGGACATCGGATCATTGCTTGCGCTCGAAGAACTCCACGAGGCCGGCGCATGGGAGCGACAGCATGTCCTGTCGACAGCCGCCGTCGACTGGCAACGCGGCGAGCTGTCTCGCATCATCGGTCCTGATGTTGGGCTCGGTGCCAAGGATCTTCGCCGAGAGGTGACAGTACTGCTTAAATCGCCCTTACCGGACCCCAGTCCTGCACGGCGACGACTGCTCGAACTCATCCATCATGCACGCCCAGGCTATATGGGGCGGTGGGCATCGGCTGCTGCGCTGCCAGAGGCCGATCGCCCGCGACCTGAGCGCCTCGCGCGCATGGTCGCCTCCCACCTACTTGACCTGGGCTACGACGCGACCTACTTGCTCGACTGGGCGGAAGGCCTGTCACGCAGGGACGCCTCGGCGACGGACGTCCTTGACGCTGCCGTAGCGCTGGATGAAGCACCGACAAAAGACTTTGCTGTGCTGGCCGCCTTCGCGAGTAGCCCTGAGCAAACAATCGCGCAGAAGCAATCAGCCTGGCTAGGAGCAAGGGAGGTAAGCGCCTGGTTGACCGCCCGCGGCCACTCACCAGCGGGACTCCGGGGCGGTGGCGGCTTCCTGTTTTGCGTCGTCGCTCGCGACCCGTACGGTGCCGCCGCTCGGGTGCGTCTCCTGCTTGATCGACTTGTGGCGAGATCATCCTACCTGCGCAGCGCCCGGGACGGCATTAAACCTCACGAACGAATGTGGGTCGACGGGCATCCGACACCCGTCCCAATTGCTTCCCCGGCGCGCGGGGCCGATCTGGTCTCCCTTGTGAAGGAGGAACACCTTTACCAGGTCGACGGTACCCGTAGCTTGATAGATGATGCCCTGGAGCTGGCCGCGCCGATCAACCGCGGCGCTGTCGGCCCGGCGGTCGCTGGTGCCTGGGCAGCAGTTGAGTCGCTGCTCTCGCACCCAGACGATCCCCGGCCGGAGGGGGCCGGCAAGGCGGTCGCAGCGGACCGACTTGCCGCGATCATCGCCTGCGCTTGGCCACGAGCCGAACTGACTGCTCTAGCGCACCACCATCGTCCCGTTCCACTCGACGCGCTCGCGCAGGAGATCAAGAGCTGTACCACTAATCGAGACCGCTCCCATCTGGTGGCAGCTGCTCTCGCCGGCGGTCACAGTCTGGTCTTCGCCAAGAAAAAGGCGCAGGCAGCACGCGTCGACTCGGACAGGGCTGCGATGGAGCGTATGCGAGCCGTCCTGGCTGAACCCCGCAGGTCACTCGCGGAGGCCACGAAGACCTTCACGATTGCAATGCGCAGATTGTATCGAATGCGCAATATCGTCTTGCACGGCGGATCCACGCAGAGCGTGGCGATGGACGCGGCATTGCGCATTGCAGCCCCGCTGCTTGGCGCTGGCCTTGATCGATTGACGCATGGGCTGTTGACCGAGGACATTGAGCCACTCGCCCTGGCGGCTCGCGCTGAGATAGCCCTACAACTCGTCGGCGGCGAGACCGGCCTGTCAGTGGTCGACCTATTAGGACCAAGGCCTAGCCCTGCGCGGACATCTCCATAAACCAAGGAGCCCCCGGCCGAGGCTGGGGGCTCCGAGTCCCGGCTAAGGTATGCGGGGACCCTGGTTACGTCTACATTCTACACGACCCCAGCCGGGCAACGCAGCTGAGCTTTGTGAGCGTGATCTCTCGCTCCCACCTGCCGTCCGTACGTGGGCACACGTCGCCCATGTGCTGCCGATTTTCTCTGTTCTGGATCAAGGCGCCGCGCTCCGCGCGGCGCGGGCGGCAAGCCGGCCGGCGGCAAGCCGCCCCGGCCGCCTGCGGCGCCGGGGCGGAGAGCCACCGACTGCCGCCGGACCCCCGCCCCCGAACTCATTGATCCAGACGCAGTACGACCACGGTCAGGCCGCACGGAAGCCGGCAGGTCGACCTGATCGAGGGCCAGGGCTTCCGACTGCCGCGCCAGTCCAACCCCGGGACTGGCTTGCCCCCGGCCCAACTCCCGCAGCCAGCAGAGCCCGACAGGCAGCCCCCAGCTGGTAGCTCCAGGCGCGGCCCATGTCAAGCCGGTAACTCACCAGGCCATGAGCGTTCGCAGCCCCAGCGGACCCCTGAGAGGCAAGATCGACCTGCCCACCATCTGCCCACAACCAGTCGTCAACGGCTGGACTCAGCCGGACTCGGCTAGATCAACGACAACGGCCCCTGATCAGCATCTCTGCTGGTCAGGGGCCGCTTCTGCACCTGGTGGCGGGTAGAGGATTCGAACCTCTGAAGCTTTCGCGACGGATTTACAGTCCGCTCCCATTGGCCGCTCGGGCAACCCGCCAGGGCACCCCACCGCGTCGCAACGCGGCGGCGGAAGCAAGGATAGCGGCTCCCCCCGGTGCCGGCGCAACCGGGTACGGTCAGGGGGTCGTGCCGCTGGTCGGCGGCCGACGGCAGGCCCAGACCGCCGGACAGCAGGAGCAGAAACATGGCAGCGAACCCGTCGTTCGACATCGTGAGCAAGGTTGACCGTCAAGAGGTCGACAACGCCCTCCGGCAGGCGGTCAAGGAGCTCGCGACTCGGTTCGACTTCCGCGGCACCGGGGCGGAGATCTCCTGGTCCGGAGAGGAGGCGATCGGCCTTCAGGCGGAGACCGAGGAGCGCGTACGCGCCGCACTGGACGTGTTCAAGGAGAAGCTCGTCAAGCGGAACATCTCACTGAAGGCACTGGACGCTGGCGAACCGCGCCCGTCCGGCAAGATTTTCAAGATTGACTGCAAGGTTGTCCAGGGTATCGAGCCCGACAAGGCCAAGGCCATCAGCAAGAAGATCCGCGACGAGGGCCCCAAGGGCGTGCAGGCGCAGATCCAGGGCGACCAGTTGCGGGTCACCGGCAAGAAGCGGGACGACCTTCAGGCGGTCATCTCGCTACTCAAGGGCGAGGACTTCGGCGTCGCCCTGCAGTTCGACAACTACCGGTAGGGGCTGCGGGCCGCGCACGGGTTGAGATCCACTCGGGTTCCTTGATGTCGGGGCATCTGCACGCCCGCGACAGCCCGACTTCAAGGAACCCGAGTGGATCATGCCCGATCGGACCAAGCCCGACCCCGCGGGGCAAGCCCGACCGGAGGGCAAGCCGACCGCGCAGGCCAGCCGGACAGGTCAGGCGGGGACGAGGTCTTCGGCGCGTACCGCTGTGGTTTCGGCGCGGGCGATGGGCCCGGCGGGTAGGGCCGCGACCGCGGCCCCGACGGCGATCGCCGCCCCGGCGAACAGGAACGCCCACCGGACGCCGCCGGCGTGGTCCACGATCAGGCCGGCCACCGCGCCGCCGGCGGCGCTCGCCGCTACCGCGACGGTGACCACCCAGGTGTACGCCTCGTTCAGCATGCCGGTGGGGGCGATCCGGCCGACCAGGGTGTTCTCCAGGGTCAGCGCGGGCGCGATGGTGGCTCCGCCGACGACCAGGGCGACGCCCAGCGCCAGCGGGGTGGGCATCACCGCGAACACGGCGAAGGTGCCGGCGAGCGCGCCGAGCAGCAGGGCGAACTGTCGGGTCATGTTCGTGGCTGGCTTGCGGACGCCGAACCAGAACCCGCCGATGGCGCTGCCGATGCCCCAGACTGCCAGGAGGAGGCCGGCCAGGCTTTCCGGGTCGTCGGTGGTGTGGCCGCTCGCGAACGCCGGGACTGTCACCCCGGCGGCGCCGAAGGCGATGCCCAGGCCGGCCACGCAGACCAGCAGGGCCGGGAAGCCGGCGACCCGCAGGGGGCCGAGACCTCGAGCGTGGTGTTCGCGCGGGTGTGGACGCCAGCCGCGCATCACCCGGCCGAGGGCGACTGCGGTGGTGCCGGCCAGGGTGACGACCGCCGCGCCGATCAGCGCGGCTGCCGCGTCGGCCACCAGCACGAAACCGGCGACGAGCAGTGGGCCGAGCACGAAGACGATCTCGAACAGCGAGGTCTCGGCGGCGAGCGCGGTGTTGCGCAGTGCGTACCGGCCGGAGGCGGGGTCGGTCAACTCGTTCCAGGCGCCACGGATGGCGGCGGTGAGCGGCGGGTAGGTGGCGCCCGCCACGCCTGCGGTGAGGTAGATGACGGGGAGAGCGTCGTCGCCCGAGCGGCTGGCCAGCAGCAGGCCGATGAGCGCCAGCGGGTGGGCCACGGCGGTGACCAGCAGGACGGGGGTCGGGCCGACCCGGTCGGCGATCCGCCCGGCCACCGGGCTGAGGGCGGCGCCGGCGACGGCGTAGGTGCCGCCGGCGATGGCGGCCAGTGCGTAACGCCCGGTCACCTGCTCGACCACCAGGAGCAGCGCCAGCGGGGTCATGCCGATGCCGAGCCGCCCGATGATGCCGGTGATCAGCAGCATGGGCGCGCCAGGGATCCGCCAGACACCCAGGTACTGACGCAGCGCGGTCACCGTGAACCTCCCGAGGATGTAATGAGCGTAAGCCGTTATGACCCTAACGCCACCGTCCAGTCGATAAACAAAGCTCCGCCCGTACCACGCGGGTACGGGCGGAGCGGTGATTCAGCGGATCAGCGTTGGAACTGCACCGGCCCCGAGTTGCGGGCCATCTGCTCCAGCCGGGCGACGCGGTCCTCCATCTTCGGGTGGGTGGAGAAGAGCGCGGCCACGCCGCCGCCCCGGAACGGGTTGGCGATCATGAGGTGGGCGGTGCTGGTGAGCTGGCCCTGAGCCGGCAGCGGCCGACGGCTGGCCACCGCGTCGATCTTGCGGAGCGCGCTCGCCAGGGCCAGCGGGTCACGGCTCAACTCGGCACCCGAGGCGTCCGCCTGGAACTCGCGGCTCCGGCTGATCGCCAACTGGATCACCGTGGCCGCGATCGGGCCGAGGATCAGGGTGAGCAGCAGCACGGCCGGGTTCGGCCGGTCCTCGTCGTCCCCACCGCCCAGCGGGATGAAGAACGCGAGGTTCGCCAGGAGGGTGATGATGCTGGCCAGACCGGCCGCCACGCTGGAGATCAGGATGTCCCGGTTGTAGACGTGCGACAGCTCGTGCCCGATCACCCCGCGCAACTCGCGGTAGTCGAGGATCTCGGTGATGCCCTGCGTGACGCAGACCGCCGCGTGCTGCGGGTTACGACCCGTGGCGAACGCGTTGGGCTGGGCGGTCGGACTCACGTACAGCCGCGGCATCGGCTGCCGGGCGTCGGTCGCCAACTCCCGCACCATCCGGTACAGCTCGGGGAACTGTGCCTCGGTGACCGGTTGCGCACCCATCGAGCGCAGTGCGAGCTTGTCGGAGTAAAAGTAGGTGACGCCGTTCATGACAAGTGCGATGAGGACGGCGATGACCAGGCCGCCACTGCCACCGAACCCGTAGCCCACCGCGAGAATCAGCGCGGAGAGCAGGCCGAGCAGTGCGGCGGTCTTCAGACGGTTGTGGTGCACGATGTCTCCTTCGGTGCACGGATCGCCGGGATCCGCTGACCGGTGCAACAACCCGGTACCCGCCAACCATCCGTCTCAACGCTGAGAGTTCACTGAGACTGGAATTCGCAGGTCAGCGCCCGGCCAGGTCGAGCACCAACTGCGGGGCGAGGCCGAGGGCCACGGCGGCCACCGTCGCCACCGCCAGCACCACGGCCACCACACCCACCAGGGGTACGGCAGCGTCACCGGCTGAGGCCGCGGCCAGGTTCGGCGTCGTCACCGGTGCCCAGAGCGCGGCGGTCACTCGCAGGTAGTACGCCAGCCCGATCACCGCGTTCAGCGCCACCACAAGCGCCAGCCAGGCCGCCCCGCCGTCCAGCAACGCCCGCACCACCGTCACCTTGGCGAACAGGCCGGCCAGCCCCGGCGGCAGACCGGCCAGGCCCACCAACGCGAGACCGAGCGCCGCGGCCCGCCACGGGTGCCGGCGGGCCGCCCCGCGCAGGTCGTCAAGCGTGCCGCCGTCCGCACCGGCCGGGCGTAGCGCGGTCACCCCGGCGAACGCGGCCAACTCCAACACCACGAAGAAGACGGCGTACGCCACGGCGGCGGCGTACGCGGCGGCGCGTGCCTCGTCGGTGCGGCCGGCGGCCAGCGCCAACGCGCCAAGCGGGGCGAGGATGTAGCCGGCCTGCGCGACGGACGACCAGGCCAGCAGCCGGACGGTCCGCCGTTGGCGCAGCGCGACCAGGTTGCCGACGGTCATGGTGAGCACCGCCAGCAGGGCGAGCACCGGGCCGGTCTGCTCGGCTGGCAGCGCCCGCTGCACCACGGCGAGCAGCGCGACCAGGCCACCCAGTTTCGACGCCGTGGACAGGTACGCGGCCACCGGCAGCGGCGCCCCGTCGTAGGTGGCCGGCGCCCAGGCGTGGAACGGCACCGCCGCCACCTTGAAGGCCAACCCGACAAGCAGCAGCGCCACCGCGGCGGTGGTCAGCGGCAGGTCCCGCACTTCCGACCGTTCGGCGAGCAGTGCGCCGAGCCGGTCCAGGTGCAGCCCGCCGGTCACCGCGTACAGCAGCGCCGCGCCGAGCAGCGTGATGGTGGTCGCCACCACGCTGACCACGAAGAAGGTAAGTGCCGCCTCGGCGCTGGCGAGGCTGCCGCGACGCAGGCCGACGAGCACGTACAGCGGCAGGGTCAGCGTCTCCAGGGCGACGATCAGCGTGATCAGGTCGCCGGCCGCGCCGAGCACCACGCCACCGGTCATCGAGCAGGCCAACAGGAAGCAGTACTCCCCCACCGGCGACCGCCCCGCCCGCAGCGCCGGGCCGGACAGCCCGAGCACACCCAGGGTGAGCAGCGCCACCACCGCGCCGACGAGCGCGGCCCGGCCGCCGAAGATCCAGGAGCAGTCCGCGCCGACACAGAACGTCCGCCGCTCCCCGGCCGCGCCGACCAGGACGGCACCGACGGCGGTGCCGAGCGCGCCAAGCGCGGCCACCGCGATGGTGGCCCGGGGCCGGGCCACGAGCAGATCGGTGATGAGCACGAGTACGGCGGTGCCGGCGGCCAGGTAGGCCGGCAGCAGCGCGACGCTGTCCACGCTCTGCACGACGTTCATGGTTTGACCACCCCGATCAGGGCGTCGACGGGGGCCTCGGCGACACCGAGGACCAGCGCCGGCGCCAGCCCGATGGCCAACGCGAGCAGCACCAGCGGCACCCAGGCGGTCAGCTCCGCACCGGCCAGGCCAGGGCCGACCCGACCGACGGCGGCACTCGGCCGCTGGTGGGTGACCTGGCGCAGCAGGCGCAGGAAGTACGCGGCGGTGAGCGCGCCGCCGACCGCCGCCAGCACCCCGAGGGTGGTCCAGAGCGGGCCACCCACCTGCACGGCGGCGATCACCGCGAACGCCTCGCCCCAGAAGCCGGCCAGCCCGGGCAGACCGAGCGACGCGACCGCCGCGAACGCGAGCAGACCCGCCAAGCGGGGCGCGGTCTCCCGCAGGCCGGACAACTCGGCGAGGCTGCCCGTGCCGGTACGGTCCTTCACCGCACCGGCCAGGAAGAACAGCAGAGCGGTGATCACCCCGTGCGCGATGTTGCCGATCAACGCCGCCTGGATGCCCACGGTGGTCAGCGTGGCGACGCCCAGCAGCACGAAGCCCATGTGTCCCACGCTGGAGTACGCGATCAGCCGCTTCACGTCGCCCTGCGCCAGGCAGACCAACGATCCGACCAGGATCGCGGCGACGGCGAGCACGCCGAGCACCGGCGCCGCCCAGCGGGCACCCTCAGGTGCCACCCCCACCGCCACCCGGATCAGCCCGTACGTGCCCATCTTCAGCAGCACCCCGGCCAGCACGACACTGCCCACCGTGGGAGCCTGGGTGTGCGCGTCAGGCAGCCAGGAGTGCAACGGCCACAGCGGGCTCTTCACCGCGAACGCCACCGCGAGCAGGGTGAACGCCGCCAACTGGGTGCCCCTGGACATCCCCGCGCCGCCGGTCAACGCCACCACGTCGGCGGTGCCGGTGGCCGCGACCACCACATACACGCCGACCAGCAGCAACACCGAGCCGAACAGGGTGTAGAGCGCGAACTTACGGGCCGCCCGACGCCGGTCCGCGCCGCCCCAGCCGGCGATGATCGCGTACATCGGCAGCAGGACGACCTCGAAGAAGAGGAAGAACAGCACCAGATCCAGGGCGAGGAAGGTGCCCAGGATGCCCACCTCGACCACCAACAGCAGCGCCACCAACGCCCGGCCGCTGCCGCCGTCGGGCACCCGCCACATCGTGTACGCGCAACAGAGCAACGTGAGCAGCGCGGTCAACACCACGAGCGGCCAGGAGATGCCGTCGACACCGAGGTGGAAGCGCAGCTCCAGACCGGGCACCCAGGGCAGGTCCAGTTGGTGCCACGGACGCACCGCCGGGGCGTCCGCCGACCAGGCGAACCAGCCCCGCCGATCGAAAACCAACGGCACCGCGGCCAGCAGGGTCAGTGCCGCCGCCACGGTGCCGACCAGCCGGGCCGCCCGATCCCGGGGTGTCGCCGCCACCGCGACCGCACCCAGCGCCGGCACCGCCAGCACGGCAACCAGCAACACCTGCCCAACGCTCACTGGGCCACCTTCGATCGCGACTGCGGGGCTCGCAAACCCGGCTCACTCCTCGCGCTCACAGAGCCACCTTCGATCGCGACTGCGGGGCTCGCAAACCCGGCTCACTCCTCACGCTCACTGGACCACGCCGATCACGGCGGCGGCCAGCCCGATCAGCAGGGCGCCGGCCAGCACACCGGCGGCGGCCCGGGGCAGCGCCGCCCGGTGCAGCGCGGCCAGCCCCGCACCCAGGCCGGTCGCGGCGCGTCCGCTGCCCTCGACGGCACCGTCCACCACCACCTCGTCACCGGCGCGTACGACACGGGCCAGCGCGCGGACGGGGCGTACCACAAGGGTGTGCTGGACGTCGTCGAACCGGAACGCGCGGGCGAAGACCGGGCGCAGCGGACCGAGCGCGGCCGCCGGGTCGGCGGCCGGGTCCCGACGCCAGCCCAGCGTGACCAGCCCCGCGCCGACCAGCAGCAACGCCAGCGGCAGCAGCACAGCTGGCCCCACGTGGACCAGACCGTCCTCGGAGCCGGCCACCGGGACTGTCGGAAACCGCAGGCGATCGGCGAACGCCCCGACGAACCCGGCCAGACCGAGCAGCGCGGCCGGCACGGTCAGCAGCAGCACCGGCCAGCGCAGCACCGCGGGCGGGTCGTGCGGCCGGACCAGTGGCAGGCGTGGAGCACCGAAGAAGGCGCGCAGGAGCAGCCGGCCGGCGTACCAGGCGGTGATCGCCACGCCGACCAACCCGGCGACCCAGACGATCCAGCCCACCCACGACGGTGCCGGGCCGGTGCCCTCCAACGCGGCGGCCTCGGCCACCGTGAGGACGCCGTCCTTGCTCCAGAAGCCGGCGAGCGGCGGCACCCCGGCCAGCGCACCCAGGCCCACCACGGTGCACCAGAACGTCACAGGCATGCTGCGCCGCAGCCCGCCCATCTCCGACATCAGGGTGGTGCCCACGGCGTGGATCACCGCGCCGGCGGCGAGGAACAGCAACGCCTTGAACGCGGCGTGGGTGAGCAGGTGGAACAGCGCCGCCGACGGCGAGCCGACCGCCAGCGCGCCGGTCATGTAGCCCAGCTGGGACACCGTCGACCAGGCCAGCACCCGCTTGATGTCGTCCTGCGCGGTGGCGGCGAGCGCGCCGAGCAGCAGCGTGATCGCGCCGAGCACCCCGAGCACGGTCAGCGTCACCGGCGCGGCCGTGAACAGCGGGTAGAGGCGGGCCACGGCGTACACCCCGGCGGCGACCATCGTCGCGGCGTGGATCAGCGCGGAGATCGGCGTCGGGCCGGCCATCGCGTCCGGCAGCCAGGTGTGCAGCGGGAACTGCGCGCTCTTACCGGCCACCCCGGCGAGCAACAGCAGGCCGGCGGCGGTCAACGTCGCGGTGGAGTGGTCGTGGGCGAGCACGTCGGCGATCCGGAAACTGCCCGTCGACACGCCCAGCAGCGCGATGCCGAGCAGGAACCCGACGTCACCGACCCGGGTCACCAGGAACGCCTTCATCGCGGCAGCCGGCGCGCCGGGCAGTCGGCGGTCGTGGGCGATGAGCAGGTACGAGCAGAGGCCCATCACCTCCCAGCCGACCAACAGCATGAGCAGGTCACCGGCGACCACCACCAGCAGCATGGCACCGGTGAAGAGGCTGATCTGCGCGGCGTACGGCGGGTAGCGGTGGTCGACGTCGACATCGTCGTGCGGACCGCGCCGCAGGTAGCCGATCGAGTAGACCTGCACCGCCAGGGCGACAGCCGTGACCGCCACCGCGACAAGCGCGGCGGCACCGTCCAGCCGGACGCCGAGCGTCACCGCCAACCCGCCGACGTCGACCCAGGTGCTCGACCTCTCGGTCGGCCCGTCGACAGTGACCAGCAGCGCGACGGCCAACACCAGCGCGACGGCCGCACCGGTGACGCCGAGCGTCGTGGCGATCGTCCGGGCCCGGTCGCCGCCGGTCGCGCCGGTACGCCTAGGCGCCGGCGGCAGCAGCAGGCCGGCCAGGCCGGCGACCAACGGTACGGCGGGCAGCAGCGCCCCGAGCAGCCCGGTCACCGGCCAGCCTCCGTGTTCTGGGCGGTCGGCTCGCGCCCGCCGACGGGGTGCGCCGGCTCGGTCAGCGGCACGTCGTCCACCGCGACGGTGGCCCGCAGCCGGTAGAGCTGGAGGACGATCGCCAGCCCCACCCCGATCTCGGCGGCGGCGAGGACGATCACGAACAGCGCGAAGACCTGCCCCGAGTGCGGCAGCACGGCGCGGGCGGTGGTGTCCGCGGTGACCAGGATCAGGTTGACCGCGTTGAGCATCAACTCGACGGACATCAGCACCAGCACGGCGTTGCGCCGGCGCAGCACGCCGTACACGCCGAGGCCGAACAGCAGCGCGGCGGTGACGTACGGGATGACCGGCCTCACCGGCGGCCCCCGGCGCTGACGTCGACCCCGGGCCGATCGGTGGTGGGAGCCGCGCCGGGGCCAGCTCGGCCGATGTCCGGCCGGGACAGCACGATCGCACCCACCAGGGCGGACAGCAGCAGCACCGAGAGCACCTCGAACGGCAGCACCCAGGACTGGAAGATCTGCTCACCCAGCCGCTCGGCGGTGCCCGCGTCCGGCAGCGCGACGGTGCTCCAGCGGTACGCGTCGACGAGCAGGACGGTCAGCCCCAGCCCGACACCGCCACCGATCAGGGCGGCCGGCCAGCCCGGCCGGTCCAGGTCGTCGGAGGCACCGATCGGGGCCCGGGTCAGCATCACCGCGAACAGCAGCAGGACCACCACCGCGCCCACGTAGATCAGCACCTGCACCCAGGCCACCAACTCGGCGCTGAGCACCAGGAAGTCACCGGCCAGCGCGCCCAGGCACACCACCAGGTAGAGACCCGCCCGGACCAGGTGCTTCGTGGTCACCACCAGCACGCCAGCACCGACCGCCACCGCGCCGAGGGCGAGCAGCAGCACATCCGCGCCGGTCACCGGGCGGCCTCTCCGGCTCGGGCGGTCACGACGTGGGGTCCTGGTCGGCGTCGGGGCGTACCGATGGAGGAGCCGGACGCGCGGCGGCGGCCTTGCGGGCGGCGGCGGTCTCCTCCTTGGCCGGCTCCCCGTTCGGGTCGTGCGCGGGTGGCGCCGGGACGGTGGCCATCCACTGGCCGAGGTGGTCCTTGTCGTGCAGCAGGTCCTTGATGTCGTACTCGGCGTACTCGAACTCGGGAGACCAGTAGAGCGCGTCGAACGGGCAGACCTCGATGCAGATGCCGCAGTACATGCAGAGGGAGAAGTCGATGTCGAACTTGTCGAGCACGTTGCGCTGCCGGGGGCGGGCGGCGCCGGGCACCACCACCTCCTCCTTGTGCGAGTCGATGTAGATGCACCAGTCCGGACACTCCCGGGCACAGAGCATGCAGACCGTGCAGTTCTCCTCCGACAGCGCGATCACGCCACGCGAGCGGGGCGGCAGGTCAGGGGCCACGTCCGGGTACTGCTGGGTGGTGGAGCGGCTGGTCATCGTCTTGAGGGTGACCGCCAGCCCCTTTACCAGGCCGGCACCGGGCAGGCCGCGCGCGCTGGTCGCGCCGGGCGGGTCGCCGTGCTCGCTGGGGTCGGTCATGTCGACCATCCTGCCCTGTGGCCCCGGCGCGCGCGACCACCACCCACAGGTCGACGGCAGTACCGTGGTCGCGGGGAGAACGAACGCACCTGGAAGGACCCGTCGATGACCGCCGCGCAGCACGACGACGTTCCGCCGCCGGGCGAGTGGACGACCGACGCCTTGGACGCCCTGCCCGACGACGGCCGCCCTCGCCCCGAGATCCTGGACGGAAACCTGCTCATGTCGCCCTCCCCCACGCGACTCCACCAGTCCATCGCGCTCCTGCTGGGCTCAGCCATGCTGGAGAGCTGCCCGAGCGACCTCGACGTCACGCAGGGCGTCGAGGTGCGCATCTCGCGGAAGCGGTCCTTCATCCCCGATCTGCTGGTCACCTACCTCGACGCCACCCAGGGGAATCCGTCGCACTATCTACCGAACCAGGTTCTGTTGGTAGTTGAGATCGTCTCGGAGGGATCCCGCAGCATCGATCGAGTGCTCAAGCCCGCTCTCTACGCCGAGGCGGACATCCCCTATTTCTGGCGCATAGAGACCGAGTCCGGCATCGTCGTGCACAGCCACAAGCTCGACCCGATGAAGCAGGTCTACGTCGAGCAGGCCCGACTCACCGATGGCATCCTCGTGCCGGAGCCGTGGGAGATGGACATCCCGCTGGAACGGATCACGCCCCGGGTCCGCTGACGATTGTCGGGGGGAGCATCTCGACGCCGAGCTGTTGCAGCAACTGGAACAGCTCGTTACAGCTCCACACCTCGACGATCCGGCCCGTCGGGGCGAAGCGGAGGAACGTCGCACCGGAGTAGCTGACCACCTGCCCGGTCGGCGGCACCGGCCCGAACTGCCCGGCGTGCGTGCCGGCGGCCCGCCAGTGCACGGCCACCCGCTCCCCGGCCGCCACCACGTCCACGATCTTGTAGCGCAGGTCCGGGAAGGCCGCCCGTCGCTCCCGGTGCCAGGCCAGCGTCGCCTCCGGGCCGGTGCCGCCCAGCCCCGGGCACTCCGCGGCGATCAACTCGTACGCGGACTCCTCCCGGCGGGCGTTCCACACGTCGGTGACGAACCGCCGTGCCGCCGCCTCCACATCCGTCATGCCGGCAGGGTATCCGGCGGCGCTGAGCAGTAGATCCGCAAGGATGGGGTAGAGACACTGACCGGACCGGGAGGGTGACGTGGGCGAGGAAACGGGCGGGAAGTACGTCGAGCCGGGCAGCGAGTTCACTCGCGACCAGCGGTACATCGCCACGCGGATCACCGAGGACGGGCGCGACGGGTACCCGGTGGAGCCGGGCCGGTACCGGCTGGCGGTCAGTCGCGCCTGCCCGTGGGCCAACCGCCTGATCATCGTGCGCCGACTGCTCGGTCTGGAGGACGCCATCTCGATGGCGGTGGCCGGGCCGACCCACGACGCCCGGAGCTGGACCTTCGACCTCGACCCGGACGGCCGGGACCCGGTGCTCGGCATCGAGCGCATCCAGGAGGCGTACTTCAAGCGCTTCCCCGGCTACGAGCGCGGCATCACCGTCCCGGCGATCGTCGACGTGCCGACCGGGCAGGTGGTGACCAACGACTACGCGCAGATGAGTCTGGACCTGTCCACGCAGTGGGGCGCGTACCACCGCGACGGCGCCCCGCAGCTCTACCCCGAGCACCTGCGGGAGCAGATCGACGAGGTCAACGACGCGGTCTTCCGGGACGTCAACAACGGCGTCTACCGGTGCGGGTTCGCCGGCAGCCAGGAGGCGTACGACAAGGCGTACCGCCGGCTCTTCGACCGGCTGGACTGGTTGACCGAGCGGCTGACCGACCAGCGTTACCTGGTCGGCGACACCATCACCGAAGCCGACGTGCGGCTGTTCACCACGCTGGTCCGCTTCGACCCGGTCTACCACGGCCACTTCAAGTGCAACCGGCAGAAGCTCAGTGAGATGCCGGTGCTGTGGGCGTACGCCCGGGACCTGTTCCAGACCCCCGGCTTCGGCGACACCATCGACTTCGACCACATCAAGCGGCACTACTACGAGGTGCACCGCGACATCAACCCGACCGGGATCGTGCCGCTCGGCCCAGACCTGTCCAACTGGGTCACCCCACACGGCAGGGAAGCGCTTGGTGGCCGCCCCTTCGGCGAAGGCACCCCACCCCCGCCCCCCGCCGAGCCAGTAGACCCCGCGCACACTCCGCTGCGCTGATCGGGCCGCCCTCGCCCAGCCCGTCGATCATGGAGTTGTGGTGGGTGACAAACGGTGTTGTCCGCTACATTCCGGGCACCACAACTCCATGATCGACGCGAGGCAGGCGGGGCGGGCGAAGCAGGCGGGGCGGGCGAAGCAGGCGGGGCGGGCGGGGCGGGCGAGGCGGGCGAGGCGGGCGGGGCGGGCGGGGCTGCTACAGGGCTACTCGGACTGCTGCGGTGAGGACCAGCTGCGCCAGGGAGGCGGGCACCAGCACCAGCCAGCAGAGGCGCTGGAGTTGGTCCTCGCGGAGCCGGGGGTAGGACACCCGCAGCCAGATGATCACGAAGGACACCGCGAAGATCTTGAGCAGCGTCCAGAGCCAGCCCAGCTGATCGTCGGCGAACGGGCCCTGCCACCCACCGAGGAACAGCACAGTGGTCAGCGCGGCGATCACCACGATGCCGACGTACTCGGCGAGCAGGAAGAACGCGAAGCGCAGACCCGTGTATTCGGTCATGTAGCCGAAGACCAGCTCCGAGTCGGCCACCGGCATGTCGAACGGCGGCCGGCGGATCTCGGCCAGCCCGGCGACGAAGAAGACGACCATCGCGGGTGCCTGCCAGAGCAGCCACCACGGCTGCCACGCCTCGACGATGCCGGAGAGGCTGAGCGTGCCCGCCGCCATCGCCACCGACGCGGCGGCCAGCACCAGCGGCAGCTCGTAACCGAGCAACTGGGCGGCACCCCGTAGCCCGCCCAGCAGGCTGTACTTGTTGGCCGACGCCCACGCCGACATCAGCACCGCCACCACCCCGACGCCGACCACGGCCAACACGAAGAAGAGGCCGATGTCCAACGGTTGCCCGACCAGGTCGTTCGGACCGAGCGGAATGACCAGCAGCACCAGCAGGTAGGGCACCAGGGCCACCGCCGGCGCCAGCCGGAACACCGCCCGGTCCGCCTCGCGCGGCGTGATGTCCTCCTTCTGCACGAACTTGACCCCGTCGGCCACCAGCTGCGCCCAGCCGTGGAAGCCGCCCGCGTACATCGGGCCGAGCCGGCCCTGCATGTGCGCCATCACCTTGTGCTCGGCCTGGCCGACAAGCAACGGCAGGGTGAGGAACGCGACAAGGACGCCACCCACCCGCAGCACCAGCTCCACCCAGAGCGGCATCAGGCCGTACCCCCGTCGTCGTCGGTGCGGCCGTCCCGGGCCGGCGGGTCCGCGACCGGACCCGCCCCCGCCCGGTCCGCCGAGCCCGCCGCGTCACCAGGCGCGGGCCGCGCCGGCGCAGCCGGGCCGTTGTCACCCACGGCAGACCGGGGAGTACGCGCCGGACGGGTCCCCGGGGCGGGCCGCGCCGGACGTTCACCGGCCGGTCGGGCCGGGGTGCCGCCGCGCGGGCCCTCCCCCACGCCGCCGGCACCGGCCGGGGTGGGCGTGGTCCCCCACTCGCCCGGAGCGGGAACGCCCGGCGGGCGGATCGGTCGGCGTCCGCCACCGGCCTCGGACTCACCCGGCTCCTTCGCGCCCGGCCAGGGCTTCGCCACCCGGGAGGCGAGCACGAACTCCTTGCGCAGCGGGTGGCCCTCGAACTCGGGCGGCAGCAACAGCGGCAGCAGCTCCCCGTGGCCGGCGAAGTCGATGCCGAACATCTCGTGTGTCTCCCGCTCGTGCCAGGCGGCACCCGGGTAGACGTCGATCACCGAGGCGACGGTGGGAGTGCCGCGTGGCAGCCTGGTCCGCAGCAGCACACCGTGCCGCAGTCGCGTCGACCAGAGGTGCGCCACCACGTCGAAGCCGTCGGTCAACTCGTCGACCGCGGAGAGCCAGTCGAAGAAGTCGCAGGCCAGCTCGGTGTCGTCGCGGGCGGCGCGGACGGCGGTCAGCCAACTCTCCGGCGGCACGTCGACGGTGGCGCGGGCGAACCGTTGCCCGCCGGAGACCGACGGGGTCACCGCGACCGGCGCGAGCAGCGCGACCAGCCGAGCGCCGACCTCTTCGGGAGTCATGCCGCTGATCTTAGGGCCTGTTTCACGAGAACTGGCCGGCCTGCGGCGCGCCCGGGCGACGACCGGCGGCGTTGCGGTTTGCCGGATCGCCGCCCGGACTCCGCCTCGGCTCGACCGCCCTGATGAAAGGGGCCCTGGTGCCGGCCGGGCCCGCGCCTGGCCGCCGCCGACGCCAGATGATCTGCTGGCTTTGGGCGCGGCGCGGCCCCTGGAGGGGAAAGATGAGGGCGTGCGCGCTGTGACTGTGAAACCCGGGGTCGCCAATTCGCTGAGCCTCGTCGAGGATCAGCCGGAGCCACCTGCCGAGGAGGGCTCGGTCCTGGTCGAGGCGCTGGCCGTCGGCATCTGCGGCACGGACCACGAGATCATCGCTGGAGACTACGGCGAGGCGCCGCCGGGTGCGGACCGCCTGGTCATCGGGCACGAGTCGCTGGGCCGGGTGATCGAGGACGCCAGCGGCACCCTGCAACCCGGTGACCTGGTGGCCGGGATCGTCCGGCATCCCGACCCGGTCCCCTGCCCCAACTGCGCGGTCGGCGAGTGGGACATGTGTCGCAACGGTCAGTACACCGAGCACGGCATCAAGGCGCTACCCGGGTTCGCCCGGGACCGCTGGCGGATCGAGCCCCAGTTCGCGGTCAAGCTCGACCCGGTGCTGGCCCAGGTCGGTGTGCTGTTGGAGCCGACGAGTGTGGTGGCGAAGGCCTGGGACCACATCGAGCGGATCGGGCACCGGGCCGAGTGGCAGCCGCAGACCGTCCTGGTGACCGGGGCCGGGCCGATCGGGCTGCTGGCCGCGTTGCTCGGCACCCAGCGGGGGCTCACCGTGCACGTGCTGGACCGGGCCACCGACGGGCCGAAGCCGGAGCTGGTCGCCGGGCTCGGTGCCACCTACCACGCGGTGCCGGTCAACGACCTGCCCTTCGAGCCGGACGTGGTGATCGAGTGCACGGGTGCGCCCACCGTGGTCCTCGACGTCATGTGCAAGGCGGCCCCGACCGGGATCGTCTGCCTGGCCGGGGTGTCCAGCGGTGGCCGGAGCATCGACTTCGACGCCGGTGCGCTCAACCGGGCGCTGGTGTTGGAGAACAACGTGGTGTTCGGCTCGGTGAACGCCAACCGGCGGCACTGGAACATGGCCGCGCAGGCGCTCGCCCGCGCGGACCAGGTCTGGTTGGAGTCGTTGATCACCCGGCGGGTGCCGGTGAACCGGTACGCCGACGCGTACACCGCCGGGCCGGACGACATCAAGGTGGTGCTGGAGTTCGCGTCCTGAGTGGCGCCCCGCCCGATCAGATGCCGGGCAGCCGGCCGTTGCGGAACAGGTCGACGAAGAGCTGGTGGTCCTGCCGGGCGCGCACCCCGTACGCGTGCGCGAAGTCCACCAGGTGGGCGACGAAGCCCGGCTCGTCGTCGTCCACCGCGGCCACGATCGCCTCCTCGGTGGAGTAGTCCACCAGGTCGTGACTGGACTCGTCGTCGGCGACCGAGTGCATCCGGGCCACCGCCCGGCCCAGGTCGACGAGCACTCCGGACAACTCCTCCGGCTCGTTCACGTCCGACCAGTCCAGGTCCGCGGCGTAGGGGGAGACCTCGGCGACGAGCTGACCGGTCCCGTCCAGCTCGGTGAAACCCAGCCACGGGTCGGCGTGCGCCTGCAACGCCCGCTGCGACTCGGCGGTCCGGTGCCCCTGGTGCTGGAAGTAGCCGCGAACCGACTCGTCGGTGACGTACCGTGCCACGGCCGGCACCTGCGCCTGCTTCATGTAGATGACGACGTCGTTCTCCAGGGCCTGGGTGTGCCCCTCCAGCAACAGGTTGTACGACGGCAGCCCGGCCGAGCCGATGCCCACACCCTTGCGCAACACGACGTCCTTGATCCGCGCCGCCACCGGCCGGAGCTGCGTCGAGGCGGCCGGCAGGGTGCCCAGGTAGTCCTGGAAGGCGGCGCGTACCCGGTCCCGGGTGGTGTCGTCGATCTCGAAGACCCCGTCACCGATGGAGAACCGCCGCTCGTAGTTGTCGATGGTGGTCTGCGCGGCCAGCAGGTCGACGCGGGTGTTGAGCCGGGCCTGCTGGAGCACCCGGCGCAGTACGCCGTCGGCGTTCTCCAGGGTGATCGAGCCGATCGCGTCGTCGCCGCCGGCGGCGATGGCCCGCAGCTCGGTCAGGTACGACCGGGCGAAGCCGGCGACCAGGTCCCCGATCGCCGTGTCGGAGAGGGCCTTGCCGTAGCCGAGCAACGCCACGCTGGCCGCGAGCCGACGCAGGTCCCAGGTGAACGGCCCGACGTACGCCTCGTCGAAGTCGTTGACGTTGAACACGAGTTGCCCGGACGCGTTCATGTAGGTGCCGAAGTTCTCCGCGTGCAGGTCACCGTGGATCCACACCCGGCTGGTCCGCTCGTCGAGGAACCGGTCGTCGGCGAAGTCGCCGAGTTGGTCGGCGTAGAACAGGGCGGCGCTGCCCCGGTAGAAGGCGAACGGCGAGGCCGCCATCTTGCGGAACTTCCGGCGGAAGGCGGCCGGGTCGATCGCCATGGACGCACCGAACTCCTCGGTGAGCACGTCGACGATGTGGGCGGACCGCTGATCCACTGAGCTGCTCATGATGCGCAGGCTAGCCCTGCCCGGCCACCCCGTACGTCGGACGACCGCTTTGCCCCCGCGGCCGACGGGTTGACCCGAGCGGCGACGGGGTAACGCGTCGCAGATTTTGGATCAAGGCGAATTGACTGTCGTGCGAGGGCAACCAAACCGCGGGTTCGCTGACGTCTATCTGGTGACCGGCGCGTTCCGCGCCCACTGCCAGCACGGGAGGACCAACCTTTGGGTTCGGACAGATCACGCTGGTCGCGCGACCAACAGGTGACGAGCGCGCGGCCGACCTCCGCCCGGATTCTCCCGGGTGGCGGTCGGTCGCCGTCAGGTCGCGGTGGGTGGGCGTACCGGTGGGGCGGTGAGGGAGTCGACGGAGCGCGGGGCGGCAGCCTCGCGGGGCGGGGCGTCCAGCGGGGCGGCCAGCAGATCCCGTTGCGGCACACCGCCGAGGCCGGACTGCTCGGCGGCGATCTTTTCCTGCAGACGCAGGATGCCGTGCAGCAGGGCCTCCGGCCGGGGTGGGCAGCCGGGCACGTAGACGTCGACCGGGATGAGCTGGTCGACGCCCTTGGTCACCGAGTACGAGTCCCAGTAGGGGCCGCCGCAGTTGGAGCAGGCGCCGAACGAGATGACGTACTTCGGCTCGGGCATCTGGTCGTAGAGCCGCTTGATCGCCGGAGCCATCTTGTCGGTCACCGTGCCGGACACCACCATCAGGTCGGCCTGGCGGGGGCCGTGGGCGAACGGGATCACGCCGAGCCGGATGAAGTCGTGCCGACCCATGCTGGTGGCGATGAACTCGATCGCGCAGCAGGCCAGGCCGAAGTTGAACACCCAGAGCGAGTAGCGGCGGCCCCAGTTCAGCACGAACCGGATCGGCTCACCGAGCACTCCCGGTAGCTGCACGAGCGCCCCCTCTCCTCATCGACAGTGAATCACAGGCGACGTCCTCGCGGTCCGGCGGTGACCAGCCCGGGCGCGCGGCCCGATGTCCCGGACCAGACAACGAATCGACGCCAACCGACGTGCAACCCGCCGTCACACCCACAGGTGTGACTGGTGCTGGCGAACGCACCGCTGGTGGCCACCACGGGGAGGACGAGTGCTTGTGACGAGAGACGTGCGGGTGGGTGGACGCCCACCGGACCCAGCGGAAAGCACAACCTCCACGCCGGCAGAGCTGGTCTTCGACGACTTCTACCACGCCCACTTCCGGGGACTGGTGGTGCAGCTGACCGCGTACACGGGTGACCGTGGGCAGGCGCAGGACCTGGTTCAGGAGGCGTTCTGCCGGGCGTACGCTCGCTGGGACCGGATCGTCGGATACGAGGACCCCCTGGCCTGGGTACGCAGGGTCGCCTGGAATCTCGGGCACAACCGCTGGCGGCGGCTGCGTACCGCCCAGACGTGGCTGCTGCGGCAGCGGGAGACCCATGTCCCGGAGCCCAGCCCGGACCGGGTGGCTCTCGAATCCGCGCTGGCGACGTTGCCACCGAAGCAGCGGCGGGCAGTCGTTCTGCACTACCTCGCCGATCTGACGGTCGCGGAGATCGCCGCCCAGGAACAGGTCGCCGAGGGGACGGTCAAGTCCTGGCTACACCGGGGCCGGGCCGCACTCGCCACCCAGCTACGCGACACCAACGAGGAGGTGCGGGATGTCTGAGCAGGAGGCCCTTGGCCTGGCCGAAGAGTTCGCCCGCTACCGCCGTACCGTGCTGGACGAGGTCGAGGTGCCCGGGCCCGCCGCCGTCCGGCGGACGGTGCGAGGCCGCGGCCGTCGCCGGTGGGTGGCCACCACCGGGGCGGCGCTCGCGCTGTTCGGCGGGTCGGCCCTCGGGTACGCGACGCTGAACGGGCCCGACCACCGGCCGGGTCCGGTGGAGCCGACGCCGAGCGGCTCGCCGGCACCCACGCCGAGTGGCCCGCAGAACCCGACCCCCAGCCCGTCCGCGCCAAGCGGCAGCCCCACCCCCGGCGTGCCCGACGGCCGATTCAGCAGGTCCCAGTTGCTCGGCGCGTCGGTGACGCTTCCCGCGTGGCGGGCCGGGCGCGGCTGCCCGACGTCGGGGGTACGGATCTCCGGCGAGAATCGCGAGGGCGTCAACTGGCTCGTGGCACTCGACCACGGCGACGTCGACGGGGACGGGGCGGTGGAGACGGTGGCGCTCGTGCAGTGCGCGCTCGGCACCGGTGGCCCGATGCAGGTGGTCGCCTTCGACCGGGACGAAGCGGGAAAGGTCGTGACGCTCGGCCGCGTGGTCGCGACGACCATCGACAAGCCGCAGTGGCTCTTCGCACTCGACGTCGTGGATGACGGCACGGTCCGGGTGCAGGTCGGTGACATCGCCCCCGGGGGTGGCTGGAACGCCAAGTGGTCACAACGGCAGTGGCGCGGCTACCGCTGGAAGGATGCTGCCTTCACCCAGGTCTCCGGGCCGACGAGCTTCGGTCCGAACCCGAATCTGGCGGATGTCGCGGTCACCACCGGCGACCTCGTGCTGAAGGTCGCGGACGACGGTTCCCGGACGGGTACGGCCACGGTGCGGATCCGCAACCGGGGCACGGGGCCGGTCGCCCACGTGGCGCTGCGGTTGGGCGTGCCCGCGGTGGTGCGCGCGGACGTCGACGGGTGGGAGAGGTGCTCGGGCGTCCCGGAGACCATCGACCCGATCGTCTGCGGTCTGGGTCAGCTCGCCGCCGGGGCGGAGATACGGCTGGACCTGGACTTCCATGTGTTCAAAGGGGACACGCTGAGCACGGACAAGGCGGACGTGGAGGTCCAGCCGATGGACAGCGAACGTGACGTCCTGCCGGACGTCAGCAGAGCAGACAACGTGGTGCAGATGAAGATGATCTACGGCTGACGGTCGCCGGTCGCGGGGGGGGGGCCCGGGGGGGGGGCCGCGGGGGGGGGCGGGGCCCCCCGGGGGGGGGGGGGGCCCCCCCCCCCCCCCCACCCCCCTTCGTACNNNTGCCCGAGCCTTTTCACGCCTTGGATCCGGCCCGCCGTCACTACCTCATCATAGACGAGTGGGTCTTTCATACCCGGGGGCCGGCGGGGGGGCGGGGGGGGGGGGCGCCCCCGGGGGGGGCCCCCCCCGCGGCCGGGCTCCGGTCACCAGGTGGGACGTTGCAGCAGCCCGACGAACTCGACGAGCAGCCGCTCCCGCAGCGCCGGCGGAGCGGCGTCCAGCAGCGTGTTCACCAGCGCCATCCGATCCGGCGTCGGCGCGTCCGCAGCACCGAGCCCGAGCCCACCGGCGAGCCCGGTGACCAGTTCCGGCGTGAGCGCGTCCGGCGTCAGCGACGTCGCCAACGCCACCAACTCGGGCGGGAGGGCCACCGGACCGGCCTTACGGGCGGCGGTCACCGCGGCGGCCAGGTCCGGCCCGAACTCGGCCACCCGGGGCGCGACCGAGGCGGTCACCGTGAGGTGCACGCTGGCCGGCAGCCCGGCGTACGACAGTTGGGGTTGGGTGTGCCAGCCCCGCGCGGTCAGTTCGTCGACGAGCACGAACAGGTCGGGGCCGCCCTCGGTGGCGGTGAAGCAGACCACTGTGGACTCGGGTTCGGCCATCAGCCGCAGCCCGTCGACCGCGCGGACCGCGTCGGCCAGGCCGGCGACCGCGTCCCGGGTGCGGGCGGCCAGCCGCAGGTAGCCGTCGTCGCCGAGGTGCCGCACTGTCGCGTACGCGGCGGCGATCGGCCCGCCCGACCGGGTGGACGCGATCACCGGGTTGATCATCGTGTAGCCGGGCCAGTCCGCGAACGCGAAGTACTGCGGGGCGCGCAGTCGGGCGTCGCGGTGCAGCAGCACCGACACCCCCTTCGGCGCGTACGCGTACTTGTGCAGGTCCACGGAGATGGACGTGACCCCGTCGACGGCGAAGTCGAACGCCGGCACCGGCTGGCCGAGGCGGCGCAGGTAGGGCAGGGTCCAGCCGCCGAAGCAGGCGTCCACGTGGCAGCGCACCCCGGCGTCGGCCGCCGCGGCGGCGATCTCGGCGACCGGGTCCACCACGCCGTGCGCGTACGACGGCGCGGAGCACGCGACAAGCACCGTCTCCGGGCGGATCGCGGCGGCCATCGCGGCCGGGTCGGGGCGCAGCGTGTCCGGGGACACCGGCACGACGTCCAGCGCCACCCGCAGGTAGTGCGCCGCCTTGGCGAACGCGGCGTGCGCGGTCGACGGCACCACTATCCGGGGTGCGGTGATCTCCGGGTGCGCGTCCCGGGCCGTCTTGACGGCGAGGATCAGCGACTCGGTGCCGCCGCTGGTGACGCTGCCGACGACGTCCGGGGCGGTGGTGCCCGGGCCGGCGCCGAGCACGCGGCCGGCGGCGCCGACGAGCGCGTTCTCCATGGCCAGCAGCGAGGGGAAGGCTGTCGGGTCCAGCCCGTTGACGTGCGCGCTCTCCCGGTGGGCGGCGGCAGTCAGCTCGTCCAGCCCCGACACCGCCGAGTCGTAGACGTACGCGAACAGTTGCCCCCCGTGGGTCGGCCGGTCACCGGCGCGCAACTGCCGAACCTCGTCAAGCGCAACCTCGGCCGCAACCCCGGAAGGCAGGACCCCGCTCTCGTCGATCATGGAGTTATGGTGCCCTTCTCATGGCGGTCAATGGCTTTCGTCCCCCACCACAACTCCTTGATCGACCCGTCCGTCCTTCGAGGCGGACAGGGTGTCGGGGGTCAGGGTGTAGTGGCGCAGGAGGAGGACGGGTGGGGCTACCAGGAGGGCCGGGATCAGCGTGAAGCCGAGGAGGACACCAAGTCTCGCCGTGTCGGACTGGGCGGCTGCCGAGCCGGTGTCGGAGGAGACGTAGCCGCCGAGTTGGAGCACCAGCCCGTAGATGCCCGGCCCGAGTGCCAGGCCGAGGGTCTCCCCGGCGGTCCACAGGCCGGTGAAGACACCCGCCTGCCGTCGACCGGTGCGCGCCGTGTCGTACGCGATGCAGTCCGGCAGCATCGCCAGCGCGAAGACCTGCTGCCCGGCGTACCCGACGCCGATCACCGCCACCACCAGGTAGACCGCGACCGGGGGCAGCACCGGCGCGGCGACCAGGGCCAGCGCCCCGGCGGCGAGGAGCAGCGAGCCGATCACCAGCGCGGTCCGCTTGCCCAGCCGGGCACCGACCCGGGTCCAGAGCGGCATCACCAGCAGCGCCGGCCCGACGAAGCAGACGAAGAGCAGGGTCGGCCCGCTCTGCTCGTCGCGCAGGATCTGCGCCGCGAAGTAGTTGACCCCGGCCAGGATCGTCGCCACCCCGGCGGACTGCACCACGAAGCAGATCAGCAGCGCCCGGAACGGGCGGTTGGCGCCGGCCACGGCGAGTTGGGCGCGCAGGGTCGGCTCGCTGTCGCCCACCGTGCCGGTGGGCGCGGACCGGGTGCCGAGGAACGCGCCGAGGGCACCGAGGGCGATCAGCACCGCCACGAACAGCCCCATCCACCGGTGCCCCGCCACGCCGTCGCCACCGGCGGTCACCACCAGCGGTGCGATCGCGCCGGAGACCAGGATGGCCAGCGCCAGCACCGCGATCCGCCAGGTCATCAACCGGGTGCGCTCGGCGTAGTCGTCGGTCAGCTCCGCGGGCATCGCCACGTACGGCACCTGGAAGAAGGCGAACGCGGTGGCGGTGAGCAGGAAGGCGAACGCCACGTACGCGGCGGCGGCCGACCCGTTGCCGAACGGCGCCGCGAAGATCGACGCGAACAGGACGGCGAGCGCGAGGCCGCCGACGAGCAGGTACGGCCGCCGGGCACCCCAGGACGAGCGGGTGCGGTCGGAGATCCGCCCGGCGACCGGGTTGACCAGCACGTCCCACGCCTTGGGGAGCAGCACCAGCAGGGCGGCCAGCCCGGCGGCCACACCGAGCGTGTCGGTCAGGTAGGGCAGCAGCAGCAGACCGGGCACGGTGCCGAACGCACCGGTGGCCAGGGAGCCGAGCGCATAGCCGGCGTGCACCCGTCGAGGCAGCGAGCCGGCGCCCGGCGGCGTTTTCATGGGGCCGAATATTACTCACGTTGCGATGAGGGTCACATCCCCTCCAGCGGTGATCAACCTGCCCGACCCGTCGCGGACATCCGAACAGTCGGGTTGCCGGCAGCGAGGCCCGCAACCGCCTTCGCAGGCTCGGAGTGTTACCACCGCCGAGGGCAGACCAGCCTGGCGGTGACGGGGGAGGGGCAGTGACGTCAACGATGGGAGCCCGCGCCAATGAGCCACCGGCGGTACGGACGGCCGGTTCGGCGGTCGAGACGACGATCACCTTCGACGACTTCTACCACGCGCACTTCGGCAGCGTGACCGCCCAACTGTCGGCGTACACGGGGGATCTGGGCCACGCCCAGGACCTGGCGCAGGAGGCGTTCTACCGAGCGCTGGCCCGCTGGGACCGCCTGGTCCGCTACGACGACCCGGTGGCCTGGGTCCGCAAGGTCGCCTGGAACCTGGCGCACAGCCGCTGGCGACGCCTGCGTACCGCCCGGAACCACCTGCTGCGACAACGGCGCACCGAGACCGAGGTGGCCGGGCCGACACCCGACCGGGTCGCCATCGACGCGGCGCTGGCGCAACTGCCGCCCAACCATCGCCGCGCGGTCATCCTGCACTACCTGGCCGACCTGTCGGTCAACCAGATCGCCGCGCAGGAGGGGGTGGCCGAGGGCACCGTCAAGTCGTGGTTGCACCGCGGCCGGACCGCCCTGGCCGCGCTGCTCGACGAGAACACCGAGGGGGTACGCGATGTCTGACCTCGATCCGCTGCTGCGCGAGCGGCTCGGCGCGTACCGCAATGACGTGATCAGCCAGGTCGCCGGTCCCGGTCCCGACAAGGCCCGGCAGCTCCTGCGCCGACGCCGACGGATGACGGCGGCGGCCGCCGCCACGGCGGTCGTCCTGGCGGTGACCCCCGTCGTCATCAACGCCGCGCTGCACGCCGACCGCACCCCGCCGGTGCCGGTGGAGTCCATCCCACCGACGGCCCCGCCCACGCCGGCACCGCCGACGCCCACGCCGACCGGGTCGCCGTCGCAGTCGCCGACGCCCAGCGCCACCGCCCCGACCGGCCCGGACGGGCGAATCAGTCGGGCGCAACTACTCGCCACACCTGTCGACCTGCCCAGTTGGCCGGCGGGCATGGCGGAGGGCGGCTGCACCACCTCGAACGTCCGGCTGAAGACCAACACCAAGCAGACCTACGTGTCGGAGCTGGCCGACGACGAGTTCGAGTACGGCGACGTCGACGGCGACGGAGCCGACGAGACCATCGCCGTCGTCGCCTGCCGGTACGGGGAAGCGTCGGCGAAGCAGGTGGTGGCCTTCGAGCGGAACTCCGACGACCGGATCGTGACGGTGGGCCGAGTGGTCCGGACCGACGACGAGTTCACGGACATCCTCGCGGCGGAGATCACCCCGACCGGTTCGGTGCGGGTGACGGTGGCCGACATCGTGCCGTGTTGCGAGGTCCCCACGTATCTGCGGCGGGAACAGGTGCGGACGTACCGGTGGGACGGGCAGCGGTTCGAGCAGACCGACGGCCCCACGACATTCGGCCCCGATCCCCGGCTCACCAACCTGAAGATGAGCATGACCCACGAGCTGGTCGAGGTCCCCGGTACCGACGCAGGGCGTGAACTCACCACCGTCTTCACGGTCACCAACGCCGGGCCGGTCGACGCGCCGCGGGTGTCGTTCCACAACATCGAGCACGGCGGACGGGCGGGAGGAGACTGGACCCGATGCGAACCGGGGCAGCGGTGGGACTCGACCGAACCGGGGTGTCTGCTACCCGGCGTACCGGCTGGTGAGTCGCGCCGCTACACGTTCGTCCAACGGGTACCTGCCCAGCCGGGTGCCGACGCCGACACCGAGAGTTTCTCCGTTGTGCACGGCGACGCCCAGGGCCGCTGGTGGCCCGACCTCAAGCCAGACGACAACGTGGTGCAGTCCCCGATCCGGCTCTGAACAGCGACCACGCCCCGCCGGACGCCGATCACGTTCCGCCGGTGGTCACGGCCGCTCCTGCGGCGACCAACCGGCCGCCGCGATGTCCACGCCCTCGCCGCGCAGAGGCGCCCCCTCGGCGCGCAGTCGGGCCCGCGCCTCCCGCTCGTGCCCCGGCGGCAGCCGGCCGGCGGAGGTCACCACCCGGTGCCAGGGCACCGAGCCGCCATGGCGGGCCATGATGGTGCCCACCAGCCGTGCCGAGGCGCGACCCGAGCGCTCGGCGAGCGCGTCGGCCACCGCGCCGTAGGACATCACCCGGCCCTCCGGGATCCGCTCGACCAGGTCGAGCACCGCCTCGACGTACTCGTCAGGAGTCACAATCCGCCACCATATGGGAAGGCCGCCGGGCGGTGCGGCCGTGACCACGCAGAATGGGCGGGTGCGCGACGCAGTCACGACGGCCCGGCGGGTCGTCGTCAAGATCGGATCCTCCTCGTTGACCACCGCGACCGGCGGGCTGGCGGACGAGCGCGTCGACACGCTCGTCGACACCCTCGGTCGGTTGACAGGCGAGGGACGCGAGGTGGTGTTGGTCTCCTCCGGCGCGATCGCCGCCGGCCTCGCCCCGCTCGGGTTGTCCCGGCGTCCGCGCGACCTGGCCACCCAGCAGGCCGCCGCCAGCGTCGGGCAGGGCCTTCTGATCGGCCGGTACGCGGCCAGCTTCGCCCGGCACGGCCGCACCGTCGGGCAGGTGCTGCTCACCGTCGACGACGTGACCCGACGGGCGCACTACCGCAACGCGTACCGAACGCTGCGCAAGCTGCTCGACCTGGGCGCGGTGCCGATCGTCAACGAGAACGACACGGTCGCCACCCAGGAGATCCGGTTCGGCGACAACGACCGACTGGCCGCCCTGGTGGCGGCACTGGTGCACGCCGACCTGCTGGTGCTCCTCTCCGACGTGGACGCGCTCTGGACCGGCGACCCGGCCAACCCGCACTCGACCCGGATCACGGAGGTCCGCGACGACGCGGACCTCACCGGGATCACCATCGGCGGGGCCGGCCGGTCCGGCGTCGGCACCGGCGGCATGGTGACCAAGGTCGAGGCCGCCCGGATCGCCACCGGCTTCGGCATCCCGGTGGTGCTCACCGCCGCCGACCTGGCCACGCAGGCGCTGGCCGGCGACCCGGTCGGCACCCTGTTCCATCCGCGGCGCCAACGCCCGACGGCCCGGCTGTTCTGGCTGGCGCACGCCACCTCGCCCCGGGGGCGGCTGCACCTCGACCCGGGCGCGGTGGCCGCCGTCGTCGGGCGGCGCAAGTCGCTGCTGCCGGCCGGCATCACCGCCGTCGACGGCACCTTCACGGCGGGCGACCCGGTGGACCTGGTCGACAACGCCGGTGCGTCGGTCGCCCGCGGGCTTGTCAACTACGACGCGGTGGAGTTGCCGGGGCTGCTCGGCCGGTCCACCTCCGAACTCGCCGCGGCCCTGGGCCCGGCGTACGAACGAGAGGTCGTCCACCGCGACGACCTCGTCCTGCTGTGAGGAGCGATCCATGAGTGAGCGCCAGCGAGCGACCCATCAACTCGGGGCAGCGGTGCCCGCGGGCGGCGCGGGGCGCAGCGGAGTGCCGGCATGAGCGTGAGCGTGAGCGAGCAGGCTCGACGGGCCCGGGACGCCGCCGCCGACCTGGCCACCGCCACCCGTACGGTGAAGGACGCCGCGCTGGCGGCGATGGCCGATGCGCTGGTGGCGCGTACCCCGGAGATCCTGGCCGCGAACGAGACGGACCTGGCGGCCGGCCGGGAGGCCGGGCTGAGCGCGGCCGTGCTGGACCGGCTCGCCCTCGACGCGGCTCGGGTGGCCGGCATCGCCGACGCGCTGCGGCAGATGGCCGCGCTGCCCGACCCGGTCGGCGAGGTGGTCCGCGGTTCCACCCTGCCCAACGGGCTGGAGCTGCGCCAGATCCGGGTGCCGTTCGGGGTGGTCGGCATCATCTACGAGGCGCGGCCGAACGTGACTGTGGACGCCGCCGGGATCTGCCTGAAATCCGGCAACGCCGCGCTGCTGCGCGGGTCGTCCTCGGCCGCGCACTCCAACGCCGCGCTTGTCGCGGTGCTGCGCGACGCGATCGCCGGCGCCGGGCTCCCCGCCGACGCGGTACAACTGCTCGACGCCAGCTCCCGCGACTCGGTCAAGGAGCTGATGCGCGCCCGAGGGCTCGTCGACGTGCTCATCCCGCGCGGCGGAGCGTCCCTGATCCGCACCGTGGTCGAGGAGTCGACAGTCCCGGTGATCGAGACCGGGGTGGGCAACTGCCACGTCTACGTGGACGCCGCCGCGGATGTGGCGCAGGCCCTCGCGGTGACGCTGAACGCCAAGACCCAGCGCCTGTCCACCTGCAACACCGCCGAGTCGCTGCTGGTGCACGCGGGCGTCGCCGACGCGTTCCTGCCGCCGATGCTTGCCGCGTTCGCCGAGGCCGGGGTGACCGTGCACGGCTCCCCCGAGGTCGCCGCGTACTCCACCGCCGTGGTCCCGGCCACCGAGGAGGACTTCGCCACCGAATACCTGTCCGCCGACATCTCGGTCGCGGTGGTCGACTCGCTGGACGCGGCAGTCGCGCACATCCGCCGCTTCGGCACCGGACACACCGAGGCCATCCTCACCGACTCCGCGAGCGCGGCCCGCGAATTCGTCGCGCGGGTGGACTCGGCCGCGGTGATGGTGAACGCCTCGACCCGCTTCACCGACGGCGGCGAGTTCGGGTTCGGCGCGGAGATCGGCATCTCCACCCAGAAACTGCACGCCCGAGGCCCGATGGGCCTACCCGAGCTGACCAGCACCAAGTACGTAGTAACCGGAGAAGGCCACCTACGCTGAACCCGCCCCGCGGGGTTTGGTCAGGCTTGTGGGGTGGGGCGGGCGGCGCGGATCACGGACAGCGTGGCGTGTACGTCGAACTGGTGGCCGTCGTCGCTCTCCCAACCACCGTCGCTGCGTTGGGTCTCGGTCAGCCGGCGTAACGCCCGCACCATGATCCAGTCCTGTGGGTCGATGCCGGCGCGGCGCAGAGTGGCCGCCAGCCACGCCACGTTGCCCGGGGACATCTTCGGCATCCGTTCGGCGAGCACCACCTGGATCCGCGCCGACTCCTGGAACATGTCCTGCCGGTGCAGCACCGCCGCGCTCAGCCAACCGGCGGCCAGGAACGACGGCCAACTACCGTCCGGCCGCAGCCGCACGACGAGCGAGTGGGCCGCCGCCTGCACCACCCCGGCGTACGCCCCGCCCACCCGATGGTCGAGTGGACCCGAGGCGCGGGCGTCCAGACCGGCGACGGTGAGCCAGAAACCGGCGTTGGCCGACTGGAGGAAGCCCGCCTCCGGATCGCCGGGCCGGGCCCACTCCGGAGCCGAGTCGGCAAGCGACGCGTCCTCGTCCCAGCCACCGTCGGCCTGCTGCCGGGACGCCAACCAGTCCAGCGCGCGGCGAGCGGCAGGACGGCCGAGCGCGCCCAGGTCGTCCAGCTCGGCGAGCCGGAAGCAGGTGGCATCGATCGAGGCGACTCCGCCGCCCCAGGTGGCCGGCCAGCCGCCGTCGGGTGACTGACCGACCTCGGCGATCTCCAGCAGCTCGACGGGCACGGCCGTGCCGTTGCGGAGCCAGGAGAGGCGGGCGCGCTCCACCGCGTCTCCGTGCGCCACGACGAACCCGATCGCGGCTTCCATGTCGACCACGACGGAGACGCTACCTACGCAGACTCGATGCCGCCTCGGAGAATCGGCCAGCCCGGAATGACTGCGTCGCTCCGGTCAGCGGGCTACTCGGCGTCATCTGCGTCGATTCGTCGGCGGCCCGGGACGGCGGCGCGGACCAATCGAGGCGGCGCGGTGTGCCGGTCCGCCGAGGCGGCGCGCGGTGTGCCGCCCCGGCGGACGTCGGTCAGTACGCGGGCAGCGACGGGTCGATCTGCTTGATCCAGGAGAGCACGCCGCCCTGTACGTGCACGGCATCCTTGAAGCCGGCCGCCTTGAGGGCGGCGAGCGCCTCCGCCGAGCGGACGCCGGACTTGCAGTGCAGCACGATCTGCTTGTCCTGCGGCAGCTTCGCCAGCGCCTCGCCGGAGATGATGTCGCCCTTGGGGATCAGTGTGGAGCCGGGGATGCGGACGATCTCGTACTCGGCCGGCTCCCGGACGTCGACCAGGAAGATGTCCTTGCCGGCGTCCTGCCAATCCTTGAGCTCCAGCGCGGTGATGGTCGAGTCGAGCGTCGCCTCCTGGGCCTCCTCGGAGACCGCGCCGCAGAAGTCCTCGTAGTCTTCCAGCAGGTCGGTGACCGTCGGGTTGTCGCCGCAGAGCACGCAGTTCGGGTCCTTCCGGACCTTGATCTTGCGGTATTCCATCTCCAGGGCGTCGTAGACCATCAGCCGACCGACAAGCGGCTCACCGATGCCGGTCAGCAGCTTGATCGCCTCGTTCACCTGGATGGAGCCGATCGACGCGCAGAGCACGCCGAGCACGCCACCCTCGGCGCAGGAGGGGACCATGCCGGGCGGCGGCGGCTCCGGGTAGAGGCAGCGGTAGCAGGGGCCGTGCTCGGCCCAGAACACCGACGCCTGGCCGTCGAAACGGTAGATCGAGCCCCAGACGTACGGCTTGCCGAGCAGCACCGCCGCGTCGTTGACCATGTAGCGGGTGGCGAAGTTGTCGGTGCCGTCGACGATCAGGTCGTACTGGGCGAAGATCTCCCGGACGTTCTCCCGGTCGAGTGCGGTGTTGTGGATCTCCACCTGGACCAGGGGGTTGATCTCACGGATCGACGCGGCGGCGGACTCGGCCTTGGACCGGCCGATGTCGGACACGCCGTGGATGATCTGACGCTGGAGGTTGGACTCGTCGACGGTGTCGAAGTCGATGATGCCGAGCGTGCCGACGCCGGCCGCGGCAAGGTACATGAGGGCGGGCGACCCGAGGCCGCCAGCGCCGACGCAGAGCACCCGGGCGTTCTTCAGCCGCTTCTGCCCGGTCACCCCGACATCCGGGATGATCAGGTGGCGTGAGTAGCGGCGGATCTCGTCAACGGTCAGCTCGGCGGCGGGCTCGACGAGCGGGGGCAACGACACGGTGGACTCCCCGGAATCGGCGGTGTGAACCGCGCCATTGTCGCTCGCGGGAGCCCCGCTCGGCCATGAGGGACGACACTGGTCCGCGATGCGGGAGCGGGAATAACCGACGACCCGGTCGATCAGGGGACGATGTCACCCGCGTAGCGACGTCCGTCGAGGTATGGCCAGGCGTTGGCGACGCAGCCGTGCAGGCCGTACGTCTGCTGTTGCATCACCGGTGCGGGCTCCCCCGGGCCGGGGCACGCCTCGTGTTCCTCGCCGAACTCGTGGCCCACCTCGTGGTTGATCACGTAGGTGCGGTAGGTGTCCAGCGGAGCACCGTAGTCGGGGACCGCCTCCATCCAGCGTGCCAGGTTGATGATGACCCGGCCGGGCAGGCGGCAGGAGGTGTAGCGCTCGGTGGTCAACCCGCCCTCGGCGCACATCCGCTCGGACGTGACAGGGGTGGCGAGATAGATGGTGAAGTCCGCCGCCCCGAAGTCGGCCACCCGTTGCACCCGCAGCTCGTCGGAGGCGATCCAACTGCGCTTGTCGGTCAGCACCTCGTCCACCTTGGCGGCGAACGCGTCGGCGTCCTGGCCGGCGCCACGCTCGACCACCACCCGGTAGCGGCGCAGCGGCCCGTCCGTACCCCGCACTGCCGTCTCACCGTCGGCCACCGTGAAGCGTCCCGCTCCGACGGAGGGGTAGCTGGTGGGCGTGGGGTGCGCGAGCCCTCCACCGCCGTGGCCCATCTCGCCCTGGGTGATGGTGACGGGCGGTTCGGCTGGCGGGTCACCCACCCGGTTCAGTGTCACCGAGATGCCGACGGCGAGCACGAGCACGCCGAGCAGCAGGGTGCGGCGACGTCGCCGGTGCATCCGGACGAGCGTGGGACGCGCGCCCTCGTACGCCGGCCGGTCGGGCGGCGGCAAGGGCGGGCCGTAAGGGGACGACGGCGTCATGATGTCGAGCCTGCCAGATTATTCGGGTATATCTCCGTTTTTGCCGCTATTCACGCAAGACGCCTGATGGTGTACGTCGGTCGGTCGGCCGCTCGCTCAGAGGGGCGGGCCGGCGTAGCGGCGCCCGTCCAGGTACGGCCATGGGTTGACCCGGCACCCGTTGAGAAAGAGCGTCTGCTGCATCATCACCGGTGCGGGCCGACCCGCACCCGGGCAGCGCTCGTGCCGGTGCCCGAGTTGGTGACCCACCTCGTGGTTGACCACGTACGTCCGGTAGACCTCCAACGGCACGCGGGCCGAGACGAGGTGCGGCACGGACAGCCGCCACCGATCCAGGTTGATGATCACCTGCCCGGGCGCGCGGCAGGACGTGTACGGCCGACCGTCGACCCGGATGTCCACGCCGCCCCTGGCGCACATCTGACCCGCCGTGCGGGCGGTGGCCAGGTAGACGGTGAAGTCGCGCGGCGCGCCCCCCGGCACCTGTTGCAGCCGAAGTCTGCCGCTGTCCACCCAACTGCCCGGCCCGGCGAGCGCCACCTGGACCGCCTGCGCGAAGTCCGCGACGACCTCGTCACTGCCCGACTCCACGGCGACCCGGTAACGCCGCAGCTCACCCCCGCGACCCAGCACCGGGCCGGAACGGGCGTCGTAGCCGAACGTTCCGGTGCCGGCGCTCGGCACCGGGCCGGGCGCCCGCAGCACCGGGGACGGGGACGCGGCGGAGGGCGACGGGCCGTCCGACGGCGGCAGCGGCGCGGCGACCAGCGGCGCCGGCGTGGCGACCTCGTCGGCGGCCAACCGGTCGGCGGCGGGCCTCCCACCCGGCCCCTCGGCGATCACGGTCACCGCCGCGCCGATCGCCACCACCACCGCCACCAGTTGGGCGAGCAGCGCGAACCGTCGCCGACGGCGTGCGGAGGAGCGGGCTGAGCTGGGCATCCACGTCAGCCTGCCAGATCGGGCCGTCCGGTGGTGTCCCCCGTTTCGGCGAGCAGGCCGACCACCGCCCGGGCAACCAGGCGGGGGACCTCCAACTGCGCCACGTGACCGACGCCGTCGAGCATCATCAACCTGCTGTCCGGGATGACCCGGGCGGTCTGCGGCGCGACCCGCACGTCGACGAGACGGTCCTGTCGGCCGCCCACCACCAGGGTCGGTGCGCGTACCGCCCCGGCGAGTCGCCACAGCGACCCCGGCCCCGGCAGGTACGCCCGCAGGAAGCTGGAGACCAGTCCACGGAACGTCCGGACGTACGCGGCGGCGTAGTGCTCCGCCTCGTACCGCACCCGGATCTCCTCCAGTGCCTCGGCCCGGCGCTGGTCGCAGATCCGGCTCAGATCCGCGACGCAGGCCTCCAGCACCTGCTGGGCCATCACCTCGGGAGCGAGCTGGGTGAGGTGCCGGGCGACCAGCCGCTCGCCGCGCGGAATGGCGAGCACCGGCAGCATCCGCCCCTGCAACGAGCGGCGGAAGTCGAGAAACGGCAGGGCCGGCGAGATCAGGGTGAGGGTACGGACCAGGTCCGGCCGGAGCCCGGCGACCTGGACCGCGACCGCGCCGCCCAGCGAGTTGCCGAACAGGTGCACCGGGCCCCGGCCGGAGTGCTCGATCCAGCGGACGACCAGATCCGCGAAGGCCGGAATGGTGTAGCGGGGACCCGGCTCACTACGACCGAAGCCGGGCAGGTCGATGGCCTGACCGTCCAGCCGGTCGGCGAGCAGCCCGGCCAGGTCGGTCCAGTTCTGCGACGACCCGCCCAACCCGTGCACGTACAACGCCGGTTCCGCGCCCGGGGCGGTGGCCGGGGTGTCCCGCACGTACGTGACCAGGCCGTCCAGGCGGACCTCCCGGCCCGGCCACGGCGGCGGGACCTGGTGGTCGGGGAGCAGGTGGTCCGGCCAGAGGGTGGCGCTTCTCATCGTTCCAGTCTGCCCCGTTCCATTCAGGACAGCAGGGCCTCCAGCCGACGGTTCACCGCCGCCAGCGTCGCCCGGACCACCGCCTGCCGTGGATCACCGGCGACCAGAGCCGAGCCGGCGAGCTGCTCGACCCAGCCCGCGCAGACGAGCAGCACCACCACGGTGGCCACCTCGCAGTTGCCGAAGGGCACCACCGCGGCGTGCTCGACGAAACAGCGTCCGCGTTCGGCGTTGTCGGCGTCGCGCAGCAACTCGTCGACCGCGGCGGCCGCCGCCACCGCGCAGAGCCGCAGCACGTAGCCGTCCACCGCCGGCCCGGTCGCGTACCCGGAGGCGCTGTCGCCGTCGGCCAGCAGCCGGACCTCCACGTTCGCGTCCAGGCCGAAGGTGCTCACCTGCACGTGGTCGATCACCACCCGCGGCCCCGGCGTGCCGCCGGTGTCCAGCGGTCGGGACGGCGCCGACTCCGTCGTGGTCACCTGACCACCGGAGTACGACGTACCGAGCGTCGCCGGGCTGCCGGTCGCGGCACCGGCCGGTGCCGCGACCGATCCCGGCTCCTCGACCGTGGCGCGACCCCGGTGCGGCGCGTTAGGTCGGCGGCGGCGTGTGGTGTCCGTGCCGGTCGACTGCTCCGAGCCGGCCGGTGTGGCCTCCACCGAGGCACCCGACGGATGGGCGGGTGCCGTCGGCTCGGTTGCCCGGACGTCGGCGGCGCGTGGATCCGGACCGGCGTCGCGGGGGGCTGCGCCCAGGGGCTCCGCCGTACGCCGTTCGGCGGGTCGGGGCTCGGCCAGGCGTCGGCGCACCGGCGGGGGTGGTGTGGTGGGCAGGCCGGGCACGTTCTGCGGGGCGGCGGCCAGCCCCATCCGCTCCTGGAGCAGCCGGGCCACCTGTCGGCTCACCTCGGCCGGGTCGGCGCCGTCGGCCAGGTCCAGTCGCAGACTGTGTGCCCCTGCCGGGGTGCGGCGCAGCGCCGCGTCGCGGACACCGGCGACCTCCCGAACGGCGTCCAGGATGGCGTTGACGTCGAACCCCTCGGGACGCTCCCGCAGCGGGGCTGGTTCGTCGTCACGGCGCAGGTGGGTGGCGATACGGGCGAGTTCCGGGGTTTCGGCGGGTGGCTCCACGGCTGGCGGCTCCGGCACGACGGGCACGTCCGGTTCCGCGGGGACGCGCTGCGGCAGCACCGCCGCCCTCGGGTCTGGTTGTCGGCCGTCGTCGGCCGGCTCGGTCGACGGCGTCGGATCGGGGGCGGATCGGCGAGCCGCGTAGGGCGAGGTGGACGCGCCTGCGGGCCGATCCCGACGCCCGGACCCGCCCAAGGCGGAGGGCGGAACCGCCGCGGTGGGGGACGACGCGGCGGCGGCCGACGACGGCGCGGTCGAACGGGGTGGCTCGACGGGAGGTTCGGGTGTCGCCGGTCGGAGCCGGAACGGTGCGGCCGGCCGGATCTCGGGCCGGGGCAGCCCGGACGGCTCGCCCGCGGCGCCGCCACCAGTGCCGGTGGACTGGCTGGCCGGCCAGGACTGGCGCTCGGGCGGCGCGGCCGGGATCCGGCCCTCGGACCAGTCCGGCCGCTCGGCTCGTGGGCCGCTCGCCGTCGACGAACCGCCGACCCAGGAGGGGCGCTCCGCCACCAGGGGCGGGGGGCCCGCCGGGGCCGGGGGCGCGTCAGACAGCGTGGGAGTCGACCCGGCCGGTGCCGGGGGTGGTGGGTCGGCCGGTGCGGCACCGGAGACCCAGGAGGGCCGCGTCGGCGGTGCGCTCGTCGGCGTCGGGTCGGGCCCACCGGCCCAGGACGGCAGCACCGGAGGGACGCTTGTCGGCGTCGGATCCGACCCGACAGCCCAGGACGACCGTGCCGGCGGCGCACCGGCGGGCTCGGGGTCGGACCCGCCGGCCCAGGACGACCGTGCCGGCGGCGCACCGCTGGGCTCAGGGTCGGACCCACCAGCCCACGATGGCCGTACCGACGGAGTGTTGGTCGCCGCCTCGGACCCGCCGGCCCAGGACGGTCGTGCCGGCGGGACGCCTGTCGGTGTCGGATCGGACGCGCCGGCCCAGGACGGCCGCGCTGGCGGCGCGCTGGCGGGCTCGGGGTCGGACCCGCCGGCCCACGATGGTCGTACCGACGGAGTGTTGGTCGCCGCCTCGGACCCGGCAGCCCACGACGGTCGTGCCGGCGTGCTGGCCGGATCGGATTCCCCGGCCCAGGACGGCCGCACCGGAGGGACGCCTGTGGGCCCGGGGTCGGACCCGCCGGCCCAGGACGGGCGGTCGGCTCGGGGTGCCCCGGTTGCCTCGGACCCGGCCCAGGAGGGGCGGTCAGCCGGCGGGCCGCTGGTCGGCGTGGGGCCGCTGGCCCAGGAGGGGCGCTCGGCGACCGGCGGTGTCATGCCTGCCGAGGACACCGGCGGCCCACTGGTGGGGGACGGGTCGGCGGGCGGAACGGCGGCCGGCGCGACCCAGGACGGGCGATCGGACGGCGGCGAGCTGATCGGCTTGGTGGGGTGCAGCGGCGTGGCATCGGACCCGGACTCACCCCGGACCGGGTCGTAGCCGCGGGGCGGATCGGCGCGCACCGGCTCGTACGGGCGAGGCGGCTCAGCGCGCACCGGCTCGTACGGCTGGTGGGGCTCGGCGACCCAACCCGGCGTGGACTCGTCCCGGGCGGCGGCGGCAGCCGGCTCGTCGTCCTGGCGGGACCAGGGCGGAGCCCACCCGCCACCTGAGCTCGGGCGGTTCCAGTTCGGCCCCGACCAGTCCGGCTCAATGGTCGGCGATTCCCCGGCGCGCTGCGTGTCTGCTGGCCGGGAACTGTCCCCGGCGCGGCCTGGATCGGTCGCGTCGGCGTGCCCGGCCGTGCGGCCCGGTGCTGGCGCCGGCTCCGGTGGGAGTGGGTCCCGCCAGTCGCGTGGCGCGGCCGGGTCGTCGGCGGTCAGCCGCTCGGTGGTGGGTGCGCGGAAGCCGGGCGGTACCTCGAAACCCGACGCGGCGGTGCCGACGGGCGGCACCTGAACGGCCGGCGGCGCCGAGGTGGGCAGGCCGGGCTCGGCCCAGCGGGCACGGTGGGTGGCCGGATCCACGGTGGAGCGGGTGGCGGACCCCGTGTCGGGTTCGCCGGCCCCCTGCTCCAGCGCGGGCGCGGGGCGTTGGGCGGGCACCACCAGCCGGTCGCCGGGCACCTCGGGTCGACCGTCCGCGGGCAGCCCGGGCGGGGCGCTCACCGGCGTGGGGTGCCCCGCGGATGGTTCGAGGCCGGGATGGCGGACGCCGTTGGCGTCGGTCGGGTGGCGGACGCCGTTGGCGTCGGTCGGGTGGCGGACGCCGTTGGCGTCGGTCGGGTGGCGGACGCCGTTGGCGTCGTCCGGGTGGTGCACGCCGTTGGCGTGGTGGCCGTTGGCGCGGGCCGGCGGAGCGAGGTCACCCGGCTGCCCGACCAGGGGCGACGGCAGGTCGCCGTGTCGACTGGAGGAGGTGCGCCAACCGGACGCGGGGTCGGGTTGCCAGCGCGGCGCCTCGTCCCGGGCATCCTCGCGATCGGCGGCTCGGGGCCACCCACCCGCCGGGGGCGCCCACCCGCTGACGGGACGGCCCGGGTCGTCGTGCTGACCCGCTCCGTCACCGTGCTCTCCCGGGGTGGCGGCTCCGGGTTGCCCTGTTTCACTCACCGCGCGCTCCTTGGTCGCCCCCGCTGAGGCTACCGTGTGCCGAGAGTGGCGATAAGTTACAGCGGCGGAGCATTTCCACGACGGGGGCCACGGGCCTCGCCCGGTCTGGGGGGAAAATGCCGGCTCGTACGGAGAACTCGGAGGATCCCATGACCGCTGCGGGGAACGGTGCACAGACCGCCGGCCGGCCCACCCGCCTGCCCCGCTCCGCGCGCCGTAAGCAGCTTCTCGCTGCGGCGCAGGAGGTGTTCGTCGCGCAGGGCTACCACGCCGCCGCGATGGACGACATCGCCGAGCGGGCCGGGGTTTCCAAGCCGGTGCTCTACCAACACTTTCCCGGAAAGATGGATCTCTACCTGGCACTGCTCGACACGCACTGTGACGCCATCGTCGCTCAGGTGCAGGATGCGATGCGCGGCACCAGCGACAACAAGGAGCGGGTCAGCGCGTCGGTGCGCGCGTACTTCGACTTCGTCGACCACGAGAGCGAGGCCTTCCGCCTCGTCTTCGAGTCGGACCTGCGCAACGACCCGGCGGTGCGGCAGCGGGTGGAGCGGGTCGAGCAGGGCTGCATCGCGGCGATCACCGACACCATCATCTCGGACACCGGCGTGAGCCGGGCCCACGCCGAGCTGCTCGCCTCCGGGCTCGTCGGCGCGGCGGAGACGGCCGCGCAGTTCTGGCTGGCCGGTGGCCGCCAGGTGCCGAAGGCCGAGGCCGAGGCGTTGGTGGCCGCGTTGTCCTGGCGGGGCATCGCGAGCTTCCCGCTGCAAGGTGAGTCAGCCTGACCGCCGACCCCGTGATCGGATAGCCTTCGCAGGGCGGTTCTTACGCCCCAGTTGAGGAGGCACAGTGGAGGTCAAGATCGGCGTGCAGTACGCGCCGCGTGAGCTGGTACTGGACAGCGCGCAGTCGCCGGCCGAGATCGAGCAGATCGTGACCGACGCCTTCGCCGGTAACGGCGGCACGCTCTCCCTGACCGACGAGAAGGGCCGACGGGTCATCGTGCCGATCGAGAAGGTCGCCTACGTCGAGATCGCCGAGGCGTCGTCCCGCTCGGTCGGCTTCACCGTCCGCTGACCGGTCCGGCCATCGCGGCAGGTCGGCGTTGGCCACCTGCCGCGGGCCGGCCCCGGCTCGGTGCGCCGCTCGGCGGGCGCCGGTGACCCGCACGGGGTACGCCCCCCACCTCTCTCTCCTGTGACACAAGTCACGATCGTGGCCCCCGCGTGGCGTCTGGCCGGCGGGGAATCGGGACGAAGCCATGCCTGTTCAGGTAGCATGGAGCAGTTGCCGTGGGCGCCGATCTGATCGAAGCTCAGCCCGCGGCGCGCGTGCGGCCCGGTCCGGCTCGGCAATCTGCCGCCGACCGTGTGGCCCGCGTCATACCGATCGCGCCCTGAGGACATGACGGGCGCACCCACGAGAGGGCACCCCCACATCCACATGAGCGAGCTGACTCAAGATTTGCTGGACGGCCAGGAACTGGCCCCCACCGCCCCGGTTCGACCGGAGGCCCCCACGTTCGCCGCACTCGGCGCCCGCGCCGAGACCGTCGAGGCCCTGGCCTCGGCCGGCATCACCCGCGCGTTCGCCATCCAGGAGTACGCGATCCCGATCGCGCTGCGCGGCGTCGACCTGATCGGTCAGGCGCCCACCGGCACCGGCAAGACCCTCGGCTTCGGCGTGCCACTGCTGGACCGGGTCTTCGCGCCGGGCGAGGGCAGCGACGGCGTCCCCCAGGCGCTGGTCGTTGTCCCCACCCGTGAGCTGGGCATCCAGGTCGCCAAGGACCTGGCCGCCGCTGGCCGGACGCGCGGCGTCCGGGTGCTGCCGATCTACGGCGGCGTGGCGTACGAGCCGCAGATCGATGCGCTGCGCAAGGGCGTCGAGATCCTGGTCGGCACCCCGGGCCGACTGATGGACCTGCAGAAGCAGAAGCACCTCCGTCTGGACCGGGTGCACGCACTCGTCCTCGACGAGGCCGACCGGATGCTCGACCTGGGTTTCCTCGACGACGTCGAGAAGATCCTGGCAATGCTCCCGGAAGACCGCCAGACGATGCTCTTCTCGGCCACCATGCCGGACCCGATCGTCACCCTGTCCCGGCGCTTCCTGCGCCAGCCGATGACGATCCACGCCGGGCACACCTCCGAGACCGGCCCGTCGCCGCAGACGCAGCAGTTGGTCTACCGCACCCACTCGATGAACAAGGTCGAGGTGGTGGCGCGCATCCTCCAGGCGGAGGGGCGTGGGCTGACCATGATCTTCACCCGGACCAAGCGGGCCGCCGACCGGGTCGCCGAGGATCTCGACTTCCGCGGGTTCGCGGTCGCCGCGGTGCACGGTGACCTCGGCCAGGGTGCCCGCGAGCGGGCGCTGCGAGCCTTCCGGGCCGGCAAGATCGACATTCTGGTCGCCACCGATGTGGCGGCCCGCGGGCTGGACGTCACAGGCGTCACCCACGTGATCAACTACGACTGCCCGGAAGACCAGGACACCTACACCCACCGGATCGGTCGCACCGGCCGGGCCGGCGCGACGGGCGTCGCGGTGACCTTCGTCGACTGGGACGACATGCCGCGCTGGCGGATCATCGACAAGACCCTCGGTCTGGAGATGCCGGAGCCGCCGGAGACGTACCACACGTCGCCGCACCTCTACACCGACCTGCACATCTCCACCGAGGTCAGCGGCACGCTGCCCACCGTCGAGCGCACCCGGGCCGGGCTGTCCGCCGAGATCGAAGAGGATCTGGGTGGCACGACCCGTTCCCGCCGCGGCGACAGCGGTGGTCGGGGTCCCCGACGCGGTGAGAGCCGGGGCGAGGGCCGCGGCGAGCGCCGCGGTCGGGGTGACGGTCGCCGGGACCGCTCCGACTCCGGCACGCCAGCCGTCGCCGAGGCGCCCATTGCCGACGCGGCCGAGGAAGGCACCCGTACCCCCCGCCGCCGGCGTCGCCGCCGGGCCGGTGAGGCGGTCGGAAGCGAGCCGACCGCGGTGATCTCCGCGGACGCCGGCCCCACCGAGCCGGTCGCCGCGTCCGACGGCGAGCCGTCGAAGCCGCGCCGCCGTCGGCGCCGTCGTGGTGGCGGTTCCGATTCGGGTACGCCGGCCGAGGCGACCGCCGACTGACCACCAGCCACACCTGACATCCCCCGCACCGCCTCGCGCGGTACGGGGGATGTTCCCTTCTCCCACCCCACCTGCCGAAGATGGAACGATGCCGCAACCACTGGACGCCGCCCTGACCGAGGTTCGGGCGCTGCTGCTCGACCCCGCGCTGACCCGTGCGGTCGCCGCCGGACGTCGACGCGGCCGCCGCCCCACCGTTGAGCGGGCCGAACTGCGGCCGGTGCGGCTCAAGGCCGGGCCCCGGATGCAGATCACCACGTCCGACGGTGCTCGCCCGTACACTCGCAACCTCGCCTCCGGCCCCGAGGCCGCCGCGGCGATCGACGAACTGCTCGCCGAGCCGTTCGGCAACTGGCACGTCGAGACAGCCGACGCGACCCTCCAACTGCGGGTGACCAAGTCCGGCGAGGCACAGGTGCACCGAGCCGCGACGTCCCGGCCGGCGGCGACGCCCACCGGAAACGACCGGACGAAGGAATACCTGCTCGACCCGGGTGACCCGATCTTCGCGGAGATCGGCGGCTCGGCGGCCAAGCGCCGCCAGGTGGACGCGTTCCTCCGTGCCCTCGCCGCGACCCTGCCCGACGAGCTGACCGGGCCACTGCGGGTGGTCGACCTGGGCTGCGGCAACGCCTATCTGACGTTCGCCGCGTACCGCTACCTGTCCGGCCGAGGGCTCGACGTCCAGCTGATCGGCGTGGATGTCCGGGAGGACCAGCGGCGGCGCAACACCGAGTTGGCGCAGCGGCTGGGCTGGGCCGACCAGGTCAGTTTCGTGGCCGGCACGATCGCCGACGCCGTCGTCGACCCCGCCCCCGACCTGGTGCTGGCGCTGCACGCCTGCGACACCGCCACCGACGAGGCGCTCGCCCGAGCGGTGCGCTGGGAGGCCCGCTGGGTGCTGGCCGCGCCGTGCTGCCACCACGACCTGGCCAAGCAGCTCCGCGCGCACCCCGCCCCAACCCCGTACGACCTGCTGACCCGGCAGGGCATCCTCCGCGAACGCTTCGCCGACGTGCTCACCGACGCGCTGCGCGCCGGACTGCTGCGGGTGCACGGGTACCGGGCCGAGGTGGTGGAGTTCGTGGACTCCCAGCACACGCCGCGCAACCTCCTGATCCGCGCCCGCCACACCGGCGTCGAGGCGACCGAACCGCAGCGCGCGGAATACCGCGAGCTGGTGGAGCAGTGGCAGGTCACGCCCCGGCTGGCGACCCTGCTGGCCACCGACGGGGAGCCGACCGACCGACAGCCCGCGACACCGGGTCGGCACCTGGGCGACGGCTAGCGACGCCGTTCGCCGTTGCCGCGACGATCCCGGTCGCTGGTGCGCTCGCCACTCGTCACCCGCTCGCCACCGCCGGTCGGGACGGGCACCGAGCCCAGTGGAACAGTGATGATGATCGCTCGGTGCGAGTTTCGGTCGGTGCACATCCTGGCGGAGAAAAAGTCTCACCCACGGGACAGTTTGTGCGCTCAGTCAATGGTTTCGGCCCTCGGGCGTACTACCCTCGGAAGGCGCATCGTCCCGGCGCTCCGGCAGGGGGAAAGAAAAACAGGGATGGGATCAGCCGACGCAACACCGCAGATGGCCTTCGCCCGCTTCGTCCGGCGCGCCATCGACGACGCTCGCGACGAACGTGGCTGGACCGTGACCGATCTTGCCGCACACACGGGCGTGGGCCGCTCCACCGTGTTCCGTTGGCTGGCCGGTGACTGGCAGGACTACCCCGAGCTCGCCAAAGTCCGCGGCTTCTGTGCCGCACTGGACCTGCCGGTCGCTGCCGCGTTCCGCGCGCTCGGCCTGCCCGACGCCGGCCCCACGCCCCGCCGACGCCACGACGACGGCCCCGTCGAGGCCGACGTCCGGGCCATCCTCGATCGACTGGCCGACCCGACGGTCCCCGCCGAGGAGAAGCACCACATCCGCGACCTGCTCCGCTACCTGGCCCGCCGCCCCATCCGCCGAGCCGGCTAACCCCCCACCCACCCCCACCCCACCACACCCCCACCCACGCGTTGATCATGAGGCTGTTGCCGCGACACGCCGCAGGGCCTGGCAATAACCTCATGATCAACAGAGCCGGGGGCCGGGGCGGGTTAGGGGACTGTGCTGGTGAACTCGGCGGTGTGGACCTCGGCGCCTACCCGGAAGTCCAGGTAGAGGCGGTAGCGGCCGGGGCCGGGGGTGGCCAGCCAGAACTTGATCTGACCGTCTACCAGCTCGGTCTCCGGGTGCACGTGCAGGTAGCCGAGGTCGCCCTCGCGTAGCGCCACCAGGTGCCCGTACGCCCCGAGGTAACGCTCCAGCGGCGCCGCACCGTCTGCGCCGTCGACCCGGAAGGTCAGCGGCACGCTCGCCCCGACCTGCGGAGTGCCCTGGAAGCCGACGGTGAACCCGTCCACCGTCGTCGAGGTGGCCGGTGCGGGCAGCGGCCGAGGCTGGTAGTCGCCGGGCACGACCAGGTCCGTGCCGAGGGTCACCGCGGTCTGCGCGCCGTTGTCGGCGACCACGGTGAAGTCTGCGTACGCACGCCAGACGCCGGGCTGCACGAGGGTCAACGGCACCGACCAGATGCCGTCCGCCGCCATGGTCGGGTGCAGGTGCTGGTAGCCGGCCAGGTCGCGGCGGACGACGATCAGGTGCATCGGCTTGTCGTGGACGACCGCGAAGCGGGTCACCGGCCTGCGCTGCGTGTCGCGCACCTGGAAGCGGAGCTGACCGGGGCGACCGGCCGCGAACTCGGTGCCCAGCGGGGTAAGGGTGAGCCCGGCCGAGCTGACCGCCAGCCCGCCCGGCTCGATGGCCGCGCCCTGGTCGGTGCTCGTGGCGGTGCCGTGGCTGTGTGGGCCGATGCCCGGGGGGTCGGTGTGCTCGGCTGCCAGGGATGACGGGCTGCCGGTGGTGGTCCCGGTGGCGTTCAGCCGGCCGAGGCCGAAGCCGAGCAGCACCGCCAGCACCAGCCCGCCGACCACAAGTGCCAGCCGGAGTGTGCTCCGGTCCGGCGCGGCGGAGACCGAGTCGGAGACCACCGCCTCGTCGGGGGCCCGGTCGGACGCCGCCACGTCGGAGACCGGAGCAGCCACCACCGGCACGTCGGAGACCGGAGCAGCCACCACCGGCGCGTGGGGGGCCTGGTCAGGCACCACCGGCACGGCGGCGGGGTGCTGGTCGGTCATGCCGCCCACCGTACCGCCGTGGCCAGCCACCCCAGGCCGCCGCCCGGACGGCGTGGCGACCGTCGCATTCGCCGCCGCCCGGGAACTTTCCCGCGCCAACCTGCGCGAACCGGCCCGCCCCGCCGCAGGGGCGGCGTGGGTCAGCCGGAACCGGTGCGGGCCAGCGTGGATCAGCCGGCCAAGCTGCAGGCGAGCATGGGTCAGCCAACCACGGCAAGGGCCAGCGTGGATCAGCCAGCCACGGCGAGGGCGAGCGGGAGCACGTCGGGTGCGCCGGCCCGGCGCAGTGCCCGGGCCACCAGCGTCATCGTCCAGCCGGAGTCGACCAGGTCGTCGACGAGCAGCACCGGACCATCCAGCCCGGTCAGGGTGTCGGCCAGGTCGGCCGGCACGGTGAACGTGTCGTGCAACGCGCGTACCCGTTGGGCACTGTTGCCGCGCGGCCCCGCCGGGCCGCCCGGACCGGCCGGGGTGACCTCGCCGAGCAGCGGCAGCCGGCCCACGGCGGCGATCCGCTCGGCCAAGGAGCCGACCAGCCGGGGCCGCCGCCGGGAACCGACCGCGACCACACCTACCGGCCGGCGCGGCCACGGGTCGTCGCCGTGCGCCCACGCCTTCAGCACCTCCACGACCGCGCCAGCGACGTCGTCGGGCACCGGCGCGTCCGGTGCCTCCGGGCCGACGAGATCACGCAACCGCCCACCCCAGCCCAGGTCGGAGAGGCGCCCGACGGCCCGGCCGGCCAGCGCCTGCTCCGCGGGGGCGATCCGGCCCTTCAGCGGTACGCCCACCGCGTCCAGCCCGGTCGGCCAGAGCTTCTTCGGGGCGATCTCCACGCCGGGTCGGCCCAGGAACGTCTGTGCGGCGGCGAGCGCTGCCGTCGACACGTCGGCGACGAAGAGCGGGTCGGCGCATCTGTCGCACCGCCCGCAGTCGGTCGCCCCGGTGTCGTCCAGGCACTCCCGTAGATACCGCATTCGGCAGTCGGGCGTGGCCGCGTACTCCCGCATGGCCTGTTGCTCGACGGTGCGTGCCTCGGCGACGCGTCGCAACCGGGCCTCGTCGTAGACCCACGGCTCGCCGGTGGCGAGCCAACCACCGCGCACCCGGCGGACCGCGCCGTCCACGTCGAGGACCTTGAGCATCAGCTCCAACCGGGCCCGGCGCAGGTCGACGAGGGGTTCGAGGGCCTGGGTGCTGAGCGGTCGGTCGGTGTGCAGGGCGGCCAGCACGGCGCGCACCTGCTGCTCCGGAGGGAACGCCAGTGAGGCGAAGTAGCGCCAGATCGCGGCGTCCTCGACGCCGGGCAGCAGCAGCACCTCCGCGTGCTCCACGGCGCGGCCGGCGCGGCCGACCTGCTGGTAGTACGCGATCGGCGAGGGCGGCGCGCCCAGGTGCACGACGAAGCCCAGGTCGGGCTTGTCGAAGCCCATGCCGAGCGCGCTGGTGGCGACCAACGCCTTGATCTTGTTGTCGAGCAGGTCCTGCTCGGCGGCCCGACGGTCGGCGTCCTCGACCTGACCGGTGTACGAGGAGACCGGGTAGCCGCGGGAGCGCAGGAACTCGGCCGTCTCCCCCGCTGCCGCCACGGTCAGCGTGTAGACGATGCCGGAACCGGGCAGCTGGTCCAGGTGGTCGGCGAGCCAGGCCAGCCGGTGCGCCGGGCTGGGCAGGTCGAGCACGCCGAGGCGCAGCGACTCGCGGTCCAGGGTGCCGCGCAGGACGAGGGCGTCACCCAACTGCTCCGCCACGTCCTGGGTGACCCGGGTGTTGGCGGTGGCGGTGGTCGCCAGCACCGGAGTGCGCTCCGGCAGCTCGGCGAGGAACGTACGCAGTCGCCGGTAGTCGGGCCGGAAGTCGTGCCCCCAGTCGGAGACACAGTGCGCCTCGTCGACCACCAGCAGCCCGGTGGTCGCGGCCAGCTTCGGCAGCACGCCGTCACGGAAGTCGGGGTTGTTGAGCCGCTCCGGGCTGATCAGCAGCACGTCCACCGCACCGGTCTGGATCTCGGCGGTGATCTCGTCCCACTCGTCGAGGTTCGCCGAGTTGATCGTGCGAGCCCGGATGCCCGCCCGAGCTGCCGCCTCGACCTGGTTGCGCATCAACGCCAGCAGCGGCGACACGATGACGGTCGGGCCGTGCTCACCGCCCGCGCGCAGCAGGGCGGTGGCCACGAAGTAGACGGCCGACTTGCCCCAACCGGTGCGCTGCACGCAGAGCACCCGCCGCCGGTCGACGACAAGTGCCTCGATGGCCCGCCACTGGTCCTCGCGCAGCCGGGCGTGGTCGCCGGCCAGCCGACGCAGCACCGCCTCGGCCCGCTCCCGTACCGCCGCCCGCTCGTCGCCCATCCGGCATTTCTACCAGCCCGCGCCGGAGAAACCCCACGATCAGCGGGGCACAGTGGGCCCCGCCTCCACCGCCGACGGCGTGTCCGTCGGCGGGACGGGCGGCGGCAGGAAGAGCAGGACGCCGCGAAGCCCGTCGACAACCCCGAGGGGCAGCGGGCAGCGCGCGGCCAGCTCCTCCATCGACGCGTACGGGCCGCGTACCCACCGGTCCATCGCCACCTGCCGGCGTTGCGCGTCGGTGAGCCCGGGCAGTGTGGCGAGCACGTGGTCGGGTACGGCGTTGACGTCCACCAGCCCGCCGTCGTCGAAGGCGCGGGGCAGGTCGGGGCGGCCGATCGCGAACTCCAGACGCGCCGAGGGATAGCGGTGCAGCAGGTTGCGCGCCTGTTCGCGGCGCAGCCGGCGCTCCTCGTCGCGTGCCTGGGCCAGCTGCGGCCGGCCGGTGATCCGCCCCCAGACCCAGCGGTTGAGCAGGACCACGTGCAGGGCGCCCACCAGCCAGCAGAGGCCGATCACGCCGAGCCCGAGGAACGCCTCGGCCGCCGAGTCCTCCTTCTCCAGGTCATCGGTGGCGATCATGAAGACCAGCAACACCGCGGTGAGGAGATAGCCGACGGCCGCGAGGCCGAGCCGTCGACTGCGGCGCCGCACCGCGTACGCCAGAATCACCAGCCAGGTCCCGGTGCCGAACGAGAGCAGTGGCAGGAGGGTGCCGGCGACGGTGGCCGTGGTGCTCACCCACGTCGGCAGCGGGTGCCGCTCCGGGCGCGGCTGGTCGACCGCGAACGGGGACGGCGGCCCGGCGGACGGTGCGGGATACAACGGTGACGGCAGATCCGCGTACGGCGGGACGGCCGCCGGGGGCGGTGGGATCGATGCCCGCGCCGGGACGGCCTGGGCGGGCGGTGATGCGGAGGGCGATGCGGTGGGGGCAGCCGGATGCGAGTCGGCGGACGGTTGCGCCGGCACCGCGTTCTCTGCCTGCCGCGCGGCGGAAGTCGAAGCGGGCCACCCTGTTTCCGGGACGCCTGCGATGAGGGTCGGGTCGGAGCAGAGGATGCGTTGGTGCAGTGCCTGAAGTGCCTCGCCCGGCTCGATCCCGTACTCCTCCCGGAGCAGGTCAGCGAACTCCCGGTAGGCCGCGAGCGCCTCCGCCTGCCGCCCGCTGCGATAGAGCGCGAGCAGGAGCTGGTGCCGCAGTCGTTCCCGGACCGGGAACTCGGCCACCAATTCCACGAGTTCCCCGACCATCTCGCGGTGCCGGCCGAGGTCCAGCATCAGGTCGGCCCGGGTTTCCAACGCGACGGCCCGCAGCTCGACCAGGCGTTGCCGGGCCGCCTCCAGGAACGGCCCGGTGAAGCCGGTGAACGGCTCTCCCTGCCAGAGCGCCAGGGCGGTGGTCACCTCGGTCAGCGCCTCGGCGGCACGACCCTCGGCGCGTCGCTGCCGGGCGCGGTGGATTCCCCGCTGGAAACGGACCGCGTCGAGCGCGTCCGGATCGACGCGGAGCAGATAGCCGGCGTCGGTCAGGCTCAACACCTGCCCCGGCGTACGCGGTGACCGGTCCGGTTCCAGCACCCGACGCAATCCGGCGACGTACTTCTGCACCACGTTGGGGCCGTTCGCCGGCGGATCCTCCGGCCAGACCGCCTCGACGATCTGCCCGGTGGGCACCGGACGACCCGCGGACAGCAGCAGAACTGTCAGCACGGCACGCTGTTTGCCGGGACCGAGGTCGATCTCGCGGTCGGCGTACCAGGCCCGCTGAGGCCCGAGGATCTCGAAACGCAGCGTTGCTGACATGCGAATTTCCGCTCCTGACACCTCCGGCAGCGCCGGACGGCAGTGCCCGGCAGCCGGACGGCAGCATATCGGCAGCCGAACCGCCGTGCCCGCCCACAGGATGGTCACCGGCACAGGCCACGCAGCGAGAAAGAGAAATGTGATGACACAGGCAACGGGCAGCGCGAGCACCACCCGACGCACGGTTGGCGTGATCGCCGCCATGCTGGCCACAACCACCCTGCTCGGGGGGTGCGGGCCCAAGAGCGAACCGGCCTCGGCACCGCAGAGCAGCCCGAGCGCCAGCCCGACCGCCGACCCGAAGGAGACGCTCCTCGACGCCGTTCCGGACGGCACCGAGGGAACGTTCCGGTTCAGCGGCAAGGACGCGACAAGCACGATCAGCGGGCGAGTCGACCCGGACGCGAAGGGCGTCGAACTGAACACCACGATTCCGCCCGGCGCCGATGGCATCTCCGTCAAGATGTCGGTGCTGATCATTGCCGAGGAAGCCTGGATGAAGATGAAGCTGACCGGCCAGGCGGGCCTGCCGAAGTTCCCGGACAAGTGGATGAAGCTGGACCGCACGAAGCTCACCGACAGCGAGACAATCCCGGCCTACGACGGTGCCGACCAGGGCAACGCGGGTCCGCTCATCCAGGCGGCCACCTCGGTGCAGGAGCAGAGCCCCGGGCAGTACGCCGGTGTCATCGACGTCAGTGCCGGTAACGCCGCCAAGGTGCTGGAGGAGGGTGAGGCGGCGGCGCTGGGCGAGGCCGCCAAGACGGTGCCGTTCACCGCGGTGGTCGGCGCGGACAAGCAACTGTCCTCGCTGACGCTGAAGATCCCGGCCGCCGGCAAGGCGAAGGCGTACGACTACGTGATCAACTACGCCGACTACGGCACCGCGCCGAAGATCAGCGTACCGACCGGCGCCGCCGCGACGAACGCGCCGAAGATGGCGTACGAGATCTTGAACAACTGACCCATGACGCACGAAGGGCGGCGGCCACACGGGGGTCCGCCGCCCTTCGGTGTACGTGTGGGCGAGCGCGCGCAGCGCGATGGCCAGCGCACTCTGCCCCGCCGTGCGTCAGCGGCCGAGGACCGACCCCCCGTTGACGCCGAGGACCTGGCCGGTGACGTAGCCGGCGGCCGGGCTGGCGAGATAGCGGACGGCCTCGGCGATGTCGTCCGGCACCCCGGCCCTCCCGACCAGGGTCGCCGCCACCCGCTTCGCGTGCCCCTCGGCGGTCATCCGATCACCGAAGAACTCGGTCTCGGCGACATAGCCCGGGCTCACCACGTTGACCGTGATCTGGTCCGGGCCGAGCTGCGCCGCCAGGTCGTACGCCCAGCCGTGCAGGGCCGCCTTCCCCGCCGAGTAGGGCCCGCCGCCGCCCCGCTGCGCGGAGATCGAGCTGACCAGGATCACCCGCCCGCCGGGTCGGCGCAGGACCGGCCGCAGCGCCTCGGTCAGCAGTACGGCGGTGAGGACGTTGGCGTCCAGGTTGGCCCGCCAGTGGGCGGCGATCCCGGCCAGCGTGTCGGTGTCTCCGGCCAGATAGCTGCCAGCGTTGTTGACCACCACGTCGACCGGCCGACCGCCAACCGCCGTCAGCACCCGGTCGACCTGCGCCGGGTCGGTCAGGTCCGCGGCCACGGCGGTGACGGCCTCCGGCCGCCCACACTCAACGGAGATCCGTTCGGCGGCAGCCGTCACCACATCGGCCCGCCGCCCAACGATCAGAACGTCGTACCCGTCCCCCGCGAGCGAACCCGCGACGGCCGCCCCAATCCCGCTCCCGCCCCCACTGACAACAGCAATTCGCGACCCCATGTCCGACCTCCCCATCCACAGAACCCCGTCGATCATGACGTTATCGCCATCCACCACGGCGTGTCGTGGCTGTAACCCCATGATCGACGGGGTCAACGGGGCTCAGCGTGGGGGGCGGAGGGTGCGGGTTAGGGGGGCCAGGCGGGGGGCCAGGCTCGTCAGGCCGCCGGGGAAGAAGTAGACGGCCAGGATGAAGACCGTGCCCAGGACGAAGAGGGGCTGGCTCAGCGGACGGCTCAGGACGGCCGGCAGGTTGTCCACCGCGTCGCTGGTGCCGAAGGCCGTGAGCCGGTGGTCCAGGTACATGTAGAGGACGCCGCCGAGCACCGGCCCCCACCGGGTGCCCGGCCCGCCGAGCACCACCATGACCAGCAGCGACAGGGTCAGCTCGGAGGACGTGATGTGCGGTGACGCGCCGCCGACGATCAGGACGTAGACCACCCCGCCCGCCGACGCCAGCCCGCCGGCCAGGGTGAACGCCACAAGCTTGTAGCGGTACGGGTCCAGCCCGAGCACGCCGATCCGCCGCTCGTCGTCGCGCAGCCCGGCGAGCACCCGCCCGGTCGGCGACCCGCTCACCCGGTGCACCACGAAGACCACAAGCGTCAGGTACGCGAGTGCCAACCAGTACAGGTTGACCGTGTTGGTCACCCCCACCAGCCCGGCGGGCAGGCCGGACACGTCCAGCGGCAGGCCCTCCTCGCCACCGGTGAGGCCGCCGAAGTCCCGCGCGACCAGGATCGCGCCGACCTGGGCGAACGCCAGCGTGACCATGGCGAACGCGATGCCCACGGTCCGCAGCGCCACCGCGCCGAGCAGCGCCGCGAGGATGGTGCCGCCGGTGATGGTCAGCAGCGCCGCCTGCCACAGCGGCAGGCCGGCCCGGGTGACGAGGATGTCGGTGCCGTACACGCCGGCGGCGAAGTACAGCGCGTGCCCGAAGGAGAGCATGCCGGTCCGACCGAAGAGCAGGTCGTACCCGGCGGCCAGCCCGCCGAAGATCAGGCAGATGGCGAGCAGTTGCAGGGTGCCGGGCGAGTTGAGCGGCCCCTCGAAGATCCCCGGCAGGGAGATCGTCGAGTACGGCAGGATCGCCAGCACGACCACCGCCACCAACGGCAGGAACTGACGCACGCGGTGCACCCGGCCCGGTCGGGGCGAGGTGGGGGCCGGTGCCGGTGTTGCCTCGATGAGCGTCATGCCGTTGCCACCTTTCCGGCGATGCCCTGCGGACGCAGCAGCAGCACCACGGCCAGCAGCCCGACCACGCAGATGTCGCCGAGCCCGGACGTGCCGTAGTAGTTGACGAACTGCTGCACCAGCCCGACGACGACCGCCGCGTACGCGGAGCCGACCACCGAGCCCATCCCGCCGATCACCACCACGATGAACGCGAAGATCAGCAGCGAGCTGCCCTGGCCGGGCGAGACGGTGCCGAAGTAGACCCCGCCGAGCGCCCCGGCGAGCGCGGCGGCCGCCCCACCGATCGCGAAGACGAGCGTGAACGCCTTACGCACGTCGATGCCGAGCGCGGTCACCATCTCCCGGTTCTCCACACCGGCCCGGATCACCAGGCCGTACCGGGTCCAGCGCAGGAACGCCAGGATCGCGCCGAGCACCAGCACCGCCGCGATGATCAGCAGCAGACCGCCGTTGGGCACCTGCGCGCCGAGGATGCCTGTCACCTGCCGGGTCCAGTCGGGGCGCGGGAACGGCCGGGCGTCCGCACCCCAGGTGGCCTGCAACAACGCCACCCCGGCCAGCGACAGACCGACGGTGACCAGCACCTGCTCGATGGTGCGGGAGTAGAGCGGGCGGATCAGCACCAGCTCGACGAGGATCGCCACCAGCGTGCCGGCGGCCACCCCGAACGCGACCGCGAACACGAAGCCGAACCCGTCCGAGCCCGCGCCCGGCAGGTTGCCCGCCGCCCACCAGGTGCCGTACGCGCCGACGCCGAGGAACAGCCCGTGCGCGAAGTTGAGCACGTCGGCCAGACCGAAGACCAGGGACAGGCCGGAGGCGACCAGGAAGTACAGCGCCGCCAGGCCCAGCCCGGTCAACGTCAACAGGATCACGGTGTCCATCAGTGACTCACCTCCGCCGAGCCCACACCCAGCAGCGACTTGGTCAACGCCGTCTCCAGCAGCAGCTCGCGGGCGTCGCCCGTCCAGGCGACCCTGCCGGCGGCCAGCACCACCGCGTCGCGGGCCAGCCGGCGTACCACCGCCAGGTTCTGCTCGACGAGCAGCACCGGCACCGACTCCGCGACCCGTTCCAGCACCTCGGCGACCTCGGTGACCACCTTCGGCGCCAACCCCTTGGTCGGCTCGTCGACGAGCAGCAGCCGGTTGTCGTTGAGCAGCACCCGCCCGATCGCGAGCATCTGCTGCTGCCCGCCGGAGAGCGAACCGGCCCGTTGCCGTCCGCGCCGGTCCAGCTCCGGAAAGAGCGCGAAGACCTTGTCGTACGCCGGGCTGGTGCCGCGCCGTTCGGCGAGCCGGAGGTTCTCGGCGACGGTGAGGCCGGCGAACACGTCCCGGTCCTCCGGCACGTAGCCGAGCCCACCGCGGACCAGCCGGTGGGTGGGCTGGCTCAGCAGACTCTGCGCGCCCATCCGGATGGTGCCGCGGACCTCCCCGGCGGGCGGGGTGAGCCCGAGGATGGCGCGCAGCGTGGTGGTCTTGCCGACGCCGTTGCGGCCGAGCAGGACTGTCACGCCGGTCGGGGCGACAGTGAAGGACACCCCCTGGAGGATGTGCAGCCCGGAGATCCGGACCGACAGGTCCTGCACACTGAGGATCGGTTCGCTCAGGGCTGGCTCGGTTCGCGCCTGCGGGGCTCGCAAACCCGGCTCACTCCTCGCGCTCACAGCGCCTCCCCGAGGTAGGCCTCTTGCACCGTGGGGTTGGCCATCACCGTCTCCGGGGTGTCGCAGGCCAGCAGCGCGCCGTGGTGCATGACGGCGATCCGGTCGGCCAGCTCGAGGATGACGTCCATGTGGTGTTCGACCATCAGCACCGCCCGGCCGCTGTCGCCGGTCAACGACTTGATCACGGCCACCAGCTCGGGCACGTCCTCGGCGCTGACTCCGGCCATCGGCTCGTCCAGCAGCATCACCCGCGGCTCGCCCGCGAGCAGCAGAGCGATCTCCAACTTGCGCTTCTCGCCGTGGGCCAGGGTGCCGGCGAGTGCCGTACCCCGGTGGGCGAGGCCGACCCGGTCGAGCGCCGCGTCGGCGGCGGCGGCGACCTCCCGGTCGGCCGCCGCCCGCCGCCACAGCGCCATCGAGCCCCCGCGGTGCGCCTGCACGGCGAGCCGGACGTTCTCCCGCACGCTCAGCGAGCCGAAGACCGAGGACGCCTGGAAGGTACGTCCCAGACCGAGGCGGGCCCGCCGGTGCGGCGGCAGCTCCCCGATGTCCTGCCCATCCAGAACTACCCGGCCCTCCGTGGCCCGGCGCAGGCCGGTGATCAGGTTGAACAGTGAGGTCTTGCCGGCGCCGTTCGGCCCGATGACGCCCAGGAACTCCCCGGGCGCGAGGTCGAGGTAGACGCTGTCGACGATGGCGACCTCACCGATCCGCCAGGTCAGACCGCGGGTGGCGAGCATGGCTCAGCCCTTCATCGCCACGGCCGGCGGCGCGGTCTCGTCACCGGTGAGGCTCTTCTGCGCGGTGGCCGTGAACGCGGTGCCGCTGCCGGTCAGCTTGGCCTGGAACATCGGTTGGAGCAGGGCGTGGTCGGCGGCCCGGATGGTCATCTTGCCCTTGACCCCGTCGAAGCTCCAGCCCTCCAGGGCGGTGACCATCTTGTCGACGTCGTCCCCGCCCTCCTGCACCGCGCGGACCACCATCTGGGCGGCGGCGAAGCCGTCCGGGTGGAACAGGTCGATGGTGCTGACCTTGGCCTTGAGTGCCGTGCTGGCCTCGGTGTCGCTGGCACCGTCGAAGTAGTGCGACAGGAAGGAGATCTTGGTGCCGGCCGCGCCGAAGGTGGGCCAGGACGAGCGGATGTCCAGGCCGGTGACGACTGTGGTGGACGAGAGCACGCCCTGCTGGTCGAGGCTCTGCCACATGGCCGGGGCGGTGGTGCCGGCCCAGGCCACGAAGAGCAGGTCCGGCTTGGCCGCCTTGATCTGGCTGGCGAACGGGGTGAACTCGGTGGCGCTGGCCGGCGCCCGGACGCTGCTCACGGTGGCACCCGCGGCACCGATGACGGCCTTGACGGCAGCCTCGTTGGCGTCACCGAACGCGCCGTCCTGGGCGAAGACCACCACCTTCTTGCCGGTCGGGTCGCCGATGAACGACTTGGCGGTGACCACGTCCTGGTAGGACTGCCGGCCGGAGCGGAACGTGTACTTGTTCGCGCCGGTCACCGCGTCGGTGGCGGCCGGGCCGGAGATGAACAGCACCTTGTTCTGTGCCGCGATCGGCGCGACCTGCAACGCCACGCCGGAGGCGGTGGAACCAGCGATGATCTTCGTGCCCTTGCCGATCAGGTCCTTCGCTGCGGAGACCGCCTTGGCCGGGTCACCCGCGTCGTCGACCTCGGTCAGCTCGATCTTCCGGTCACCGACCTTGCCGGTGCCCTGGGTGGCGAAGTCCAACCCCGCCTTGAACCCCTCGATGTACTGCTTGCCGTAGCTGGCCAGGGCTCCCGACTGGGAGTACACCAGGCCGACCTTGACCGGTGCGGCGTTGTCGCCGCCGCCGGTGGCGGTGTCCTGCGGGCTACCGCAGGCCGTGGCGGCCAGCGCCGCGGCCATCATCGTGGCGGCGGAGAGAAACGCCCGCCGCGTGTGCCGGACCGTCATCGCGACTCCAGGTGAGGACAGGATGCTGTGTTGTCGGCTCACGCTAGAAGTGACGTCACCCACGGGCTATGTGGCGGAAACACACAAGTAACGGGAATGAGGTGGCCGGGGGTTACAACGGGCCGCACCGCCACCGCGTGGCCGGTTCCCCCGGTGGCCCGCACCCCCACCGGCCACCCGGCGGATGTGTCGCCTCGCGCCATTCGCCCCGTTCGGTCAGCCGCACGGCCCGTCGTGCTCGGCCACTTCCCCGATGTTGCTGCCTCAAGCCCGGCCCGCCCCGTCATGAGCGTGCTCGATCCAGGATGTAGTGGCCTCGTCGTCGCGGCGATACCACTCGATCCTGGATCGAGCACGATCTTGCGAGTGGAGCCCCGTCAGGAGCGGACGTCGCCCCTGGACCGACCCCTCGACATACCTCGATCTTGCGCGTGTTGGCCTGGACTGTCGCTGGCCCGTCGTCCGGGTGGCGGACGACGGGCCAGCGCGTGGGCCGGGCGTGTCGGCCCGGTGGCCGGCTGGAGCAGGTCAGCTCCGGGCCGGGGTCGGAGGGGTCGGTTGCCGGTGAGACCGGGTCAGCGGCCGGCGCGGGCGGCGACGGCGGTGTCCGGGTGGTCGCTGAAGACGCCGTCGAGGCCCAGGCCGAGGAAGAGTTCGTACTCGGCGGTGATGTCGCCGCGCCCGTTCGGGTCGGTGCCGATCCGGAAGTCGACCGGGAGGAACTGGTTCTCGGCGCGGAACGTCCAGGAGTGCACGAGCAGGTGCTCCCGGTGCGCGTCGCGTACCACGTTGGTCGGGGTCAGCAGGGCACCGGCGGCGTTCCGGGGCACGATCAGGTTCTTGTTCGCCCCGATGCCGTCGGCGTACCCGGCGATCCACTTCAGCCCGGCCGGCGTGGCCAGGTCCTGGTAGCCGCGGGTGTCGCCGGTGACCATGAAGTCGTACGGGCGGCCGGTGGCGTCGAGCAGTTGGACCAGCTTGACCTCGGTCAGCCGGCTCAGCCGGCGCAGGTTGGCCGTCTCGAACGACTGGATGAAGACCGGCGAGTTCTTCCGGTCCAGCTTGTTCTGCCGCAGCGCCTTCAGCAGCGGCTCCTCCAACGGCAGGCCGATCGAGGCGAAGTAGCTCGGGTGCTTGGTCTCCGGGTAGATGCCGATGGTGCGGCCCCGTGCCCGCCCCTCGGTTCGGGCCAGGTCGATGACCTCCTGGAGGGTGGGCACCTCGAAGCGGCCGTCGAAGGCGGTGTTCGCCACCCGGACCTGCGGCAGCCGCTCCTTGGCCCGCAGTGTCTTCAGCTCGGCCAGGGTGAAGTCCTCGGTGAACCATCCGGTCACCGCGACGCCGTCGATGGTCTTCGTCGCCTTGCGGGTCGCGTACTCCGGGTGTGCGGACACGTCGGTGGTGCCGGAGATCTCGTTCTCGTGCCGGGCGACCAACACCCCGTCGGAGGTGGAGACCAGGTCCGGCTCGATGTAGTCGGCACCCATCCGGATCGCCAACCGGTACGCCTCCAACGTGTGCTCCGGCCGGTAGCCGCTGGCACCCCGGTGACCGATCACGATCGGTCGGCCGGTCGCCCGGGAGCGGTCCGCGTCGGTCGCGGGGCCGGCTTCGGCCATGGTCGGCACGGCCACGGCGGCGGCGAGCAGCACGCCGGCCAGGCCGAGGGTCGGAAGGGTACGTCGCATCGCCGTCTCCTGTCGTGGGGGAAGCCGCTACAGCAGACCGCCCCGGATTGGCCGGCAGTTGGTCGATGGCTGGCCGGGAGGTGAATCTCCGGGTATGCGCGTTCCCGTGCCAGGGGGTGAGCGGAAAAGGAAGATTGTCTGGTGCGCCGGTTCTTCCGCAACCCCGTGCGGCTGGTGCCGTTCGCGTTCCTGGTGCCGATCCTGCTCGGCACCGGGCTGCTGATGGCGCGCTGGGCGACCTCCGATCACCAGCGCCCGCCCCTGGTCACGGCGCTCTTCACCGCCACCTCGGCCGTCTCGGTCACCGGCATGGCGATCACCGACACGCCGAACTACTGGTCCGGCTGGGGACTGGTGGTGATCACCCTGCTCACCCAGCTCGGTGGTCTCGGCATCCTCACCGTCGCGGCGCTCGTCATCCTGGTGGTCTCCAGTCAGCTCGGGCTGCGCAACCGGCTGCTCGTACAGGCCGAGACCGCGGAGTTCGGCATCGGCGAGGTGGGTCGGTTGTTGCGCCGGATCGCGGTGACCGTCTTCGCCTGCGAGGCGGTGATGACCGCGCTGGTCTCCGCTCGGCTCTGGCTGGCCTACGACTACCCACCCGGGCGGGCCCTCTGGTCGGGTGTCTTCCACGCCGTGCAGGGCTTCAACAACGGCGGATTCGCGCTCTATTCGGACGGCCTCCTGGCCTTCAGCCGCGATCCGTGGGTGTCGCTGCCGCTGGCGGTCGGCGCGATCATCGGCGGGCTCGGCTTCCCCGCCCTGTTCGAGGCGGTCCGCGAGTGGCGCCAACCGGCGCACTGGGTGGTCGCGACCAAGCTGACCATCTGGGGCACCGGCGTGCTACTGGTGATCGGCTTCGTCGGCCTGCTCACCGCCGAGTGGACAAACGCGAGCACGATCGGCCAGTACGACGTACCCGGCAAGATGCTCGCGTCGTTCACCCAGATCGCGTTGAGCCGCACGGGTGGCTTCAGCGTCCTGGACATCGACGCCCTCCAGGAGGAGAGCTACCCCCTACTGATCGTGCTGATGTTCATCGGTGGGGGCAGCGCCAGCACGGCGGGTGGCATCAAGGTCGCCACGTTCTTCCTGCTGGCGTTCACCATCTGGGCGGAGCTGCGCGGCGAGCCCGACGTGACGGTCGGGCACCGCCGGGTGGCCACCGCCAGCCAGCGGCAGGCGATCACCGTGGCGCTGCTGAGCGTCGCACTGGTCACGGCCGGCACGATGACGTTGCTGCTGCTCACCGAGGGCGTCCGCTTCGTCGCGGCCCTGTTCGAGGTGACCTCCGCGTTCAGCACCACCGGTCTGACCATCGGTCTGGCCGCCGAGTTGCCGGCCGGCGGTCAACTGGTCCTGACCGTGCTGATGTTCATCGGTCGGGTCGGGACGCTCACCCTCGGGTCGGCGATCGCCCTGAACACGCGACGCCGGCTCTACCGCTATCCCCAGGAACAACCAGTTGTCGGTTGAGGCCTGTTTTATAAGGGCGGTCGCGCCGAGGCGGAGTCCGGGCGGCGATCCGGCAAGGCGCGGTTTCGTCCGGATACCGGTGTTGTATCCGGACGAAACCGCAACGCCGCCGGTCGTCGGCCGGGCCCGCCGCAGGCCGGCCAGTTCTTATGAAACAGGCATTAGCACGAGGAGGGGCAAGTGTCGGCTAGACGAGCGGACAGCGGCGGCATCGTGGTGATCGGGTTGGGTCGCTTCGGTTGCCACCTGGCCGGGTCGCTGACCGGGATGAACCGCGAGGTGTTGGCCATCGACCACAACCCGGCGCAGGTGCAGCGCTGGTCGGCGCAGCTCGACCGGGTCGTGCAGGCGGACTCGACCGAGGAGGGGGCGCTGCGGCAACTCGGGATCACCGGTTTCGGCCAGGCGGTGGTGGCCATCGGGGCCTCGGTGGAGGCGAGTGTGCTCACCGTGCTGGCCCTGGTCGAGTTGGGCCTGCCACAGATCTGGGCCCGGGCCACCTCGCAGAAGCACGCCAAGATCCTGTCGTCGGTGGGCGCCCACCACGTGATCTTCCCGGAGGCGGAGACCGGGGACCGGGTGGCGCACCTGATCGTCAGCCGGTTGCTGAACTTCATCGAGTTCGACGACGACTTCGCCATCGCCACCGTGCGGGTGCCCGAGACCCTGGTTGGTCGTACCCTGCGCGAACTGCGACCCGAGGAGCACTACGGGATCCGGGTGGTCGGCGCCAAGCTGCCGGGTGAACGCTTTCGCTACACCTCGGACGACAACACCGCGCTCCCTCAGGGTGGGGTGCTCATCGTGGAGGGTGGGATCGACCAGGTGCAGCGGTTCGCCGGGCAACGCTGACCGTCACCGCGGGTGCGGGCCGTGACCACGCTCCCCGGTCAGTTTGGCGCTTTTCCCTGACCACCACCCGGGCCCGCGGCCTTCGGTTTCGCCGGGCCCTTGGGCGCCGTCGGCGGCTTGGCCTTCGGCGCACCGCCGCCGGTGCCGGCACGCACAGTCGTCTTCTTCGGCGGGGCCTTCGTCGCGGCCGGCTTGGGCGGCGGGGCCGCGGACGGCGTGCTGCCGGCGACCCCGGAGACGCGCACCCCGCAGGTCGCCTCGCCGAGCCGGAACTCCACCGGCAGCGGGTTGGTCCCGCTGTACGTCCCGGTGAGGGTGAGCTTCTCAGCCGCGCCGGGGGCCAGCGTGTTGCGTTGGGCCGCCGGCCGGATCACCACGGTGCTCCCCTGCTGGTGCACCGGTGCGGGTTCCGCCTTCGTCACCGTCTGCTGGCCGGGGAAGCTGAAACTCATCGCCCAGTCCCGCAGCTCCCGGTCACCGGTGTTGGTCAGCGTCAGGTCGGCGGCGAAGTCGGTGCCGGAGTCCGTCCGCAGCGCGTACGCCACCTCGCAGGGCGCCGCAGTCGGCAGACCCATCCGGGCCTCGGTCGTCGGCCGGCCCTCGCCGTTGGCCGGGCTGCGTGAGGTGAACCCCCACATCACGCCGGTGACCGCGATCAGCCCGACGGCTGCCACTCCGGCCTCCACCCGCCGACGCCGGGTCACCCGCTGCCGGGCCAGCCGGTCCCGTTCGCGGGTACGCGGCAGCGGCATCGCGTCGGTCGCCGCCGACCAGGGCAGAATCGTGGTCCGCGCGTTGCTCAGCAGGGCCGGGTCCAGGGGGCCGGCGGCCGGGGAGACCGGCACCGCCGCGAGCATGCCGGCCGCGTCGGAGAGGGTCCGGGTCAGCTCGGCGGAGGCCGGTCGGTCGGCGGGCCGCTTCGCCAGGCAGCGCCCCACCAGGTCGGTCACCTCGTCGGGCAGCCCCACGACGGTGGGCATCGGCTCCGGGTCGGTGTACATGTGTGCGCGCAACATCTGGGTGGTCGTCGTGGCCTGCCACGGCAGCCGGCCGGTGAGCATCCGGTACAGCAGCAGCCCGACGGCGTACACGTCGGTGGCCGGGGACACCTGGCCGTTGTCCAGCCGTTCCGGTGCGAGGTACGCGGGTGTGCCCAACAGCGCGCCGTCCGGCCCCTTCTCGCTCTCCCCCACGAGCGCGGAGATGCCGAAGTCGACGACCTTGACCCCGGTGGAGGTGAGCATGACGTTGCCCGGGGTGACGTCGCGGTGCACCACGCCCCGGGCGTGCGCGGTGGTCAACGCCGAGCTGACCTCCGCGCCGATCGTCACCGCCTCCCGCCAGGGCAGTTGGCTCTCCCGACCCAGTCGGCTGGCCAGCGAGGTGCCGTCGACCAGCTCCATCACCACGTACGGCACGGTCAGGCCGACCTGCTCGGACTCGCCGTAGTCGTACACGTTGGTGATGTTGGGGTGGCAGAGTCGCGCGGCGGCCTGCGCCTCGATCCGGATCCGGTGACGGAAGGCCCGGTCGCTGGCCAGCCTGGAGGCCAGCACCTTCACCGCGACCTGGCGGCCGAGCACCTCGTCGTAGCCGCGCCACACCACTGACATGCCGCCCGCGCCGAGCTGCTCGATCAGCCGGTACCGCTCATCGAGAAGCTGCGCGCTGTTTCGGTCCCCACCGCCCATGGTGACCGTTGTTGCCCAGGATCAACCGCCCTACACCTGGAGTATCGGAATCGGTCAGGATTGTCACCCGTTCAGGGCGTGGGGGGGGCCCCGGGGGGGGGGGGGGGGGGGGGACCCCCCCCCCCCCGGCCGGGGGGGCCGGGGGGGGGGCGGGGGGGGGGGGGGGGGGCCCCCACACCCCCCCCCCCCCGACGACGCCCACAAG